>NC_009664.2:4081014-4761183 GCF_000017305.1 Kineococcus radiotolerans SRS30216 = ATCC BAA-149 | reverse complement strand
ATGGGCCTGTCGGCCCGCCCGCGCTTCAGCTTCTCCTGAGTTGTGCAGACCGCTGATCATTGACAGGGTGCTTAGCCGGCCGCAAACTGGAGTAATCTCGCTCGCCACCTCAGGTGGCCTGAACTGAAGAAGGGCTCACCGTGTCGATGCCGACGTCGAAGCCAAGCGGAGATCAAACGATGCTCGCGGCGGTGTTGTCGCCCGACAGTGCTGAGTTCGTCCTTGAGCGGGTTCCGGTTCCTGCGCCCCGCGCCGGGGAAGCGCTGATCCGTGTTGCGGCGTGCGGAGTCTGTCACTCCGACTTGCATGTACTCAAAGGCGAGATTGCGTTCCCCCGCCCCGCGGTGCTGGGTCACGAGATCAGCGGCACCATCGTGCAGCTCGGTGACGGCGTCGAAAACCTCCGAGTTGGAGACGCCGTCGTCGGGGGGTTCATCATGCCGTGCACCCGGTGCGATGAGTGTCAGCGAGGCCGCGATGACCTGTGTCCGCAATTCTTCGCCCAGAACCGGTTGAAGGGCGCTTTGTTCGACGGTGAAACCCGCCTGAGGCGCACGGACGGGTCACCGCTGGCCATGTACTCGATGGCGGGTCTCGCCGAGTACTCGGTGTGCCCGGTGAGTGCCTTGGCGGTTCTCCCGTCAGAAGTGTCGATGACAAGTGCCGCTGTGCTGGGGTGTGCCGGGATGACCGCGTACGGAGCCGTCCACCGCGCCGGCAGCGTCCAACCCGGCGCGACGGTTGCCGTGGTCGCAGTGGGTGGACTAGGCATGTCCATGGTTCAACTCGCCGCGGCGGCGGGGGCGTCGACGGTGGTAGCGGTCGACGTCAACGACGAGAAGCTTGCGATGGCTCGTCGTCTAGGGGCTACGCACACGGTCAACTCAGCGAAGGAAGACGCGCACGCTGCGGTGCGAGCGGCGACCGGTGGCCGGGGAGTGGACGTGGCGATCGAAGCTCTGGGCCGTCCGGCCACGCTGCGGCTGGCGGTCGATGTACTGGCCGACGGCGGCCGGGCGGTTGCGGTCGGACTGGCAGCGGGGAACGCGGAAGTCGGCATCGAGATCACCCCTTTCGTCCGGCGCAGCCGCTCGCTCATGGGTTCCTTCGGAGCCCGGACACGTACCGATCTGCCGGCGGTGGTCGACCTTGCCGCCCGTGGCTCGTTCGATCCTGACGCGCTTGTCACTGACGTGTTCTCTTTGGAAGACGTCAACGAAGCCTATTCACGCTTGGACGGTGGCGACATCCTCGGGCGGGCTGTGGTGTCGATGGGGTCGTCGTTGTCCTGACCAAGTCACCGCACGGGCCGCGGAGCTGGGGTCAGGAGCTGATCGCGTGGGCCTTCACCGGCGGGACCGAGGATCCTGGGTCCGATTTCGGTGCGCTCGGACACGAGCACATCGGCTCCAAGTAGGTGGCGATGACGTGGTGCGTCCCTAAGGCCGTCGTCGTGGGTGAGCATTGAGAGCTCAGGTCGCCACCTCTGGCGAACAGCTCCACACGACCCGCCAATACGGCTCGCTCAGTCCCCGCTGATGCTCGTGCCCATCAGCTGGACCGTGAGATGCGGGTGCTGTCTTTCAGGTACGTCTGGTTGCCGTGGGCTGCCGTCCGCGCGGGTGTACAGGATGCGGTCGCTGTACTCAGACACGCTCCAGCGCGCAGCGATCTCGTGCCCCCCGTGGCCCGTCGTGGCCCGGGCACCCGTCACCGCTTGCGCCGAGGTAGCGAAAGGCGCCGCTGGGCCTGGGGCCGCAGGAGCTGCGGGGCACCGATCGGTGGGCTGTCCGCGCAGTGAGGGCGGGATGAGGGTGGTGCCTGGATCACCCCTGCTGGTCGGCCCGGTTCTTTTCCATCGCGGCGGCGACGGCTTGGGCGCACTCGGCGACGGCGGGTGCCGCGGCACGCACGGTCTCGTCGGTGAGGCGAGCGGCGGGACCCGAGACCGAGCAGGCGGCGATGGAGGGCCCGACCTGGAAGGCCACCGCCAGGCACCGGACGCCGATCTCCTGCTCACCGTCGTCGATCGCGTAGCCCTGTTGGCGCACACCGTCGAGGGCGGACCTGAGGGCGTCGGGGGTCACGATGGTGTGGGGCGTCTGGGCGGTGAAGTCGAGAGAGTTGATCACCCGGTCCGCCTGCTCGGGGTCCAGCGCGGCGAGCATGGCTTTACCCACTCCCGTGCAGTGCGGGCTGACCCGTCGTCCGACCTCGGTGAACATCCGCATGTTGTGCCGGGAAGGCACCTGGGCGACGTAGACGACGTGACTTCCGTCGAGGACGGCGAGGTTCGCCGTCTCCCCCACGACGTCGACGAGACGGGTCAGGTGAGGCAGGGCCCACAGGTGCAGCAGCGAAGTCGCTTTCTGTCCCAGGCCGATGAGGCGTGGGCCCAGACCATAGCGCCGGTCGGGCAGCCGGCTGACGTGGCCACTGCTCGCCATGGTCTTCAGCAGGCGGTGGGCCGTCGGCAGCGGCAACCCCGAGAGATCGGCGACTTCGCTGAGGGAGAGCTGACCGCCATGGTCGGCGAGCAGTGACAGCACGGTGAAGGCCCGCTCCACCGATTGCACGCCGCCATCCCCACGACTGGCAGGGACAGGAGTCGCGTCGGACGGCGGCGTCAACATGCTTCCAGCATACGGAAGCAATCTCTCGAAATCGAGGGTCACACCCTTGACGTTGTCACTCGATCACTGGAAGACTCCGCATCGCGGATGAAGTAGTCCGCATCCCGGAAGTGGTGTGTCGAGGGAGACAGCCGATGACTGCGATCGACCGGATCGAGACCCTGCGCCGGGGCCCAGTCCTCGCTGTCCGCGTCACCACCGCCGACGGCGCCGTGGGCATCGGGCAGGCAGCGCCCTACCAGGTCGAGTGCACCGAGCAGGTCCTGCACGCGATGGTCGCCCCGTCCTTCCTAGGCACTGACCCCGCTGACGTGGAAGCCGTGACCCGCCAGTGCTTCCGCGAGCACTACAAGTTCCTCGGAAGCTTCTTCAACCGGGCCGTGGCCGGCGTCGAGACCGCCGTCTGGGACCTGCTGGGCCAGCTCTCCGCTCGCCCGGTGCACCAGCTGCTCGGCGGGACAGTGAGGACCCGCGTCCCCGTCTACCTCTCAAGCATGGTCCGCGACCGCGGGCCGCAGGAGGAGCTCGCCCACCTGCAAGCCCTCATCGAGCGCGACGGGTTCACCGGCGTCAAGATCCGCATCGGAACCCCGATGGGCGCCGACGTCGACCAGTGGCCCGGACGCACGGAACAGCTCATTAAGAGCATGCGTGACGGCCTCGGCGACGAGCTCTCCATCCGGGCCGACGCCAACGGCGGGTACTCCGCCGCGGAGGCGGTCCGCGTCGGGCGAATGCTCGAAGAGCACGGCTACTTCCACTTCGAGGAACCGTGCCCCTACCCGCAGATCGAGCAGACCGGATCCGTCGCCCAAGCCCTGGACATCCCCATCGCCGGCGGCGAACAGGACACCTCCCTCGAGCAGTTCGCCCGCATCCTCCAGCACGGCTTCCTCGACATCGTCCAACCCGACATCGGCTACCTGGGCGGTGTAGGACGGGCGCGGGAGGTCGCGGCCATGGCCGACGTGTTCGGCGTCCCCTGCACACCGCACTGCGCCAACCACTCCCTGCTCGAAGTCTTCACCCTGCACCTGGCGGCCGCGATGCCGGCCTGCGGACAGGCCCAGGAGTGGAGCGCCGAAGACGTCGCCTGGGCGCGCGACGTCTACGAACCGGCACTCGAGGTCATCGACGGTCACGTCAGCCTCCCCACCGGACCCGGCTGGGGCGTACGCCTCACCGAGCGCTTCACGCAGGAAGCCGTACGCGCCGTCTCCCCTGCCACCACCTGACCCACCGCTCCGCAGAGGAGTGGTCGTTCTACCCCCATCCGTCACCTTCGGACTCGCTGAACCCGCTGGACGCGCTGGACGCGCTGGACTCAGCACCGGCGAGGTGCCGGCACACCACGACGTCTGCTCCGCACGACACCCCATCGAGGAGATCTCATGACCCTGGACATCAACGGATCGCGTAGCGCAGAAGACGAGACCGTCCTCACCCCTCGCGCCCAGGCCCTCCTGGAGCTCCTGCACACCGAGCTCGAAGACGAGCGTCAGCGCCTGCTCGCTGAACGCAAACGGCGCGCCGAACGCATCACCGCCGGCGAGGACTTCGACTTCGACCCCGCCACTGCCTCGGTGCGTGAAGCGTCGTGGACGGTCGCCCCAGCGGCCCCCGGCCTCGACGATCGCCGCGTGGAGATCACCGGTCCGACCGACCGGCGGATGACCGTCAACGCGCTGAACTCCGGAGCGAAGGTCTGGCTGGCCGACTTCGAAGACGCCATCACCCCGACCTGGCGCAACGTCGTCGACGGTCAGGTCAACCTCTACGACGCCATCCGCCGTCAGGTCGACTTCACCACCGACGCCGGACGGCGCTACGAGCTCGCCCAGGACGTCGCGACCATCGTGGTCCGCCCCCGCGGCCTGCACCTGGACGAGGCCCACGTCCGCGTCGGGGAGGACCCTGTCGCCGGTGCCTTCTTCGACTTCGCCATCTACTTCGCCGCCAACGCCGAAGCCCTCCTCCAGCAGGGCAGCGGGCCCTACTTCTACCTGCCCAAGCTGGAGAGCGGGGAGGAGGCTCGACTGTGGAACCGGGCCTTCGTCCTGGCCCAGGACGCCCTCGGCATTCCCCAGGGGACCATCCGGGCCACCGTTCTGATCGAGACGCTGCCCGCAGCGTTCCAGATGGAGGAGATCCTCTACGAGCTGCGCGATCACGCGGCGGGCTTGAACGCCGGGCGCTGGGACTACATGTTCAGCCTCATCAAGTACTACCGCTCCCGCGGCGCGGACTGGGTGCTGCCCGACCGCAACACCGTGACCATGACCGTCCCGTTCATGCGCGCCTACACCCGTCTGCTGGTGCGTACCTGCCACCGCCGCGGTGCCCACGCGATCGGGGGGATGTCCGCCTTCATCCCCAACCGTCGCGACCCCGAGGTCAACAACGCAGCGCTGGAGAAGGTCCGCGCGGACAAGCACCGCGAGGCCGGCGACGGCTTCGACGGCTCGTGGGTCGCCCACCCGGATCTGGTCGCCATCTGCCGTGAGGAGTTCAGCGCTCTTCTCGGCTCCCAGCCGAACCAGAAGGCAGTCATTCCCGACGTCTCCATCACCGCCGCCGATCTGCTCGCCGTGGCCGACACTCCCGGAGAGGTCACCCGCGACGGTCTGCTCAGCAACATCTCCGTCGGGGTGCGTTACCTCGAGGCGTGGCTGGAGGGGACCGGGGCCGTCGCCATCGACAACCTGATGGAGGACGCCGCCACGGCGGAGATCGCCCGCTCCCAGGTGTGGCAGTGGATCCACAACAGCGTGCAGATGGCCGACGGGGAGACCGTCACCGCTGACCTGGTCAACCGACTCCTCGACGAGCAGCAGGCACGCTCGCAGTCCCCCAGCGCGGCACCGGCGCGGGAGTTGTTCGAGAAGGTCGCCGTCGACGCCGACTACGTCGAGTTCCTCACCCTCGCCGCCTACCCCAGCCTCGTGGAACCCTCGGCCCTTGCCGTCGCCTGAACGCCCATCCAGGGTCCACCCCCTCGTGCATCCACTGGATGCATACCTCACGCACGGACCGGCGCCCACTCACGACGAAGGAGTTGTAGTGAACACCCACAGCCCCACCTCCACATCCACGCCCGACCCCGCCCCCGCCTCTGGCCCTGCCCCCGCCCACGTCCCCGCCCCGCAGCCGACGCTCCAGGGGCCGCTCACACGCCGACACCTGCTCGGTCTGGGCGCCGCCACCGCCACCACGCTGGGTCTGGCCGCCTGCGGGGTCAGCCCCCAGCAGACCGGTCAAGGCTCACCGGAGGGAACCATTCGTTTCGCCTGGTGGGGCAACGACAGCCGGCAGAAGATCTTCACCGAGTTCGCCGGTGGCTTCGACGGCGGCACGGTGAAGGTCGAACCTTCGGAGTACAGCGGGTACGGCGACCGGCTCTCCGTCCAGGCCGCGGGCAAGAACCTCCCCGACGTCCTCTGGATGCCGGCGAACCTCGCCCTCACCTACGCCACCCGTGGGGCTCTCTACGACCTGGGCACCCTGCCGGAGGGAACCATCGACTACTCCGCCTTCGACCCGCAGGTGGTGGAGTCCTGGAAGCTGGGCGGCAAGCAGTACGGCCCCGTCTACAGCCAGTACAGCACCTGCACCCAGGTGGACACGACAGCGATGGCCGCGGTCGGTATCCAGGATCTGCCCGATGACGAGAGCTGGACCTGGGACGACCTGTCCACCCTCGCCGCCGACTACGCCCGGGCCAAGGGAGAAGGCAACTGGGGCATCGCGAACCAGTCCACCTTCTACCAGCACGCCCACCTCTGGATCCGTCAGCAGGGTGCTGAGGTGTTCACCCCCGACGGGAAGATTGGCTTCGACGTCGACGTCCTGGGCAGCTGGTTTGCCTGGTGGCAGAAAGCCACCGACGCCGGAGGGGTGATGCCCACCCAGATCTCAGCCGGCAAGACCCAGTGGACCCAGACCGGCGGCAAGACCGCCCTCTACCTCGTCCAGCTGAACCAGTTCCAGGACAACGCCTCCTTCTCCGGGGAGAACGAGCTGCAGCTGGTGAAGTCGCCCGTCGCCGCCGGCGCGGCCCCGGACTACCAGTTCAAGTACTACACCCGCCTGTGCAGCGGGGCGAACACCACCAGTCCCGAGCTGGCGGGGCAATTCATCAACTTCTCCCTCAACGACCCCTCCAACGCCGATGTGGTCGGCCTCGCCTCCGGCATCCCCTCCAACCCCGAGATCGTCGCCGCGATCAAGGCGGCCGCAGACCCCACGGCGATGAAGATCCTCGAGATGACCGACCGCATCGACGAGCAGCCCATGCGGGCCCGGCCCGAGCCCCCCGTGGGCGGTGCCAACTGGCAGACGCTGGTCGAGAAGGCCGGCGACGACATCTTCAACGGTGGCGTCGCCATCGACGCCGCCGTGCAGGAAGGCATCGCCACCTTGCAGGCGGCCCTGGACAAGGGCTGAGTCACCCGACCGAACCGACAGGAGGTCCCCGTGCTCGACAACGCACCACACCTCGCCCCCGAGCTCGCCCTCGAGACCACCCTCGAGACCGCCCTGACGCTCCCGGCGCCCTCACTGCCCGCCGGGTGCGTACCCGCGATGCCGGTGGCCCCGCTGCTCGTCATGGCGGTGGCCAGCCCGGCAACGGTGCCCGGTCGAGGTGAGGTGCCCCGTGGCTGACGCCCGCCTCGCGGTACCCGCCGCCCCCACCGCGGCCACCAAGGCGCCCCCGCGCACCCCCCGGCGGCGCCGCTCCGGCCGGTCCGCCTTCCTGTTCCTGCTGCCCTGGATCCTGGGGTTCGTCTTCATCACCGCCGGCCCCCTGATCGCCTCGCTGTACCTGTCCTTCACCAACTACAACCTCCTGGAACCGGCCGTCTGGACCGGTCTCAGCAACTACCGGCAGCTGTTCACCGCCGACCCACGCTTCTACACCTCCCTCGCCGTCACCGGCGTCTACGTCGCGGTGTCCGTCCCCCTGCAGCTGGCTTTCGCCCTCGCCCTGGCCGTCTTCCTCGACAAAGGCATCCGGGGCTTGAACTTCTACCGCTCGGTCTTCTACCTGCCCTCCCTCATCGGGGGCAGCGTGGGCGTCGGCCTGCTGTGGTACACGGTCTTCGGCTACGACGGCGGCGTCAACCAGGTGCTGCGCGGCTTGGGCTTCTCCGACCTGCCCAACTGGATCGGCAACCCCGACACCAGCCTGGGCACCATCGTGCTGCTGCACGTGTGGACCTTCGGCTCACCCATGGTCATCTTCATGGCCGGCCTGCGCCAGATCCCGGCCGAACTGTACGAGCAGGCGGGCCTGGACGGGGCCGGGCGGTTCAAGCAGTTCCGCCACGTCACCGTCCCCCTGCTCACCCCCATCATCTTCTTCAACCTCGTGCTGCAGCTCATCCAGGCCTTCCAGGCCTTCACCCCGGCCTACGTCATCAGCCGGGGCACGGGCGGGCCGGCGGACTCGACGATGTTCTACACGCTCTACCTCTACATCCAAGGGTTCACGCGCTTCGACATGGGTTACGCCTCGGCGATGGGCTGGATCCTGCTGCTCATCATCGCGATCTTCACCGGCCTCAACTTCCTCTTCTCGAAGTACTGGGTGTTCTACAATGACTAGTCCCACACTCACCAAGAGCCGAACCGACACCCGCGGACCTGAGCTGCGCCGGCGCAGCGGGCGGCGCCACTCCACCCTCAAGCACGTCGCCCTCCTCATCGGCTCCATCGCCATGCTCTACCCGGTGCTGTGGATGCTGAAGAGCTCCATCACCCCCGAGAGCGACATCATGACGTCGTTCTCGATCATCCCCACCTCGATCACGTGGGAGAACTACCGCATCGGCTGGGCGTCCGGGGTAGGCGGCGGCATCCCCGTCTACATCGTCAACTCGCTGATCGTCGTCATCGGCTGCGTCATCGGCAACCTGGTGTCCTGCTCGCTGGCGGCCTACGCCTTCGCCCGCCTGGACTTCAAGTTCAAGAACGTCGCTTTCGCCCTCATGCTGGCGGGCATCATGCTCCCCTACCACGTCGTGGCCATCCCGCAGTACGTGGAATTCGCCTCCGTGGGGCTGGTGGGGACCTACTGGCCACTCATCCTGCCCAAGATCCTGGCCACCGACTCCTTCTTCGTCTTCCTCATGGTCCAGTTCCTGCGCGGGGTACCCCGCGAGCTCGACGAAGCAGCCGCGATCGACGGCGCCGGGGTCTTCCGCACCTTCTTCTCCATCATCCTGCCCCTGATGCGCCCCGCGCTGATCACCACCACCATCTTCACCTTCATCTGGAACTGGAACGACTTCTTCTCCCCCCTCATCTACCTCACCGACCCCGCCCAGTACACCCTGCCGCTGGGACTGAACTCACTGGTGAGCACCGAATCCGGAAGCGGTCTGGGACCCCTGCTGGCGATGTCGGTGCTGTCCCTGATCCCCATCGCTCTTTTCTTCTTCTTCACCCAGAAGTACATCGTCCAGGGCATCGCGACCACGGGGATCAAATGACCACCACACCCACCACCACCGCGACCGGCGCCGCGACCACCGCCGCGACCACCGCAGGCACGCCGGCCACCGACCCCCAGGACATGGGTGCACAAAGCACCCAGCCTTGGTACCGCCGCGCCCGGCGACTGGGCCAGACCAACCTCGTCGAAGCCGACCCCGCCCGCCTCGACGTCGACTTCTGGCGCCAGCAGTGGCGACGCACCGGCATCGACGGGATCTTCGTCAACTGCGGGGGCATCGCCGCCTACTACCCCTCCCAGATCGAAGGTCACAAGCTCGCCCCCGGCATCGCCGAGCGCGACCTCTTCGGTGAGGTGCTGGCCGCAGCCCGCGCCGATGGGCTGGCCGTCATCGCCCGCATGGACTCCAACCGCGGCGATGAGGACGTCTACCGCGCCCACCCGGAGTGGTTCTGCGTCGACGATCAGCAGCAGCCCTACCGGCGTGGGGACAAGTACGCGACCTGCGTCAGCAGCGACTACTACGACCAGTTCATCCCCGACGTCTTCCGCGAAGTCATCGCCCGCTACGCCCCCGACGCCTTCGCCGACAACGGCTGGGCCGGCATCGACCGCGCCAAGATCTGCTACTGCGCCAACTGCGTGCGCCGCTTCGGTGCGGCCACCGGGCGTACCCTGCCGGTCCGCACCGACTGGGACGACCCCGACTACCTCGCCTGGATCGACTGGAACTACGCCCGCCGCACGCAGCTGTGGGAGCAGAACAACGCGGTGACCCGAGGCGCAGGCGGTCCGGACTGCCTGTGGCTGGGGATGCTGCACGGCCAGATCGCGCACAACGCCGCCGTCTTCCAGGACAGCGCCGCCCTGGCCCAGCGCACCCCCGTCATCCTGCTGGACCACCAACGCCGCCACGGCGACGAAGGCTTCGAGCAGAACGCCGAAGTCGTCAAGCGACTGCACGACGTCCTGGGCTGGGACAAGCCCGTCTTCGAGTGCACCGCCTTCTACGACATGGGCTACCCCGCCTTCCGGCTCTCCAGCATGCCGCGTGCCGAAGTGGAGCTGTGGATGAGCGAAGGCTGGGCCGGCGGCGCCTCACCGTGGTGGCACCACATCGGCTCCGTCCACGAAGACCGACGCCAGTACGACAACGCCGTCGACCTCTTCAGCTGGCACAGCGCCCACCAGGACGTGCTCACCGAACGGACCCCCATCACCAGCGTCGGCGTCGTCTGGTCCCAACCCAACTTCGACCTGCACGGACGCGAGGACGGCCCCAACACCGTCATCGCCCCCTACGCCGGGCTGACGCGGGTGCTGGTCACCGAGAACATCCCCTTCACCCCGATCCACGTCGACCGCATCGCCCACGCCGACGTCGACGTCCTCGTCCTGCCCGACCTGGCGGTGATGAGCGAAGCCCAGTGCGAGGCGGTCCGCGCCTTTGTCGACGCCGGCGGATCGATCATCGCCACCGGAGCGACCAGCGCCCTGGACGAGCACGGCCGCGAGCGCGAGGACTTCGCCCTGGCCGACCTGCTCGGGGCCCACCGCACCGCAGCGCAGCGAGGAAGTGTCCTGCCCCCGACGCCTTCCATCGAGATCTGGGACCGGCACAGCTACCTGCGCCTTGAAGATCAAGCGCACGCGGCTACTGACGAGGCAGCACCCGAGGCAGCAGACGAGACAGCACCCGAGGCAGCACACGAGGTGAGGGCGGGGCGGCACCCCATCCTGGGCGGACTCGGGGACACCGACACCATCTCCTTCGGCGGGTACCTGCCCGTGGTCACCGCCGCCCCCGGGGTGCAGGTGCTGATGACCTATGTGCCGGAGTTCCCCATCTTCCCGCCTGAGACCAGCTGGATGCGTACCCCGCGCACCGACATTCCCGCACTGCTGGTTCACGAGCGGCCCGGGGGTGCGCGTGTGGTGTACCTGCCCGCCGACCTCGACCGCTGCGCGCACCGAGAAGAGCAACCCGACCACGCCCGCGTCCTCGCCGGCTGCCTGCAGTGGGCGCTGGAGGGACGCAATCCGCTGCGGGTGCAGTCCCCCGCCCCGGTCAACACCAACCTCTACCGCCAAGCCGGCGGCTACGTCCTGCACCTGGGCAACCTGCTCTACACCTCCACCGTGCCCGGGCGTCAGGCGCAGATCGTGCCCTACGGGCCCATCGACCTCAGCGTGCAGCTCACCACCCCCGGGGAGCAGGTGCGCTCGGTGCGTGGGCTCGTCGACGCCGGCGACCTCACCTACACCGTCGAGGGTGACTGGGTGTCCTTCCGAGTGGAGCGACTCAGCGCGCACGAAGTCGTGCACATCGTCACGGAGGCGCCGTGAAGAGCACCGTGAGGAGCAGCCTGAGCGGCACCGCGAGCGCCCTGTGGGAAGGACTGCAGGAAGCACAGCGAGAGGCACGGCAAGAAGCGAAGGAGACACGGTGAGTCCCATCGCCAGTCCTATCGCCGCGCACGCGATCTGGAACCGCTGTCCGGGCACCGCGCGAGGTGTCGTGCTGCTGGCCGGCTCCCTCGGCTCCGACGCCACGATGTGGCAGCCGCAGATCGCGGCGCTGACTCCCGACGTCGACGTCCTGCGCATCGAGCACCGCGGTCACGGCGCCTCACCGTCGACTCCGGGGCCCTACGACCTCGATGACCTCACCGACGACGTCCTCGCCGTCTTGGACCGCGAAGGCGTCGAGGACGTCACCATGGTCGGGTTGTCCATCGGCGGCATGATCGCGATCAACTGCGCGTTGCGCGCCCCGCACCGCTTCCCCCGCCTCGTGCTGCTGTGCACCTCAGCCCACCTCGGCCCCGCCTCCGCCTGGCAGGAGCGGGCGGCCCGGGTGCGAGCGCAGGGACCGGGGGTAATCGCTGCTGACGTCGTCAGCCGGTGGTTCACCGCCGCCTACGCCCAAGCCCACCCCGACGACGTCCAGCGGATGATCGACATGATCGCCGCGACCGACCCGGAAGGGTACGCCGGGTGCTGCGAAGCGATCGCCGCGATGGACCTACGCCCCCGCCTGCCGCACCTGCACTCACAAGTCCTGGCCATCCCCGGTGCGCAAGACCGCACGACACCACCAGAGCACCTGCACCAGATCTGCGACGCCGTGCCCACCGCTCACCTGGTCACCGTCCCCGGCGCGCACCTGGCCAGCTGGGAGAACGCCGACGAGGTCAACCGCCTCATCCGCGAACACCTCAACCTGCCCGCCGACCTGCCCGCCGACCTGCCCGCCGACCCGCCTGCCGTAGACCAGAAGCAGAGTCGCGAGCAGAGCCAGGAGGTAGCACCACCCCGACCGGCCCAGACCCACCCGGGACAACTGTGATGGTGGGTCGCACCAGCGCCGCCAGTCCCAGCGCCACCAGTCCCAGCGCCACCAGTCCCAGCGCCACCAGTCCCAGCGCCACCAGTCCCAGCGCCACCAGTCCCAGCGCCGCCAGCAGCACCGCCAGCAGCACCGTCAGCCCGGGGACACGGCCTGGATCGGTGCTGTCCCCGCCCCCGCTGGGCCAGACCGACCAGACATCGACGCCAGCCCAGAGCGTGGGCCTGGGCCTGGGCGGTGCTGCCCGCGCCGCACTCCCGCCGGACCAGGTACCGACGTGAACGCCGATACCGGACCCTCCACTTCCGAGCCCCCTGCCCCCGAGCCCGCTGCCCCTCAGCCGGCGACTCCTGAACCAGCCAGTGGCGGGGCCCCGCACGTTCCAGCGGTGCTCAGCGCCCTGACCCTCCTCATCGGCTTCCAACTCCTCGGCACGCTGCTGGTCGACCTCACGCAGCTACCCGTGCCCGCCGCCGTCGTGGGCCTGGTGCTGCTGCTGGCCCTCGGCGCTTGGTCCCCGAAGCTCGTGCGCCGGGTCCAACCCGCAGCCGATCCCCTCCTGAAGCACCTGCAGCTGCTGTTCGTACCGCCCGGGGTGGCGGTGCTGACCCAGGTGCCGACGATCCTGGACGCAGCCGCACCGCTAGCCCTCGCCGTTCTCGGGTCCTTCACCGGCGCGCTCGTGATCGCCGGCGTCGTCTTGCAGAAGCTGCTCCAGCGCAGGCCCCGCCCGTGAGCGCGCTGAGTCACGCATCGATCCAGACGCTGGGCCCCACGCTGATCGACACGCTGAGCCACACGCCAGGATTCGGGCTGGCGTTGACCCTGGCTGCCTACCTCGCCGCCAGCCAGCTGCACCACCGCCTGGGCCGACCCGCCCTGCTCAGCCCGGTACTGGTCACCATGATCGCCGTCTCCGTCGTCCTCGACGTGCTCGGGATCAGCTACCAGGAGTACCTCTCCTCCGTCTCCATCCTGGCCCTGCTGCTGGGACCGGCGACCGTGGCGCTGGCCCTGCCGCTGCTGCACTCCGCCCCTGCCCTGCTCAGCGACCGACTCGCCGTCGCGGTGACCCTCCTGCTCACCGGTGCCGTGAGCCTGGCCATCACGGTGGCCGCCCTCACTGCCTTCGGTGCCGATGACGCCCTCGTGCTCACCACCTTGCCCCGATCGGTGACGACGCCGGTCGCGTTGACGCTAGGGGAGAGCATCGGCGCCAACACCACCCTCGCCGTCGTCCTCACCCTCATCTCCGGCATCCTCGGAGCCACCATCGGCCCCTGGCTGCTGGACCGAGCCCACGTCAGCGACCCCCGCGCGCGGGGATTCGCCCTCGGGGTCACCTCCCACGGCATCGGCACCTCCAGAGCCTTGACCGAGTCCACCGTCACCGGTGGATGGTCCAGCGCCGCGATGGTCCTCAACGCCCTCACCATGACCGTGGCGCTCCCCCTCCTCGCCCGCGCCTTCCACTGACCCCCCGCAACACCACCCGTAGGACGTCGGCAAGACCCCCCGCAAGACCCCCCGCAAGACCCCCGGGGTCTTGAACCCTCCTGGCCTTCCCCCGTCGGTTCACAGGGCAGGTCCCGCCAGAGCGCGAGCGCTGCGCGCCCCCCACCAGAGGGCATCCACCCGTTCGCGTCCCTCAGCCACTGAGACCAGCGCTCAGTCACCTCGCAAACCGGCGAGGAACGCTCCCTGACCCCTGAGAACCCTGAGAACCCTGAGAACCGCCAGCCGCGTGAGCCGCCTTGCGCGCCTTGCGCGCCTTGCGCGCCTTGCCCCGAAAGGACGGGAAGCTTGAAAGGGCTGAAAGCCCGAGGCTGACCCCGAACCGGTCGTCGACGCGCGACGGCTCACCCCAACGCTCCGGGGCCAGGTATTCAGCTGATGTACGCCGCCGCCTCGCGCTGCGCCGCTTCGAAGACGCGGTTGGTTCCGCCGAACACCACCAGGGTGCTGATGCGCCCGGGTGTGGTGCTGAGCAGGTCGAGCACATCGGCGGTGGCCGGGGCCAGGTGCGCAGTCGGGGTCAGCACCAACGGCCCGTCCAAGATCCCCATCGCCGCAGCCCCGACGAGAGCGTCGGGCCAGTTCTCGCCGGTCGCCAGCCCGACAGGCGTGTCCGTGACCGAGTCACCATCTGAGTCGCCAGCTGAGTCACTGGCCGGGCTGCTGGTGGCGGGGGCGAAGGCCGAGGCGAGCAGAGCGGAGGTCTCGTAGCGGTCCGCACCGACGATGGCGTTGTCCAGGGCGTTGTCGTAGGCGGCGTCGGGGATGTCGTTCTCAACGGCCTCAGCAGCCACCCCGCCCACGGGCACGGTGCGAGCACCCGTCGGGTCGTACTCAGCGAGATAGCGGGCAGTGTCGGCGGGCAGGTGCTCGCCGTCGGTGAGCAGCACCTGCCCACCGGTGCGGGCGGCGAGGGCAGACACCGCCAGCCCGTCGGGGTAGTTCCAGCCGTTGACCAGGAACAGCGGGGTCGTGTCGTCCGCGCCGTCCCAGGACCGTACCCGCTCCGCGATGTGTACGGCGGTGCCGAACCGGTCGAACCCCGCGACCCGATCTGCGTTCATGAACGGGCGCAGGGCGTAGATGTCCTGGCCGATCGTGCTCGGCACCGCGTCGCTGGTGCCGAGGAGGTAGACCCGCGGTGAGCGGACCAGGACACGGTCCAGCTCCGCGCGCAGTTGCGGGGTGAGGTGATCCCCGGAGGTGAGGAACAGCGGCGCGGACAGTGTTGAGGCCAGCCGCGCCCCGGCGAGGGAGTCGGCGTAGGTGTCGGCGCGGGCGATGACGACCGCGGCGGCGGTGTGCGCGAACGGGGCCAGCCGCTGGGAGGCGAGGACAGCGGTCTGCACCCGATCCGCCCCGGCGAGCCGGTGCACACCAGCCTCCAGCGGAATCCCGTAGGTGGGCTGGTCGGGGGTGACGAGCAGGACCTGGCGGGCTTCGCGGTCGGCGATGGCCACGGTGCCGTCATCACGCACCGCCAGACCCGTCACCGCACCCAGCGGACTGTCGACCGCGTCACCGAGAACAGGCCGCCCATGGGTGCCGCCGGCGATCAGGGACCAGGCACCGCCGGCGCTGCGGGCGCTGACGGTGTGCCCGTCAGCGACGTAGAGGGTTCCGTCATCACCCACAGTCAGCGCGCTCGGGGCTGCCAGTGGGTGCTCGCTGCCCGCTCCGGCGAGGACCGTCCTGCTCCCGTCCACGCCCAGGTGGACGACGGCGTTGCCGTCTAGGACGTAGAGGGTGTCGTCGGCCCCGACCGCGAGCGCACGCGGGTCGGCCAACGCGGTGGGTTTACCCGTCCCAGCGACCAGGCGCAGCAACTTCGTCACCGGGTCGATCGCCACCAGGGAGTCCGCGGTGGAGTCGGTGGCGTACAGGATGCCGTGGCTGTCGGTAGCCAACGCGGTGGCGTGCAGGGGGGACGCGGCCGCTGGGCCCGGAACGGGAACACCCGAACCACCGTTACCCGCCACGAAGCTGGAACCGTCGTTACCGCCGAGAACGTAGCCCGCGGCCGGGTCGGAGGCGTAGACCGTGAACCCATCAGAGGTCCGCTGCGTGTAGGCGAGAGCCAGCGCGGTAGGCGAGAACGGTTTCCCCGTGGCGGGCACCTGCCCGTCGGGGAACACCTGCCGCCATGCCCCGAAGTCCACCGAGAAGTTCTGCGACTGCAGACCCGACACGTCCTGCCACTCCACCGTGCTCGTCAACCCACCGTCGACGAAGGCGAACCGGCCACCGTTGGTGCCCGGAGCGTCTTCCACCGCGACAGCAACCGGGCCGGTCAGGTTCCGGGTCAAGCGGAAAGAACCATGGTCCAGGCCCGTCGTCGGGTTCCCCGTGCCCGCCAGCACCTCCAACTGCGCCGGCGCCGGCGACCACGCCGCGGCGGCAGTGGACGCGCCCGCGACGGGAGTGAGGACCGGCGCAGCCAGGCCCGCGGCGGCAGCCACAACGAGGGCGCGCCGGAGACGGCTGTGACCGGTGTTGTGGAGACGCCTGTGACCGGTGTTGCTGATGTGCACGAGGCACCCATCGGCAGGCGCAGCCCCAACGTTACGCACCTCAGACCACGCGCAAGACCACACGCAAGACCACACGCAGGCCGCACACGTCAGGTCCTCACCGTGAACACCGAACCTGAGGCCCGCGGCGGAACGAACCGGTACCGCCCTTTCCCGCGAACCCTCGACGCGAACCCGTTCTCCACCACCCCCTCCTCCACTAGTAAGCATCAGCATCCAGCGGAGAAAGAAGCAGTATCAACCTGATACGAACCAGACGCTTCCTGCTCATTGTCACTCAATCCGGGTAATTGGCCGCCGGTGATTTGAGGTTGCGGTTGCTCTCGGCCTGAATGAGGCCCATGGCCGCGCCCGGGCGTCTGTCACCATGCCCCACGGCCACCCGCACCACCACCCAACTGAGCGACAACATCGACGGCAGCCCCGCCACCGAACGCCTCACCTTCACCCTCGACGGCGACGCTCACGAGATCGACCTCAACGCCGACCACGCCCGCCAGTTGCGCGCCAGCCTCGACGTGTTCATCCAACACGCCCGCCGCACCGGAGCCCAGACCATCGGGCACCGCGACAACTGCAAGCGCACCACACTGGCCCCTGACCACCGCATCATCCGCTCCTGGGCCCGCACCCACGGCCACCGCGTCACCGCCACCGGCCGCATCAGCCCCACCCTCCTACGCGCCTACCAAGCCGCCCAACTGACCCCCGCGGAGCTCAGCCCCAGGCGGCAGGCCCCACCGACGCGACCTCCCCGCCCGCCAGCGCCGACCGGGA
Source organism: Kineococcus radiotolerans SRS30216 = ATCC BAA-149 (assembly GCF_000017305.1). GTDB lineage: Bacteria > Actinomycetota > Actinomycetes > Actinomycetales > Kineococcaceae > Kineococcus > Kineococcus radiotolerans. Next base: position 4,743,924 of record NC_009664.2, on the reverse strand, counting down.
AGGGTCCACGAGCGTGCGAGGAGCTCACCGGACGGTGGCAAGCGGCCAGCGACGAGACCGGCGACGAGATCAGCCGGCCGCGGGCCAGCGACGCAGTGATCGACACGACAGCTGGTGGACGCGATCCCTGGTCGACGTGATCGCTGATGGCGTGATCAATGGCCCGATCAACGCCGGCGCCTTCGCCGATGTCGCGACGGATGTCCTTACGTACCGGGGGGGGCCCAACCCCGACGCTCTCCACGCCCCACACCCCGTGCCATCAGCGCACCGGTGTGGCAGGCTCAGCCCAGAGTGAAACGCGAGAGCCCATCAGCCCAATGAAGTGCTCACCGGGACTGAAAGACACGGGTCAGCTGGCATCTGAAGCAGGCAGGAGCGTCGACGTGCCCCGCATCACCATGCACATCAACACACGTCGAGCCACCACCGTCGGCCTGACCTCCTTCGCCACCCTCACCCTCATTCCCCTGCTCGCCCCGGCCAAGGCCAGCGAACGCGCCCTCCTGCTCCTGGCCGCCGTCCCCGCGGCCGCGCTCTTCGGCTACCTCGCCGGCTACGCCACAAGCTCCGCCACCGGCTCGGCTACCCATCTCGACGCCGCGCAGCAGGACATCCAGCTACGCGCCGCTCATCTGCAGGCCGCCCACCGCAGCGCCTCCACCACCGCCCAGCCTTCCGCGCCGGTGATCAGACTCATCAGCGAGCCCCTCCCCCCGTCCGGGACCGGATCACCCGCCGGCAGCGGTCACCTCGCCGGCCTCGCCCGCCCCCCAGCCCAGCAGCACCAGCACCAGCACCAGGAGCCGCAGTCCAAGCCGCAGCAAGGGCTGCACCTGGTGCCCGCGCCCATCCGTGAGGCCACCGCCACCGCTGACGCTGCCGTCCAAGGACCCCGCAGTAGCGATCCCCACCTCACCCTCATCGTCACCCATCCCACCCAGCACCCCGCCAGCTGACAGACCGGCCCAGCACAGCCCGGCTCGAGCACCCGCTCTGGCGAGCAGCACCACTTCCCCGCCGCCCCACAGGCCGCCTCACCAGATCCGCCACGGGCAGCAGAGCACCAACCCCGCAGATACGGCTCATGGGCCCGGCTCCCCAGCCGTGGCTCACAAGGGCAGCAGGGCCGCCAGCACCTCCCCGTAGCACCCTCACTGCACTCCACCCCTGGGCTCCCACCCCCGGACTACCCACTCAAGGACCCGCCATGACCCAGACCCCCACCCACCAACCCGCGAGCGCCGACACCAGCGCCAGCACCCGCGCCGGCACCAACGCTCACGCCAGCGCCAGCGTCACCGCCCTCAGCAGCGCCGCACCCGACGGTGAAGACCCCGCCACCCGCGCCGCCCGAGCCCGCCACACCAACGCCCATCGCGCCGCTTACGCCGCCCAAGCCCTCCACCACCACACCCGCGCCAGCGGCAGCCACGCCGAGGACATGCAGCAAGCCCTCATCGAACTGCTCAGCGACCTGCACCACCTCTGCCACACCTGCGACCTCGACCTCGCCCCCCTCTACCAAGCCGCCACCCTCGTCTACGACCGCGAAGCCCACGCCGCCTGACCCGCATCACTACAACGAAGCCCGACACAACCCGACACAGCCCGCTCGGCAGGTCTCACTCGCCGCCCTGCTGCGCGTCGTCGCCGTCCTCGCGGTACCCGTCGCGGCCGCCGGGCCCTTCTTCCTCCTGGGCGTCCTGAGCGGCACCGTCACCCCACCGACGCCGCGAATGCCCTGGACCCCCTCGTCCAGGCTGTCGGCGTCCTCCTGGGCGCCGTCGTCGAACACGTCGACCCGACCGCCCCGTGACCGATGGCATCTGAACGCGCGTCCGACAGCCTCCCGTCGGTCAGGGACCGCAGATGTTCCGCGACGTTGCCCTCAAGGTCGACCACATGCCCCTTAAGGCCGACCACACCCTCGCCCGAGCACATGGCGGAACCCAAGCCGACCAGCTCCTCCTCACCACCTGCAATCCCAGCCGCGGCGCCACCGTCCGCACGACGACCAAGCCACGGCGCTACTGGTCGAGGGAATGGTGACACTTCGCGGTCAGCGCTTGGTGAGGTCAACCCGCCTAGGCACCATCATCGGAATGTCCTTCCGCAGGTTCACTTTGCGCCTCGGAGCGAGCACGACCCGAGTGCCCGACAAGTAGTCGTGAACCCCACGCCGACCGCCTGGCCGGATGCACACCATGATCAGTGTGGCTGTGGACCACAAGAACCCGATAGTGGCCAGCGCCTCCCACCCGGCCGACGTCGACCCCCCAGCCTGCGAGGCGAAGAAGAACGGGATGAAGAACACGAAAAGGCGAACGAAGGACGAAGCGGGGGCGACGCCGGTGCCCGATGCACGGACCACCCTGATGCCCATCAGCCCCTTGCCCAGCGTCTGCCCGCCGCGGTTGACCACCAGAAACCACTCCAGCGCGACGTAGGCCAGGAAGTAGCAGAGCCAGACCAGCAGCGCGATCGCCAGTCCATCCTCGTCGAGGCCACCGCTGAAGGCGGTCACGAGACCTGAGATCAGGCCCACGACCACGGCCAGGGCGAAGGTCAGGACCAGGGCGAAGCCGAGGTCGATGAGCCGGGCGGCCAGTCGCCGGAAGAAGGGCGCAGTGATGAGCTGTTGCACTCGGTCACAATTCCACGCGGCCCGCCCGTTTGTCTCAGGGTCCCGCAGATGCGCAGGCGCGGGAGGTACCGAAGAAATTTGGATCGTCACAGGGCCACGACTGCGCGGCCGGGACGCCCGGCCCCGACGCGGCCGGAGGTTGACGGGCCGTGAACAGGGGTTGAGTCACCCCCCCCGCCCTCGCCTGGTCACCGGTCCCGCCTGCTCCCCGCCGGTGCTCCTGGACCTCCTGCCACAGGGTCGCGCGGGGCCCGAACATGCCGAGCACCGTCACCGTCTTCGCGTTCGCCCGCACCACCTCGTAGCAGTGCCCACGCACCCGCACCTGATCCCCGGCCGCCACGTTGTGCCGGCCGACGCCGGTGGCCGTCCCATCCGCGACCTGCCGGGCACGCACCGCCTGCCAGTGGGCCAGGTCGGCACGGTGCGCCTGCAACCGCTCAGCGACTGCGGCCGCGTGGGCGGCCATGTTCAGCCCATACCGCACCGCGGCCCCCTGCGCGCTCTCCCCAGCCCGAGGACGGTCGGGCTGCACCTGCCCCCGATCCAGGTCTGAGTCCGGGCCGCCAACCGCGCTCAGGGCCGCAGCAGCGGCCTGCCCGGCAGCGACCGCGCGCTCGCAGTGCGCGAGCGCCTTCTCCTCGGCCCCCACCCTGGGGGTCAACCGCTCCACTCGCTTCGCCACCGTCACCGGGTTGTAGCGGGCATCGGTGGCCGCCTTCGCGATCCGCGCCGCCCGCCGCGCCTCCTCGGCTGCGTCGGTGTGGGCCACGCTGGCATCCATGTGCGCGCCCATCCGGGCCGCGTCTCGCCGGGCCCGGCCCTCGCTGTGGTGCCCGACCAGGATCAGCTGACCCAGCGGGATGCCCGTCCGCGATGCCGCGCGCCGCGGCGTAGCGGTCCCCCACCGCCCACACGGCGGCCTGCTCGTGCCGTTGGGCGCGCTCATCGAGACAACCGCGTCGATCGTGGACGTATCTGGGATGAGGGCGTCAAGACGGAGCCCCTCGGGCAAGATGATCTGTCGTAGGGCTTGGCGGCCCGCCCCATCGGACGGGTCGCCGATCAGAGCAGGTCATGTGGTCGTTCACGGGGGGCGAGTGGGTGTGGCACAGGTGTCGCCTGAGGCAACCGGCGGGGCGGGCACGATCGAGGAGTACACCCTCGCCGCACTCGCGCTGGGACGGTTGCTGACCGGGGACTTGATGCCAGGGCTGGACACAGCCCCCACCAGCATCGCCCTACAGCGGCGCGTAGCAGGCCACGCTCTGGACGACCTGGTCCTGACCTCCAATCAGGGCGCATCGCCATCGAGCATCGACTACCAGGTCAAGCGCCGGGCGGCTCCCACCCCCTCAGACCGCGCGTTCCTCGACGTCTTGGGACAGTGTCTGCAGGAGCTGTCCACCCGACACGACGAGCTGGACGCAGGCAGCCTCCGTCTAGGCCTCGCCGCCGGCGGCCCGAGGGCCCAGCTGGAAGAGCTGCACCGGTTGACCGTCATCGCCCGGGCTCATACCAGCGTTGACACCTTCCTCGGGCTGCTCATGCCGGGAGCGATGAGCGCCGAGGTCCGTGGTCGGTACGACCACGTCAAGGCCGCCGTCGAGCGGGTCCTAGCCGAACGAGGCGACCAGGAAAGCACCGGACAGGGCCTAGAGGTCGACGAGCTGGGGGTGGACCGGCTCGTCCACGACCTTCTGCGTCATCTGCACGTGTGGATCATGGAGATCGGTGAGGACGGGCGCGACTTCCTTGACACTTTGAGCCGCCTCGCGCAGGTCTTCCCCTCCGCGGCGCCGTCGGTGCGCTCGCTCTTCGCGCAGCTGCGTACGCTGGCTGAAGGCTGGGGACCGAACGCGGGCGTCATCAACGTGCCCATGCTCCGGGCCGCCCTCCTGGCCGCAGGTGTCGCCCTGGACACCGCTCCCCAGCACAGGCACGAGCTCGAGCGTGTCCTCACCGCGTCGGCGGATGAGCTGGCACGCACCGTCGACCAGATCGGCGGGACCCTGCGCCTGGAACGCGCACGCGTTGTCGATCAGATCGACCGGGCTGTTGCGGGCGGTGGGCTGGTGCTGATCTCAGGAAGCGCCGGTGTGGGTAAATCGGTCCTGGCTCGTCGCTGTGTGCAAGAGCAGGGCGAGAACGCGACGGTGGTGGCCATCAATCTTGCTGTGCGAGGCGGCGACAGTCCCACCAGCCTTCAGGACGAGCTGGGTATCCCCCACCTGCCCACAGCGCTGGCAGCCGCACCCACCGCGGGGTCTCGCATCCTGCTCATTGACGGGGCCGAGAACGCCCTGGCCGACGCAGGACGGCTGCTGGAGTTCCTGCTGGACGCGGCACCCACGGGCGGACGGAAGAGTCCGCCATGGACCGTCGTCATCACCTGCCGCCGAGAAGCTGCCGACCCTCTGACCCATCATCTCGGTGATCGATTGACTTCACACGTGCCGGTGGGCGACCTCACCGATGACGAGATGAACGAGGTGGAGCAGGCCTTCCCTCTCCTGGCGCCTCTTCTGCGTCACCCTCGCAGTAATCAGCTCCTGCGCCGGCCGTACCTCGTCGATCTCATCGTCCGGTCAGGCAGTGCCCTGCCCGAGCAGGACCCGATCGGTGAGGAAACCATCCTCGACCTCTTCTACAACACGGTCGTCCGACGCTCCGAGGGGATGCGTCCAGGGCAGGGATTACCCCATGAGCGAAGCCGCGCCTGGGAGGAGGCGGCGGAAGCCGTCATCACCGGCACGGGCAGCACATCCCTGTCAACGGTTCCTGGCCCCGCAGTGGGCGGCCTCGTCAGCGACGACGTCCTGACGCGCCACGGCCGGACGTACCGGTTTTCCCACGACGTCCTGGCCGACTACGCAGCAGCCATGGTCCTGGCCGACGATCCGGCGCTTTTGGAACAGGTTCACTCCCCTCGTCCGCTGTTGCGAGCAGTCCGCTTGGCCGGACAACGCACCCTGTCCGCAGCGAGCGACCCGGCAGAGCTGCGCGCTGTCTGGAAGCAGCAACTGTCAGTCTGTGAACGGCTCGCGGCCCGCGACGGCGACCGCTGGAGTGACGTCCCGTACGAGTCGGCTTTGTCTTTGGCTGACCCCGGGGTTGTCCTGCAGGGGCTCGGTCTGCAGCGGCTCGACCTACAGGAGCTGGTCCCCAACACCGCCGGACAACCGCGTCTTTTGGATGTCGCGCGGCTCATCGCGGTGACGACTCGTTTCGCGACGACCGACCGTACGACGCCCGACCGCATGACGCTCGATGGTGCCAGTCTCGTTCTCAACAGCGTGCTGGCTGCCCCGGTGATCGGACTGCTGATCGCTACCGCCGCGGAGTTGTCGGAAGGGTTGGCAGCGTCCGCCGTGTTGCTGACGGAACGATGGCTCCGCAGTCTGGAACTCCACCGCCTGCGGCCGGGCGACTTCGGCATCGACTCATCGCGGTTGTGCGCCGCGACGGTCAGCTGGGCTGGGGATGCCACGTATGGGCAGCGTTACGAGTCCGCCCTTGCCGTCCTCGGCTTGCTCGGCCAGAACCTCCCCGCCGAAGCCAGCCCGCTTCTCGAGCGAGCTGTCGAACGCGGCGACGACCTCGAAGCAATCATCGAAGATCCGGACGTTGCAGCCGCGTTGGCCCGAGACAACCCCGATCTGCTCTTGGAACTGGCTGGCTGCTACTACCTCGACTGGCCGCTGGACATGGATGGTGCACGAGGCCGGCTCCCGATGACCCCGCGCCGCACCCTGCGAGGCCGCCGACGGCTGGGCGTTCCAGGCGACGAGGACGGTATCCGCGACCACTCGCACCGCACCGCACGCCGCCGCGGTTTCGGTTTGACTGGGCCCGACTGGGGGCCCTTCGCTGTCCTGTTGGACCACTCACCTGCCCACGGTCTGAGGCTGGTGGGTGCCGTCGTCGATGCCGCCACCCGGCACCGAGGACGCGAAGAAGCTTCGTTCTCCAGGCCGCAGCGTCCACTGGCTCTCGAACTCACCTTCCCGCACTGGTCGAACGCCCGCACCTATCGCGGTCCCGCTTCTGCCTGGGGGTGGTACCAGCGGGCTGGTACCGGGCCCTACCCGGCCATGTCGGCTCTAATGGCGCTGCGCCGATGGGCAGTTGCACAGGTGAGCAAGCGGCCTCTAGAACAAATCCTGGACGATGTCCTGCTCGCAGGTGTGAGTCCGGCACTGGCAGCCGTGGGGTACTCCCTCCTGCTCATTAACCCATCGACTTCCGGTGCACTGCTAGACCCCTTCCTCCAAGAGCCGGACGTCTGGGACATGGAAACGTCCCGAATCTTCGGTGGTGGTGCAGGGTGGGACACCGGCGAGCCCGGGCTGAGCACCCAGGTCGACGGTGTCGTCATACAGCTCGTACTAGGTGGCGACGAGGAACGTCGCCGTGAACTCGAAGCGACCGGTGAACGGTTCTTGACAAACTCCCGTGCTCGCCAAGGTGAACCCGCTGAGGGCTCCCCGGAGCTGGCCGTCGCTCGGCGGCGCGCGTCCATGTTTCGGATCGAGTACTACCGGCTCAACCCGGTCGAGAACCAGCCGAACCAGCTGGAGGTTTCAGTCGAGTTGCCCTCTGATCTTCAACAGCAACTGGAAGAAGGCGGCGGCCGTGAGGCCCGCACCCGTCTCGAGCTGTCCAACCACCTGTTCGCCGCCATGAAGATCCGCGACGAATCAGTAGACCAGCCCGGCTCGGCAGCGCAGCTGTACACCACCGTTGGGACCATGGTGCGCGACGAGGGCAGCGACTCCGAGCTCGGCATCGCCTTCAACCCTGCCGAGACCTTGGCGATGGCTGCGGCCGCCGTCGTAGTGCAGGCGGCCCGTGGCGGCGAGGCAGAACTACAGATGCTGCCCACCGCCGTGGAAACACTTCTCCGCCTCGTGAACGAGAACACGCCCAAATTCGCGGACGCTGACCGCGACATGAGTTGGGACTTCGGCGCCGACCGGTCACTCGCGACCGCGATCACCCGCCTGCTCAGCGACGACCTCCTCCTGGATGCATGCGGCAAAGATAAGGATCAGTTCACCTCCATAGTAGAGATGCTGTCGGCCAGTCAGTCCCGCCAGGTCAGAGACCGCCTCCTGCAAGGGCTGGCCGCAGCGTGGAACGACACCGACTGCACGAAGCAGAGGACTCACGCACGACACACCACCGCCATGGCCGTCTACCTTGAGTGGATCCTGGCTGCAGGAGTTGGTCCGTGGAACGGTCAAGAACGTCCCCGCAAGCGTTTGAGGCAACCTCTTGAGGAGGCGCTTACCGATCCCGACACCCTGTTGAACTACGACACCGCCGCGGACGCGCTACCCGGGCTAAGGGCGGCGGCACGTTGTGACTGCCCGCACGGCGAGGGCGCTCGACGAACGCTGGCCGCGCTTGTCGAGTATGACCTAAGGCGTAGACCCACCGATGCGATCCCCCGCGGGTTTCGCGGATCGCGTTACTGGTGTCAGCAGATCAGTCTCTGGGTCTCCTCCGCGGTGCTCGACGGCAATGACGACATCCTCGACCGCTATCTCACGGCGTTCACCCCTGCCCCCGAGGAGCTGGCTTTTGTCGTTGAGTCACTCGCGCTCCAGGCCGTGTCGACCACGCAGGGACAACGGTCGTTCGAGGTCTGGCCCAGACTGCTTGATCAGCTGCTGCCCGCGGCGCGGTCTGCACGGGAAGCATCACGCCGGTCCCGACAAGAAGCATCGAGACGTAAACTGGACGAAGCGCTACTACCGATACCGCAGTCCGGAGCCTCCTGGCCGCCAGATGAGTACGCCCGCGTGATCGATCGCTGGGTGACGGCGTCCGAACCGTCCCCCGACCTCGTCGACCGGCTGCTGCTCTGCCTGGCCGCCAACGCGCTGGAACGTACGCCCCAGGCAATGGGCCTCGTCCTGAGGATGATTGGGCCCGACGGGTCTCGGATTCTGGGGCGTAGTCAATACGTCGAGACCTGGTTGCGAGATGTGGTGCGGGAGGAGCACGAACCTGGATCGCTGCGTCGGGCTCTACTGCAACTGGTCGACAACCTCGCTCGACGCGGGTCGTCAGTGGCGATCCTTGTCCAGAAGGAGCTGGAGCAGTAAGCAGAGTCCGACGTCGTGCGAGGTGCACCGCAGACCAAAGCGTTGAGCATCAGGACGACTACAGGCGCAGCATCTGGGCCCTAGTCACCGCGTCAGTCACTGCTGATTTCCACAGGCTGGTCGGATCCTGCTGCCGTCAGCGCCACGCCAAATCAGGACGACCGGGGTAACGCGGCCCTGTAGGAATGACGCCTCCTCCGATGCCGGCACCAAAGGGAGTAATGTGGTTCCGGTCGAGCTCCTTGGCCCACTCGGCGACCTGACTCTCGTAGCGTTCGAGGAGCGGCCACGCCAGCCCGATCCTGCCGCCAAGATTGCCATGAGCGAACAGGCCCGTGTTCTCCGGTAAATCCTTGATTCGCCCTTTGAGTCGCTTCAAGGCCGGCGCGTACGGTTCGTTGCCGTCGATGACCATGAGGGGAGCAGCCACAGTGGTGCCCGCCTGCCGCCGGGTGAGGTAACACACTGCGGCCCAGTCCTCCCACGCGTGCTCATACCCGGCGGCGCCGAGGGCGAGGTGGTTCTGCAGCAGCGGCCGCAAGTACTCTCGCAGGCGCAGTTCGGCGTCGGCGCCGTCTTCTGCCCACAACACCGCCGGGGTCAGCACCGCAGCCGCCTCTAGGATTTGGTCATTCCACGTGAGGCGGTTACCGGCGGCCAAGTGGGCAACCAGCTCGTCGCGACGGACGGCGGTGGCAGCGATGCCGGCGGCGTGGGTCAGCAGCGTCGCCACTCCCAAACGCAGGCCGATCAACGGCGTGAGTCCACCGACGATCTCGCGTGGCACCGAGCGGGTGATGGTGGGTAACCACCAAGCATCGGTGCGCTCATTTCCCCAGTAAGCGCTGGTAGCCACCAGCGCGCTTAACGTGGCGGTGCCGGCGAGAATCTGATCCCGACGACGGGCGTACACGGCCGCCAGCTGATTACCGCCCACGTTGAACTCATTTGAGCGGACAGCGTCGAGGTTCGCTACCCGGTCGGTCTCCCGGCTGAGGGTGTCATGCAAACCAATGGCCACATTCGCCCCGGCCAGGGCTCGCTTGGCGAAGGCCACAGCCGCGGGCGGCCCCACGGGATCCTGCAGGCGCTGTTCCGCGAGCGCCTGCAGCGCGTCGACCACCCGCGCCAGCTCTACCCCCGCATCTGCGATAGCCACCGCGGCCCGACGGGCGCTGGCCAGGTCCTGGGCGTGCCCGCTTAGGGGGAACTGGTCGATCCACCAGGTGCCGTAGCGGGGGCTGCGGGCGGCCTGCAGGCGCGCTCGGAGGGCGTTGTCCCACGTCGCTGACCAGCCGATGACGAGCAGGCCATAACGGTCGAAGACCTCATCGATCAAGGCGTTGAGCGCAGCCGGGTAGGTATTGAGCTCCTCGGGGGTGTTCAGCGTCGCGGGTGAGAGGTAGTCACCGTGCAGGTGCACCACCACCGCTCGCTGGTGCTGCAGCGGTTCCATCCCCTCCACCGCGGCCGGAGAGTCGATGACGACCGGCTCGATACCCGCCTCGCGCAGCGCGGTCTCGATGAGGCGGTCGAAGTTCAACGTCAGTACCACCCGCACCGCGCCAGTGACCACCAGCTGGGCCAGCGCGTGGTGCACCGCACCGGGACGCTTCTCCCCCCGTTCGCGCCCGTCCTCGGTGGGCTCGAAGAAGCCCCGCAGCAAGTCGCGCCGCCCCGCCGGCGTGGGCGCCAGCTCCGCCAGCAGCCCGTCGTAGCCTGCGCTGCCACCGCGATCAGACCACCATGCTTCGGGGTCGGTCGGCACCGCCTCACCGGCAGCGAGCGCGGCCCGGCGGATCAGCTCCTGCCGCACCTCCCACGCCGTGGGCAGCCCCGCCGACGCCGACGCACCGGCCCCGAGCAAGGCAGCGACCGTGCCGGGGCCGGACTGCAAGGCCAAGGCCAGGGAGACATGAGCATCCACGCGTCTCATCTTGTCCCAACGGGCTGACTTCTACGGGCGTTTGCGTCCTGTCGCGAGCGCTGTACAGGGGCGGAGCGCCAGTGCGGGCGAGAGGTCCCGGGTAGGTGAAAGACCAGCGGGGACGAGAGACCGACGCGGGTGAGGGTGTAGACCTCAAGCACAGCCCGCACCACGTCGATGCTGCGCTGGTGAGATGGCTGCGTGATCGCCGCGGATACGGCCAGCTGCGCCTGCCCTACCCTCGCTACCGACGCCGACGCGCCTCCTGGCTCGAGCAGGACCTCCGCGCACGCCGCCGGCACCTGCTGCGCGCTAACTGGCGTGACCTCACCAAGCTCCTCGCCGCCTTCGCTCTCGCGGCTGTCTCCTTCAGCTACGGCGCCCGGGAGCACCCGCAGCTGCAGGCCGGCATCCTCGGCGTCTTCCTCGGCGCCGCCGCCGTCGGCTGGGCCGGCTTCCTTGCCCTGGCCGACGGCAGCCTCCTGGCCCGGCTCGGCCGCGGCGTCGAGGGCGACGTCGGGGACGAGCTGCGCACCACCGACGGCGTGTACGGCGTCATCAGCGCGATCCCCTTCGAGCACTTCGACGTCGACCACGTCGTCCTGGCCCCCAAAGGCTGCTTCGCCCTCGAAGTCAAAGCCCTCTTCAGCCGCCAGCAGAGCCTGGAAGACACCTACGGCTTGGAGTCCAAGCTCCGCCAAGCCCGCCAAGGCGCCACCAAGACCGCAGCCCTGCTGCGCAGCCACGGCATCCACACGCCCGTCCGGCCCGTCCTCGTCCTCGCCGGACCCGGCGCCCCCAACCTCCACAGCCAGGTCGTCGACCGCGACGGCGTCCTCATCGTCGCTTTCCGTGACAGCGACACCTGGCGACCGGTCATGGCCGGCCCGACGAGTCCTGACCAGGCCCTGCCGCTGGACACCGCGGCCAAGGCCGCCGAGCACCTGGCGACCTTCTGTGAGCGCCGCGAGCAGCACCAGCGGTTAAAGATTCAGCAGCGACGAGGCCAACAGGATGGGCTCCGGCGGGGTGCGCCTGAGACGCAGCACAAGCTGAGCAGGGGCCGCCGTTGACGTCGGCCCCACAGCGTCTACCCCGCCATAGGCAGTCAGGAGTCCCCGAGCGCCGACAAGGCTCAGCGGCAGCTACCGCAACCATTGCCTCCAGCAATTTTGCGGTCATGTCGATCTGCGGATGTTGTGCGGTCGTCGATCTGGGCAGGCGCAGCGGCGGTGGCTACCCTGCTGGTGGCTCGGTGCAGCCTGCCGCTCGCGCCCCCTCGGTGGTCTGGTGAATGCACCGCTGGGTCCAGCCTCCCGCGGCTTCCCGGACGCGGCAGCAGCCGGCAACGCGAGCACCCGGCACAGCACCTGCCGCGCAGGAAGGCGCACCATGACCCCGCCCCCAACCCCTGTTGCCCGTGCCAAGGACCTGGCCAAGCTGCTGCGCAGCGACCTGGCCGCCGCCGGCATCGACGTCCCCCACTCCCTGGCGCTGGAACTCATCGCCCACCAGCACGGCGCCCGGGACTGGAACACCCTCGCCGCCACGGCAGGCGCGCACACTGCGGCCGCGCCCGCACCCGTGCAGCCGCCCGCGCAGGCGCCGGCGTTCGCCCCCGGCGTCCCGGTGCTGCGGGTGATGTCCGCGGAGGTGGCGTTGGGCTTCTACCGGGACTACCTCGGCTTCACCCTGGACTGGGAACACCGCTTCGAGGCCGGCTTCCCGCTGTACGTGCAGGTCTCGCGCGGGCAGATGGTCCTGCACCTGTCCGAGCACCACGGTGACGGCAGTCCTCACGGCGTCGTGTGGATCGCGGTGGCCGACGTCCACGCCCTGCACACGGAGCTGCACTCCCACTCCGCCGCGCCCTTGCGACCAGGCGTGGACCTCGAGTTCCCCGGCGGGCCAACCATGGAGGTCATCGACCCCTACGGCAACGTCCTGCGCTTCTGCCAGCCAGACGGCAGCTGAGAGCCAGGCGGCGGAGCGAGGAGCGACGTCCGGCCTGGTCGCGTCCGGGCGCGGTCACGTCCGGGCGCGGTCACGTCCGGTCTACGACTTCACGGTCATCCCGCGTTGTGCGCTGTCGCTGGCGGCCGGCGACGTCGCGGTCTTGTCGATGACCCAGGGGTGCCGGAAGTCGACAGCGGAAGTGACGTCAAAACGAAGTCCTTCCAACCGCAACAGCCCGCTTCCGGGCAGCGTTAGGAGAGTGTGAGACGTTCGCAAGGTCCCGCCGGAGCCGACGCCTCCTCGCGCCCTGAACCGGCACAAGCCGGGGTCTGGGACCTGGACTCCCTGGTCACCTGGAAGGGCCCCGAGATGGTCCGCCTCGCCCGCGGCCTGCTCAAAGACCCCCACCAAGCTGAGGACGTCGTCCAGGACGTCCTGGCCCGCTGCGTCCTGAAGTGGTCACGCATCCAGGCCGTCGAAGACCCCTCGGCCTACTTGAACCGCATGGTCGTCAACGCCGTCGTCTCCCACCACCGCCGCCCCTGGCGCCGCGAGCAGGTCAGCGACCCCGCCGACCTGCCCGATGCTCCCCTCCTCGATGACAGCGCCGGCTACGGCGACCGGCAGCACTACCTCACGTTGCTGCGCCGCCTACCCGACGCGCAACGGGCCACCCTCGTCCTGCGCCTGTACGAAGGCCTGCCCGACGCCGAGATCGCCAACCTCCTGCACTGCTCCCAAGCCACCGTCCGCAGCCACGCCTACCGCGGCCTGCGCAACCTGCGTCGCCTCCTGGACCACAACACCGACGCCGCGAAGGAGTCCCGATGACCCAGCGACCTCGTGACCAGCACCCCACCCCCGGCGAGGACGACGCCGACCACCTCGACACCGACCGCCCCAACACCGACCGCGCCGACACCGACCGCCCCGACACCGACCACGATGAGCTTGCTGACCTCGACGACCTACTCCAGCTGCAGCACCACCTGCAGAGCGCCCTGCACGAGGAGCTCCACGCCGGCCGCATTGACGAGGCCAGCCTGCACGCCGGCACCCGCCACCAGCTGCGCCGACGCATCCAGCACCGCCGACGCACCCGTGCCGTCGCAGGCGCCTTCACCCTGGCCGCTGTCATCGCCCTCCCCCTAGGGTTGCACTGGAGCGCCGAGCCCAGCGTGCGCACCGTCCCGGCGGCCTCGCTGACGCCCACACCTACCGGAACCCCGACCCAGACCCCGGCACCAACCGCGGCGCAGACTCCGGCGCAGACGGCGGCGGGGACTTCCACCCTCAGCAAGTCACCAGCCAGCACCCCTTCGGTCGACTCGACAGCCGGTTCCTCGGTGGGGCTGGCCAACCCGGACGTCCCCGTCGCCTACGACATCCCCGACATGACACGGACCCGGGCAGCCCTGCCTGCCGGACTAGTGGTCCTCGGCGACCGCGGGCAGTACCCCAAGAGCCCGACGGTGATGGGGCAGGCCTGCAGTTCACGGCCCTTCGACCCACCGATGGTGGCCGGGCGGCAAATCACCTGGTGGAACGAGATCCAGCGCTGGCCGAACCAGGCCAGCGTGGACCTGGTCGTCACCGGCCGGGCCACCGGCGGGGGACCGATCGCCTTCGACGCCCTCGTCGCCAACACCGGTGTCTGCCGGTTCACCGACCCGACCACACCCTTCGCCATCACCGTCGCCGGAGCCGACCAGACCTGGGCCGCGCACACCGACAGCAACGGACTGCCCTTCGTCTCCGGCGCCGCCCGCGTCGGGGACCTCATCGTCGGCATCACCGTGCTGCACCCCGCGCAGGACGCGGTCAGCGAACTGACCACCTTGCTGACGGCCGCGGTCGCTGACCTGCGTGCCAGCGGGCTCCCGGCCGCCGAAGGACGATGAGCGACACCCGCGGACCCCGACGGGGCGTTCTTGCTTCGCCGGTGGGGTGCGCTGGGGGCTCTGCTGATCTGCTCGACGTGGCCGAGTACAGCGTGGCCGGGTACAGCGTGGCCGGGCGCGCGTTCCAGTGGACCGAGGAGACCTCAACCCAGGACGCCGTCACCCTCCAGTTCACCGGATGGCCGGCCGGTACCGAAGCGGCGACGTTCGACGCCGCCGCCACCAGCGGTCCCCTGACGTGCAGGATGACCAGGGACCTGATGCCGGTGAACCTCACCGCCCCCGGCGCGGACCAGTCCTGGGCGGTGACCGCCGACCTCGGCGGGCCACCGTCCTACCTCCCCGGCTCAGCTCGGGTGAGAGACCTCATCGTGAGCGCATCCCTGACCGCGCCCACCACCGGGGCAGCCACTGCCCGCTCCGGTGAGCCCGCGGCCCTGCTCACCGCCGGCGTGGAGGACCTGGATCACCTGCGCGACCGGCGGAAAACTCAACCCCTGCGACCCGAGCAGCAAGATCGGGTGGTCCAGTCGCGTGGATCATGCTCAGCCGGTCTGAGCCTCAGCCCGCCTGATCGTTCCCGCCGCAGGAGCCTACGTGTACGTCCAGCCTGTGAGCCCTCTTTATGATCTTCGAATGACTCCCTTGAGTCTTAACGAAGGCCAGATCGACTACTCGGCCACCTATCCCGCTCAGATCGCTGTGGCGGTCGCCTCGATCGTCGGGATCGTAGCCATGCTGAGACTGATCCGCCGGTCCGATCGACGACCCGTAGCCGCCCTGGTCGCGCACGTATCGTTCATGGCCACCGTGACGCTGCTCGGCTCCGTGCCCGTCGCCTGGCTCGTGGGGTACGCGGTGTCCTACAACCTCGGCGTGATCATCCTCCTCGGCTTCATGGTCGTAGCGGCCAACGCGTTTGCCGTCGTCACGTTCCTCACCGGCCTGACGTGTTCCGTCGTTGCGCTCCGCCGATCACGGCGGGGGCAGACGGTGAAGTCGACCGGCTCGAACAACGGTGGATGAGCACGGGCGGTCGGGCATCAGCCATGCCCCAACCAAGTGGGGGCGATCCGATGCAACCGTCATCCATACTGCGGCATCAGTCGTAGGACTCACCAAACACCTCGACACCATCGGCTCTTACCACCGCCGGACCCGGCACCACTTCCCCGGGAGAGCTCACCTGCCAGCCGATCCCTAGCCCTTACCGCGGCGCTGCAGCCGTGTCCATTGTTCACCGCAGGCCACCCTGCTGCAGGAGCAGCACCCACTCATCGGCGCCTGCTTGACCAGCCGCTTGGATAGGTTGTCGGCTTCACGGTCATCCCGCGTTGTGCGCGCTGTCGCCGGCGGCCCGCAACGCCGCGGTCGTGTCGAATTCCGCGCGATCGTGGATCGTGATGATCACCGCTAACCGTGCGTCTTGCTGCACCTTGGTGAGCCAGCCGCAACCCGCCTGCCGGGCCAGCGCTGACGAACAAGACCCACCGGATGTGAGCGGCTTCCACCCACTCCTGCAATGATCAGTCGGGATAGACGAGCAGGAAGTAGTCGTTGCGCTGGCACTCTTCGACGACCTCAAGCGCGCGCACCACGGCTTCCCGCATGACGCCCGCAGGTGCGACACGAACAGCCGCCTCAAACTCCTGCCGCAACCGGAGAACCTCCGGCGAAGCCGGCGCATACACCCGGGTCGCCCCATAGGGGTTCCAGCTGAGCACCTCCCCAAGATCCACTCCCGCAGGCCACTGCCGGAAGTGCTCAATGAAGGTAGCCAGACCGTCGTCAGTGCCTGCGTTGTCCACCTCTTCGTGGATCACCTGCTTGCGAATGCGACCTGGCGGTCGTGTCCGCTTGTTCTTGGGCGTGATCTTCTTCTCAAGGTGACGAGGCAGCTGAGCGACGCCCACCATCAGAATCGCCATCCTTGCAAGCACTCCTCTCATAGGTACGGGCGGCCTCTAAGCCCCCTCCCTTCCTACCGCACCCTGAGCTGGCCATCGCCGCGACAGGCGCCACGTGCCATCGCCTGGAGCAGCCGAGATCGAAGACCCCTCGCTCGCCCGTGGCGCCATCGTGAGTGGTCGGGAACCGGGTGTGGGCGCCCAGGTCAGAGCGGGTCCATGACTTCCCGGTCATCCCGCGTTGTGCGCGCTGTCGCCGGGGCCCGCGACGTCACGGCCTTGTCGATGTTGTGACGTCCACGGGCCGAGTGAACGACCCGCCAACCAGTCAAGAAGTCACCCCCTGCATCCACATGGGTGACGCTCTCGTTCTCCCCTGTCTCAGAGGGAGCCGTCCGCTCCTTAGCCACGTCGGAGTCGATATGAGGACTACCCCACGCGCCATGAGCCGGCCCGCGCACACTGGTGTCGGCCTGGCCGTTTTCGCCGGCCTGCTCACCGCCTGCTCCGCGCCTCCGGAGCAGGCCGCAACCCAGCAGCCAGCGGTCAATGCGAGCTCCGGGTGCCTCATGGGCGCGGCCTACAACAGTCCGACGACGGTGACCGGCGTCGAGGACTGGCTGATCGAGAACCGAGACCTGGAGACGGCCTACCTGGAGCAGACCTGCACCCAGCCCAGCGGACCAGCACGAGACGAAGCAATTGCTGGCGCTGAAGCTCGCCTGGCCGCCATCGAGGCCCTGCTCGCATCCCCCACCAAGACCGAAGCACTGGATGAGAGCGGCACCCGCATCGCCGCCGTCCACATGAGCACCACCGATGACGGCAAGTATGTCGTTGACCAGTTCGACTACTGGGACGCTAGCCCGGCCGCCGCTGCTACCTGCGCAGGTGGATGAGCCCACCGCGCGACGGACACTACCGTTCGTGCACTGACGTCGTGGAACAGATGTGGACTCAGGTCACGACCTCCCGGTCATCCCGCCGTCCGTGCGAAACGGCACTCCAGCCTCGGACGCGTGAGCAAGTATGAACAGGTGACGCCAGCAGCCCGGGCCATCATCGTCTTCGACGAGACCCGTGAGCCCCTCGTCTTTGCCGACCCTCCGACGCCGCGGCCTGGATGGAAGCTATCGACGTCACTGACGGCGTCTACGGGAAGGTTGCTTGGAGCCAGGACGCGGAGGTCTTGCACATCGAGGTCCAAGAGGTCCACCGCGCGGACGAGCGGGTGGCGTTCACTCCTACCGGCCTCTACGACCTGCCCGGGCTGAGAGCGCGCCTGGCGCAGACGCGCCCTCAGCTGGCCGACGCCAATCAGGCCGCCATCGACGCCTTCGTCAACGCCGAGCTCGCTGCCCAACGCGCTCGTCAGGAGTCGCGATGGGGCCCTCGGATCAGTCGGTGGCTGCATCGGCGTCGCTCACGCTGATCCTCCAGAGTTCAACGACTTCACGGTCATCCCGCGCTCAGTGCGCGATCCGGGGCGGTCGTGACTCGCGGTCGTGTCGAATTCCGCGAGACGGCTGCGTTGACGCCACGAGCTTGAGACCGTTGCGGATGACCTCGACGCGGCCTCGTCTGATGCGCTTCGCGGGCGGCTGCCTGCTGGCTGTCCTGGCCACTGGTTGCGCCGACGGGGAAGGCAGGGGTCCTCAGCGCATCGAGGGATGGTCCGTCGCCGACGACGAACTCAACCTGTGGGTCGACACCTGCGACGGAGACCCCGAGACCACGCTGGAGGAGTCCGACGCCGAGGTGGTCATCACCGTAATCTCGACCAAGCGGGACACTGACGACGATTGCCAAGATCCCGTGAAGGTCGTGCTGTCGCAGCCCCTGGATGGTCGCAGGGTCGTTGACGGGAAGACGGGTGAGGAGGCACCTCCGATGGAGGGTTGAACACTTGTGACCGGGCCGGCTGCACCGTCGAAGTGACGGCGGCACGTGGGTCAGGACGACGTCACGGTCATCCCGCTGGCCAGCACGTTGCGGGCACCTTGATCAGGCGATGTCGAGGCTCTCGTGCCCGTCAGGCAAGCTGAAAGAGTGACGGACGAGGACGTGCCACCCGACGTGGCCACCTACCAACACCACCTGCAACAACTGCGCAGCGTCGACACCGACCACGACCACGCCGCTCTCACCGCAGCGCTCAACGATCCCGACCAGCTCGCCGGCGACGCCGCCGCCGTCGACCACCTCGACCGCGTCGCCGCGCAACACTCCAGCGCCGCGTCCTTCACCGCTTGGCTGCGACAGCACGAGGACCTCTTCCCCGCCGACAGCTACTGCCACCACCGCGCCCAGCAGTGGCTGACCCTCAAGCACCTGCAGCAGAACCCGCAGACGCCCCTGTCCCTGGCCGAGCTCGACGACTGGACCCAGCGCCAGCTCTCCCACCACAGCGACTCACCGCCGCACCTACGAGCCCTCGCCGACTCCGGGCGCACCCGCCGCATCCGCCCGCTCGCTCAAGCCCGCCTGGGCCAGCTTTAGACGAAGGCCTCCTCGAGCTGACTGACCTCACGGTCATCCCGCGGTGTGCGCCCTATCGCCGGCGGCCGGCGACTTCACGCTTCTGGCGATGAGCGAGCTCGAGTCCAGCGGGGGAATGCGTCATCTTCAGCCGGTCCGTCGGGCAGGATCCCTGTGGTGACGATCACCGATGCTGAGGTCAATCTGCGCCGCGCCACCGCGGACGACGCGGAGACTATTGCCGCCTTGAACGAGCATGTGCAGCGCCTGCACCTCCAGGCCGCACCCGAGCAGTTCACGCCCATCGACCGCGCCGCCGCTCAGGCCTTCTTCGCCACCCAGCTGGCCGGCCAGGACGCTGTCGCATGGATCGCCGACCTGAGTGGGCAGGCAGTGGGCTACCTGTACGCAGCGGAAGCGCACCGGGCCGCCAATCCCTTCACCATCGAGCAGCACACCCTCTACGTCCACCACATGGCTGTCCACCCCGTCGCACGCCGGCAAGGCGTGGGCTCAGCAATGTTCGCCGCAGCGGAGACCTACGCTTGGACCCACGGCTTGAGCGGCTTACGCCTGGACAGCTGGCTGTTCAACGAAGAGGCGCACGTCTTCTTCCAGCGCCTGGGGTTCGAGCCCTTCGTCACCCGCTTCGCCCGCAACCTCTGAGGCCCGGGCAAACATCCGCACATCCCGCGTTGTGCGCGCTTTCGCCGCCGCCCGGGACGTCACGGTCTCGCCGATGCCCGCGTGGGCCACGCGCACGCCGTCACGTCAAGAAGCGTGCCCTGGACACGTCGTACTCGGCCACCGAGGCCGACCGGATCGCCGCGCCCTGCTCCTCGCTCGGACCGCTGCCACGGAAGGCCTCCACGGCTGCCTGCGACGCCCAACGCTCGAAGACGTTGATCCGACCGGCGTCCACGAGGTCCGCTGCGATGGTGAAATCCAGGCAGCCCTCAGCACCCCGAGCCCGCTGCACCACGTCACAGCAGCCAGCCAAGTACGCCTCGCGCTCCTCGTGGGCGACGCCGAGGTGACCAGCGACGATGATCATGTCGAACTCCTGGGGGTTGATGTGGTGGTGACGGGCAGACTGCCCATGTCGTTTAACCTCATCGGTCCCCGCCTGCAGGGTGGCAGGGGCGGTGCGATCGCGCCCCCACCAACATCCGGTCATCCCGCACTCAGCGCGCGATCATGGCCGGCCCTGAACGTCCTGACCTGTCGATGGCCGCGTGGTTCACAGGGGGCCGGATGCGACAGCGACCTGGTTATCGTCCAACGGGATGAGCGGGGTTCCGGCGACGATCAGACAGGCCCGTTCCCACGGCCGCTGCTGCTGCAGGAAGCGCAACTCCTCGGCCATCCACTCATGCCAGAATGCAACGGTCTCCACCGGATCCCCGTTGACGCCCAGCGCGCTGTCACGGGCAATGCCCCGCTCCTCGGCCTGAGCGAAGTCGGACTGCACCCACACCGTGGCATCGATGACATCGGCCAGCTCCCGTTGAGCGGCTCCGACGCCCTCGACGATGACGAGGTCCAGGCCGGAAGGGACCTCGATCGCTCCCTCTCGTCCCTCCCTCGTCCACGCCGGCGGACGGAAGTACACCGCCTCCCCGCCGCGCACGGGGCGCAGGACGTGCTCCGCCAGCAGACCTCCCCACCCGAAGAAGGACTCGTACCAGGCGACGTCGTCGGTGTGGACGACCACCGACCGGCTCACCCTCCGGCGCAGGCGCTCGGCCAGCGTGGACTTCCCCGACGCGCCACGACCGTCCACGGCCACGACCCGGGGCCGTCCCGTCGGCGTCCCGGCCGCATGCAGCAGCAGGCGGACGAGCTCTTCTTCAGGCGCGGCTCACCACGGGCCGGCAGCGGGCTCTCCCGCGGGCAGGGTCAAGGACACGACCTCACCCTGCCCCACTGGGCGGCGTGACTGCACGCCCGGAGGCGACAACACCCCGACTTCACGGTCATCCCGCGCTCAGGGCGATCCACCACGTCGCACGTCTGACACGCAGGCGACTGCCCAGTCGTCTCGTCCAAGCATCTCAGCGGTCCTGGCGCAGCGATAGTCCTTCATCCTCCAAGGCTTCACACAGCAGGGACACGGCCCGTGCCCCCACGCCGTGCAGCTGCATCAGGTCGCTCTCGCCACTGGCTCAAGTCGTGGAGAGAGGTGACTCCGGCGGCGGTCAGCGCCCGCAGCGCCGGGCGGCCGATGCGAGCAGGCAGCGACGAGGAGTCCGGGACGGACGGCATGGACATGGGAACTTCCTCTCGAGAGCGAACCGGTCCACTCATGGACTGCGCCAGCCCCCAGCCTTCATCGGCGCTGGAAGCATCCGGTCATCCCGCGGTGCGCGGGCGCAAGGTCATCCCACGATGTTCGCGCGTTTGCCGAAGGCCGAGCGGTCTCGAGCACCACGATCGCAGCTGGACCAAAGCACCGCGCCGAGCGTCCCCCCAGCGCGGACGCGGGAGACTCACCAGGTGCAGCTCACCTCCACCGACGGCGCCGTGTTCGAGCTACGTCCCAACGGCTACGAGTACCCAGACCTCACCACTGCTGGCGAACTGGATGCCAACTGGCTCATCGTGCACGGGACGGTCCGCACCGCCGCCGGTGAGATATGGACCTTCGACGACCCGAGCCTGACCACGTGGGAGGCGCAGGAGCTGCTGGACTGGCTGCACGCCGCGGCCGAAGGACGCCTTGAGCCGAGTGACGACCCCGGCTCTGACATGGTGACGAGCACGCTGATGTTCATTGAGCCCAACCTGGCCTTCAGCGTGGCCGCGGTCGAGGGCGAGCAGACGATGCTGCGCGTGCACCTGTCCCTGGAAGCGGTGGCCGGCAAGCCCGACTGGTCGGCGGGTCCCAAGCCCCGCATCTACGAGTACAGCATCCCGTTTCGGGTCGACCGCGCCCAGCTGCTCACGGCAGCGCAGCAGTGGAGCAGCGACATCACGCCATTCCCGGCTCGGTGACGACACGGGCAACCACCGTTGCAGGGCGAGGTCCTTGGCTCTGGCTGACTCATCGCGCTCATCCCGCGGTGCGCAGGCGCACGGTCATCTCGCGTTGTGTGCGCTGTCGTTGGCGGCTGGCGACGTCGCGGTCCTGCCGATGAGCGAGTGGCCAGTGTGAGCACTCACCCGCCTGCGGCGACCAGGTCGAGCGCCCGATCGGCCCCTCACCGCAGCTGGTCTCACCGACTGCTCATTGGACTGGGTAAGCCGGTGCGACCGAGCACCCGCGCGCCCTAGCCTGCGTCGATGACGACGGTGCGGCAGGTCCAGGTCACCTTCGACTGCGCTGACCCGCGGCGTCTGGCTGACTTCTGGTGCCAGGTGCTGGGTTACGTCCTGCCGCCACCACCCGGTGGCTTCGCCACGTGGGAGGACTTCGAGCGCACGTTGCCGCTGGAGCGGCGTGGGGCGGCGGCTGCGTGCCTGGACCCGGCGGGGTCGGGTCCACGGCTGTTCTTCCAGCGCGTCCCCGAAGGCAAGATCGTCAAGAACCGGCTGCACCTGGACGTGCGGATCGCCACCGGCCTGGTCGGTGCCGAGCGGGTCACTGCGCTCGAAGCCGAGTGCGCCCGACTGATCGCCCTCGGCGCGGTGCGGGTCCGGTTGCTGCTGGCCGATGGGTGGAACGAGTCCTGCTTGGTCATGCAGGACGTCGAGGGCAACGAGTTCTGCCTCGACTGAAGCCCCGTCCTCCACAGAGGGTCCCGCTGCCTGCCCCTTGGCCGGTTCCACGACGTCGCGGTCATGACGCCCTGCGGGCGACATCACGGTCATCCCGCGGTGCGCGCGACCCATGCCCGACGGAGGAGAGTCAGGTGAGCGACCGGTTGGTCTCCTGGGCCAAGAGGACACGTAGGTGCCCAGCCGGTAGCCCCTGCAGCCAGATGTCCGCCTCCTCCAGCGCGGCCCCCAGCACCTCTGTGGGACTGCTCCCTTCCCACTCACTCGCCGGGTACTCCGTTCCCGGCACCGGGATCGCCAGCGTCCAGCTCCACACCCCGCGCTCTCCGCTCGGGGTGTACCCGATGCTCACGTCCACCCCGGCGTCGTCGTCGGGCAGGTGGCAGCACAACCGGGCCACGTCTGCCAGCAGCTGCGACCACCCACGCCAGGACCAGGCGGCCTCCTGAACGAGGTCGTGCACCCCGCTCGGCACCGTGACCTGACCTGCGGTGGAGAGGGTCTTGGCGAGCTCCTCGATCACCGCGGCGGGGTGGCCGGCCAGCTCGTAGGCGTCCTCACTGGAGTGGGGAAGACCGAAGTTCACCTCCCAGGACAGGTCGACTCCCTTGTCCTCGCCCAGCCGGCTGTAGGGCACGTAGGCCAGGGTGAAGCCGCAGCCCGCCGGGTCCAGGGCGATCATCGAGGCCAGCACCGTCGTGGTGGCCTGCTCCACTTCCGACCAGGGGCGAGGGTCACCCCATCCCTTCGCGTTTGGCGGGACGGCGAGGTCTTCTCGGTGAGCCACGGATCGAGCATGGCTAGACGTCTAGCTCCCCGCCACCGACTTCACGGTCATCCCGCGGTGCGCGGGCGCACGGTCATCCCGTAGACAGCGCGAGCTTGGACAGCGGTTGATGTCAGGCGGGGCGGATCACGGCGCGAGGTGGCGCGGTCGGAGTCGGGCTCGGGGGGATCACGTTGCCCGGTGTGAGCACGTCGCTGCCGTCCCCGGGGCCCAGGACACCGGTCGGCGGTGCCGGTACGTACAGCGGGACGACGAACTCAGCCGAAGGGCTGGCCGTCGCCTGAGCCACCGCGGGGGCCAGCGCTGGCACCGCCGTCGAGCCCGGCGTTGAAGTCTCAGCGACCTGACCGACGACGACGCAGGCCGACACCGCCACGACGCCGGCCACGCTGGTGACGATGGCCGCTGCGCGGCGGGGGTGCTTCACGCTGATCTCCTTGCGCTGACCGGGTGATGCCCCTATCGGCACGTACCCTCACGAGCTTGAGCCTCAAGTCCTGACCTACCCACCTGTGTGCCATCCGGTCATCCCGCGGTATGCGCGCTGGCGGCCGCGGACCTCACGGTCTCGTCGAAGGCCGCGCGAGCGGACAGGCGGTGCTAGGGCCGGCCCTGGCCCCGCTGCCCTATGTCCCCCCGCGACAGGACGACGTCGGACAGACTCCTCCCCGTGGAGGAAGAGACAGACACGTGGATTCGGCTCACCGGCACTGTGACCCCAGCAACCGTGCGGTCAGCAGCTTCCCGGCTCGCTGGAGCAGACCGGGCTCAGCTGGTCGTCTTCGAGGTCGAGGACACCGATCTCACCTTCCTCACCGACCTGCCCCCGCTGCATGACCTTCGTGTCCTCTACAGCGCCGTCAAGACAGTTGACGCCATCGCCTATCACGCGAAGACCCTGCAGACCCTCGAACTGATGCTGGGCTGGCACCCGGTCACCGTGCAGCCGCTGGCCCAGCTGCACGCGCTGCGCCAGCTGTACCTCAGTAGGTCCGGACGACCCGCCGTCCGCGACGTGCCCGAAGCCCTCGCCCACCTGAGGCAGCTGGAGCACCTGATCCTGTACGGCACCAAGATGCCCTCCCTCGAGGATCTGGCGTCCCTGCCCAAGCTCACGGGCCTGGCCTTGAAGGTCGGCAGCATCACCAGCCTGGATGGCCTCGCCGACCTGACGGCCCTGCGCTTCTTCGAGGCATGGCAAGTACGGGGACTGAGCGACCTGACACCGGTAGCGGCCTCACCCACCCTGGAGGTGCTGTACCTGGAAAGCCTGCGCCGCGCCGAGCTGCCGGACTTCTCCACCGCGGTGTCCCTGCAGCACGTGAAGATGGACAACCTGCCCCTGACCGCAGGCCTCGCCGGGCTGGCCGCAGCCCCTCGACTGCGCCAGGTCAGCATCACCCGGCGGGTCTTCTCCGAGGAGGAGGTCGCTGTCCTGCGCGGGCACCCGAGCCTGGAGGCGGCGTTCGTTCCGTTGCGAGGCCGTGGTCTGAGCGACGAGGACTTCCAGCTGGGACTGCGTCGACCCGACGAGGAGCCCTTCACGGCCTACGCCGCCGGCGTCATGGGACTGCCGAACCTGCACGAGCCCACCAGCACCTGAAACCAGCAGTCCCGCTCACCGTGCCGCGCTACGCGCGACTTCACGGTCATCCCGCGCTGCGGGCGTTGCTCATCCCCCCGGTCACCATGAGGACGCCAAGAGCGGTCACCGCTCCTGTGAGGACGGGCTGACTTCCGGGGCGCGCGAAAATGACGATGCAAGCGAGTCCGATGACCCAAGCAATCACGAGCAAGACGCTGACCAGCCGCCACTTGCGGTGCTGGGGGTCTCGGCGCTGAGGCCAGGCATGAACGACGGTGACGATGTAGCCGAAACCGACGCAGCCTAAGAGCCCGAGCAGGGCGTAGGCGGGGCCGTTCATGCCCAGAGCGTGCCATGCATCTTCTGCATTCACGTCCCAGGGCGGGGACTCGACATCACGGTCATCCCGCGATCTGGGTTCTGTGAAGGGTCCCGCACCGGTCTCAAGACAGGTGCTGCGTACCGCCGGCACCGACCCTGAGCCCACCCCGTGTGCAACGTTCAGGTCCGTGAGGCGTCTAAGCAGTGTGAGAGCCGACGACGTCGCCAACGGGCGAGCCCGCCCCGATAGGCCCGCGAGGTCGTCCGCGGGCACCGAAGCGGGCTGGGACACCAGCGGCAGCGGCGACGACACCGGCGACGACCCCGGCTACCGCGCCCTGTTCGAGCAGCACTTCCACCCCACCGTCCGCCTCGCCCGCCTCCTCGGCGCCGACGACCCCGAAGACGTCGCCCAGGAAGCCTTCGTCCGCCTGCACCGCCACCATCACCGCCTGCACGAGCCGACCGCCGCTCTCGCCTACCTGCGGCGCACCACCGCCAACCTCACCACCTCACGCCTGCGCCACCTGCGGGTCGTGCGCCGCACCCCCGGCGACGCCACCCGCGTGCACGCCTCCGCCGAGGACAGCGCCCTGGCCGCCGAACGCGTCGACCACCTCCTCGCTGCCGTGCAACGCCTGCCGCGGCGCCAGCGCCACGCCCTGATCCTGCGCTACTGGATGGACCTGCCCGTCGCCGAGATCGCCGAGGCCCTGCAGATCCCGCTGGGGACCGCGAAGTCGGACATCTCCCGCGCCCAGCGCGCCCTGGCTACCCGACTGGAGGACCTGGCATGAGCGCCCCCGACCACCGCCACGACGCCCATGACACCCACGAGCGTGATGAGCGCGCTGCGCACCTGCAGGCGCAGTTGGACGCCTCCCGGGCCGCTGCCGCCACCGCCAGCCGCCGGGTAGCCGGCGCTGAGGACTGGGCCCGTCTGCAGCAGCGCCTGAGCACCGACGAACAGCGCCAGCGCCACCACCGCCGTCTCAGGGTCGGCCTCACCAGCGCTGCCGCAGCCTGCGCGGTCGTAGCGGCCGGGGTGGGCTGGGCGCACCTGAACGGAGGCGGCTCCAGCGTCCGGGTGGTGCCGGCCACCGCACCCAGCGACACCACCACCGCCATCGCTACCGACGCCGACCCTGACGCCGCGCGGCAGCCCTTCGACGCATCCCGGCAGGGCGAGATCGTCGTCGCCTCCCACGACGAGCGCGGCCACATGGCCGCCGCGCTACAGGGCCCGCTGTCGCGGGTCGGCTCCTGCATCGGCGTGCGCGACATCCTGGTGATCTGGTCCGCGGGGACGACGTGGGACGCCGCCACGTCCACGCTCACCCTCCCTGACGGCAGCACCACCCGGTTGGGCGATGAGATGAAGATCGGTGGCGGCAACTCCACGACGGAGACCGCCGACCTGTCGGAGGAAGCAGCCCAGGCACTGACGGAGTGCGGAGCCACCCCCGGACAGGACATCTGGATCATGTGAGGTAGGGCCTCAGGTCTTTCCATGCCTCACACCTACCTGCGGTGCTTGGCTTGAGAACGCCGGTACCACGCGCTGCCCGACTCGCTGCTTGGTAGAGGCGCGGCCGGCGTCGTCGGTGCTGGCCGGTCCCGCACTGCTGTGAATGAGTCCACCAGCTCGTGATCAGGCCGCGCCACATGCGACGTCACGGTCATCCCGCGATCTGGGCGGTCGCGGACGGCCAGCGACGTCGCGGGCAGGCGGCCGTCATCGACGCCGGGGCCACGGTGGTGACCCCGGCACCGACGGCGATCAGCCGCCTGACGTCAAGACCTCCACCTCATCATCAGCCTCCACCTCGACGTGCAGGTCCTCGCCCAAGACGTTCAAGTCCAGCCCGGTCGTCTCCTGGCCGTGGGCGATGCGCTTCAACTCCCCGAGCACACTGTGCGGCCCATACCCGTACTGCCGGGTGATCCGTACGCGAGACCCCAGATGCTCCCGAGACAAGCTGTCAGCGTTCAACCTCGTCCTCCTCCGTCGCGATGTGCGATGAGGATGCCCAGAGCGCGGGTCGGCAGGCATCAGGAAGGTCCCTGATCTTTCCCCTAGCCACTCCGAGAGTGCCGCCGACAACCCCACGACGACGACCTACCGGTCATCCCGCGAGGTGCGTGCGCTGTCAAGGGCGTGACACGCTCGGGACATCGCACCGCACCAGGAGTTCAACCGCCTGCAGGGGTGGATGAGGCAGGTACACCGCGATGTTGCACTCCACCTCAGCCAGACGTTGCTGCCAGGCCAGGCGGGTCTGTCCCGTTCGCGTGTGCTGGACCCCCACGTGCTGCCCGCGCACATCGATCATCGTGGCGTCTCCGCTGCCCAGTGAACGCAGCGTCTCCGGCGGCGTCGACGGCCAGGACACCCCGTAGTCCACCTCGACCGTGCTCAACCCACGCCCCTCTGCTTCCCTGAGCGACGACTGCAGGACGTCCTCGTCCGGCAGGTACAGCACCGTCACCGGACCACTCCCGCCCCTCTGCCCGGGTGCGACCACCTCTGCGACACCCGCGGTGGCCACCAGCTCCACCTGCCCGGCATCGAGCAACGCTGACAGCCTCGGCAGCGGGAACCCCAAGGTCTGCTCCGCTCGTCCGCGGTCATGACGGTGGTACAGCTGGGCCAGCGAGCCGGGCGGGGACGGGGTGTGCGGGTGGCCGGGCCGGAAGGACCGCAGCAGCACCTGCAGCCCCGGCGGCAACGGCAGCGCGTCCAGTGGCCCGAAATCCACCCCTACC
Source organism: Kineococcus radiotolerans SRS30216 = ATCC BAA-149 (assembly GCF_000017305.1). Lineage (GTDB taxonomy): Bacteria > Actinomycetota > Actinomycetes > Actinomycetales > Kineococcaceae > Kineococcus > Kineococcus radiotolerans. Next base: position 4,715,819 of record NC_009664.2, on the reverse strand, counting down.
GATTCGCTCACGGTCACCACTGTGCCTGCTGAGGCGACGTCACGGTCATCCCGCAGTCCGGGCGGGTCTCGATCACCCCGCAGCCATCAGGTCAGCAATCCACCCTCAGCGACCAGCTCCACCGCAGCCCGCGGACCCCGACGCGTCAACAACCCCACCAGCAGCACCCGACTCCCACGCGAGACCCGCCACGTCAGGTGCACCACACCAGAGGTGTCGACCTGCACCCCCACCTCCACCCCCTCCACGGTGACCACGGCGTAGTCCCCACTGCCGGCGTCGCGGCTGCTGGCCACCCGCTGCGGCCAGGGCCGGCGCCGCTGCGGATCAGGGTCCTGCTCCCGCACGTCCAGGACCGAGCCACCCCGGCGCAGGACCGGCCACGTCAACGCCTGCTCCCAAGCTTGGTCCACAGGCAGGTAGGTGACGCGCAGGTGCAGCAGCAGGAACCCCGCGGCGAGCTGAGACTCCAGCGACTCACTGCGCAGGCCCCGGTGGACGGAGACACGTTCCACCACCTCGGGCGCCCGGAGAGCGGGCAGGACGGGCACCGCAGCCCCCAGCAGCCTCGCCGCCTCCGGTTCGTCGATGAGCTCATGGCGCCAGGACAAGCTGCCCGGGTCCCGGCTGCGTCCACCGAAGGCGTTGCTCAGCGCGTCGTGGGGAACGAGCGCAGCCAAGGCGGCGGCCACGCTCACAGGGAGAGCCATCCTTGCAGTCTCGCCGTCGGGGTAAGCGCTGGACAACGCCATCCGTGTTCGCGGTCATCCCGCGATACGGGCGCGGCCACAGCCGGCTGGACCTCGCGGTCGTGCCGATGTCGTGGACCCTGGTCATGCCTCCTGGCAGCTGTCCAGGTTCTCCACCGCAGCAGCGACATCGACACAGCGCACGTGGCGCCATCCCTCCGACCCGAAGGAGTCCGCGGTGGCGTCGGTAAAGACCTCCAAGCCCTCACCGGGTAACGCCCGGTAGTACGTCTTGATCGGGTCCCCTTCCACGGTGTTAGACGTCACGAGGACCTCAGCCCCCTCGCGCTGCGCGTCGGAGCTGAGCAGGCAGTCCTGCAGAGCCGCCGGATCGACCCGCCCCTGGTCGACGGTGATCGGGGCGCACTGTGGGAGGGCAAAGCGTTCCCGGAACGCCGCCGGAGCTCCCTCAGAAGCGGGGGTCTCGACGGTGGCGCTTTGCTCTGGAGTCGTCGCTGCCGGGCTTGTGCTGGTCGGTGCCGACGACGCAGTCGGTGCCGGCGCATCGTCGGAACAACCCGAAGCCGCCCAAAGCCCCACAGCGGCCATGAGAGCCAGACAGCCAGATCGCACGGTAGCCACACCACCAGTGAAGCACTGGCAGGCTCCCGAGGGCGGAGTTCGGAAAGCCAGGAGAGGACACGGGAGACGTCACGGTCATCCCGCGTTGTGCGCGCTGTCGCTGGCGGCCGGCGACGTCGCGGTCTTGACGATGGTCTCAAGATCACCACATCCGGTAGCTGCGATCCCCGACAAAGCAGTGGCCCCCCCGTCTTGATGCACGACGTTGACCTGCATGACGAACGGGATCGACTACTCCTGGAAAGCCCCCATCGCCGACGAGGAGATGGTGGACCTGGTCCTCTCCCACGGAGGCCGCCCGAGCACCGGGTGGTGGCCGCAGATCCGTAACCACAGCCTGGGCTGGGGCAGCGCCCGCGACCATGACGGACTGCTCGTCGGTTTCGTCAACGTCGCCTGGGACGGCGGGGATCACGCCTTCCTCATCGACACCAAGACCCGAGGCAGCCACCAACGCCGAGGCATCGGCCGGGAGCTGGTGCGGGTCGCGGTGCTCAACGCCGCCGCGGCCGGTTGTGAGTGGCTGTTCGTCGACTTCGGCCCCGAGCTGGCGCCCTTCTACTTCGACGCCTGCGGCTTCACCCACACCGAAGCCGGACTCATCCACCTGCGATCTACCTCGACCAGCCCTGCCGGGAGCGACTGAGGTGTCCATCGCATGTCGATTCGAGCCTCACCCACCGCCAGCGACTTCAGGGTCTGCCCCCGCTTTGGTTGACTCCGACCTGTGAGGATCATGGTCCTCGCTGGAAGGATGAGCACCGTGCACAAGCGCTACCCCGACGAGTTCCGCCGCGACGTGATCGCCGTCGCCCGCCAAGGCGGGCAGACCCGAGCGAAGATCGCTAGCAGCTTCGGGATCTCCGAGTCCTGCCTGGGTCGCTGGCTGAGGATCGCTGACCGCGAGGACGGCAAGACGGCGTCCAACAGCACGCCTGCCGTGGGCGTGGACCTCGAGGCGGAGAACCGGGAGCTGCGTAAGCGGGCCAAGCAGCTGGAGCAGGAGAACGAGATCCTGCGGCGGGCGACGGCGTACTTCGCCCGTGACACGTTGCCAAAATGATCTACCCGCTGGTCCGTGACCTTGCCGGCGACGGGATCCCCGTCGCGGTGACCTGTCGGGTGCTGGGCTTCTCCAAGCAGGCTTACTTCAAGTGGCGCGCCGCTCCGGTCACCGACCGGGACTGGAACGACGCTCACCTCCTCAACGCCGCCGTCGACATCCACCACGACGACCCCGAGTTCGGCTACCGCTTCATCGCCGACGAGCTGCAGCAGCAGGGCGTCAGGACCTCGCGCAACCGCGTCCAGCGCTTGTGCAGCCTGCAGAAGCTGTTCTCAGCCCACGCCCGCAGACGCGGCGCCGGGCGCCGGCCGGGACCACCCGTGCACGACGACCTCGTCCGCCGTAAGTTCACCGCTGAGAAGCCGAACGCCCTCTGGCTAACCGACATCACCGAACATCCCATCGCCGAAGGCAAGCTCTACCTCTGCGCGGTCAAGGACGCCTGCTCCAACCGCATCGTCGGCTACTCCATCGATGCCCGCATGACTGCCGACCTCGCCGTCCAAGCCCTGTCGAACGCGCTGGCACTGCGCGGTGGGACCGATGTCCTTGAGCTCGTGGTCCACTCGGACCGCGGAGCCCAATTTCGTTCCCACCGCTACCTTCGCGCTCTTTCGGCAGGGCAAGCGCGTGGGTCGATGGGTCGGGTCGGGACCTGCGCGGACAACGCCGCCATGGAGTCGTTCTTCAGCCTGCTGCAGAAGAACGTCCTCAACCGCCGGCGCTGGGCCAGTCGGGAGGAGCTGCGCCTGGCCATCGTCTCGTGGATCGAGGGGACCTATCACCGCCGCCGTCGTCAGCAAGCGCTGGGTCGACTGACACCCATCGAGTACGAGACACTCCTGCAAGCCGCTCACGCGGCCTGACCGCCCCTACTGACGAGGGTCAACTGAAGTAGGGGCAGACCCTCACGGTCATCCCGCGGTGTGCGTGACTTCAAGGTCATCCCGCAGCCGGCAAAGGCGCCATCGCTGGATGGCAACCGATGTCCACTGAGAGCCCGCCTCGAGCAGCTCAGGTAGCGTCGATGGCCATGCACCATCCAGAGTCCTCGCCACCTGTCGATGAGCAGGCGCTCTGCGATCTCTGCGGTCAACCCGTCTCAGAGACGGCCTGGCTAGGTATCGAGGTGTCGCGACCAACACCAGCAACAGACGGGGAAGAGCACTCGTTCACCGACTACCTTGGCGGCATCTTCTGCAGCCAGGACCATGCCGCTCAGTGGCTGCAGCAGCCGCTGCCGGCTCCTGAGCCGGTGCAGGAGGTCAAGGAGTCCCGGCGTGAGCGCCTCCTGCTGGGCAGTCTCCTCGTCGTGGGCATGGCCATCCTCCTCCTCGCCGCGGTGGGAGCCTTCACCCTCCTCACCGCGATCTAAAGCGTCTCCCCACCCGCGCTGCAGGTTCAAGACCTCCGCCTCAACCGGCGGGCGCTTCTCTGTGACACCTCAATCAGAACGCACGGTCATCCCGCGGTGCGCGCGAAGTGCACGGTCATCCCGCGGTGCACGATCATGGACATCCGGTGACGTCCGCACCTGCCGCCGACGAGCGGACGGGCGCAGTTCACGAGCGGACGCTGTCGTGTGATCATCCGGTCCTGCACCACGTGAGGCGTCACTTGATGCGGGTTCCCGGCGGCAGCGTGTACTGGTACAGCCGGCGGATGCGCATGCCAGGACCGATGACCAACTGCTCCTCGGGCCCCTCCCACTCCAGCGGGCCCTCCACGTTGAGACCGCTGTAGACGTCGAACCGGACGATGCCCGGGATGAGGTCGAGGTAGTGGGGGTTCAGGTGCATGTGGGCGGTAATCGTCATGACCGCCCCAGTGACGGGGTGCTTGATCACGTCACCGTCGTACAACTCCAACGCCTCAACGACGTCGTTGGTCTCGACGAGGGGTGCCATGTCACCAAGCCTGCCACCACGCCCCTGGCGCAGCTTGCTCGACTGCGCGGTTATCCCGCGGTGCGGACGGTCGTCGGCGGCCGGCAACTTCACGCTTCTGGCGAGGAGCGCGTACTGGTGCACGGCGTAGACGTCGGAGCTCAGGCGAGATGGGGTGAGGGTTCGTCGAGCAGGGTGCGCAGGCTCGGATGCTCACGGAGCTTGCGGCGGGCGCGGTGCAGGCGCACACGCGCCGACCCGGCGGTGATGCCAACGACGTGGGCGGCGTCGGTGGTGCTGAGGTGCTCCCAGGTGGTCAGGGTCAGCAGTTCGCGGTCGGTGTCGTTTAGCTCCGCCAGCACCTGCCGCACTGCCGCGGCCCTCGGCGTCTCGCCGTCGCGGCCCTCCCGCCAGGGGGTTAAGACGGCTTCACCCACGGTGTCGAGAGAAGCGTGATCTGCCCGGGTGCGGTGGTGCTCGGCCAGGAGGCGGCGGGCGATGCCGTACAGCCACAGGCGCTGCTGCTCACCGGCCGGGAGGACGTCACGGCGCCGCCATGCCACGAGGTAGACCTCGGCGAGCAGATCGGCGGCGTCGGCGGGGGCGCGGCGGTGCAGGTAGGCCAGCAGCGCCTGGCGGGTGTCGCGGTAGACCTGCTCGAAAGCCGCCAGCTCCTCACCGGTGGCGGCGGACTGCACGGAGCTCACCTGCTGAAGCCTTGGAAGGCGGGGTCGGCGGCGATGGCCGGAGCCAGGTCGGGGCGGCAGCGGCTGCTGTCGGTGACGGCGTCCAGCACGCCTTGGCGGTCACCCGCCCGGGCGGCGCTCTCCAGCGGTGCGAGCCACGCGAAGCTCGTGGCGGGGCCGTACTCGTCGAGGGCCTGGACGTCGGGCCAGTCGTGGGCCGCGGCCAGCGTCGCGACAGCCTGCGCCTGTGCGGTGGTGTTCCCGGCGGCCTGGGCCACGACCCAGGCGTCGGCCCAGGTACACAAGGCGTTGCGGGCAAACTGCGCTCGTGCCGCGCCCTCAGTGAGCTGAGAGCCCGCTTCTGCCTGGAGCATGCCCTGGGTCAGGGTGTCAGCGCGCTGGGCCTCGTAGCCGGGGGCGAAGGGGATGCCGGCAACGGAGTCCTCCAGGACCTGGCGGTAGTCGCTGCCGCCCTGGTCGAGGACCTCACCCGGACCCGCGGCGCCCAGCTCCCAGCCGTTCAGGTGCTGCCCGGTGCGGGCGGCGATGTACTCCGCGGCCGCTGCGCTGCTCGCGCCGGCCAGCAGGACCGCCGACGTGATGACGATGGCCCGCGCCCTCCTGCGGCGACGCTGCGGCTGCAGCGCCAGGACGTCCAGTCGCCGGGCAGAAGCCGACTTCTCGGCCGTGTCGCCCGGCTCTCGAGCGATGCCCTCCTCGATCCGGGCCCACGCCTGCGCGAAGACGGTCTCGGCCTCACCCTGCGAAAGCCCGGCGCCACCGGCCTGCTCCAGCAGATCCCTCAGCTGGAAGCTGTCGTCCTGGTTCATTCCTCACCCCATCCAGCGCCCTCCCGCAGGTCGCTCTACCTACTCATGTCACCAGCGTTACACCCCGCATCGAGCATGAACTCGAACGCCCGCTCATCCCGCGATACGGGCGCTGCCCGCGGCGACCTCACGGTCTTGGCGTCACTCCATGTCAAAGGTGCCTCTTGCGGGCAGGGCGACGAGTCTCTCGGGCTCAGCTCACTCGTCGAGCTCGTCCCTGCGCTCCTCACGGAAGCGCGCCATCTCCTCATCACCCAACCACTCCAACTGCCACACCTCCTCCAACCAGGTGAAAACGCCCCGGTCAGCCTCGTCCAGCAGCCGTTCGAGATCCTCACCCCAGGCTTGATAGCTCACCCGGTACTCCGGCCCGTACCGACCGGAGGGATCGAGCGTCGATGTGACCTCCGCATCGCCCCACACGTAACCATCGACCAGGGAGAACGGCGCGGACCACCGCCGCCACCACAGATGACCCTCCGGCCTGGCCTGTTCGATGCTGACCGCGAAGTACACGGTCCCCACACGACCATCGCGGTGGCGGATGCGGGCGGCGCGGTCCCGGAACCGCTCGATGCGCGGATCGTGCACGGGGGCCTCGAACGATGGCGGACTCCACGGCATGAGCCGATGCTGACACGCGACGACGATCTCCCGCTCGCCCCACGCTCAGGACGTGATCATGGACAGTCGGCGACGTCGCGGTCTTGCCGAAGAGCGAGTGATCTAAGAGGTCCCGGTTGTGCCGTCCTAGAGTCGCACTATGGACTTCAGGACACCCCGACTGCTGGACCTAGCGACGGTGTCCGAGCAGTCCGTCATCGGCTGCTTCAAGGCTGCCGCCAACCTCTACCTGCGCAAAGGACCGGTACCTGATGCACCCCGCGCGGTACCCACGCCCGTACCGAACGGCCTGCGCGCGGTCTACGCCGCCCGCACCTCCTACGCCGATGCCTTGGGTGTGCGCGCATCGAACGCAGCGACGACGTACTTCACCGCCAGTCAGCGCACCCGCGCCAGCCACGGCTACTTCACCAGCACGATTACCGCACCCGCCGACGACGTAGCCGCCACCTGGCGTCATCCGGAAGTCTCCGGTGCACCGGGCGGAGGGGTCAGCCACTTCTTCGGCTACGCCCGCGCCGACGTCGCCGTCGTCCTCGTGCGCACACCCGACGGAATCGAGCACTACGCCCCCGCCACGGGCGGGATCTGGTGGACCCCCGCCCTCCTGGACGAGGCCAGCGAGTGGGCAGTGAAGGACAGCAGCTGGCGTGCGGTGGCAGCCGACGGTGCCCTCCTCGCCCACGGCAGCGGCCACGAATAGTAGTCGCACCTGCGACGTCGCGGTCATCCCCCGTTGTGCGCGCTGTCGCTAGCGGCCGGCGATCTCACCTTTCTGTCGAAGGCCGGATGATCGGTGCACGCCATCCAGCACGTAGAGCGGGCAGACTGGCCCCATGGATGACCCGCAGCTGCAGCTCATCCACGTGCGTCTACCCGGCCACCTGGTTCCCCTGCACTTCCTGCGGCTGAACGCAGGACCTGCCCTCGCCGGCTTCCCCGGCTCCGACCCCCTGTGCGTCGCCGATGGGCACCTGCTCGCCGCCCACAGCAGCCAGACGTTGCTGCGAGGCAACCACCAGCGGGGCCTGCTGCAAGCACCGGTAGGGCCTACCCGGCTGTCCATCGACGCGAAACGGTGCCGGCGGGCGCTGACTCGCCCTCACACCGTATGGAACGGCGCCGTCCGGGGCGCTCTGGTGGCGATGGACGACCTGCTCTTCGACGCCGCGGCCTCACTCGGCCAACCGTCGGCTGCCGAAGCCATCAGTGATCGCTGCGGCTTCCACGGCGTGCACGCCTACATCTGGGGCGACGCGCACCAGCCGCCACCCGTGCCGCAGCGCCGATGGTAGTGGGACGAGCAGATGGACTGGCTCACCACCCACACCCACGTCCTGGACCCCTACCACGGCAGACCAGCCCACCGCCGCTGACAGCGCCCGGTCTCACCGACCCGCCGTCTTGCGCGGCGACTTGTCACCTCTGCGCCTCACGACCGTGGTGACCACCTGATACGGCACAACCGCGACCACCAGGATGATCGCCAGCCGAGCCCAGAAGGGCAGCGTCGAATCAGACGATGCGACCCCGGCCATGGCGATGAACACCAACGCTGCGACGTCGAAGACTCTGGGCCAGCCGCGCTGGCTTGGGTCCCTCTCCCACGAGGCGCGCTCTGGAGCGGGCCGAGCCTGCATCCAGCCGGAGAGGCCCGAAAAGAGCGCCGCCGGCACCAGCCACAGCATCCAGATCGCCCCCTCATGATCCTGGACTGCCACGCGAACTTCTTCATCGTCGGGCCATGATGAGCCGGCTGGGTGACCCCACGGATATCCCGCGATCCGGGCGGACGTCAGCGATCGGCGAGGCCAAGGTCTACCGATGAGCGAACTCAAGCACCGCTGCAGCACAGGTCAGCGGCGAAGGTCAGGGATCTGAACGTCACGCCACGACAACGACAGGTACCCGCTCCCGTGACGGCGGAAGCCGACCTTCTCCAAGGCGGGATCGTCGAGAGTGCTGGAGACGGTCTCCGCGCCGCTCTCGATGGCATCGCGGACGGCATGGTAGACCAACGCGGCAGCGACCGTGCCCGGGGTACCGGGGACGATCTCCAAGACCTCCAGCCGCGCTGGTTGCGTCCCGTTGCCGCCCGGGTCAGCGGGTGCACGGGCTACGACGGCATGACCGATGAAGGGCTCACCGCGGCCGTTGTCGACGTAGGCGTGGAGCCAGGTGAGCAGGCGTCCACTGCTCAGGATGCGCCGGGCGGTGCTGACGTCGAGGCCGACGTCGGCGAGGTGCTCACCTCTCCCGCCGCCAGGCCCGAGGTGGAGAGTGCTGACGTAGTACCCCTCAGGTGCGACGTCAGCGGCCCCGCCGTCGGCGGTGAGGAAGATGAGGTCACCAACCTGGATGCGGGTCGCGCGGCGCACCAGTCCGGTATCGAACTCCTCCATCAGCCACAAGGCCACCTCCTCGACCCACTCCGGCAACGAGGTGACGGGCAGTCCAGTGCTCATACCCGGCGGCAGCCCCGCGTCGCCATAGGCTCCCGCAGGGAGCAGGGGGATAGCGATGGCGTAGATGCCGGGGTCCTGCTGCCACCGCAGGACGACGACCACGTGCTCGTGGACGGCGTCGAGGTGCAGGAGCTCTCCTGTTAGCGCCGGCCGGACGTCGATGCCGGTGAATCCTCTGGTCACCGCCCCCTCGGTGAGGACCCGCTCGCCCAGGGCATGGACGACCGACGCACGTGACCAGGGGAAGTCCGCCATCTTCGGAGCCTTGCACAAACGCACGGCCCGAACTACGCGTCCCCGCACCGCTGTAGACAACCTTCCGGTCATCCCGCCGTCCGCGCGATCGGGCCATGCACCTGCATCTCATGCTCGAAAGCAATCATGATGGTCTCAGCGAGCCTTAGCCTTACTCCATGAGGACGCGCACCCAGCGAGAACAGCCGAGCAACGCTCGGCTGACTCTGCGCCTCGCGGTGCCCCTCGCATTCCTGCTCGCTACTCTTGCTCTGCCAGCACACCGCCTCTTCACCGGCGCCTGGGCTGGCAGCTTGACGACCGCGGCCGTCGTCTTCGGCCTTTCCCTGGCCTTGTCCCTCGGCGAGGCACTGCTGTACCGCTACCAAGCCGGCATAGCCCGCGGGCTCCGTCGCCGCTCCTAGCTTCGATGCCTTGCCGAACGCGCGGTCATCCCGCCATCCGGTCACCACACCTCCGGCGCGCCAGGTCATGGCACCTGAAAGGTCACCGAGACAACCAGGGCGCCGTCCGCCGGCTGGGCCTGCCCCGGTGCGACCTGCTCCGGTGACCGATCCACGTACCCCCACCACGCCGGCGCCTGCAAGCTGAAGGTGCCCGGTGCACCCGTAAGCACCAGCAGGTGCCAGCCCGCGAAGGCAGCCAGGGTGCCCATGAAGGCGACCCCAGGCCGCGGGGAGGGCAGGACCCAGCCCAGCCGGGCATCGACGCCGGAGTCCACCCGGACGTTCAACCCCGACTGCACCACGTGCGATCTTCCGGTCTGCAGGTAGGTCGAGTGAACCGTGCGCTGCTTCTCCAGCCTCCGGCGCAGCGCAGGATGCATCGGCTCATCCCACGCGGGCACCTGCGGGTCCTGGAACTCGACGTGGATGGCGAAGTGGTGTCCCTCCTGGACCTGTGCGGTCACCGCCGCATCCACGCCCCGCTGATCGGCGACCTGCACCACGGTGCGCGGAGCCGGATGACCTTGCGCCTGTGTCCGCCCGTGCACCCCGTGCACCGTCAGCTGGGCCTTGACGGTTACCCGCCAGTGCTGTCCCAACGGCGGGGGCTGGTCGTCGTAGATGATCGCCTCGTCCACGCTGTCAGCGTGCCAGCAGCGGCATCGACCGCACGGTCATCCCGCAATTCGGGCGGGTTCCGGTGACCGGTGATGCGACAGCTCCTCACGCAGGGAGCATGTCTCAGCCCAGGTAGAGCGCGCCGCGGTCGCTCACCAGCATCTCCACCGACGCCCGCGGTGAGCGCCCACTCATCACCGTGACGTTGAAGTCGGCGTCCTGGGAACGGTACGACCACGCCAGGCGAGTCACCCCTCGCTGGTACTGGACCCCGACCCGGGTACTGCTCACCGTCAGCGTGAGGAAGTCACCACTGGCAGGGTCACGACCAATGGTCGCGGTCTCCTCCACTCCCACCGGTCCTCCTTCCTCCTCAGGCCAGGGCACCCCGTACCCCGCCCGCAGCCACAAGAACGTCAGACCCTCCCGGCGCGTTTCGGCGAACCTCGTCTCCTCCCGCCACGCCGAGCCCGCCGGCAAGTAGAAGACGTAGACCGCGGCACTCTCGCCACGAGTCAGGTCCGCCCGCGCGACGAGGTCGCGCCCACCTTGGCGTGCGAAGTGCCGACGGAACCCGGACCCGCTCAGGCTGGGCAAGGTGGGCGGGGCGAAGCCCAGCCACTCAGCTGCGGCTTCTTCCGGGATCGGCTCGAAGTGCCCCAGCCGGCCCCGCTCGCCCGGACCTCGGGTAGGACGCCCGCGCGGAGACAGCAACGACTCCACGGCGGCCGCGGTCGAGGCCGGCAGCGGGAGGCCGTTCAAAGGCTGGGATCGGAAGGAGTCCTCGCTGTGCACGCTCACCCCTCCACCGTGTCAGCCGTCCTCCGGCTGGGGGAAGGGCGCCTGGACCAGCACGGGGAATGTCCGGTCATCCCGCGTGGTGCGCGCTCCTGAGCTGTCGGCGCCGACGCGATCACGGTGAAGAGCGAGCGAGTGATGCGCTGTGAACGGCACTTGGTAGCGAAGGTGGATGCGGCATGGTGGTTGGTGTGTCCGTCGTTCCGCGGCGGGCAGTCAGGTGCTGATGAAGAAGGTGTGAGGCCATGAGCGCGGAGTCTGAGACCTCTCCGGAACAGCAGCAGCAGGCACTGCAGCAGGCATTGCAGTGGCCGGAGGAGTGGGTCGCATCCCTGATGGGCGACCACCTCCCGTCCCGAGTGAAGATCACCGTCGCTGCCGACGACGCAGAGCTGGCCGCCGCCGCCCTCGACGCCGATGAAGAGGTGCTGCGCCGCACTGAGGCCCACGTCCAGGGACAGACGGCGCTCTTCTGCGTGGAGGTCGATCACCACCATCGTCCGGTCGCCGTGATCCGCCCCAGCCTGCGGCTGGCGGACGCCGGAGTGCAGGTACTGCTCGCCCGGCCGTTGGACGTCATCGAGACCGTCAGCGACATCTGGCTGCAGCAGCTGATCGGCGGTCCAGACCCCAACCCCTACAGCTTCACGAGCTCCCCGACGATGTTCGCGATCGGCGGACCGCGCATCGTGCAGCAACTGCTGGACATCGTCACCAACCCCGCCGCCTCGCTGCAGCTTCGCCGCAACGCGGCCTACACCTGCGTCTTCGCCTTGCGCAACACCCCCGACGAAGCCCTGTGCCAGCAGGTGCTGCACGTCGCCCTCGATCAGCTGCGCGCAGCACTGGCGACCGCCCCGGCCCGCACCCGGGCACCGGAGTACGTCGCCAACCTCGTCAACGCCGTCGAGGATGCGGTGACCCCGGTCGCGCGCTGGTTCGACGCCCAGTTCTGGCCTGTTCCGCCCCTGGATCAGCAGGTGCTCACCGAGCTGCTGGCCAGCCCCTGCCGCGACCTGCATTGGCCGGTCCTGAAGATCCTCACGGTGCTACCGGGCCCGTTGAGCGAGACCACTGCCGCTGTCGTGGCCGAGGTCGCCTTGAGTCACGACGCCAAGAAGGGCGCCAGCGCTGCGATCGTGACCAGCGACGCGGTCGACGTGCTCGGACGCTGCCCCAGCACGGTGACGGTGCAGCAGGCGCTGGAGCAGCTGAGCCACTCGGCGAGCCTGGAAGTGCGTCTGGGTGCGATGCACCACCTCGTCCTGCGGGGTGGGCCGGCGGTGGCCAGGGCGGTGTGGGAGCGGCTCCTTCTCGAGCGATCACTGCCCGCGCGCCGGTTCGCCACGGACCTCATCGCCCGCTACGGCACAGCAGACGATGTTCCGGCCGCGGTGGGTGCGCTGAAGCTGGTGGTGAAGTCGAAGCACACTCCTGCCCGCGTCGATGGCCGGTCTGGACCGCTGCTGGATCCTCCGTGGGGTTTGGAGCTGCTGGACTTCCTGTGGCGGCACCGCGAGCACCTCGATGCTGCCGCCGAGATTCAGCGACTACGCCGACGCTGGCCCAGCACCAATCCCGAGCTCACCGCTTGGGTCGCCGAGCACCTACCTGACCTCATGTCTCCCGCAGCCTGACCGCACGGGGGTCTGCCCCTACGTCTGGTCGAGCCATAGTGCGGAACGCACGGTCATCCCGCGATCCGCGCGCTGCTCGGGTGGTGCGCGCTCAGGGCGTGGCTTCCAGGCCAGAGCGGACCGGTTGGGGACGAGTGAGGTCAGCGACGTACCGCGCGAGCACCCGCTCACCCTGAACGACCGAGATGCGCAACTCACTTGCTGCCGCCGGTGGACGCGGACGAAAGATCAACCCGTAGTCCGACCCGACGTGGTTCGTGGCAGCGCTGTACAACGTGCCCAGGTCGTCTTCAAGCTCCACCCCGACTCCCCCCGAACCCACTGCAGCTCCATCGACGGCGTTGAGACCGATGGAGGTGCCACTGGCCTTACTCACCTCAACCAGCTCCAGCCAGCTGTCTGGGGCGCTGTCGTCCAACAAGGTGAAGTCGAACATCACCCTGGGGTAGCGCGTCACGCTCACCTCGTACTCACAGTCAAGACGACCGGTGTCCATCCCCCAGGTGATGGAGCTCTCGTCACGCGTGAGCTCGAAGGTGCGCCGCTGGTCCTCAGGGTCGCGGCCTGGTGCGATCACTCCCCAGAGCTCTTGCTGGTGGGGGTCCCACCCCAGTGACTGTCCAGAAGGCATCCCGGCACGCTATGCCGTAACCGTCGGCACCGCAGCCCCCTTCGATGACTTCACGGTCATCCCGCGATCTGCGCGTGATCTCAGGCGCACGACCAGCGGTGACCGGCCTCACCGATTGGGCAGCGCAAGGTCCGTACGCTCCAGGATTTCGCGCAGCTGGTGTCGGTTGGCGACGCCGAGCTTGGGGAAGACGCGGTACAGGTGACTGCCTACGGTGCGATGCGAGAGGTAGACCCGATCGGCGATCTCCTTGTTCGTCAGCCCCTGCGCGGCCAGCCGCACGATCTGCAGTTCCTGCGCGGTCAGCATCGAGGTGAGCGACGCCAGCGGACGTTCGGGCGCTGGGCGGGTCGCAGGCACGCTGCCCGCCGCGCGCAGCTCGGCACCAGCGCGCTGCGCCAGCGAACCGGCCCCGACGCCCGCGGCCTCGAAGGTGCGCAGCGCCGCGCTTAGCTGCTCACGGGCCTCCAGTACCCTCCGTGCACGGCGCAGCCACTCACCGTAGATCAGCTGGGTGCGGGCCTGCTCCAGCAGGACGCCGCCCGTCTCGCCGGCGGCCAGTGACGCCCGGTAATGCTCTTCCGCCTCGTGCCCGTCGGCCAACAGGGCGCGGCTGCGATGGACCAGGGCGCTCAGGTGCGCCGAACCCAGCACCTCGGCGGCCCGGCCGACCCGGGCAAGGACCGGGTGGGCGACCTCCGGCTCTCCGCTGCGCACCGCTGCCTCGGTGAGGTCCGCGATCGCCCACTGCTCGAAGACCGGGTGCCTGGAGGTGCCGTGCAGGTCGGTGAGGGCATCGGAGTAGCGGCGCTGGTCCATCGCCAGCAGGCCCGAGGCCCAGGCCAGGCCAGCGGGGACGCGTTCGACGCCCGCGCCCGCCAACAGCGCACGGCTGGACTGCAGCACGGTAGCCGCCTCCGGGCGGCGGCCGGTCCACAGGTACACCTGGACGGTGCTGGCCCCGGCCAGCGCCGCGACCAGCGGCAGACCGAGATCGAGGGCCGTGCGCCGTGCCTGCTCGGCGTGCTGGAGGGCGTCGGGCAGCTGCCCGGCGATCACCTCCAGGAGGGCCAGGCCACTCAGCGCGTGGACGACATCGCTCGGTGAGCCCAGGCGCTGCAGCTCCTCGGCCGCCAGCGCGCGGGCACGGCGCGCCGTCGGCAGGTCTTGCAGCAGCTCGGCCGCCTGGGCGAGGGTGAGCAGGGACAGCAGGGAGTCACCGGGTGCGCGGGAGAGCATTGCCGGCAGGGTGGGGCGGACCAACCCTGCGTGCGCCAGCGGGTCGAGCACTGCCAGCCCCAGCTGCTGAGCGGCGTCCCGACGCCCCAGGTCGATCGCAGCCAACTGGTCGTGCACGGCCCGGCGCAGCGCCACCTCGCTGCTGGTGTCGGAGTTGACGTGGTTGCTGGCGTGGAACGCCGCGGCCACGAGGACTGCAGCGCGCTGCTCGGGATGCTCAGCACCACTGGCTCCCCCCAGCGCTTGGGCGTACGCGAGCTGGTCGGCGGTGCTGCTGTGCTCCCGGCCCAGGTAGGTGCTCACCAGCGCCCGGGACTGCGCCCACTCGAAGCGGCGCCGCGGCGACATCGGCAATGCTGCCGCCTCGGCGAGGACCTGATCGGCCTGGGCCAGGTTGCCCGCCTGGCGGGCCAGCTCCGCCGCCTGCACCAGAAGCCTCACCCGCTCGTCCACCACCGGAGACAGCTCAGCGGCCCGGTGCAGGGCGGTGGCCGCCTCGGCTCGCGCCCCGCGCCCGGCCGCCTGCGCGGCCGCGGTCTCGAGCTCGGCGGCCACGGACTCGTCGGGCGCCACCGTGGCCGCGGCCCGGTGCCAGGCGGCACGACCGCTGTCGCCGGTGGTCGCGGCCAGGGCCCGGTGCGCCTCGGCTCGCTCGAGGGAGGAGACCGCGCCGTAGACGGCTGAGCGCAGCAGGGGGTGGCGCAACCTCAACCGGTCCCGCACGACGCTCACCAGGTCGGCCCGCTCGAGCGGTGTGAGGTCCTGGATGAGCACACCGAGCCGCTGACCGGCGTCCAGCAGCTCCGACAGGCGTTCGCCCTCCCCGGCGGCCGCCAGCAGCAGCAGCGTGCGGCTGGCGGCCGGCAGATCGGCCACCTCGCCGAGGAAGGCGGCCTCTAGGCGGCGGGTGGTCGGTAGCGGTGCCGTGGCGGGGAGACGCTGGCCCGTGTCGCGGGCGCGCAGGGCGGCTGTCAGCTCACGCAGCGCGAGGGGGTTGCCGCCGGCCTCGTCCAGGACGCGTCGGCGCGCCTCGGCCGTGAGGGGCGACGGCGCCGCGGCACCGGGAGCACGCGCGACGGCGGCCTCCACGGCGTCCAGCAGTTCCTCGGAATGGTGCCGGGACAACGGCTGCAGCAGCACCCTCACGGTCGCCGCGGACTCCAGGACCTCGCTGCCGCTCTCCGGCGAGGAAGCCTCGCCGCGGTCGGTGCGGGCGCTGGCGAGCAGCAGGGCCCGGGCGACGCCCAAGCGGCGGGCGACGAAACCGATGACCTCGGCGCTGGAGACGTCCAACCACTGGGCGTCTTCCACGACGAGCAGCAGCGGCCGGGTGGCGGCCACCTCCTCCACCAGCCCCAGCACCGCCAGGGCGATGAGCAGCCGGTCGGGCGCGGGACCCTCCTGCAGGCCCAGCGCGGTCAGCAGCGCCGCACGCTGGCGAGGGGGCAGCGCGAAGACCCGGTCCAGCACCGGGTGCACCAGCTCGTGCAGCGCGGCGAAACCTGCCAGGGCACCGCGCTGGAAACCGGAGCACCGCAGCGTCTGGAAGCCCGCCGCGGCAGCCGCGTCGGTGAGGACGGCGACCAGGGTCGTCTTGCCGATGCCGGCCTCGCCCTCGACCACGACCACCTCGCCGGCACCGGAGGTCGCGACCGAACCGAGCAGCTCACGCAGCCGAGCCAGTTCCCGCTCGCGCCCGATCACTGCCCACCCCTGCGCCTGCGCCCGAGCGTGGAGATCACGACGGGGACCCACCGGGGCGACGACCCCGCGTCGGCCCCGCGGCTCATGCCCGGTGGAGTCGACCACCGCCACGAGCCCGCGTCAGGGTGCCATCCCGGTGGGCCCGGCGCAACGATCCGGCGTCTCGCCCACCGCGCCTGCAGTCACGTGACGGATGTGACTCGCCCTCGTCCGGGGCACGGTGGTGGTCGTCCCCCAGCGCGTTGTCTGGACGCTGGTGGCTGGACGAGCAGCGGAGGAGCACCGGTGACGGTCGAGGAACTCATGCACGCCAACCTCCTGGAGGTCTTCGCCGAGCGGGACCCCGAACGGCGGTGGGCGGCCATCGAGCGCGTCTACGTGCCCGGCGTCAGGTTCGCCGACCCGGACGAGACGGTGGTGGGTCACCAGGCCCTCCACGAGAAGGCCCAACGGCTGCTCGACGAATCGCCGGGCTTCGTCTTCAGCCCCGGCGGGCCGGTCCACGTCGTGCAGGACCTGGGGTACCTGGCCTGGCAGTTCGGTCCCGAGGGCCAGGACCCGGTGGTGCGCGGTGCGGACATCGCCATCGTCGAGAAGGGCCTGATCACCGACGTCTACACGATGCTGGTACCGGGGTGAGGGAGCAGCGAGGTGAGGTCGGTGTCCTCGGGGCGAGCGGGCAACAGGGTTCTGCGGTGGTCCGGGCGCTCTCGGGAGCGGGCGTGCCGGTGCGCGCCCTCATGCGCCGCCCCATGGCGGCCGCCGCCCTGGCGGAACTGCCGGGCGTGCGCGTGGCGCACGCCGACACCGACGACCCGGTGAGCCTGCACGAGGCCTTCAGCGGCGTCAGCGCGTTGTTCGTCATGACCGTCTTCGCCGCCCGCGGCCCCGCCGGGGAGGTGGTGCAGGGGCGGGCCGTCGTCGACGCGGCCGCCGCCGCACGGGTCCCGCACCTGGTGTACAGCTCCGTCGGAGGCGCCGAACGCTGCTCCGGCGTCCCCCACTTCGAGAGCAAGTGGGCCGTCGAGGAGCACCTGCGCGCCAGCGGCGTGCCAGCGGTGGTGGTCCGCCCGGTGTTCTTCATGGAGAACTTCCTGCAGTCGATGGCCCCCGTGCGCGAGGGGGACGACCTGGTGCTACGGGCACCGCTGCGCCCGCACACGCCCCTGCAGCTGATCTCGGCCCTGGACGTCGGCGCCGTCTCGGCCGCCCTGCTCGTCCGCCCGGATCTGGCGGGGGCCGGTGCCGTCGAGGTCGCCGGTGATGAGCTGAGCGCCGAGCAGATCGCCGAGCACCTGGGTCGCCGGTACGGGCTCGCCGGGCGGTTCGAGCCGACCCCGGTCGAGGCCGTGGCCGACGAGGACTTCCGGGCGATGTTCGCTTGGCTGGCACGCTTTCCCGCCTACCGCGCGGACCGACCGCTCACCCGGCGGCTGCACCCGGGGGTTCACGACTTCCCCGCCTTCCTGGCCTCGCAGCAACGACCTTCCCCCTTTCCGAACCCGCACCGAGGAGCCGGCGTGAGCACCATCCAGAGCGACCCCGACGTCCGTTCCGACCGCGAGGCGATCCAGCGCCTCATCAACGCTTACGCCCACCACGCCGATCGGCGCGACCCGACCCGGCAGGCAGCGGTGTTCAGCGAGGACGCTCGGGTGCTGCTCTTCGAGAGCGACCCCGCGCAGGCCGACCCGGTGCAGACCGTCCACGGCCGCGAGGCGCTCGCCGCGACGTTCGCCGGTCTGATTGCGCAGTACGAGGCCACCACCTACTTCAACGGCCAGAGCGACATCGACGTCGCCGGCGGCTCAGCGAGCGCCGAGACGTACTGCATGGCCCACCACCTGCTCCGGCAGGACGGGCAGCGCGTGCTGCTGACCATGGCCATCCGCTACCTGGACACCTTCGAACGGACCGCGGAGGGCTGGCGCATCGCCGAACGACGGATCGTCTTCGACTGGACGGACCGCCGCCCCTCGCAGCCGTGACCCGCACCACCGCAACCACAACCAGAACAGGGATCGAGGGAGACGTTCGATGAGCTGGGGCATCATCGGTGCCGGCGCGATCGGGCAGGCCTTGGCGGCCCGCTTCACCGCCGCCGGCCAGGAGGTCGTCATCAGCAACAGCCGGGGCCCGCAGTCGCTGGCGCAGCTGGCGTCGGAGCTGGGGTCGAACCTGCACCCCGGCACCGTCGCCGAGGCGGGGGCCGCCGACACCGTGGTGCTGGCCGTCCCATGGAGCCAGGTGCCGGCGGCGGTGGACGCGGCCGGCGTCGCCGACTGGCGGGACCGCATCGTGGTCGACACGACCAACCCCCTGGAACCGCCCGACTTCCGCGTCGCTGACCTCGGCGGACGCACCTCCAGCGAGGTGGTGCAGGACCTGGTCGCCGGCGCCCGGCTGGTCAAGGCGTTCAACACCCTCGCTCCCGCGGCGCTCGCCGCTGAGCCGCGCACGGGCGCCGGACGGCGCGTGGTGTTCCTCTCCGGGGATCACCCCGGTGCGAACCGGGAGGTGGCGACCCTGGTCCACGCGGCGGGCTGGGCGCCCGTCGACCTCGGCCCGCTCGCGGTCGGCGGCCGCCTGCAGCAGTTCCCCGGGGGGCCTCTGCCTACCCTCGATCTCCTCCTGCAGGGGTGAGGGCGAGCCGCCTTCGCCGAGGGGCTGGGCGCTCGGCGGTGAGGTCGCTCCGCGCCACCGCGTCCGTGCGAGTCCGACGCCCGCACTCGGCCGCTGCGGCGCGCCGCAGCGGCCGAGTGCGGGCGGGGTCGTGGCCCACACCGACCGGGCCCCGACGAGCCGCCGACGGAGATCGACCGGCCGCAGCACGCCTCCTCGACCGCACGCCGACGCCAAGAGTTGTGTCGCGAGACCGTCGACCATGAGGGCGACGGTTCCGGCACGCCCGTGCCGGGTCCACCCGGGGTCCGGGAGTGCGTCGAAGCGCAGGCCGGAGCGCGGACGCCGTCGACGATGGTGCGGAAGGCTCGCAGGCGGCCTGCTGGCGGAAGCGACCCGGTAGCGCGTGCAGGGCGGGAGGTCCTCGGAAAGCCGCCACGGACCCTGCGGTGGAAAGGTGCGGGCGATCGAGCCGATCTCTCCCCGGCGTGGGCGGAGCGGTCGGGTGGCTGGCCCACCACGATCACCGCGGCGGTGGAGAACGCCCGTCGCTGTACGGGGTGGTCGACCGATGGGGGGGACCGCGTGCTCTTGGTAGTGATGACCGACCGCGTCGTGACGGGTGCGACCGCCGTCGAGTTCACCTGCTGGGCGCGCAGCGGGAGCAGCGGTCGGGATCGAGCTGGGGCCGGCATCCGGCGAGGATCCGAGCTCGCTGGGGGCGACGCCGGGACCCTTCCAGCGTGGACGACGTTTCGAACCCAACCATCCGGCGGCCGCGCACCCGAAGGCGGTCCGGCGGACGGCTCCTCCTCGAGCCCGTCAGCGCCGCCCCGCGCTGGATCGCGCACCGGGACGCAGTCCAGCGAGGGGCCAGTCCCCGCACGCGCCTCTTCCCTGGGGCACCCGTGAGGACTCGCCCACAGGGAGCCTGCCCGGGACTCACCGTCACCTCGAGGCAGAGGAACCATCACCGAGCAGCACCTCGCGCAACTGACGGCGGTTGGTGATGCCGAGCTTGGGGAACACCTTGTAGAGGTGCGTGGACACGGTGCGGTGTGAGAGGTAGATCCGGTCGGCGATCTCCTTGTTCGTCAATCCCTGCGCCGCCAGCCGGGCGATCTGCAGCTCCTGCGCGGTCAGCGACGAGGCGGTGGGCGACGAGGGTGCGGTTGGCGGGGCCGGACGGCTCGCGGGGACGGCGCCGGCGGCCGCGAGCTCGGCCGAGGCCCGCAGGGCCAGGGGACCTGCCCCGGCACCGGCCGCGTGCAGCGCCTCGAGCGCGACGGTCAGGTGCTCGCGCGCCTCCAGCACCCGTCGCGCCCGGCGCAACCACTCGCCGTAGAGCAGGTGGGTGCGGGCCAGTTCCAGGGGGGCGTCGCTGTGGGCGCCCGCGGCGAGCGCGGCCTCGTAATGCCCCTCCGCCTCGCCCCCGTCGGCCAGTAGGGCCCGGCTGCGGTGCACCAGCATCTGCAGGTGCGGCGAGCCGAGCTCGCGAGCGGCCTCCTCGGCGTCCGCGAGGAGTTCGCGAGCCGATTCCGGTTCGCCCGCACGCACGGCGGCCTCGGTCAGATCCGCCACCGCCCACTGCGCGTAGGCGCGATCCACGACGACCCCGCGCAGTTCAGCCACGGCATCGAGGGGACGCCCCTCGTGCAGCGCTAGCGACCCGGCCGCCCAGGCTATGCCCGCCGTCACGTTCGGGATCCGGGCTCCGGTGAGCAGCGCCCGACTGCGCCCCAGCGCCTCGGTCGCCAGCGTCGGATGCCCGGTCCACACGTGCACCTGGGCCGCGGTGGCCTCCGCGGACGCCGCGACCAGCGGGAACTCGAGGTCCAGGGCCGTGCGCCGGGCCTGCTCCGCCGTGGCCAGCGCCTCGGACAGGTCCCCGGCGATGACGTGCAGGACGGCCAGCGCGTCCAACGCCCGGACGACGTCGCTGGAGGAGCCCGCGCGCTGGAACGCCTCGGCGGCCATGATCCACGCCCGACGTGCCGTGGGCAGGTCCTGCAGGAGTTCCGCCGTCATCGCGACGGAGAGCAGGAAGAAGAACACCGGCGGCGGCTGCTGCAGGATCCGGGGCAGCGCGGGCCGCACTGCTGCCGCGTGCGCCAGCGGGTCGAGCACCGCCAGCCCCAGCTGCTGCGGACCGCTCCAGCTCGGCGGCTTCACCGCGGCCAGCTCGTCGTGCACGCGACGCCGCACCGCTTCGTCTACGGCGAGGTCACCGCTGTAGTGGTGGATGACGCCGAACGCCACGGTGGTCAGGATGGTGATGCGCTCCTCGGGGTGTTCGGTGCCGGAGGGCCCGGCGAGCTCCCGCGCGTAGGCGAGCTCGTCGCTGGGGTCGCTGTGGTCTTCGCCCTGGTAGTACCCCAGCAGGCGCCGCACGTGCGTCCGCTCGGCGCGGTGCTGCGGCGACATGGGCAGGGTCAGCATCTCGGTGAGGATCTGCTCGGCCTGGGCCAGGCTGCCGGCCTGGCGGGCCAGCTCGGCTGCCTGCACCATGCGTCGCGCTTGGTCCTCCCCCTGCACCGACAGCTCGCTGGCTCGGCGCAAGGCGGCGGCCGCTTCGGCCCGCGCCCCGCGCTGCGCTCCCCGGGTGGCGGCGGCTTCCAGCTCGGCGGCCACGGACTCGTCGGGCTCCACGGTGGCCGCGGCCCGGTGGCAGGCGGCCCGGCTGCCGTCGCGCACGGCTCCGGCGAGCACCCGGTGCGCCTCGATGCGCTCGATCGAGGACGCCGCGCCGTAGATGGCCGAGCGCAGCAGGGGGTGGCGCAGCTGCAGCCGGTCCGCCACGACGCTCACCAGGTCCGTCCGCTCCAGCGGGATCAAGTCCTGGGGCGTCAGCCCCAGCTCGTGTCCGGCCGCGAGCAGCTCCGGCAGGGTGAGCTCCTCACCGGCGGCGGCCAACAGCAGCAAGGTACCGCTGGCGGCTGGCAGGTCGGCCACCTCGGCGAGGTACGCCGCCTCCAGGCGGCGGGTGGTGGGCAGCGGCACACCCAGGGGCACCGCCTCGTCCCCGCCGCGGGCGCGCTGAGCGTGAACGAACTCGCGCAGCGCCAGCGGGTTCCCGCCCGCCTCCTCGAGCACCCGTTGCCGCACGGCGCGGGTCAAGACGGCGGGCGGCGTGTCCAGGGTGCTCAGGAGCCGCTCGGAGTGCTCGGCCGACAGCGGCGGCACGTGCAGGTGCTCGGCACCGCCGAGGTTCAGCACCTCGCGGGTGCGCTCGAGGGCGACCTCGCCGCCGCTGGTGGTGCGGGTGGTGGCCACCAGGGCGATCGGGGCCGTGTGCAGTCGCCGGGCGACGAAACCCACCACCCCCGCGCTGGAGACGTCCAACCACTGGGCGTCCTCCACGACGAGCAGCAGCGGCCGAGTGGCGGCCACCTCCTCCAGCAGCCCCAGCACCGCAAGGGCGATGAGCAGCCGGTCCGGCGCGGGTCCCTCTTGCAGGCCGAAGGCGGTCAACAACGCCGCCCGCTGGCGAGGGGGCAGCGCGGGGACCCGGTCCAGCACCGGATGCACCAGCTCGTGCAGCGCGGCGAAACCCACCAGAGCCTGGCGCTGGAAGCCCGCGCACCGCAACGGCTGGAAGCCCGCCGCGACAGCCACGCCGGTCAGAGCGGCGACCAGCGCGCTCTTGCCGATGCCGGGCTCACCTTCGACCACCACCGCGCGACCGCTCCCGGCGGCCATGACGAGCTCGAGCAGCTCACGCAGCTCCGCCAGCTCACGTTCTCGGCCGATCACTCTGGTCTGTTCCCCCACCACCTCGCCGCTGGCCGCGGGCACTGGCGTCCCGCCGCGGTGGTGACGACCAACGCCGGTTGCTCGCCGCTCGTGCCCAGCGAGGCCACGCGCCGGCGCGGGCCGGGCTCAGCGTCCCATCGGGCGGCTGACATGGCAAAAGTCCCACGCACGCCTGCCGTGTCGTGCACGGAGTCGCGCCAGAGGTCGTGCAACGGGTCACCTTGGACCCGCTTCAACGCGGCGAGCGCGTCGGCGCCGCCGTGCCACCACCCCCGCCCGCGCCGGCTCGGCCGCGGGCGCGCCAGTAGGCACAGCGCCAGCACGATTGGCGTCGATCGGCTGAAGGTCGCAGGAAGTGGAGTCCTGGTTGCCGAGCGCGGCAACACGCGCCCTGCTGGGTCAACCCGCTGCAGCGCCGCCCCGCCGCGCCCGTACCGCTCCAAGCGGGAGCGGGACTCCAGGCTGACACCACGTCGTCCGCACCCCGAGCTTGCAGCTCAGGCAGGCGTTGCGCTCACGCGTGCCCCTCCCGCATGCGGGCCGGGGTCCGGCTCCTGTCGGCCTAGAGCTCGCGCGACGTCCGCCGCAGCCCCACACCTGGACGACGCGCAGGGTGCCGCGAGGGGCGCAAGCGGACTGGCACCAGCCTTCAGGCCGGGTGCCCTGCGGAGGCGGCATGACTCAGCGCGCGGTGACTGAGCCCGCGTCGCCCTCGTCGGCGCCAGCGGCGACAGGGGCAGGGGTACCGGCGGGGGCGGGGACTGGTATGGCTGCCGGGACGAGGGTGGAGCCGACGGGTCGCCGGGAGGCAAGCAGCGCGATCACCGCTCCGCCAGCCAGGAGGAGCGCTGCAGACGCGAAAGCCCACCGCAGTCCGGTCGTGACGACCTCGGCTTGGACCGGTCCGGCAACACCGTGCGTGACGGCGGCGCTGACGGCGATCAGGACAGCGAGGCCGATGGATCCACCCACCTGCTGGGAGGTGCTGGCGACCCCACTGGCGACCCCCTGCTGCTCGGCGGGGACGCCGGTGGAGGCGATGACCCACTGAGCCGTCCAGGCGGTGCCCATCCCCAGGCCGGAGAGCAAGCTCAGGGGCAGCAGCACCATGACGTAGGCCTGGTCGGCGCGCAGCAGCAGGGCAAGCGCTCCCATCGCCGCGGTGCCGGCGATCAGCCCCGTGAACGCCGTTCGCTGCGCTCCGATCCGGGCGACCAGGCGGCCGCCGAGACTGGTTCCGACCACGATGGCGAGGGACAAGGGGACGAACGCCAGACCGGCCTGCACGGCGGTGAAGCCGTGCACGCCCTGCAGCCAGGTGGTGACGAGGAAGAACTGACCACCGAAGCCGGCGAAGTGCACCCCCGTCAGCAGGGCACCGGTCGTGAGGTTGCGGTTGCGGAACATCGTCAGTGGCATGAGGGGGTGGGCCGCTCGCGCCTCGATGCGCAGGAACAGCGCCAGCGAGAGAGCGGCGATCACGAACGCCGTCAGGGTCACCGGTGATGACCAGCCCTGCTGCGGACCTTCAACGAGGGCGAAGACCAGGGACAGCGACCCCAGCGTGGCGGTGGCGCTGCCGGGGATGTCGTACTGGCTCCACGCGCGCGACGCCCCGCGTGGGCTGGTGCGTGTGTGTTTCCGGGTGTCGGCGAGCGCGGGCAGGGCGAGCAGGCCCACGGCCAGGGCGAAGGGGACGACGACGAAGAACGTGGAGCGCCACCCGAGGGAGCTGGTCAGCAAGCCTCCCAGGAGTGCCCCGATGGCGCCTCCGGCTGCTCCCGCCCCGCTCCAGACGGTCAGGGCGCGGTTGCGGGCGGCGCCTTCGGGGAAGATCGCGTTGATGAGCGCGAGGGTGACGGGAAAGAGGAGCGCCCCGCCGAGCCCCTGCACGACGCGGGCTGCGATGAGCAGGGGCTGGCTGGGTGCGAGGCCGCCCAGGAGGGAGCCAGCGGCGTAGAGGCCGAGGGCCGTCAGGAGGACGGCGCGTCGAGCCAGCAGGTCGGCAGCACGGCCGCCCAGGAGGAGAAAGCCGCCGAAGGCCAAGGCGTAGGCGGAGACCACCCATTGGACGGACGCGGAAGTGAAGTGCAGGTCCGATGCCAGCGAGGGGAGTGCGACGTAGACGATGTTGTAGTCGATGGCGATGATGAGCTGGTTCGCGGCCAGGACGATCAGGGCGAGCGTGTTCATCCGTTCGCGAGGTAGCTGGGGGGTTGCCACGAGTCCTCCGGTGTTGGCGCGCGCGTTGCCTGCGCTGGGTGTGGTCTGGATGCAGGGACGCGGCAGCGCGCGGTGTCCCGAGCAATGGCCGCAGACCGCCGTGCTGTCTTGTGAGCTGTGCGTTGACGTGCGTCAGAGCTTGCGGCAGCTGCCGCAGCGTGTGCCCACCTGGCGTGTACGAGGTCATTCACCTCGTTCGTTGGTCGCGAACACGACGGATGCCCGGCTCGGCCGGGCGGAGGTTCAGGGTCGATAGCGGAAGAGCTGCGGCGGCCTCGTGCGGAAAGGTCCGCAGGAGACCGCCGCATGATGGCTTCTTCTGGCGCTGGTCCGCCAGGCTTCAGCAGGCCATCACCTTCCTGCGGGGACCAGAGCCGGTCATGCAACCGGTACTCACCTGTGCCCGATCAGGTGTCTGCGGCCACGGCCGGCGTTACCGTCCAGGAAAATCAGCCGCAGCCGCCAGGTGCGGATTCCTCCGGGGATCCGGGAGCTGCGTCGGGCCGGGCGGGATACTGCGGCACGTCGAGCGCCTTGGTCCAGGAGATGCGGTCCCTGGTGAAGATCTCCATGATCGGCGGCTTGATGCGCTCAGGATCGTCGACGCTACCCAGCATCACGAACACCTGACCCGGAAACCCTGAGAGGTGGTCGGTGAAGACGCGAGCCCCGCACTCGGGACAGAAGTTGCGCACGAGCGTGTTCCCGCTCGCGGCGACGTAGGAGTAGCCTTTCGGGTTACCGCTGAGGAGGGTGAAGTCTTCCTGAGCGACGCTGAAGTAGCTGCCCATGACACCTCCGGAGGACCTCTGACAGTCCTTGCAGTAGCAGTTCGCGACGAATTCGGGTGCCTTGGTGAACTCGTACGTGATGACGCTGCATTCGCAACGTCCGGTGAACTTCTCGGACATGTACTGCTCCTTCGTTTTGATGACTTCTTGTTCCGCAACGGGCTGCGCGCATGGGGTGAATTTCTCTGACGCGACGCCTCGCTGTCCTGCCGTTCGCTGTGAGCTCGGCGACCCGGCGTTCTGCGCCCTCGGCGGTGGAATTCTGGTGAACCGGCGTCGCAGGCGCATCCGTCACGTGACTGCGGCCGCAGTCACGGCAGGGGCGGTGGGCCAACGATCTCGATGCCGAACTGCGCGGCGATCCGGGTCAACTCTTCTGGATCAGGCGGCGTCGGGTCGGAGAACCCCTCGGGATGCCCGGCGGCGCGGACAAAATCGTCGAAGCCTGCGGGTGTGTGCAGGGTGAGGTAGCGCGCGGTGGGGCTGGTGACGACGAAGCCGTGGGTGTGCCCAGGTGGCAGGATCGCGGCGGTGCCGGGACCGGCGAGGGTGTCGATGTCATCCACCAGGACCCGCAGCTGCCCTTCGAGGACGAAGAAGGTCTCGCTGGCCAGCAGGTGACGATGCATCGGGCTACCGTGGCCGCGTAGAGCTTCCACGTCGTGAACGGTTAGCTCACCTGCTGTGTGCTGACCATCGACGCGGATGCGCTCGACAGCACCGAGGAACTCGATCGCATCCTGCACGTCGGGGCTGCTGATGAACGGTGCGGTCAGACGTGAGGTGGTGACGGCATCCTTGGGGGTGCTCATGGGGTGGAACGCTAAGCGAGGCTAGCGCCGTCAGACATCGGTAAGCCTACTGACCTCGACGAGTCGTCGACCTTCCGCCCTCTCGTTGCGCTCGTGGCTGGCGCACCCAGCGTCATCCAGAGTGCACGCGCACGGATCTTCGCCAACGGCAGCGACTGAGTGGCTGCGCTGACGCGAAGACCGGGTTGATGGATGTGACCAGCAGTGAGCCCTGCTCGGAACTAAGATGACGGTCCGCACGCGGCCCTACACGACCGTGGAAGCTCCTGGCCTGGTTCAGCAGCGGCGGCAGATGCAGTGATGAGTCCTCTGCCGCAGCCCTCGAAGGCCGGGAGATCGCCCACACCAACGGGCACCCACGGGCACCTGCTCACTCCACCTGTGTCGTTCGGCTGACCACGTCCGTCGCGCAAGAAGAGACCTTTTGCTGGGGAACTGTTCGTGCGGACGGAGCCTTGCAGCATTCGTGGAGGACCTGAGACGCAACGTCGGAGCCGTCTCAGAGGTCCGTCACGTGACCGATGGACGCGTGTCGTCTGCACCTGGGAGGGTGCGTCGGTAGTTGCGACGGCGCGAAGATTGGGTCTGGTCATGGCGGAACGCCTCAGCATACGACGGGCAGTCGGTAGTGCTGTCGTCTCCTTTGCAACCCTGGTTCTCGTCCCGTGGGCCGTGGACGCTACTCGCGCTCCCCGGCCGGGCTTGCTTGCCGCGGCGCTACTGCCGGCACTGCTCTTTGGTGCCCTAGCCGGGTACATCAGCGGCCCCTCACCCTTTCCTGCCCTGGCTAAGACGGCTACGGCTTCGGTTCCGTCGGCCATCTCAAGTACGGCCAGTTCGCTCCCGACCGCAGGCATGACTCGCTTGATGCTGGTGTCGACAACCGACTCGGTCTCGTCAGTGCTGTCGGTGTCCTCCCATGAGACGCCTGCGGGTTGGCTTCCTCCACCGGCCGAGAGGCCTCCGCGCCCCAGGCATCTGCCGGTGGCGTCTTGCCCTGCCTCGATGATGGCGCCGCCCCCCAGCGCCGCTTCCAGTCGCCCTGAGGTGTGAGTTTTCTTGAAGCAGCCCCGACGGGACCATTGTTCGGTGAAGGATGGGCATGCCCTGCCCTACCTCGCGTAGCAGCGGCAGACACGCCGACCTGAAAGGTCGTCCAAGGCCGGACGACTCCGGCTCAGCCCTCTCAGGATCCGGTCAAAGTCCGTGCGTTGTTGCGGCCACGCCGTCTGCGTGTCCGGCGCCGTCAGCAGCAGGACGCGGCATCCTGCCGACTTCTCACACGACGGATCACGTGCTCGGCCGGCGCGGCGTGGGCGGAAGATCAGCGGATGTCCCGCCCCGAACTGCCTCCGGCAAACCGCCCACCTCGCCGGGCGCACTGACGCGCAGTCTCGTCACCGTCGCGCCGAGCACCCGCCCCCGTGCGATGGGTGCTTGCGTCCAGCCCATCCGTCACCTGACTGACTTCGGCCTGCGGCCCTTGACCCGTCAGGGCGCGGGTGCGAGCTTCCTGACATGCCTGACGCCGCGGTGAGCCGCCCCGTGCTCATGACCGTCGACGACGACCCCGCGGTGTCGCGGGCGGTCGCCCGCGACCTGCGCCGCCGCTACGGCCAGGCCTACCGCGTGCTCCGGGCCGACTGCGGCGACGACGCGATCGCGGCGCTGCGGGAGGTGAAGCTTCGCGGCGGGACGGTCGCGGCCGTCCTCGCCGACTACCGGATGCCGCAGATGGACGGCGTGCAGCTGCTCGAGCAGGCGATGGACCTCTTCCCCACCGCGCGCCGGGTCCTGCTGACCGCCTACGCCGACACCTCCGCGGCCATCCGCGCCATCAACGACGTCGACCTCGACCACTACCTCCTCAAGCCGTGGAACCCGCCGGAGGAGAAGCTCTACCCGGTGCTGGACGCCCTGCTGGAGTCTTGGCATGCCGCTCCACCACGCCCGGCTGACGAGGTGGTGGTGATCGGGGACCGCTGGTCGGCGCGCTCTTTCGCGGTGCGCGACTTCCTCGCCCGCAACGAGGTCCCCTACCGCTGGTTGCGCGTGGACGAAGCGGAGGCCGGGCGGTTGCTGGAGGCGGCGGGTCTGGGCTGGACCGATGACCTGGGCCGGCTGGAGGGTCCGATCCGCCTGCCCGTGGTCTTGACCCCGCCGCGGCCGGGCACCTCGGCCGCTGAGGGCGGGCGGCCGGCAGTCCTGGTCGATCCTGACGACACGACGCTGGCTGAGCACGTCGGTCTGAGCACCCGGCCTGCCCGGGACTTCTACGACGTCGCGATCGTCGGTGGGGGTCCCGCGGGGCTCGGCGCGGCGGTGTACGCGGCCTCGGAAGGGCTGCGCACCGTCATGATCGAGGAGCGCGCCACGGGTGGGCAGGCCGGGCAGAGCTCCCGCATCGAGAACTACCTCGGCTTCCCCGACGGGCTGTCGGGGGCGCAGCTGGCCGACCGGGCCCGGCGGCAGGTCGCGAAGTTCGGCGCAGAGACGCTCTCGGCGCGCAGCGTCACCCGCTTGGAGGTCTCAGGCAGCGCGCGGGTACTGCACTTCACCGACGGCACCAGCGTCGCCGCCCACACGGTCCTCCTGGCCACCGGGGTCGCCTACCGCACGCTGCAGGGGCCAGGCGTGGAGCAGTACACCGGGCGCGGCATCTACTACGGCGCGGCCTTGTCAGAGGCCAACGCCTGCGCCGACGAGGACGTGTTCGTCGTCGGCGCGGCGAACTCCGCCGGGCAGTCGGCGGTGAACCTGGCTCGCTCGGCTCGCAGCGTCACCATGCTCGTGCGGGGACCCTCCATTGACGCGTCGATGTCGTCGTACCTGATCGAGCAGATCGCCCAGCGGCCCAACATTCGGGTCCTCACCTGCACCGAGGTGGTCCAAGCTCGCGGCGGTGAGCACCTCTCCTCGATCGTGCTGCGCGACCGGGCCGGCGGAGACGAGCGGGAGGTCGCTGCCCAGCACGTGTTCGTCTTCATCGGGGCCGAACCGCGCACCAGCTGGCTCGACGGTGTCGTCGAACGCGATGCGAAGGGCTTCATCGTCGCCGGCCCCGACCTACACCGCGAGGGCGACCGGCCGCCGGGGTGGGTACTGGACCGCGCCCCCTACCACCTGGAGACCTCGGTCCCGGGAGTGTTCGTCGCCGGCGACGCACGCGCTGAGTCGGTCAAGCGGGTTGCTTCCGCGGTGGGTGAGGGCGCGATGGCCGTCATGCTTGTGCACCGCTACCTGGCACAGTCATGAGCAGCGACGTGAGCGGCGACGTGAGCAGCTCCGATGGACACTCGTCCGTCACCGGGTCGCTGCCTCCCGCTGAGCCGGGGCGCGGAACGGAGAGTGCCCTGCAGCGGCACGACCAGCGGGTGGGCGATGATCCGGTGCATGCCTCCCACGACAGTCCTCGACGGCTGAGTCCGGAGGAGCTGCGCACCCTCTTCCTCTTCGAGCACCTCAGCGACTCTCAGCTGCAACGCATCGCCGCCGCGGGCCGTGTTCTGGACGCCGAACCCGGTTGGCTGTACCGGCAGGAGGAGGAGCCGCGCTGGCTCTTCATCTTGCTCGAAGGGGCGTTGGCGCTGCACCACCGCACGGGTGATGAGGACCTGGAGCTGGGCCGTACCCGCCAGCGTGGTGTCTACGCCGGCGCCTGGGAGGCCTACATGGGCGAGCAGGCACCGACGGGGTACAACACGTCGTTGCGCGTCCTGGAGCCGTCGCGCTTCTTCACCATGCCCGCCGCGGAGTTCGGCGCCGCGGTGCGTGAGTGGTTCCCGATGGCCGTTCACCTGCTCGCCGGGCTGCGCATCGGCCTGACCGAGACCCAGCGCCTCACCAGCGCCCGCGAGCGCCTCATCGCTCTGGGTTCGCTCACCGCCGGGCTGACCCACGAGCTGGGCAACCCGGCCGCGGCGTTAAGCCGCAGCGTGGCTCAGCTGCGTGAAGAGGTGGCGGCTCTGCACCACGATCTGGTCCGGATTCTGCCCGGAGGGGCGCAGCTGGCGCAGGCTCGGGACGACCTCGCTGGACGGCAGGGACCGGCAGGGAACGTCCTGGCCCGCGCAGACGCCGAGGACGCCCTGCTGGAAGTCTTGGAGGACCTCGGAGTGGGCGAGATCGCAGCCCTCGAGGAGGGCAGCACGGTCAGTGGCAGCAGCAGTAGAGGGCTCCGCGACGGGAACGAGGCCGCAAGCGAAGATGCGGACGACGCCCAGCAGGCACTGCTCGAGGAGCTGGCGACGACGCTGGCCGAGCACGGAGCCCGGCCCGAAGAGATCGCGGCGCTGGCCGGAGCGAGGGCGGCGGGATCCGCAGCTGAACCTGGACTCGAGGACGGACCTGGAGACGGGACTGCGGCACGAGGCGCGGCGCAGGCGGTGGTCTGGTTGGCCCGCACCCTCGCCGTGGACGGGCTCGTCGCCGAAGCCGCCGCCGCCAGCGCCCGCATCAGCGCGTTGCTGGCCTCGGCTGGCAGCTACGCCCAGCTGGACCGGGCCCCGACACGCTGGGTGGATGTGCGCGAGCTGATCGACGCCAGCATCGACATGCTCGGCGCCGGCGCCGGGCGGGCCCCGCAGGGCGTGAGCATCGTCCGGGAGTACGCCGAGGTGCCTCAGGTCCTCGCTCACGCCGGGGAGCTGACCCAGGTGTGGACGAACCTGCTCGACAACGCGTTGGACGCCTTGGCGGAGACGCCTGAGCGGGAGGGCAGGGTCATCGTGCGGGTCGGGCCGGACACTCTGGAGGGTGGTGTCGTGGTGGAAGTCATCGACAACGGCCCGGGGATCGACCCGGAGGTGCTGCCGCGGATCTTCGAGCCCTTCGTCACCACGAAGGGCGTCGGGCAGGGCACTGGGCTGGGCCTGGACATCGCCTGGCGGGTGGTGGTGCAGCGTCACCGTGGCCGGCTGGCGGTGACCAGTGAGCCGGGGAGGACGGTCTTCCGGGTGTGGTTGCCGACGGATCTGGGCGCGGTTGACCCTGGCGAGGCACAGCGACACGAGCCCTGAGGCTGACCATTCCTGTTCTGATCGAGTACCCCTACCTGAGGAGAAGGCGCACTGTGAGCACCCCTGACGTCATCGAGCCCATCGATCCCACCATGGCTCCCAGCGGTCCCGGCTGTGCAGACTGCGAGGTCGCCACCCCGAAGGGGTGGTGGTTCCACTTGCGTCGTTGCGCCGCGTGCGGCCACGTCGGCTGCTGCGACTCCTCCCCCAGCCAGCACGCCCGCGGGCACGCCGCCGGCACGGGGCACCCGATCGTGCGCAGCTTCGAGCCCGGCGAGGAATGGTTCTACGACTTCACCAGCGACACCACCTACGCCGGCGGCCCTGAGCTCGCCTCTCCCCAGCACCACCCGGAGGACCAGAGCGCTCCCGGGCCCGCGGACCGGGTGCCGACTGACTGGGTTCGGCACCTGCACCGTTGAGGCGCTGAAGGCTGCGCCCGGCTTACCGAGCAGCGATCGAGCAGCAGCACCTTCGGGCCAGAGGCAAACGACCGGCGACGGGCCCACGACGTGCACGACCTCGCGCCAAGGACGGCCCAGGCATTGCCTCCGCGGAAGGGGACGCGATCGCCGGCCTGTGGCCACGCCAGCGTGGGCCGCTCTGCGGCCTTGGGCTCGGTCAAGGCGGGCAGAATCGGCGAGGTGGATCGGGCCGACGCTTGTGTCGGCGCCGTCTTGCCTACCGTCCCTGGCGATACCCGCTTCGAGATCAGTGGTCTACGGCTGGTGGCGCCACAGCGCCAAGGGTTGGCGGAGGTGCTGTTGCTGACCAGTGCGGTTGGACGCCGGGGACGACAAGAGAAGGGGCACGGCTTCGGCGCTGGCCAGTACTTCTCACCCATCTCGATGGCAGGGGCAACTCGGCGCCAGAGCCGACTGCGCGGGCTGCCCCTTGCCTAGGTTGAAGGATCTGAGCGTGTTGGAAGCCTCAGCCGGCAGAGCGCGTCAGGTCCCAGGCCGACACCGTCGCCTCGCCGGAGGGCGTGGCCTACCTCGGAGCCGGCGCGTTCATGCCGCATCCCACCCTTGGCCTCCACCGGGGGCTGCCACACTGGGTACCGAGAGGACGCATGACGTAGGCATCCCCGTCAGGGCATAGGCAGAGGCTGGGAGAGCATGGGGTCGTAGGTGCCAGGGGTGCCCGCGGCAACCGTGTTGCTATCCCGGGTGCGGCCTGAGACGCCGCTCACCTTCCGGCCTCTCCAGCACATCGCGCCCCAGGAGGGCTACCAGCTCACGCCGCGAGCTGGTCTCCGCGACGGCGTCATCAGCGTCCATCGAGGCTACGGGCCCGTCGTGCCGGTGGAGCCGGTCGAGCCGGTCGAGCCGGTCGAGCCGGTGCAGTCACCGCGGTCGGTGCAGGCTCGTAGGTCGGCGTCCTGTTTGTCGCCTGGGCTGCGGCCTCACCCTCGGGCGAAACTGGCATTCCGCCGCGGATGACGGCTGCTGTCCACTGAGCGGCTGTGGGCCCGCCTCCCCCCGGCAGGGTGAGGGTCAGGACGCTCAACCTCGTCGCTTCGACGCTGCGGGCGTAGCAGGTGAAGTTGTCGTGTTATAGCCGTCGCACCCGCATCCACCACGACGTGGGTCCCACATGAGATGCCGCGGAGGCACCTCAGGGCGGGGCCGCAACGTGGGCCCTAGGGACTGCGCCGACGAGCGCCTCAGACGCTGCGCCGACGGGCCGCGGGCTGCAAGTGGGGGTTGTCTAGGCCTTCGTCCGCGGCGTTGAGCGTCACTCCTGGAGCGACAACACCGTCGATGTGGTCCAGGAGGTCAGGGGGCAGGACCACGCCGTCGGCTGCAAGTTGGGAGTGCAGTTGCTCAAGGGTACGCGGTCCGATGATCACCGAGGTCACCGCCGGGTGGTTGATCACGAAGGCGATGGCCATCTGGATCAGGCTCAGGCCGGCCTGATCAGCCAACCCTCCCAGAGCGTCAGCGGCCTCGAGCTTGCGCTGGTTCTGCGGCAGCGCGAGGTCGAAGCGTTCCCGCAGCCGTTGCCGCGCCGGGGCCGTAGGCGCCAAGTCAGCGGCATCCCTGCGCCAGCGCCCCGACAACCACCCTCCTGCTAGAGGGCTGTAGGTCATGACGCCCATACCGTGGCGGGCGGCGGTGGGCAGAACGTCGTTCTCTGCGCCGCGGGTCAGCAGGGAGTAGGACGGCTGCTCAGTCACGAACCGCTGCAGGTGCCGGTCTCTGGCCACCCACTGCGCCTCGACGATCTGGCTGGCGGGGAAGGTGGTGGATCCGACGTATCGCACCTTGCCCTGGTGGACCAGGTCGCTCAAGGCGGCGAGGGTCTCCTCGACGTCGACCTCGGTGCTGGGGCGGTGCACCTGGTAGAGGTCGATCCAGTCGGTGCCCAGGCGACGCAAGGAATCTTCTACCGCCGTCATGATCCAGCGGCGGGAGTTTCCCCGCTGGTTGCGGTCCTGCCCCATCGCGTTGTGGAACTTGGTGGCCAGGACGACGTTCTCCCGGCGACCGCCGGCCAAGGCTTTGCCGACGATTCGCTCGGACTCGCCGGCGGAGTACACGTCGGCGGTGTCGATGAAGTTGATACCGGCGTCGAGGGCTTGCTGGACGATGGCTACGCCCTCCTCCGGGTCGGGGTTGCCCCACGGCCCGAGCATCATGGCCCCCAGGCATGTGGTGCTGACGCTGACGCCGGTGCGCCCCAGCGTGCGGTAGTCCACCGCCTGCCTCACATGTCCCGGTAGCGCCGCGCCTCGGACAGTGCGCGCCGGGCGCCGTCGACATCCAAGCGGGCGCCGTAGGCGGGGGTGTCGCGCTGGTAGCGCCAGCCCTCCGCCAGCTTGCCTGCATCGACGACGTCGAAGCCGAAGGCGTTGATCAGCCGCGTCGCCTGCTCCTTGGCTGCTTCATCGTCGCCGGCGATGATCAACGCGCGCCGGGACGGGCTCCCCGCCGGCTGCCCGTCGGTGGTGATGTCGGCTGCGGCGATGTTGCTGAACGCCTTCACCACGTGACTGGCGCTCAAGTGTTCCTGCAGCAGCTCCGCTGTCGTGGTCGATTCGTCGTCGAGGGCGGGGAAGCGGCCGTTCCAGTCCGGGTAGTAGTTGCCGGCGTCCAGGACGACCTTGCCGGCGAAGGCATCAGCTGGCAGCTGGGGGTACTTGTCGATGGGGATGGCCACCACGACGACGTCCGCGGCTCGGGCGGCTTCCTCGACATCCACCGCTCGAGCTCGCGGGCCGAGCTCCTCGATGAGACCTTCAAGGGTCTGCGGGCCCCGGGAATTTGCGATGGCCACGTCGTAGCCGACGCTGACCGCGCGGCGCGCGACCTGTGCGCCGATGTTTCCGCTACCGATGATACCGACGACTGTCATGTGCACTCCTCGTGCTCGATTGTTCCACGGTGCTGAAATGTAGCCGTATCTGCAGAAGCAATATGCGCTTCTGTTCCGTATTTCACTGGCGATGTGTTCGTTGCCCGCGCCCACGCGGATGGGTGTTAAGGCCCCGTGCAGTCTGTTCGACAGCGGTCAAGCTCGACTCACCGCCCCGGCAGGTTCGCCCTAGCGTGGCGCACCCAGATCCTCTTGGCATCCGTTACCTGACTGCTTCCAAGACGCCGTCTGCGTGGCCGTGGACTGCGGGCGCGAGCCAGTGAGGCGCCGATCCACGCCAGGCCGGCCCGTGCGTCCCGCCGAGGGGGCCTCATGGAACCCGATCAGCCATGGTGGCGTTGCCCGTCAGGACCTGGAGAGGAGGTCCGGGGGGCGCTGAGCGGTGCAGGCTCCCCCAGCAGCACGGCCGTGAGAGGTGGCGGGTCGGCGACGGCGCAGTGCCAGAGTTGCCTCTTCCCTACAAGGGGTGCCTCACCCGTTGCCGCGTCCATCGCCGCGTCCATCGCCGCTGATATCGGTCCGTGCGTCACCTCGGGCGCCTGCCTGCCTACCGGTCGGCTTGACCGCCGATCCGCCATCAGCTCGGCTGGGCCACCGATCGGCCCCGCAGCCGGAGGCACCACCGCCCGGGCACTGGACTCGCTGGGGGGCCTGCTGGGCGCACGACCGGCCACCGTGTCTGATTCCCCAGCTCCTGCTCGTGGAGGAATTGCTCGCGAACGCGGTGGCGGGGTGCGGATCATCGCCCAGGCGATGGCTGCGCCGGTGAGTGCGAGGACTGCGCACATACGCATCGCGGTCGCGAATGCCTCGCTGATGGCCTGGGGATCGGTGTACGCCGTGCCGTTGAGCCCAACGACGAGAGGCAGCGCGCTGATAGCGATCAGCTGAGCCGTGCGAGCGACGGCGTTGTTGACCCCTGCCGCCACCCCTGCCTGCTGCGCGGGGACCGCTGCCAGCACCGTCGCAGTCACCGGCGCCACCGTCGCGCTCAGCCCGAACGCGAGGACGAGTACCGCCGGCAGGACGTCGTGCAGGTAGGAGGAACCGGGGGCAAGACGGCTCAGCAGCAGCAACCCGGCCGCGATGACCAGCGGTCCCCCGGTCAGCGGCAGCCGAGGACCGATCTTCTGCGCCAACTGCCCCGCACGAGCTGAAAGCACCAGCATCACCAACGTGATGGGCAACGTCGCTGCCCCCGCGATCAACGGGCTGTAGCCCAAGCCTGTCTGCAGTACCACGACGAGCAGGAAGAACACGCCGCCGAGGGCGGCGTAGACCACGAAAGTGAGAAGGTTGGCCGCGCTGAACTGCCGGGAGGCGAAGATGCGCAGCGGTAGCAGCGGATCGTGGGCGTGTTGCTCGACCAGGACGAAGGCCACAGCCGCTGCCAGTCCGAGACCACCCGATGCCCACACCATCCACAGCGGGCCCACTGAGGCCTGGACCAGCGCAAACGTCAGCCCACCCAGAGCCAGGACGACCAGCAGCGTTCCCGCCACGTCCAGGCTCTGCCGGGCGCGGCTCGGCGCCGGCCCCTGCTCCGCACGCTCCCTCGCCGCTGCTCCATGCAGCTCACAGTCATCAGCCTGCGGGAGGTGTTGCCTGGCCGCCGCTGCGGCGAGCAGTCCCAGGGGCACCGGCAGGATGAACACCCATCGCCAGGACACCTCGACCAGCACCCCGCCCAGGACTGGGCCTACGGCGCCGGCGATACCTCCGAGCGCAGACCACAAGCCGATGCCGCGAGCGCGATCGCCGGGAGCCAACATGGATTCCAGCATTGCCAGGCTGCCCGGAACCACCAGAGCTGCTCCGACTCCCTGTACTGCGCGAGCTGCGATGAGGACGCTCAGGTCGGGTGCCAGGGCGCACACAGTCGACGCTACGCAGAAGAGCATCGTCCCGACGATGAAGACCCGCCGGCGTCCCAGTCGGTCCCCTAGCGACCCGCCGAGGAGCACCAGTGAGGCCAGAGTGAGCAGGTAGGCGTTGAGCACCCACTGCAGGTGACTGACGTCAGCCCCCAGTCCGGTCCCGATGCTGGGCAGCGCAACGTTCACCACCGTGGCTTCCACCTGCGCCAGGGCACTTCCGAGGACGGCGACCGCCACCAGCCACCTCCCCGGTGCGCTCGCCAGAGACAGCCCTGCGGTTCTATCCATGACGGCTCTCCTCCCCTGCTCTGTGCCGCGCCTGCTGACCATGCCCCGGTTCGTCCTCACCCACCACGGTTCACTGCAACCGCGGAGGTCAGGGCCCGCCTGGTGATCTAGGGATCGTCGCGGCGCTGCTGACGTGCCGCATCTGTCAGGTGACGTGTCTGTTGCGTCCGGTGTCCGGCGCACCGACTGGCGCCATGGTGATGTGGCGGACGTCAGCGCTGCTCCAGGAACTCCTCCAACAGCACGGTCAGACGCAGAGGGTCTTCGATAGCCGCTGCGTGCCCGGTTGGCAGAGTCCCGGTTCGTGCGCTGGGGATGCCTGCTGCCAGCTCCGCGGAGTGCACCGGAGAGACGAACATGTCCTCGGTGCACGAGACCACCAGGGTGGGGGCGGCGACGTGCGGAAGATCCGCGCGCACGTCGATGCGGCGGGTCATGTCCAGCTGTGCCTTCGCGCCGGGGGTGGAGCTACCGCTCGCGTATCGGCGCACCTCATGCAGAGCCTCAGGGTCCAAGGCGGCCAGCCAGGCGTCAGAGAAGGAGGCGCTGGTCAAGAACGCGCCCAACGCGGCGGTGTCCCCCTCGCCGAGCCCCGCCCACACCTCCAGCCTCATCGCCAGGCTGGGTCGGGGTCGTGCGTAGCCGGCGACGGTCACCACGCTCGTGACGTGCTCCGGGTGGCGGGTCGCCACCCGCAGTGCCACAGCGCCACCCAAGGAGGCACCCACGACTGCGTAGCGCAGCAGACCTGCCGCCGCCGCGAGCTCAGCGATCTGGTCGGCGACACGATCCAGCTGCAGGGGTCCAGGAGGTAACGGACTCGCTCCCGAACCGGGCGGGTCTGGCGTCAGGACCGTGAACCCGTTGGCGAGGGGGTCCTGCAGGCCGTTCCAGTCAGCGAAGCTGCCGCCGGTGCCGTGGATGAGGACGACTCCTGGCCCATCGCCGCGCAGCGTGTACGAAAGGGCGTGGTCGGCCGCCGGAGGAAGGGCGCTCGTCATGGACGAACCTCGTTCGTGACCGGTGAAGGACAGTGAGGAGTAGGGCGGAACGCCGCCTGGGGAGATCAGCGCTCGCTGGGGTCCACGGCCGCCTCGGGCACGGAACGGGGCCCGGGTACGTCGTGGGCGAAGGCCGCGGCCGAGGCGGCTGCCTTCTGGGCGATCTGCTCCGCTGCGCGGGCTGCGCGGCCGGAGACCTTCCACGCCAGCATCCGTGCGCCGAGAGCAGGGGTAGGGGGAAATACGCCCAGTTGAGCGAGCATGGTCATGTCATCGCGTACCGCCTCGTGCTCCAGCACGAGTCCCTGTCGCATGGTGAGAACGTGGATCTGCTCGAAGTTGATCTCACGCCCGGTCGGGGGGATCGCCTGGTCGAGTTCGCCGTCGCGGTATCGCACGAAGGGTCCGGTGTGCAATCCCCGCATGCGCAGACGAATCCAGACGCGATTCCCCTCGTGAGCGGTGGCGCCGATGTCGAAGTGCAGGTCGCTGAAGGCCGCGCGCATCCAGGTTGAAGACGCGAGCACACCGGCGGGCCCCGGGGTGGAGCAGGCAGCAGGGGCGAGGGCAGCCTCCCGGTTGTAGAAGTTGGGGTGGACCAGGTATGAGGCCAACACGTCATCGCCGTGCTCGAGCACCTCGAAGAGTCTGACAGCCGAAGCGGTGAGATCGCTGCTCATGAGCAATGCACCTTTCACAGAAGGTTGAGATATCAGGTTGCTGTAGCCGCCTGCCGCGCAGGATCACGGCGGCGAGGGGACAGGACCGGTCGTCACGGGTGACCTAGGCCAGCGGACCGGCGGGCCCATGTAGCTCTTTGAGCCACTGCGCCGAAGTCCTGGTGGCTGGCATTCACCGCCGGGCTCGGGTCTTCACACTGACGAGGGCGACGGCAACCGCTCCGAGCAGTAGGACTATCCCCCCGGCATGTAGATCGGTGGCGGCGACACTGGTGAGGAGCACCATGAGCACGACCGTGACGGGAACGCCTACCCGATGCACGACGGAAGTGGCGCGCGATCCGGCGCGGCGTACGTACATCGCCCACAAGCTCAACAGGCAGACGCAGTAGGACGACGTCACAGTCCAGGCAGCCGTTCGAGCTCCGATGGCGCCGGGGTGGGCCGTTTCCTCGATGACCAAGGACAGGCCAGCTCCGACTGCAGCCACGGAGGCGAACAGGAGCAGGTACAGGTAGGACCATGCGAACGGCCACCAGCGCGAAGAGGTGAGGTGATCAGATGGCCGATCGAAGTACAGCCACCACAACGAGAACAGCAGCAGCAAGCCGCCGATGAAGGTGGGAGCCATGGCGACCACAGAGGCGGTGCCCAGCGCCGATTGGACGGCCCGGGAGCCGGCCAGGACCGACTCCCCCAAAACGATGATCATGAACAGGCCATAGCGCTCTCGCAGGTGCCGACCGTGCCATGGAGTACTGGTACGCCACTGAGCCCACACTGGCAAGACCAGCTCGATCGCCGCCAGTGCGATCCAGGCCATCCAGCTGAACCACCGCAGCGCGGGCAGCAACAGGACCAGGAGCCATCCGAGTTGAACGGCCGTGAGGCCGAGGATGAAGCGCAGGGCGACGACGCGACGCAGCGGGTCACCGCGTGCCACCCTGCTCCACTGCAGGACCAGGGCGATGCGCATCAAGACGTACCCGCCGACGCCGACACGCAGGTCGGCCTCCTCGAACACGGCCGGTACCCCGGCGGCGAGCACCAGGGCACCGGTCATGGAGCAGAAGGTCAGGAGGCGGAACAAGACGTCATCGTTGTCGTACGCGGAGGCGAACCAGGTGAAGTTCGCCCACGCCAAGTACAAGGCGAAGAAGACCAGCCCGAAGAAGCTGACGGCCGCTCCGGGACGCCCTTCGGCGATGACCTCCTCCAGGCCTTCAGCGGCCAAGGCGACGGCGATGACCGAGACCAGGTCGTAGAAGAGTTCCAGAGGGCTGACCGTGCGGTTGACCTGCGCCGGGTCGCGTCCAGTCAGCGGTACCGCCCACCGCACGGCGCGGTGCCTAGAGGGGAAGGGTCACGAAGGCGCGCCCAGCCAGCGGGCCGCCGGGGAACTGCTGCAGACGACTCCCGGGACCCAGCGGCCCCAGGTCGACGACGATGAAGTCGAGACCCTCGAAGAGCTCGGTGAGCACCTTCTTTGCCTCAGCGTCGTCCCCAGAGAAGTACAGGACCACGTTGCCGTCGGCGCGCGAGGCGCTGGCGGCGAGGTCCGCGGCCCCCATGTGGTTGCCCGTCTTGACCACGCGCGCCCCGCGGGCGCGCTGGGCAATGATCTCACTGCTGGTCGGCTCGGAGGGCCCAGGCACCGGCGCGGCGAAGTCGTTGGTGGCGTCGATCAGGATACGCCCGCCCCAGTCCGGCAGGCCGGCGACGACGTCACCGGCGATGCCCCCGGGTACGGCCAACACCACCACGTCCTGCGCAGCGGCTTCCAGCACCGTCCCGGCTCGCGAGGCGCCACCCAGCTGAGCGATGACCTCGGTGAGGCTTTCGGGACCGGAGCTGTTGCTGAGCACGACGTCGTGACCACCGCGGACCAGGTGTCCAGCGAAAGCCCTGCCGATGTTGCCGCTGCCGATGATACCGATGTTCACTGTCTGCTCCTCGCAGGTGCACGTGCCGGTTGGAAGACGCCACGTCGCGACGACAGGCCCGCCGCGTCGGGTTGCTCCACCGTGGCAGCGGCGGTGACCCCTGTGCATCCGTCACGTGACGCACGGGTGAGCAGAGCAACATCCGTCAGCACCACGAACCGGCTCCTGCCCGGCCTGACCGTCGCGGGGACAGGGTCAGACGGTGGCGGGTCAGACGGTGGCGGGTCAGACGGTGGCGGGGAGCTTCATGGCCGCGCGCAGGGTCGCCAGCCCGCGGCTGGCGTTGACGCGCACCGCACCGGTGGTCATGTCGAGGATGTCGGCGATGCGCTCGTCGTCCATCTCGTCGAGGTAGCGCAGGGCGACCACCGAGCGCTGCTTGGTCGGCAGCGTGCGCACCGCGGCGAGCAGCGCGTCGCGGTCGAGGAAGCGCTGGGTGGCGTCCGCGGCGGCGGAGACGGGGAGGTCCTCGGGCGCGCGGGGGTCCTCCCGGCGCGCGGTGCGGCGCCAGAAGGAGGTGGACTCGTTGACCAGCATGTGGTTGACGTAGGCGATCGGGTCGTCGGCGGCGCTGATGCGGTTCCACTTCAGCAGGGCCTTGGCCAGGACGTCCTGCACGACGTCCTCGGCGTCGGAGGGGTTGCGCAGCAGCCCGCGGGCCAGGCGCTGCAGCGCCGGTCCGCGGGCGGCGACGAACTCCTCGTAGTTCAGTTCCACCCTGGGTTCCCTCGTCGAACGGCGGTCGTGTGTTCGATGGCTCCTTGCTTCCGGTGAAAGCACGCATGACCGTCGCAGTAGACGTCGCAATGGCCTTCCGGCTCCGGCGGACCCGCGCCGTTGCGCCTGTTACCTGCGTACCTGTTCCGGAGCTCCTGGCCGCCCCTCCTTGCCTGTGGCCGCATCACCGGCACCGGCACCGGGCACCGGGCACCGGGCTCGGGGTCGGGGTGGTCGCGTCTCACATCGGCCGTGCACGCGGAGCGAAGGCTTGGCGTAGTTCAGCTCGAGTGGTGAGGTTCAACTTGGCCAACGCTCGGTGCAAGTGACTGCTCACGGCGCGGTGGGAGAGGTAGATGCGATCCGCGATCTCCTCCTCGCTCAATCCCGTCGTTGCCAGCTGGGCAACCTGCAGCTCCAGCGGGCTGAGGGTGTCCACGGGGTCCAAGGCCCCGCCCCGCCCCCGCGCCATGACGACGCCGGCCGTGCGCAGAGCAGCCTCAGTGCGGGCGATGCCCAGGCGTGATGAGGTCCCCTCGAAGGCCCGCAAAGCTGCGCTCAGGTGGGTCTGAGATTCCTCAGGGCGGTCAGCCAGCCGCAGCCACTGCCCATAGGCCAGCTGCGTCCGGGCCAGCTCGATGGGGGTGCCGCTTGCCGATCCGTGTGTCAAAGCACGCTGGAAGGCGGCTTCGGCGCGTT
The DNA here is from genome assembly GCF_000017305.1 of Kineococcus radiotolerans SRS30216 = ATCC BAA-149. Classification (GTDB taxonomy): domain Bacteria; phylum Actinomycetota; class Actinomycetes; order Actinomycetales; family Kineococcaceae; genus Kineococcus; species Kineococcus radiotolerans. The sequence goes on along the minus strand of NC_009664.2, from coordinate 4,673,801 downwards.
CTCCTTGGCTGAGAAGTGCTCGGCTGCGCTCGAGCAACAGGCTCAGGTGCGGGGAGCCGTAGGTCAGGTTCGCCTCGGCCAGCACCTGGACCCGGGGGATGACGTCAGCTGCCTTCCCCACCTGCACGGCGGCCTGCGCCAGGTCGGCGATGGCCCACGCGGCGATGACCGGGTGGGAGTGCGTCTGGTTCAGGTGGACCCAGGCGTCCCAGTGCCGGTGCTCGGTGAGAGCCAGCAGGCCGGCAGCCCAGTTCAGCTCCGCGTTCAGCTTGCCCACTGGGCTGGGACCGATGACCTGCGCGGCTTCCCCCAGCGCCCTCGCAGCAGCCTGCAGGTCACCACGGCAGGTGTGGATGCGGGAAGCCACGACCTGCCCCGCGGCGCGGATGATGGGCAGTTGCGCGTCGGCTGCGATCCGTTGCGCCAGGCCCGCATCAGCGAGAGCGCCGGGTAGATCACCGCCCAGCACTCGAGACAACGCTCGCCCGTGCAACGCTAGGCACTCCTCGCTGACGGCACGGGAGTAGTGGGCGCGCTCGACCGCCTCCGACCAGGCGCTGGCCATGGAGGGGAGGTCGTGGATCGCCTCCGCCGCCGACGCCAGCCGGTTGGGTCCGCTCACCGTCGAGGTCAACTCGGCTAGGCGCCCACGCCACCGTGAGGCATAGCGGAGGGGATCAAGCATGATCAGTCCGACCTGTTGATCAGCCCATGCGGTCGGATCGCCGGGCGCGGGCAGCTGCAGCGAACGCAGCCCGTCGCGGACCCGCTCGGCCAGCGCTCCCGCGGGCTGCAGGACGTACACGCCGACCGCTGCAGCGGTCAATGCGGAAAGCCGTTCGAGGGGGTGCTGATCGCGCTGCGCGCCCCTCAACTGCTCAGCCAGGTCTACCAGGTCGGTGACCCGCTCCATCCAGCTTCCTCGGCCAGCGCTCAGGCGCCAGCGGGTGACCGCGGCCATCACCGCCACTGAGGGTTGCCGGGTGGGATCGATCAGCAAGGGCATGGCCTCCTCGCCCAGCCGGCTCGCCTGGGAAGGCCGCCCGGCCAGGCGCGCCAGCTCAGCGGCCTGGACCAGACGCTGCAGTCTCTGACGCGGGCTGGGCGAGAGGGCGGCGGCGCGCTCGTAGGCGGCTGATGCCTCGATGAGAGCCCCGCGAGCGCGAGCGATGTCGGCCGCGGTGGTCAGTTCGGCGGCGACCTCCTCGTCGGGCGCGGGTGTGGCGGCTGCCTTGTGCCAGGCTGCGCGGACAGGGTCCTGAATGGCTCCCGCCAGGACCAGGTGTGCTTGCAGGCGCACTGAGTAGGGCGCGGAGGAGTAGATGGCTGAGCGCAGCAGTGGGTGGCGGAAGCGCAGGTGCTCACCCTCGACGTTGATCAGGCCCGCGGTTTCGGCGAGGTCGAGGTCGAGGGGGACCAATCCAAGCTCTGCGCCGGCGGCTATCACTTCTGAGCGTCGAGCGTCTTCCCCGGCCGCAGCCAGCAGCAGGGTGCGTCGGGTGGCTTCGGGCAGCGGCGCGAGCTGTTGCAGGAACGCCTTCTCCAGCCGCTGAGGCAGCGGCAGGCGCAACGGCAGCGTCGCCCCGGATTGCAGGTCCGTGTCCTGGATGACTGCGGCCAACTCCGTCAGCGCTAGTGGGTTGCCGCCGGCTTCTCGTAGCAGCACCTCGCGGGTGCGTGCGTCGATAGGTGGGGTCAGCTCGTCCATCAGTGCCTCACAGGCCTGCGGGCTCAACGCTGCGAGGGGCAGGTGGACCATGCCGAGTCCAGCCCAGCGCTCTTGTGATCCTTCGCCGGTGCGCATGGTGGCCAGGAGCAGGGTGCGGGTGTGGGCCAGGCGCCGGATGAGGAAGGTCAAGACGGAGGCGCTGGAGCGGTCCAGCCACTGCAGGTCTTCCACGAGCACGAGCAATGGCTGTTGGGCGCTGATCTCTTCCAGCAGGGTCAGGGTGGCTGTGTTGATCAGCAACCGGTCTGGCGGAGGGCTGGTGCCGTCGTCGAGTCCGAAGACCGTCATGAGCGCGGCGCGCTGCTGGTGCGGCAGCAGGTGCAGGCGTCCCAGGGTGGGACGCAGGAGCTCATGGAGGGCGCTAAACCCGGTGCCGAGCTCCTGCTGAACCCCGGTGCACCGCAGCACGCTGAAGTCCGCCGCCTGGGCGAGGGAGGTGATGTGGTGCAGCAGCGTGGTCTTGCCGATGCCGGCTTCCCCGGTGATGAGGACGGCGGTGCCTGGTTCCGCCGACGAGGAAGCGTCTCGGACGGTGTACAGGTGCCCCAGAATGCGCTCGACCTCTACCTCACGGCCGATCATCGTGGGTCCTGGAGGCTTTGGCCCCGGAGGCTGTGCAGGTAGCGGCGCCTGAGGAGGCTGGAAGGGAGCGGACCGCGAGAGATGGTGACTGCGCTCCCGGAGGCATGCAGTGATGCAGACGAAGTGAACCCCTCAGTATGCCAGTCATGGGCTGCGTAGCCGGGACTACAGCCCTGAGCCGGAGGCCGACCGGTCCGCTACGCATTGTGGCGGGCGGGTACCCAGTGGTCTTGTGAACGAACTCAAGGCCTGCCAACCGTGCCGCCATCGATGCCGCCTCCGTCACCGACGTCGCCACCGACGTCGCCACCGACGTCGCCGGTGTCCATGCCGCCACCTGTGGGCCCGTGGGCCGGTCGCGACGGGCCGCGCCGATCCTCGTAGCCCACCTGGCTGCGGTAGAAGCTGATCTTCTGATCAATGGCAGCTAGGTGACGTTGGGTGCGTTGCAGTTGCTCGATCACTCTCTCCCGGTGCGCTTCGAAGATTGCGAGCACCTGGGCCTGAGTGCCGGAGCGGCGGGTCAGTTCGGCGAATTCTCGTACGTCGCGGACGGGCATCCCGGTAGCACGCAGCATGATCACTCCAGAGAGCCACTCGAGGTCTCGCGCGTGGTAGCGGCGTTGACCAGAGGAAGCCCTCTGCGGCGGGGTCCTGGTCAATCCCTCACGCTCGTAGTACCGCAACGCGTCGACGCTGAGTCCACAGGCGGCTGCTGCTTCCCCGATCGACAACCCTTCAGCCGGCACCTCCACGCTGACTGGCGGCAAGGGGGTCGTGTCAGGGATCACCAGTCCGTCAGTGACCAGCTCATCAGCATCCGAGTGCCTCATCATCACCTTGCGCTGACTCCTGCCGATCCCACCGTGTACTCATCGCCGATCATGCGTCATTGATCATGCGTCATCGATCGTGCGCGCAGTCCGCGAGGTGCATCGGCGGCTCGCCGCTGGTGCATGACAGCTACCCGCCGTCGTGATGGTTTTTTGGGCCACCGCGCGCGCCCACACCGCTCGCGGTGCTTGATCGGGCTTCGACGACCAGACGATCGTGCCCGGTACCGATGGCTGACGCATCCGTCACGTGACTGAGCACACCCGGCTCCTGAAGGACCACCGAACCGGCGCACGGGCACGCCGTGCCCCGTGCCCCGTGCCCCGTGCCCCGTGCCCCGTGCCCCGTGCCCCGTGCCCCGTGCCCCGTGCCCCGTGCCCCGTGCCCCGTGCCCCGTGCCCCGTGCCCCGTGCCCCGTGCTCCGTGCTCCGTGCTCCGTGCTCCGTGCTCCGTGCTCCGTGCTCCGTGCTCCGTGCTCCGTGCTCCGTGCTCCGTGCTCCGTGCTCCGTGCTCCGTGCTCCGTGCTCCGTGCTCCGTGCTCCGTGCTCCGTGCTCCGTGCTCCGTGCTCCGTGCTCCGTGCTCCGTGCTCCGTGCCAGCGGGACGGACGCCGGTCCAGACGAGGTGTCGGAACCGTGGGACGTGACGGGACCGGAGCGCGGAGTGACCGGGCGGGCCTAGAGCACGACGGCCCTCAGCGGGGCGACCCGGCAACCACCGTGCGGCGGCGAGACCGGGCAACCCTTACCAGCCTGGCCGGCTTGCCGGCCTGGCCGGCCTGCGGATCAGAAGGCGGACAGCCGGGCATCAGCGTCTGCTGAGGCTCGGTGAGCCGCCAGCAGGTCCGCCGGCCAGCTGCCCGAGGGAGCGCGCCGTTCGTCCCGCAAGGCCTGTTCGACGACGATGCCGCTAAGGGTGCGCTCGACGTCCAATCGCGGCACCTCGGCCTCGGTCCGTCTCCGCAGGTCTGGAGGGATCAAGTCGGTCCCGAAATCTGCTAGGACCCCGCCTCGCACCCATCGCGCCAGCGGATGGATGCGTTCGGCGATGTGCGGGGAGGTGTGTAGGGCCACTGCCTCCCAGATGTGCCGGACCTGATCTTCGGAGTAGCCGTGGGCTCGAGCGAACGCTGCGGCCCGGTCGGCTCCCTGGACCTCGAAACGCTGCCAGCTCGCCCCCACGGCGGTGGCGCCGGCGTCGTGCAGCAAGCACGCCGTCAGCAAGGTCCCGTCGTCGAGGTAGCTGGCGAACGCGGCCGGGGAACGACTCACCTGCAGTCTCTCCTGGGCCATCTCCGAGCAGGCCAGTGCATGGGCGTAGCGGAGGACGCGAACGCTGTGACTGGCGATGGCGGGTGCGACGGCCTCTGTGATGACGTCGAGGACCTGGAGCCCACCTCGGACCGACTGCGCTGCCTGCTGGAGCCAACTGACCTGACGCCACGTAGCGGCAGCGCCAGGGGGAACGCTCGGTACCGGCTCGGACGAAGCGTCGGGTTCAGCCACGCCTCACATCCTGCCCCTCGGGTATGACTGCGTCGATGGTGCGTTGCTGCCTCACTCACCGGACCCCGCTCCACCGGTGATCCGGGAGCACGTCCGGGTGATCCTGCTGGCGCAGCGACCGGCCCCGATGGGTGAGACAGCTGTTGTCGGTGGACGAGAGATGGCATCCAGAGCACTGCTGCGCCGTGACTCCTGGCGATGGTCACTCACACCCTGCTGCACACCGCTGGCACACCGCTGGCGCACGCCACTCCTATCATCCGTTCGTAGACGCCACCGCGTTCGAGTTGCGTACTGACGCGGGATGTGTGCAGTCACCTGACGGATGCACCGGCTATCTCAGCTAGGGCAACTTCGATCTCGGTTCCAGCGGTGGCGCCTCGACTGCACCACCTCGAGCACCGCCCGGGATTCAACGTCACGTCCGCCCCGTAGAAGGAGTCCCCCATGTCCGAACCCGTCAAGCCCGTTCTCGAAGGGCCCGCGCAGGCGTTCGCCGACGCCAACTCCACTCCCCCGTTCCTGTACCAGCTCACTCCCGAGCAGGGCCGCAAGATCGCCGAGACCGTCCAGACCGACCCCACCCCCACCCTGCCCGAGGCCGACGTCTCCGACCTCATGATCGACGGCGGGCCTACTGGCACCATCCGCGTCCGCATCGTGCGCCCCAAGGGCGCCACCGGCGTCCTGCCCGTCGTCCTCTACGTCCACGGCCTGGGTTGGGTCTTCGGCGGTCCCGTCACCCACGACCGCCTCGTGCGCGAGATCGCCGTCGGGGTGAACGCCGCGGTCGTCTTCCCCGACTACGACCTCGCCCCGGAGGCGAAGTACCCCACCCAGATCGAGCAGGTCTACGCGGTGGCGAACTGGATCACCATGAACGGCCCCGAGCAGTCCCTGGACACCACCCGCATCGCCGTCGCCGGCGACTCCGTCGGCGGCAACATGGCCACCGTCGCCACCATCCTCGCCAAGCAGCGCGGCGGCGTCGACTTCAAGGGCCAGCTGCTGTTCTACCCCGTCACCGACGCCAACTTCGACACCGGCTCCTACGAGCAGTTCTCCGAGGGCTATTTCCTCGCCCGCGAGGGCATGAAGTGGTTCTGGGACCAGTACACCACCGACCCCGCCCAGCGCGCGGAGATCACCGCCTCCCCCCTGCGCGCCAGCAGCGAGGACCTCGCCGGCCTGCCCGAAGCACTGGTCATCACCGGTGAGGCCGACGTCCTGCGCGATGAGGGCGAGGCCTACGCCGCGAAGCTGCGCGCGGCCGGGGTCCCGGTCACCGCGGTGCGCTACGGGGGGATCATCCACGACTTCGTGGGCCTGAACCCGCTGCGCCACACCTTCGCCGCCCAGGCCGCCATCACCCAGGGCATCGCCTTCCTCGCCGGGGTGCTGGGCACCGACTGACGTCGGGAACGAGGGGGCCGGCTGAGATCGGGGGACTCCGGCCGGCCCCTGGCGTGACGGGTGAGCACGGGCGCGGCCATCAAGCAGTCGTCAGGCAGTCATCAGGCACCCATCAGGCAGTAGGGACGCTGTCCGCGGGTCGTCACGCTCACCGCGAACAGCCCTGCCTCCCCTTGACCTGGAGCGCGCTCCAGGGTCGACGCTGCAGCGGTGGACGTGGACGGATCGACCGGCCGCCCTCCACACCGAGGACCCCGGTCGGGCAAGGAGAGGACAACGATGCAGACGCCACAGCAGACACCACAGCAGACGAGTTCGAGGGTGCAGGAGGTCGCGCTCGGTTCCCAGGGCCTGCGGGTGTCGGCCCAGGCGCTGGGCACGATGGGGATGAGCGTCTGGTACGGGCCACGTGACGACGCCGAGTCCCTCGCCACGCTGCACCAGGCCCTGGACTCCGGGGTCACCTTCTTCGACACCGCCGAGGCCTACGGTCCCTTCCGCAACGAGCAGCTGCTCGCCCAGGTGCTGAACACCCGCCGCGCCGAAGCCACCGTCGCGACCAAGTGGGGCACCGACTTCGCCCCCGACGGGACCTCGCTGGGCCAGGACGGCAGCGCCGAGCACTGCCGGCGCGCCATCGAACGTTCCCTGACCCACCTCGGTGTCGAGGCGGTGGACGTCTACTACCTGCACCGCGTCGACCCGAAGGTCCCGGTGGAGGAGTCCGTGGGGGCCATGGGTGAGCTCGTCACCGCCGGGAAAGTGCGCTTCATCGGGATCTGCGAAGCCGCTCCCGACACCATCCGACGCGCCCACGCCACCTTCCCGCTCACCGCCGTGCAGTCGGAGTACTCCCTCTTCGCCCGCGACGTCGAACGCAACGGTGTGCTGGAGACGGTCCGGGAGCTGGGCATCGGCTTCGCCGGATTCTCCCCCTTGGGGCGCGGGGTGCTGTCGGGGGCCATCACCACCCCCGACGACCTCGCCCCCGACGACGCGCGCCGCTACCTGCCCCGCTTCTCCTCCGAGAACCTGGCCGCCAACGAGCGCCTGGTCGACGTCGTGCGCTCGCTGGGCGAGCGCCTGCACGTCAGCGCCTCCCAGATCGCCTTGGCGTGGGTCATGGCCCAAGGCGTCGTGCCGATCGCGGGCACCAAGCGCCGCCGCTACCTGCAGGACAATGTCGCCGCGGCCGGAGTGCACCTCAGCCCGCAGCACCTCGCCGAGCTCGATGCCGTCTTCACCCCCGACGCCGTTGCCGGCGAGCGCGACACCGCCGCCGGGTTGCGGGCCAACTACCGCTGACCGTGCACCGCGACTCCGCTGCGACTTTTCATCTCTTCCCCCGCACGTCAGAAAGCTGAATGACATGTCCAGTAACACCTCCACTCGAACTTCCCCGGCCCCGACCCTGGCCTCGGCCCCGACTCCGGCCCTGGGCAGCGACGCGGGCGCCACCGTCACGGCGGGGCCCGTTCCGGTGCTGCCCAGCGCCGAGGAACTCGCCGCCCGTGACAACCGGGTCGCCATTGGACCCGACGTTGCCACCCGCGGCCGCGTCGCCATCCTCACCGCTGATCGCGTCGAGGACGTGGAGTTCTTCTACCCCTACTACCGCTTCGTGGAAGAGGGCTACGCCGTCGATGTCATCACCCCCTCCGGTGGAGCGCTGACCGGCTACAAGGGCATGGGCTTGAAGGAGACCATCGCCTTGGACCAGGTCGATCCCAGGGACTACGACCTGCTGTTCATCCCCGGCGGGTTGGCTCCGGGAGAGCTGCGCCGCGACCCGCGGGCTATCGCCTTCGTGCAGGCCGTGGCCGGGTGGGGAACCACCATCGGCGCGGTCTGCCACGGCCCTCAGGTGCTCGTCGACGCCGGTCTGGTCGCCGGGCGGTCCATGACGTCCTGGCACGAGGTGGCGCCGGAGATCACCGCCGCCGGTGGGACCTACCTGGACCAGGCCCTGGTGGAGGACGGGCAGTTCATCACCTCCCGCAAGCCCGGGGACATGCCGTTGGAGGTCTCCCGGCTGCTGCAGCGCCTGACCGCGGCCACACCCGCCTGACCTTCCTTCGCGGCGCGGGTCTCAGCCGGGCCTCGCGCCGCCCACCCCGGACCTGGAGCCCCTCATGACGGCACTGCCCCTGATCGCTCACGATGTCACCAAGTCCTTCCCCGACCGTGACGGTACCGGCGTCACTCCCGTGTTGCGGGGGGTGAGCTTGTCGGTGCAGCCCGGTGAGCTGGTCTCGGTCGTGGGCCCCAGCGGCTCGGGGAAGTCCACGCTGCTTCACTGTCTCTCCGGCTTGGAGTCGCCGACCTCCGGTTCGGTGCAGATCGCCGGCACCGCCTTGGCCGGCTTGAGCGGCAGGTCGCTGGCCCGGCTGCGGCGTGAGCACGTCGGGTTCGTCTTCCAGTCCTACAACCTCATCTCCTCCCTGACCGCCTGGGACAACGTGGCGTTGCCGGCGCGGTTGGCGCGCCGGCGCGTGCGTGAGGACGAGGTCGACCGGGCCCTGGCCCACGTCGGTCTGACCGAACGTGCGCGCTTCAAGCCGGCCGCCCTCTCCGGTGGGCAGCAGCAGCGCGTTGCCATCGCTCGGGCCCTGGCGGTGGAACGCGACATCGTCTTCGCCGACGAGCCCACCGGCGCCCTGGACACCACCGCCGGGGCGCAGGTGCTGGCCCTGCTTCGCCGGGCCGCCTCCGGGCAGCGGTCGGTGGTCATGGTGACCCACGACCTGGAGGCGGCGGCCCTGGCTGACCGGGTGCTGGTGCTGCGGGACGGCTCGGTGCACAGCGAACTGCGCGATGCCAGCGCAGCGCAGGTCCTCGACGCCGTCACTCGCGCCGGCGTGAACGCGTGAGGACGCCGATGGGCACCCTGCCGCGTTGGGTCGTGCGCCGCCTCCTCGCTGAGGCGCACGACTGGGTGAGCGTGGCGGCTGCCGTCGCTCGCCACGGTGACGCGGGTGCGATGACCACGACCGGTCGGGGCGCCCTGTCACGCATCGGTCGGGACGCCGCTCCCAGCACCGGCCGCGAGAAAACGGGGTCTCTGCGCCTGAGCGGTGACGGCGTCACTCATGGCTCTGTTGGAGACCGTCGAGAGGACGGGGAGCGCCGCAGTGAACAGCGCCGCGGTGGGGACGGGGAGGGGGAGACGTCGTGACGGCGGGACGGGGGCTGATGGCGAGGCTGGTCGTCGGGGAACTGCTGGCTGATCTGCGCACCTGGGTCGGCGCGGGGGTGGTAGCGGGAACCGCGGCGGCGGTGGGTGCTGTTGCGGCGTGCCTGCTGCAAACGGCTGCGGAGAGCGACGCGATGGCGGCGGTGGCGTTGTACCCCATCGCCGGGGTGGTCGTCTTCTTCACCGCGGTCGCCACTCTGGTGGTGCTCTCCTCGATCGCGCAGTTGACAATCAGCTCCCAGCAGCGCTCCCACGCCTTGTGGCAGCTGATCGGCATGAACCCCCGCCAGATGCGTGTGATCGTGCTGACCCAGCTGCTGCTGGTGGCCTTGACCGGCGCGCTGATCGGCACTGTGCTCGCCGCGCCCCTGGTGCTGCCGTTCTGCCGTTGGGTGCTGGTGGGATCGAGCGGTCTGCAGGGGTTGCCCTTGAGGTTCGGAGCACCCGCCGCGGCAACTGTCGTCGCTGTTGTCACCCTCGTCGTCACCCTCGGGGGGCGGCGTGCTGCCCGGGCCGCCTCGCGCACGAGCGGGATGGCGCTGGTCCGTGAGGCCGATCCACCGCTGGCACCCATGAGCCGGCGCCGCCGGGTCGGCGCCGTCGTCCTCGCCGCGCTCGTGGTGCTGCTGGTGATCAGCGTCCGTGACACCCCCCTGGAGCAGGTGCAGGTGCCGCTGATGCTGGTGGGGCCCTTGGTGGCGGGCGTGGTGATCACCTTGAGTCCACTGATCTATGCGCCTTTCCTCCGTACCTGGACCGCCCTGGTGCCCTCGCACGTCTCGGCGTCGTGGTTCCTGGCCGCCCACGCAGCCGCGCACGGGACCGCCCGCACCAGCGCCACGACCAGCCCGCTGGTGATGGCCGTGGCCTTCTCCGGTGGCCTGTACGCGGCCACGAACACCGTGCGCGCGGCGGTGGCGGTGCAGACGGGCCAGGAACCGCCGGCGCCGCCGCTGCAGACGGCGGTGCTGCTCATCGGCGGCCCGTTGTTGCTAGCGGCGATCGGTGCGGCGGCGACGGTGTTCATGTCCGGGCGGGTGCGCGATCGCGAATCAGCGCTGGTGCGGGCCGCCGGCGGGAGCCACGGCGTGGTCCTGCTGGGTGCAGTGTGGGAGTCGGTGATCTACGCGGTCACGGCGACGGTGCTGGGTCTAGTGGCCGTCATCGTCACCGCGGGAGTCGCGGCGTGGGCCACGGCGGACGCGGGAGGGTTCACGACGCCGGCGTTCGGTGCAGGTGCGGTCGCTGCGACCGCGGGCGCGGGACTGCTGCTGCTGCTGGCGGCGACGGTTCCTACCACGCTGCTGGCGCTGCGGCGGGACCTGGCGCCTGCGCTGAGCGTGGATTGAGCATCGACCAGCACGTCACGACCCTGCTGAAGCACTTCTTCGCAGCGGGGTGCGGCGTGCCGCGAAATGTGCTGTTGGACCGGCAGTCACGCGGGCAGGCGGGCAGAGAGCGGTGACGCCGTGGGCGCGGGGCCGTTTCGTGGTGGTTCCCCCCGCTTGAGGAGCACCTCGGCGGAGGACTGGCCGGGAGCCTTCCTCGAGCATTGGTCTCAGACACCTGATGCCGAAGTCCGGTTCTCTTGGTCGTGGGCGTAGCTCAACGCGTCGCGCAGTTGATGTCGGTGGGCGATGCCCAGCTTGGGGAAGACCCGGTACAGGTGGGAGGAGACGGTGCGGTGGGAGAGGTACAGACGGTCGGCGATCTCCTTGTTCGTCAGACCTTCCGCGGCCAGCTGAGCGATCTGCAGTTCCTGCGCCGTCAGCATCCACGTGGTGGGGGCTTCGACGCGCTGGGAGGGCGCGCTGCCGGCGGCACGCAGCTCAGCCGTAGCGCGAACGGCGAGGGAACTGGAGCTCCCACCGGTAGCTTCGAACTGACGCAAGGCGTCACCGAGGTGCCTGCGTGCCTCCAGGACGCGGCGGGTTCGACGCAACCACTGCCCGTACAGCAGGTGGGTGCGGGCCACCTCCAGCGGGGCGCCGCTGCCCTCGCCCGCGGTCAGGGCCGCCTCGAAGTGATCGCCGGCCGCCGGCCCGTCGGAGAGCAGGGCGCGACTGCGATGCACGAGCATCGCCAGGAGACCTGACTGCAGTACTCCCGCGGCGTGCTCGACCTGGGCGACGAACTCTTCGACCTCGTCACCGCGCCCGCAGCGCACCGCGGCCTCGGTGAGGTCCGCCACCGCCCACTGCGCGTGGGCGCGGTGCAGTCCGACGGCGCGCATTTCTGCCAGCGCGTCGCTGTAGCGGCGCTCGTGCAGCGCGACGAGGCCGGCCGACCAGGAGATGTTGGCGGCGGCCTGCACGATCTGAGTGCCGGAGTGGTGCTGGCGGGCCCGTCGCACCGCGGCGGCGGCTTCCTGCGGGCGCCCAGCCCACAGGTAGGTACGAGCTAAGCCCGCCTCCGCAGCGGCGGCGACGACCGGCAGCCCCAGGTCCAGGGCCATGCGACGGGCGTTCTCCCCGTCGGCGCGTGCCTCGCCGACCTGACCGGCGATGAGGCGCAGGTTGGCCAGCAAGGCCAGTGACTGGCCGACGTCTCCTGAGGTGCCGCTGCGGTTGAACTCCTCCGCCGTCGTCGCCCACGCGAAGCGCGCGGTCGTCAGGTCGTGCAGGTGCTCCGCGACCTGCCCCACCCCGAGCAGCAGCGGTAGGTTGTCGCCCAGGGACCGGGCGAGGTCGGGCAGGACCGGTCGCATCACCTGCGCCCGGCCCAGGGGGTCCAGGGCGGCGAGCCCCAGCTGCTGGTAGTCGTCCCAGCCGCCGAGGTCGATCGCGGCCAGCGCGTCGTAGACCTCGCGGCGCTTCGCCGCGTCCTGGGCGATGTCGCCGGTGGTGCGGTTGATGACGCCGAAAGCCGCTGCGGTCAGGACGCGGGCCCGCACCTGGGGCAGGTCTGTCCCTGAGGCGCCGGCGAGCGCGTGGGCGAAGGCGAACTGGTCGGCGGTGTTGTCGTTGTCCTTGCCGATGTAGGTGCCCAGGATCCCGCGCACCTGCGAGAGCTCGTAGCGACGCTGGGGGGTCACGGCCAGCGGCTCAGCCAGCTGGATGGTCTGCTCGACGGTCTCGACCAGACCCGCCTGACGGGCCAGTTCCGCGGCCTGGATCAGGCGCCGGACCTGCTCGTCGGGGTCGGGGGACAGCTCGGCGGCCCGGCGCAGAGCAGCGGCGGCTTCGGCTCGGGCACCGCGCTCAGCAGCGTGGTCGGCGGAGGACTCCAGCGCCGCCGCGACGGACTCATCGCGCCCGAAGGTGGCCGCTGAGCGGTGCCAGGCAGCGCGTGCGCTGTCGGTGACCGCGGTGGCCAGGACCCGGTGGGCCGCGGCGCGCTCGATGACCGACGCGGCGCCGTAGACGGCCGAGCGCAGCAGGGGGTGACGCAGCTGGAGCCGGTCACCGATCACGGTGACCAGGTCAGCGCGTTCCAGGGCCACCAGGTCCTGAGGGCTCAGGCCCAGGACGTGCCCGGCGGTGAGCAGCTGCGGCAGGGAGGCTTCCTCGCCGGCGGCGGCCAGCAGCAGCAGGGTGCGGCTGTTCTGCGGCAGGTCCGCGACCTCGGAAAGGAACGCCGCTTCCAGGCGGCGGGTGGTGGGCAGCGGCGCGCTGGTCGGGGGCTGCTCGCCGAGACCGCGAGCGCGCAGGGCACTGGTGAACTCCCGCAGGGCCAGGGGGTTGCCGCCGGCCTCCTGCAGCACGCGCCGACGCATCGCCGCCGCCAGATCGCCGGAGGCGGCGACGGTGTCGAGGAGTTGCTCGGAGTGTTCGTGGGACAGTGCGGACAGTTGGATCCGGGCCGCGGCGGAGGACTGCAGGACCTCGCTGCCTCGTTCAGCGGGAGCGCTGTCACTGCCAGCGGTGCGGACGGTGGCCACCAGCAGGATCGGTGCCCCCTCCAGGCGGCGAGCCAGGAAGCCGAGGACCTCCGCACTGGAGGGGTCCAGCCACGGCGCGTCCTCGATGAGCAGCAGCAGCGGCTGGCTGGCCGCGACCTCCTCCAGCAGGCCCAGCACGGCCAGGCTGATGAGCAGCCGGTCCGGTGCCGGACCCTCCTGCAAGCCGAAAGCGGTCAGCAGGGCCGCACGCTGGCGAGGAGGCAAGGTCTCAGCCTGATCCAGCACCGGGTGCAGGAGCTCGTGCAGGGCCGCGAACCCAGCCAGCGCCTCACGCTGGAAGCCCGCGCAGCGCAGCCGGCGGACCCCCGCTGCGGTGGCGGTCTGGGCGAAGGCGGTGACCAGGGCCGTCTTGCCGATGCCGGCTTCGCCCTCGACCACTGCGACCTTGCCGACACCGGAGGCCGTGACCGACTCGAGCAGCTTCTGCAGCTCAGCCAGTTCCGGCTCGCGCCCGATCACGCTTAGCCCCTTCCCCCTCAACCATCGCCGGGCCAGGGGTGGGTCGCGTGGGCGTCTCGGCAACACGCCGACTCCACGCCACTCGTGCTCGGCGAAGCCACGCGCCGGCGCGGGCCGTGCCTAGGGTGCCACGGCAACAGCAACAACGCAACGACCTTGCGTTGTCCTGTCCTGGCACCGAGTTCTGGCGCCCAATCCTGGCGCCCACCAAGCAGTGGACAGCAGCCACCGACGACAGCCAGCGACAGCTCCACCCGCCACCCAGCGGGCACCGTGGTGCACCACGCACCGTTCATCGACTGCAGGCCCCCAGCGAGGAGACCCCGGGTGCGCTCAGATCGCGGAGGGGGTGCTCAAGCCGCGGACGAGCGCATCCAGCACCCGGCTGAGGCGTTCAGTGAAGCCATCCTCCACACCCCCCGCCAAGCCGTCTCCCAGGGCATCCCCCGAGGCATCCCCCGAGGCATCCCCCGCCTTAGGGGTAGACGTCGGCTGAGTCGTCTGGTGCCACAACGGGCCGGCGAGCACCACAGCGGTCGCCAGAAGCTCAGCGGCTCGCGGACGGTCCAGCGAAGGCACTTGCGCTGCGACGGCGTCGGCGACCTCACCCAGCGCACCGGCCCGGATCAGCTCATAGGTGCGAACACAGTCCGGCGCCGCCTCCGGCTCCAAGCTGAGCGGGACATGACCCATCAGATCGCAGAAGAGAGGGTGCTGGACGAAAGCAGAAGCCAGGATGCGACCAAGATCGTGCGCACTGATCGGCGCCTGGGCACCCAAGACGGCAGCGGTGACCTCCGCACCCCAGACGCGCCACTCCTGCCCGGCCAAGGTCAAGAGGATGTCTTCACGGGAGGCGAAGTAGCGACGAACACCCGAGACGTGGACACCGGCACGAGCGGCGATGGCGGTCAGAGTGAGAGTGCGCAGGCTCTGCTCACACGCCAAGGCCCGGGCCGCTTCCAGCAGATCCGTAGCACGCTGCTGCTTGCGCAGCGCAGACCGCGCGCGCTGAAAGCTGGGAGGCGGCACACGCTCAGGGTAACCACGACCCACCGCCCCACCCGGCACCGATGGAGACAGCTACCGTCAGTGAGTCGTCAGCAAGCCGCACTAACCGTGATACTCGTCGCTCTGCGAAGCGTGATGACTCGGATAGAAGAAAGCTTCCGCTGCCTCAGCTGAGGTCTACAAGGCCGACTGATAGTCAGCCCACCCACCCGCTCGTATTGGACTTCAATATTCGATGAGGCGTTCAGACGCGTCGATTCAATGTAGGCGCCGATCCACGTCACGCGCATCGGGAGTGTTGTGAGGGGTGCGGTCCGAGAAATTTGATGCGCCCCGCTCGTCGCATGCAGCCAGCTGGCCTGAACCCACCCAGCTTGGTGGCGAGTTGTTTCGGGCGAAATCATCGTGGCGAGGTAACCTGTCCGGCTTACCGTTTTAGCCACGCCAGGTGACGGAAATATTTTGCTTCCAGGTGGCAAATCCTGCCGCCCTCACGGGGTGCAGCACAAACATTGTTGCGGCGGCTGACGTGAGCAGGACTCGGAAACAACCGCATCTCGTCGTCGTTGTTCAGCGATGAATCAGCTCAATTGATGCCGGGCCGCGTGGCGGTTCTGTGCATTCGTCCCTTCACGTACCGACCCTCCTCTATGATCGGCCAAGCCGAGCACGCAGGACACGTGGGTGCAGGTGCATGGTGCAGGTGCATGGTGCACCTCCACCAGCCCTGCGAGTTCGCTGGGGCACCGCCGCGGCGCCCACACCGTCCGGTGTCCTTGAGTATCCGCAGTGTCGTCAAGGTTCAAGATCGAGCAAGGAGCGCCACGATGATCGGACGCGATCATGAATTGGCCCTCATGAACACCCTGGTCTCCACGACGCAAGACCAGGGACGCGCGGTCGTCATTGCCGGTGAGGCAGGGATCGGGAAGAGCACGCTCGCGGAGGAAGCCGCCCGCATGGCCCGCGCCGCCGGATTCCAGGAGCTGCGGTGCAGTGGCCGGCAGCAGGTGGCTGCATCAGGCTACGAAGGGTTGCGGGACCTGCTGCACCCGGTGATCAATGTGGCTCGCACCCTGCCGGCGCGCCAGCGCACAGCCTTGATGGCTGCTTTCGGAGACGATGGAACCGCGACACCCGACCACTTCCTCACGAGCTTGGCGGCGCTGGGGCTGCTGGAGGAGGTGGCCGCTCACCAACCTCTGCTGATCGTCGTGGAGGACCTGCAGTGGCTGGATCACTCCAGCGCCACTGTGGTGCAGTTCTTGGCGCGACGGTTGAGCAACGCCCCCATTCTGCTGGTGATGACCCTGCGCACCGACTCGCCCTTTGCAGATGTGGCGTGGTTGCCACCGGAAGACGTTCTCGTACTGGGTCCTCTCGACCAGAAGCAGTCTGGCGAGCTCCTGGATGCTTCCGGCGGCCCCGCCTCCGGTTGGCTGCGCCAGCGAGTCCTGGAGGAGGCTGCTGGCAATCCGTTGGCGCTGCGGGAGCTACCCGCTGCTCTGGCGGGTCTGCACGTCGATGGCGGCCCGCCGCCGGAGATGTTGCTGCAACGTCTGCCGGTCACTCAGCGATTGGAGGCCACCTTTGTCTCCGAGGCGGAGAATCTACCGGAAGGCAGCAGGCGCCTTCTGCTGCTGGCGGCTGCCGGCGCCGACCTGCCCATGCCGCAGCTGGCCGCAGCCGCCCGCTTGGCGGGCTTGACCGGTCTGAGTGGTCTGGGCGGTCAGCGCTACCGCAGTGACGACCTCACCCCGCTAGAGCGCTCTGGGCTGTTGGCTGTGCGTGAGGGTCGTTACCACTTTCGACACCCCCTCGTTCCTTCGGCAATCTACTCAGCCGCAACGGCAGCGCAACGAGCCGAGGCGCACCACCTGCTCGCATCCGCTGCACTAGACCCGGCCCGGGCGGCGTGGCACAAAGCGGCAGTGGCGGACGGCCCCGATGAGGTGGTCGCTGCCGCCCTGGTGGGCGCCGGGGAAGAAGCGCTTCGACGTGGTGCGCGTGCCGAAGCGGCGACAGCCTTCCATCGAGCCGCGCAACTGTCCCCGAGCACAGAGGACCGCGTGGAGCGCCTGGCACGAGCTGCCGAGACGGCGCGCCAAGCCGGCCGCAACCACTTCGCGACGCAGGTATTGCGGGAAGCAGTGCCGCTGGCGACCAGCGCCTTCACGGTCAGCGAACTGGCCTCCAGCGAGGTCGGTCTGGACGTCATGGCCGGTGTTCCGGCCCGTAGCGCCGAAAGCCTGCTGGCGACTGCGCGTCAGCTTGCGGGCCCCGGCGGAAAAGACGCAGGGATGGAACGCACCCACCTGCTCTGGGCTGTAGCCGTGCTGTGCGTCTCACGCCCGCACCCTGACCACGTCAAGCAGGCCGTGGCTGCGGAGTTGCTCGCCCTTGACCCAGGAGCAGCTCTCCCCTCCCAACAGACCGCGCTCGCCATGCTCGATCCGCTGACCTACGCTCCAGTGCTGCTGCCGCAGATGCCTGCGCTGCTGCCCCTGGTACGCACCGACCTGCGCGTTATGCTGGCCCTCGGCGCAGCCGCCGAGGCGCTGCACGACCTGCCCACCGCGATGGCCGCCTGGCTGGCAGGCAGGGAGCAGTTGCACCAGGTGGGCGCAAGTGGCGATGAAGCGCAGGTCCTGACCTCTCTGGCGCGGTTCAACGTCACCTTCGGTGATCTCACGTCAGCGCTGGATAACGCCGAGCTTGCGCTGCGGTTGGTCTCCGAATCCGTGATGGGCCCCGTCATGGCCGTCGCCTACGCCGCCGCCGCGCTCGCACACGCGTGGCGTGGCGACATCGAAGCGGCATCGACCGCCGTCCGTTTGAGCCGGCAGCCCGCTGGAGCGCCACGGTTGCAGGAAACAGCAGTTGCATCCTGGGCTGCAGGACTTGCCGCTCTGGGACAAGAGGATCACCGCAACGCGTGGCTGGAACTACAGGGAACGGCGGTGCATCCTGGGACGGCTGCGTGGGCGCTGGCGGACCTGACAGAGGCAGCGGTGCGCTGCGGGCAGGAAGCCGCGGCGCAACGGGCCGTGGACGCTGTCGAGCGGGCCGCTGCCATAGTCGCCTCGCCATACCTATGGACGTTGGTGCACCGCAGCCGTGCTCTGCTGAGCGACGACGAACAGGCGGAACGCCACTTCGTCGCATCCATCGAGTGCGGGCACACCAGCGCCGCCCTCCTGGAAACGGCGCGCAGTAGCCTGGCGTACGGCGAGTGGCTGCGTCGTCGGCGACGTCCACTGGATGCCCGCACGCACTTGGAGGAGGCGCTGCACGTCTTTGAGGCGCAAGGGGCGCGCCCGTGGGCTGAGCGGGCTCGTAGGGAGCTGCGAGCATCAGGCGCAGCGCGTTCGCTGGTCAACGCTGCCTCCTCCGTCGAGGAGATCCTTACGTCTCAGGAACGGCAGATCGCCGAGCTTGCCGCGCTCGGCCTGACCAACAAGCAGATCGGGGACCACCTCTACCTGTCCCATCGGACCGTCTCAAGCCACCTCTACCGTGTCTTCCCCAAGCTGGGCATCAGCAACCGCCAACAGCTGGCCCAGGTCATGCCGCCCGCACGGGAGACAACGAAGTTCTGAACACACGCCTGGGTGCCCTGACGGGAGCTTGCGGAAGCAGTCCAGCTCGCACGTCAACCGCAGCAACCTCAGGTGCAGATCAGGGCGAACCTCGTAGATGAGCCAAGCGTCGCAACGATCACAGCCGCATCGCGTTCGGCGGTTCCGATGGCCTGCGGTGTCGAGCGTGTCGTCCACCAGCAGCACGACGACTACAGCATCGACGTCGTCGCCCGCCACGGCTGACGCCCTTGCCGGCACCCTCAGCACCAGCACCAGCAGCCGAGCCCACCTGATGAGCGGCGGTGCGCTGGCCCCCTGGGTGGCGGCGGCACCGCCCCTCCCCGTGCCCGTCGTGGTGGGGCCGGTGCCGCGTCGTCGCAGGCGCTCGTGCACGACGCGTCCATCCTGCGTGGCCAGCTACACCACCTGCTTGTCGTGTCGCGGTTGCTCAAGGTCACTCTGGCGAACACCATGCTCACCCTCGTCGTGGCCGCGACGACGTCGGCAACGGCGAAGACATGGACGTCGGGGCGCGCCATGACAGGTGTGCGCCCCCGTGGCCACATCGACGGCCTGATGGAGCAACCGCGACAAAGCGGGCAACTCTGCGTGGTCGCTGCGGCGGGCGCTCGCAGCGCCTGCGTGACCTGCAACGCCCTGCGTCACCTGCAGCGCCTACCTGACCTGATGGCTGCTGCGCGCCTCCGACGGGCCACCACCGTCGGCTCCGCACCTTCGGAGCACCGGGCCGGCGACATGCCCCGACCGATGGATGCTCGCTTACCCGACCCTTATGACGAGCAGCGGTCTACTCGTTCACCCGGCAGGGCGAGCGACACCGCCCGATGTAGCCTGCGGACGCTCAGAAGTCCACCGGGTGGACGAGGCACCTTCGCCCGTGGAGTCAGCTCCTCCGCCTGACGCATTCGATGTCCGCGTCGATCTACCTGTCCCCGGAAGCCTCCCGCTCGGCTCCTCCTCCGATCTGCGGGCGGGTGAGCAACGCTAAAGCACGGCAGCGCAGCGTCATCACCGCACGCCCCTGCATATGGTCGGCCCCGGGACGCTCGGCGGCGCGATCGATCTCCACCTGCAACTCACTCAACCCGCGATCCAGCGCGTTCACGTAGTCCTGCCACCCCTGCGCGGAAGGCGGCGCACTGGTTGCAGCGTCCCCGGTGGAGACCGAGCGTGAGGCACGCAGCAACTGTTCGTGCAGAAGCGTCAGCTCGGCGCGCACCACGTCCGCGAACCGGGGGTGACACTCAGCAGCACGTTCCGCTGCAGACGTCACCATCGCGGTGACCATGGCCTGATCGATCGCGGATCGAGACATCGCTAAGGTCTGCTCATCGTGGGGTCGACTTCGCACCGACCGCGGCAGCGGTATCGACGTCGGTATTGGTATCGGCATCGGTATCGGCGCGTGTACGCACCTGGCAGCAGGGCCTGACACCACGGTAGGGGCTCGCAGCAATCGCCAGAGGGGCCACCTTTAACCACCTGGTACCAACAGTGCGCGCCGCCACGATGCGGGACACGCTCGGTGCTGCCGCGCGAGCGTATGACGGCGTGGGACACGGCGACGGCGTACTCCCCAGGACTGATGGAGGCCTGGTACGCGGTAGCAATCATGTGCTGGATGCGCTTTGCGGCTCACCAGCCCACAGGTGGCGCCGTTGCTCCTCGGTCAGCCCACCCCACACGCCGTTGCTCTCACCCTGGGCCAGGGCATACTGACGGCATCGGCGCAGCACCTGACACTCAGCGCACACCCCCAAGGCTGCGGCTTCGCGATGGCGGCGGCCTGTCCCTCGCTCCGTATCGTGGTGGAAGAGCAACTCCGGGTCCGCCTCCCGGCATGCACCCTGCAGTTGCCACCCCCAGGCAGCGAAGGTGGGGCTCATCATCGGTGCCGTTGACCTCATGCGAACTCTCCACTATTTCTTGGTGCTGCCCCCCGCGAACGGTGCCAGGAGGATTGGTACCGCAGAATTGTTGCCGGAGTATGGGTGCTGGAGGACTGGTGCCGGCTGCTCAAGGACGTGACGCGAGATCGGTGCATCCCCGTAGCGCCTCCTTGTCCGCCACTGCCCTATCGGAGTCAGCTCCACTCAAGGGCTGCGGAACCCCGCCACTGATCCGCGCTGGTTGCCAGGCGGCAGAGGAGACGCCGCCAGCGGCGGGCAGGGTCAGGACACCCGACTGTGCGGCAGCGCCACCGCGGGCGTAGAACACGAAATTGCCCAGCCCGTAGTCCACGAAGCCTTTACGCCCGTCTTTAGTGAGCCAGCCGTTGCCGAGCTGCACGTGAGCGTGCGAGCCCACCACCGCGTCAGCGCCGGCGCTGATGAGGTCGCCGGCCAGAGACTCCTGCCGCGGCAGGGGGCAGGTGTTGCGTTCCTGACCCCAGTGCATCAGCACGATCACCGAGTCCGCTTGCTCCTCCGCGGTCTTCACCGCCGCTAGCAGCAGCTTCTGTCCCGTCGCGTTCTGCACCGCAGCAACTCCGGGGTGCTCTTTCGTCGCCGTCCACTGCTGAACCAGTGAGGAGTCCAGCACCTGGGTGGCGGCCAGGACCGCCACCCGGTGACCCCGGATGTTGACCGTGTAGGGCCGGAAAGCCTGCTCGGCGTCCTGCCCGATGCCGATGAGGGGGAGCTTCGCGGCTCGCCCAGCAGCCAGGGTGTCCGAGAGCCCGACGCTGCCGTAGTCGAGGCTGTGATTGTTGGCCATGCCGATGACGTCCACGCCCGCGCCTCGCAGGGCCGTCAACGCCGCCGCCGGAGCCCGAAAGGTGTACTGCTTCGCGGCGGGCTGACCCCGCTCGGTGACGGCCGTCTCCAGGTTGACAAGGCTCAGGTCGGCGGCGCTGAGCACCGGAGCCACCGGACGCAGTCCGTCTGGCTGCAGTGCCGCCGCACTGGAGCCCTCGAAGTGAACATCGCCGGCGACGGCAACCGTAACCGGCCCCGGCGCATGGGCAACCCCCATCGCTTCGTCCCTGCCGGCCGTCGGTGCACTGGAACAGCCGCTCATCAGCAGCACGAGGACGGCCGCCGAGGGCACCCACCGCCGGAGGGAGGGCCTGTTTGTAAGAAGTCGAGGGGGTCGTGGCACGGGAGCAGGATGCTTGAGCGACATCCGCGACGGCATCCGTCGAGCGACTGTCATCTGCCGCCGCGACATAGTCGGTCCTGGGCGAACCCCGTCTGCGCTGTCGTGTTGCGCCTCTTCGAGGCGAGGCCACACCCGCCACATCCCATCGCGGATGACCCGCCGGATTCGAGCTAGAGGCCTTGACGGTGAGCAGAGCTCCAAGCCGTCCCCCGACGGTGTCGCGTACGGCAGCCGCGCTGGTCGTTGGAGGTATCGCGGACGAACGTTCATGTCAGGTCGACGTCCATGCCAGGGCAGCGTCCATGCCACGGCGGCATCACCAGCGGCATTGGCGTTGGTGGCCGTGACCGTGGCGGCGTGAATGTTGATGGTGGAAACCAGGGTGCTATGCACCTGATCGACACCGGTACCGCCGTCACGACCCCCGAAGTCCTGACGACGGTCGCGGATGCCCGCCGCACGCACCGCGGTCTCATCTAGAGATCGCGGTGCGTGCGTCTTCACTGCCGCCTGGTGTCTCAGCGGCGGGGCAGGGTCAAGGTGACCTGCTGGGTGCCGGTGTGCACCGCGTCCTGCACGTCGATCCGGTACAGACCGCTGGTGGGCAGCTTCACCGTCACGTCGCTCTGGTTCCGGCTCTTCGTGGTGTGCAACGGGGTCCCGTCCGGGGCGATCAGCGCGAACGTCCCCGTGGAGGACCCGTCGAGCTGGATCCGCGCCCGCTGCCCGGCCTTCGCTTCGAAGGTGTACGCCGCGCGGTCGGCCGGGCCGACCTTCGCCGTCACCGACGCGCTGGTGCGACCGGCCGGGAAGTCGATCTTCGTGGCCTCGGCCACCACCGGCAGGTCCCCGTGCACCCCACCCCCGTTGCCCGGCTCGGTGCCCGTGCTGGGCTTCGCGGGCTTGGTCGGCTTGGCGGGCTTGGTGCTGGCCGGGATGGACAGGTCCAGGCGGTAGCTGGAGGGGCGGGTGGAGACGATGTCCACGTAGTAGCGCCCCGTCTCGGGCAGGCGGTAGGTGAAGTCCGACTGCCGGGAGCTGTGCGCGTCGTGCACCGCCGGACCAGTGGGGCCGACGAGGGTCCAGGTCTGGGCGGAGGTGGAGCGGGCCAGGTGGAAGCTGGCGGTCTGCCCGGCCTTGGCGTCGAAGACGTAGCGGTCGTCCTCGCCGGGACCGACCGTCCCCTTCACGCTGGCAGCGGTGGCGCCGTGGGCGAAGTGGATGACCGTGGCGGCGGGGACGCCGTGGGCGCCGGAGCCGGTACCGGTGCCGGTGACCGGGCCGGCGGCGCTGGCCACGCCGGCGCCCGCGAGCAGCGCGGCGGCGGTGAGGACACCGGCGGTGACAACCTTGCGGTGCTGGGTGCTCATGGTGCTTGTGACCTTTCGAACGGGTGCGGAGGTTCGGTCGCACTGTCTGCGTGTCCGGCTCCGTCATTGGGTCAGACGCATCAGGTGGCGTGGCTGTTACATGCACTTCAAGCAGGTTCGTCCCAGTGGTTGATCTCTGCGATGGCACTAGGCGGAGGTGCTTTGGAGGGCCGCGGGCAGGAGCCAACTCACCGTCCGGGGAAGGCCGCTTCACAGCGGGCAGCGACTCGGAGCAGGTCAGACGGCGCCCAGGCCTGACCGTCGCGGCGGTCAGACGGGTGCGGGGGTCAGACGGGTGCGGGAAGCTTCATGGCCGCGCGCAGGGTCGCCAGCCCGCGGCTGGCGTTGACGCGCACCGCACCGGTGGTCATGTCGAGGATGTCGGCGATGCGCTCGTCGTCCATCTCGTCGAGGTAGCGCAGGGCGACCACCGAGCGCTGCTTGGTCGGCAGCGTGCGCACCGCGGCGAGCAGCGCGTCGCGGCCAGGGAAGCGCTGGGTGACGCCTTCGGCGTCGGAGGGATTACGCAGCAGGCCGCGGGCCAGGCGTTACAGCGCCAGTCCGCGAGCGGCGGCAAACTCCTCATAGCGCAGTTCCACCCCGGCCACCCCTCGGACGAGAGTCGCGGGCCGGGTCGCGGGCCGGGTGGTGAGGCTCACTGCGGCCCGGTGAGCTTCTTCAGGCCCGCGTCGGCCAGGCCGGCCGCTGTCGACGACAGCACATCGGGGTCGGTGCGGACGAGGTCGGCGCTCACGTCGACGACGATCCCGTCGTTCTCCAGCACCGCCCGCACCCGCCACAGCGACCCGCCCTCCATGTCCTGAACCTTCGCGTAGGCGGTAACGACGTCCGGGCCGGTGCTGCCGTCACCGACCATGGTCCAGGCGGTGGTCTCCAGATCGGGAAGCGAACCGGCCTCGCACGCGGCGATCTGGTCACGAGCCACCTGCACGTAGTCCTCCGCCCCGTCGCTGGCGAAGCGGCGCACGGTCTGGGAGACGACTTGTCGCGCGTCGTCGCCGGGCACGGCCCACGTCACGCTGCGCCCACCCAGCAAGGTCGCCGCAGCGAACACCTCGTCCACACACAACCCAGCGTTCACGTCCGCCCCGAACTCCTCGACGGTGCCGCTGTCGCGGGTCGCCCCGGGCAGCACCGCGGTCGCGGTCTCGTCGTCGAGCATGTCGGTGGCCGCGACCGGCTGGGCCTGCGGGCGCCCGTTCGGGGCGGGACCGGCGATCACCGTCGGGTCCGGCGAGGCGCCGAACCCGTCGCCGAGGATCCCAATTCCGGTCGGTACGGCTACCACCAGTGCGAACGCGGCGAGCGTGGCGCGGCGGCGGGTGCGGATGCGCCCGGCCCGCCGGCGCGCGCCGGTCAGCAGCTCCTCCGTCCCCAGCGGGTGATCGGATAGGTCGTGGCGGCGCAGGGCGCGGACCAGCGGGTCGTCGCCGTCGGTCTCCGTTGATCCGGGCATCGTGTCAGCCCCTTCGTCACAGTGTGCAGGTCAAGCGCCTCGGTGGGTCCGCGCGCTCCTGGTCGTCTCCTCGCCGGTCTTCGCGGTGGGGAAGCCGACACGAGGAGGACGTAGCCGCGCCCGTCCCCGTTACACCACCTCCACAAGCTTTCCCGCCGCCACCTAAACAATCCGCCCCCATCCAGTCACCGCCCGCGGCGACCGTCCCGCCGACCGTCCCGCCGGCCGTCCCGCCGGCCGTGTTATCGCGGCGTTGCCGTGGGGCGAAGCAGGAGCATGGTCCCTGGTCGCCTCTGCTCTGGCGCTTGTGTGAGGCCGGGGTGGGCCACGACAGCGGGCCGTGACTCTGCTCGAGGGGTTCAGGTGCTCAGGTGCTCAGGTGCGCTGGTTGAGCGCCGGCCGCTTGCCACGACCCACGTGCGGAGGAGAGGGTCGCAGGCGGATGCCGTTGGCGACCTCATCGACCTTCGCCTCCCGGTAGATGGCCAGCACCCACCGCAGGGCCTCGGAGAAGTCAGCGCGGAAGTGGCGGTAGCCACGCGGGGTGGACACCTGGGTGCCGAACTGGAACCGCAGCTGCTCCCAGGTGACGACCACGGGCTTGCGCAGGTAGCTCATCCGGTACGTCAGCCACGTGTACACGTCCAAGCGCAACGGGGAGCCGCGCAGCAGCCGCAGCGCGCCGATGTCGACGGGGACGGGGCGGTGGGTGACTTCCTCGTACAGCTCCGCGCTGAGGGTGACGCTGGAGGGCAGTGCCACCTCGGCCGCTACCGCCGTCTGCTTCGCACCTCGCGGGGCGGCGGCCTTGGCGCCTTGCCGGGTGGCCGGCTTGCCGGCTGGCCCAGCAGCCTCGACAGGGTCGGCGGTTTTGGCGTTGCGCTGGGTGGTGGTCCACAGCTCGTAGCGAGACGCGATGAGCAGGTTCTGCCCCGCCTCCTGACGCACCTGACGACGCTGTCCTCGCGGGGACGGGTCGGTCTCTGTACTGATGTCGAGGTGCTCGACGTAGTGCACGGAGAGGCGGGCGTTGAACAACCGCCGGGCCTGGTCCTTCAGCCGGCGGATCTGCAGCCCGGTGATGGGCAGCTCCAACTGCCGGCAGAAGTCGCTGAGGGACTCCCCCAGCGGGATGGTGCGGCTCTTCGTCCGCACCGCCTCCGTCGTCAGCCACGCCAGCAGCGACCGCGGCAGGGTCCTGTAGGGGTAGCCGATCAACTCCTACACCCCGTCCGGGTCCAGCAGCGAAACATTGGGCTGCAGAGTGAGGGTGAGGCCACCGTTGCGGCGCTGCCACACGGGCAGGTCCCCGGGGTCGCGGTAAGGCAGAGACGTCTGGGCGAAGACGCGGGCGAGGTAGCCGATGTCGGCGTGGGCCTGGTCCCACAGCTGGGCGGCCTCATCGAGCCAGGCGAGGTCGTCGCGTGGAGGCCGACCAGGCCGGGAGGTCACGACATCAGCCTTCCACGTGGGCGCCTGCTGGTCACGCACCAGCGGGAAGCGTGTTGACGCGCGACCGCTGCCCCATACGAGACACCCGACGAGAAGCCCATGTGTGCCCACCCATCCAGGCGTCAGGGTGGTGGCTCGGCCTAGCCAGCTCTCTCTACGCCCTGCCTACGCCCTGACCACGCCTTGGTCCTCACCTGGTGAGGACAGCGATCGCAGACCGGTACTCGACCTTGGTGCGGGCGTTCGCGAGCGCCGTGGTGAGCCTGGGGACGGATGCGCTGAGGGGGTGCTGGTGGGCGGGCTGAGGGGCTCGTGGGTGTCCACAGGTGGGGGTGGACGGTGGGAGCGGTCCACGTATTTCTGGCGCCGCCTGGGGTGGGGTGCTTGTGCGGGAGGGTACGTATTTCTGGCGCCGCCGTTACGTATTTTTGGCGCCGCCCCCATGAGCATCGTCGCAGGTCAGCGGCGGTGTGGGTGGGTCCCCCTGTAGCTTCTTCCTGTACATCTTTACCTGTAGTCGTCAGCGCCAACTGTGAACATCGAGCGCTGGGTACAGCTCGCGGACGGCACGGGTCACTGCGAGCGCGGCAGCTGGCGGCGATGAGGCGGCATGCGTCGCGGGGTGACTTTGGGGCCGGCTTTGAGCCGGCTGCGGGCCCATTGGGGAGGCCGGGGCCGGACCGGGTGATGGGCTGGGTCACGGGCCGGGTGATGGGCTGGGTCACGAGCTGGGTCACGGGCTGGGTCACGAGCTGGGTCACGGGCTGGGTCACGGGCTGAGTCATGGGCCGACTTGTGGCAAGGTCGATGCTCACCTGACAGCCCATTCCGGTATGCGGTGGCTTCACCGGGTCCGTGGTCGTGCGTCATGGACGGATGGATAAGGGGCAGCCCACAGCCAGTGCACGAGGGCAGCCCCTCGAAAAAGACTGTCCTGCAGGCGTTGGGGTTGCGCTACGAGGCCAGGCAGTCTGTGTCGCAACGACTCCGCGCCACGCCGGTGAGGCCCTCCTATGACGGGGAAGTGATCAACAGTCGTACCGTCTCCCCTGTCGGGCTCCTGCCCAACTCCCGACGACCCGAACGACCCGGTCCCACCCCCCACCTGCAGGAGGAACCCCCGTGAACAAGGCAGAGATGGTCGACGCCCTCGAGACACGTCTCGGCGGCCGCAAGGAAGCCACCACCGCTGTGGAGGCGGTCATCGAGCTCATCCAGCTCACCGTCGCCAAGGGCGACAAGATCGCCATCAGTGGGTTCGGCACCTTCGAGAAGCAGGTCCGCAACGCCCGCACCGGGCGCAACCCCCGCACCGGCGAAGCCGTCAAGATCAAGAAGACCTCCGTGCCGCGCTTCCGCCCCGGCACCGCCTTTAAAGAAGTCGTCTCCGACACCAAGGCCCTGCGCGCCTACCAGGCGGAGCTGAAGGCCAAGGCCACCGGCACCGCACCTGCCGCGAAGACGGCCGCCGCCAAGACGACGACCCCGGCCCGCACGGCGTCGGGTACACGAACCACCAGTGCTGCGGGAACGGCTGCGACGAAGACCGCCGCCAAGAGCGCCCCGGCTCGTACGACGGCTGCGGCGAAGAAGGCAGCTCCGACGACTCGCACCACGGCTGCTGCTAGCAAGTCGGCCCCGGCCAAGACCACCACCCGTCGGGTCGCCAAGAAGGCCTGACCTGTAGCCGCCGTACGCACCGGGCGTAGTCACCGCAGACTGATCTGAACTGATCTGACACGAACCGGGGCGGGTCGAGCGGGAGTATGAGGCCCCGCACCCTCGGGGGGTGCGGGGCCTCAGACCGTCTAGGACGAGATCCGTCGCTTCCGTGACCCATCCCCCACTGAGCGCATACATCGCATGCATCTCGCCCCCGCGTCTTCACCGTGGGCTCCTCACGAGGTCTCGACCTCGCGGTGGCCTCGAGCGCGCGGTGGCCTCGCGCACGCCGGCCTTTCGCCTCCGTCTGTCTGGGTGAGGCGCACCCGCCGGGTGGGTGAGTAGCCGTGAAGCAAGTCTCCACCTGCGCCGAGACCTGTGCAGTGCACCAACAAAGTGACGCCCTGGCGGCCTGGTGGCGCCAGCTTTCACCCGCCATCCGGACTGAACTGGTGAGGTTGCCGCCCACCGCGCACCTGCCGGCCGCCCTCGCCGGGCAGCTGCGTTCCTTCGGCGTCGACGTCGCCGACATCGGTGTGACCCAATACGTGAGGGGGCAGGCGGTCACTGTCTACGCCCAGCCGCGAAGCCTGCTGCGCTTCCTGGCTGCAGCGCGCATCTGGGTCGCCATCAAGGCCCCGCCACCACCAGCGCTGCGATCCGCGCTGCAATGAGCAGCGGGGTGCAGCCCCGTGATCGGCGAGGCGATGCCCACCGAGGGGGCGCTCCCC
Source organism: Kineococcus radiotolerans SRS30216 = ATCC BAA-149 (assembly GCF_000017305.1). Taxonomy (GTDB): domain Bacteria; phylum Actinomycetota; class Actinomycetes; order Actinomycetales; family Kineococcaceae; genus Kineococcus; species Kineococcus radiotolerans. The sequence continues at coordinate 4,645,782 of NC_009664.2, read as the reverse complement.
GAGGCGATGCCTCCCGAAACGGTGGGGGTCGAAGCGCTGACGGGTGAACGTGTACGCATCCTGCCCACCGATCCCCGTGACATGGCCCGCTTCGCCGTGCGCTGGGCCCATAGCGTCCACGCCGCCATCCACCCGATCCCGCGAACGCAGTGACCAGCGCCGTCGCGGACGTCGCTGCAGGCGGTGGTGTGGGGGCTGGCCGCGGCCGCGGACTTCGAAGACTGCATCACGGCTGATCACACCGCGGCTCTGCTGGCCCGCGAGGCGGGCGTCGGGGACCGGGTACGGAACGGTGCATCAATGCGGCTGTCGAAACGGTGCATCATCGCGGCTGGCGACGTGGCCGCTCATCCTCGGTCTCGACAGCAGGGGGCATCAAGGACGGTGGAGGACTCGCGCGGTAGCCACGGGGCGGCTGTGGACGACGCCGGCAGCAGCGGACGCGCAAGCGCCCCCGGCCACGTCGTCACCTCTGTCAGCGCTGACCCACCGGCCTGGCTCGCCGCGTGAGCAGCACCTACCGGCCAGCGTGACCGGTAGGTGCTGCTCCGCACCAGCAGCCGCACCCGAGCAGCCGGGGCGGTTCGTGCTGGCCGGGGTCAGCGCCGCGGCCGGGACGGTGACGTTGTCGCGGTTGTGGTGTTGTCGGGGTGGTGACGTCGTCACGGTGACCGAGGCCGGACGTGGTCGACCGGTCGCGAGCCGGTATCCCGCGAGACGTCACGCGGACCGTTGCAGGCGGCGCAGTGCCCGCAGACGTCTCATCCCGGGAACGACCGCGGTAAGCAGCCATCCCACCGCCCCCGCCACGGTGATCACCACCCCCCACGACCTCGTCGGGGTCGACTCCGGCCAGCGCTGATCGAGCAGCCACACCAGCAACGCACAGGCCAGGCAGGACCCGACAACGACCACAACAGCGATGGCCAGACCCCGCCGCACCCGCCGCGCCCATCCTGCGGCGTAGGCCAGCCCCAGCTCCCGCAGCGCCGCCTCTGGCGGCCACCGGCCCTCGCTCACGCTGTCGTGCACGAGCTGCTGGGTCGCTGCATCAAGAGGTTGGGAGAAACGCTTGGCGTAGGGAGCTTCCTCATCGGCGTGGTGGTAGCTGCTGATCGCCCCCACCAGCATCGAGCCGCTCCCCACCACCAGGCTTGCCCAGTCACCGGTAGCGGCCAGCAGGACCCCCGCGACGAAGGTGACCCAGAAGAACGAGCCGGCCGCCTCATCCCAGGACGGGCGGTGCCAGCGACGTGGGGGCGTCGCCCACCGTCCGGCGCTGCTGCTCACCCCGTCACCGAGCCCACCGGGGCCACCGAGCCCACCGGGACCACCGGGTTCGTTGCGCCCACCGCGGCAGGCCACCACCGGTCAGCGCTCGACTGCGCTACCTGCCCTGCTTGCTCTACCCGCCTTGCGCTCACGGCGGGTTGCCTGTCCTGCGCATCCTCGGCCGTTCCTCACCGGAACCGTTCTCTCGCCGGGACCGCCTCTTCACCGGCGGGGGCGGTGGTCATGCTCATCGTCGGTGGCCTCGAAGGACCCCGAGGACCCCTTGGTGCTGAACGCCGACCACAGGTTGAAGACGACGATGGCGACGACGACGAGGCACCAGAAGATCATGAAGGGACGTGAGTCTGTGTCCTTGAAGCTGCTGATGCCGAACACCAGCATGCCCGCCCCGACGAACGCGCCCAGGACGGCGGCCGGCTTGCTGGGCTTGAAGCGGTAGCGCACCGCCGGAAGCTAACAGGCCTGCACTCCGACGCCTGACGATGCCGAGGCAAATCACCCACACGGACGCGCCCCACCCGGCGCCCACCCGACGCCCACCCGACGCACCCTGACCGACGTCACGGTCATCGCGCTGGCCTGGCACTGAGCGGCCTCGGGTCACCCGCTCGGTCGGGAAGTCGCTGGCAGGCTGAGGAGCCACAGGACATGCTGCTGCGGTGAAGGACTGGAGCGGCTACCCCCTGCAGCCGGGGGAACCGGAGTACACCGACGACGACCTCTTCTGAGACGGCACCCGCACCTACCACCTGACCAGCGACCGCCTCTGGAAGCGCGAAAGCGACCTGCTCAACGCCGCCGACGTCATGGTCTTCAACCTCCTCGACTGCAGCCCCAACCCCCGCGTGGGGTCCAAGCGTGTGGCCACCGACGCCGAACGACGCAAGATCATCAAAGCCGGCCTGGTCCGCTTCGTGAACAACGAAGGCGGGCTGCAGCGCTGGGAGAGCGAAGACGGCAAGGTGCTCGCCCTGCTCATCGGCGAGCTACGCAGCCCACGCATCCCCTTCTAGCATCAGCGCTCCGTCGCTACCCGCAGCCGAGGCTTCAACCGCACGATCATCCGCGATGTGCGCGCTGACGCTGGCGGCTGGCGACTTCACTCATCTGTCGAAGTACGGACGGTGCCCGAGCACGGATCAGGCTGGTGGTGCTCTCAGCTGAGCGGGGCGAAGCCGTTCGGAGACGCCTCCACCACGGCACGGGCTGCGGCACTGAGAGCGTCGCCGTCCAAGGAGTACGAGGCGTCGACGCGCTCCGCGGTGAGGTCGTCGTGCACCTGGCCGTCAGCACCCGCCAGCTCTTCGTACTCCTGGCGTGCCCGCTCGATGATCGAGGCGACGGCGTCCAGGCCCAGGAAGCGGTAGGCCTGCAGCACCCGGGGCAGGGGGTACTCGAGGTCCTCGCCGTAGTTCTCCACCGCGTCCAGCAGGCCGCCGTTCATGACGCTGCCGTGGAAGGTCAGCGCGACGTGCAGAGCCTCATCCCCGCGGTGGGTCTTGATGGCCGGAGCGTCCCACTCGCACGCACGGTTCCACAGGGCGTCGAACTCCTCATCCGTCACAGGCGCGACGGTACTGGGCGCGCCTCCTGGGTGGGTCGCTCCTTGCAGACGCGGGCGCAGCCACCGGTCAGGATGGTCCCCGACAAGCATCCGGTCATCCCGCGCTCAGTGCGCTTCTGCCGACCCGTCGATACGACGCAGCGTCCGGAGCAGAGCAGGGTCTAGGGCAGTCGTAGCGCCCAGCACCTCGACTCCCAGCAGACGACCCGCGGTGCTGAAGTCAAGGATCACCTCGTACTCCTTCGACCCCGTGTCCACGATGACCTGCTCCAGTGCGAGGTCGGTGCAGTCGCCACTCAAGTCGATGTAAGCCGCGTCGACCTCCGCGTCCCAGGTGCCGTCCATGGCCCTAGCCTGCCGCAACGAGCACACGGCCGATCTACCGGTCATCCCGCGCTGCGGTACGTCTTGGGCCCAGAACGCGCCCCGTGCCTCGATAGCCTGCTGCGGTGACGACCGAGCACGAGCACGGCCTGGCCAAGGCCGTCTGGACCGAGGCCGACTTTGCCGACATGGGCTGGCACGACGCCACCATGTGGTCCTTCACCATCCAGAAGACCGAAGAGCCCTACGCCGAGGACGTCGACTGGCTGATGGACCGCCTCGTCATCGACCTCGACTACATCACCCGCTGGGTCGAGCCACCCCGCCGCCGACTGCGGGACCCACGCCGCGGCCTCTACGACTTCTGGGTCGCCCCCGCCACGCTGATCTTCCACCGCGTGATGGACCTCAACATCGGCATGAACACCGCCGGCGGCACAGGCTGGCTGGACATCTCCGACATCACCCGCACCACTGAGGGCTGGCACATCGCCGGATCCGACTTCGACGTGCGCTTCCGCGCAGAGGGCTTCCGTCAGACCTTCCGACGCCTCCCCATCTTCAGCCAGTCCCAGCACCTACTCCTAGCCCAACGCGGCGGCTACAGCACCAGCGAAGACGCCGTGCACATCTGAGGCCCCGCCTCGTGAGCACCGCTGCAGCCGCAGTAGCCGCGCTCCGCGCGGTGAGACGACTTCACGGTCATCCCGCCGTCCGCGCGGTCATCCCGCGTTGTGCGCGGTCCTGAGCTGCCGGCGATGCCCCGGACACGGCGATGGCTGGGTAGTCCATCCGCGCCCCAGGACCGCGCCTGGTCACCAGCCGTGCAGCAGCAAGGACTCACCCCGCTCGATCGCCTGAAGCGCCTCGGCCACGTAGTCCACGACATCGCCGGGCAACGCAGCCGGACTCACCCACACCAGCTCGCTGCACTTGTCCGGCTCACCAACGACCGGCTCACCGCTCCACTGTTCCAGGACGAAGAACAGGTGCAGGTACTCCAGATCGTCCTCGTCCTCGGGCGCTGAGTGCACCACCAGCGCCAGGCGGCAGTCGGTCGGCGTCGCCTCGACGCCGACCTCCTCGCGCAGCTCGCGTAGCAACCCGGCCACGGCGTCCTCCCCGCCCTCCAGGTGCCCGGCGGGCAGGCTCAGCTGACCTGCGCGGAAGGTGGTGCCGGCGCGGCGCAGCATCAGAACCTGCTCTCCGACCCGCAGGATCCCGTAGACGGCGACGGGCAGGCGGAAGCGGTCGTGAGGCACCGCAGGACCGTATCGGGAAGCCCACACGCGCCCGCCGCGCCCGCTGCGTGGCTGGGGTGGCCTCCGAGGGGTCTTGCGGTGTCGAGGTCATGGCAGGGTGATGGGAGGGTGGCTGCCATGGCGAAGCGGGTGCCGCTCAGGGGTGAGGAGAAGACCAGCTTGCACATCAGCCTCGACCGCCACCGCGACGCCGTCCTGTGGAAGCTAGAGGGCCTCGACGAGGAGCAGCTGCGCCGGCCCATGACCCCCACGGGCACCAACCTGCTGGGCTGGTCAAACACCTCGCCGGGGTCGAGTACGAGTGGCTGCCTACGACCTACGGCCGAGTGACGGAGGTGCTGGAGACCGATCCCGTCGCCGACATGAACGCCGGCCCGCACGAGTCGAGCGCTGACATCGTCGCCTTCTACGGACGCGCCCGCGCCGCTTTCGATGCGGTGATCGCCGAGCACGGCATCGAGGACGTGGGCACGGCGTGGTTCGGTGATCAGGTCAGCCTGCGCCGAGTCCTCATCGGCTTGGTTGAGGAGACCGCGCGCCATGCCGGGCACATGGACATCCTGCGCGAGCTCATCGACGGAGCTGCGGGGAGCCACCGGCCGGACTGACCGCGTCCTGGCGTAGGCCATCTGCTGAGCACCGCGTGGTCATCCTGCGCTCAGTGCGCGATCATGGCCGGCCTCGGACGTCCTGAGCTGCTGAGTTCCGGATGTGTCCCCCCGGCCGGCAGCTGCTGCTACTCGGGCAAGCTGAGCATCATGGACGACTCGCCAGGTACCGCACGAACCCGCCGGGGCGATGAGGCGACTCACACCCCACCCGCAGTCGTCGTCGACTACGACCCCCACTGGCGTGAGGACTTCGACATGCTGCGCTCCTGCCTTCACCCGCTGGTCGCCGACGTCGCTCTGAGCATCGAGCATGTCGGCTCCACCGCCGTTCCCGGCCTGGCCGCCAAGCCAATCATCGACGTGGACGTCGTCGTCGCCGACGAGCACGCCTCGCGTGCCGCAGTACACGCCCTGGCCAGCGGAGGATGGACACCCGAAGGTGACCTCGGCATTCCCGGAAGGCAAGCCTTGCAGGCTCGACCCGATCTGCCCTACCACCACCTCTACGTCGTCATCGATGGCAGCCAGCCCCACCTGGACCACGTACTCCTGCGCGAGCACCTGCGCTGCCACCCTGCGGCCGCGGCCGAGTACGGAGCGTTGAAGAAGCGGATAGCTCCCCTGCTGCGCACCGACCGGCAGGCCTACCTCGAGGCCAAGTCTGAGCTGGTGCAGCGCCTACTCGCCGCCGAGCGGGCAAGACAGCAACCCCACCATTTATAGGACCCCGCCCATGGCACTCCGTCCAAAACGCGCGGTCATCCCGCAATCCGTGACACAGCCAGGTCCCGGTCCCTCGCGAGACTTGCGTCAGTCCTCCGGAAGCACGGTGCTGGCATCGACCTCCGCGTCGACCAATGCAGCTTGATCGAGCAGCGCCCCGCTCAACACCGTCCGTCCGCTGCTGTTGCCGGTGTTCACGGCACCAAACGATGCCCCGTGCAGGTCTGCGTCACGCAGGTCGGCTCCCGTCAGGTCACAGCCGGTGAAGCTGACACCTCGTAGCGAGGCTCCGCGCAGGTTCGCGTCCTTCAGGGTGCAGAGCTTCAGGTGCATGCCGTCCAGCGTGGCCTGGCGAAGGTCCGCCCCGTCGAAGGAGCACCGTTCGAGCCACAGCAGCCTGGGGATGCTTACGGAGGTCAGGTCTTGTCCGGCGAAGGAGACTTGGTGCAGATGCTGTCCGTAGGAGGCTCGGGAGAAGCTCTGCCGGTCTCCTCGGGTCATCTCGATGGTCACGGCACCAGCCTGGCGCATGGTCAACGTCCCGCCACTGACTTCACGGTCATCCCGCGATCTGGGCGGTCTCGACTGGCCTGTCGACATCGCGGTTCTGCCGAGAAGCACGAGGTGCCGGCGAGAGCCGCAGTCCCGTCTGCCAGCCTGATCGGCATGACCGGCATGATCTACGACGACGAAGCAGCCCAGGCAGCCTCGGACGAAGCCACCGCAGCGCCCACACCCCGCCCGGGAGACGGCGCGAGACCGCGTGCATGAGCACCGCCCACGACCTCGGCCCCGTACCGACCCGCCTCAGCGTCGAGGCCGACCTGGTCCACCAGCTCATCACCGACCAGTTCCCCCACTGGGCCGACCTGCCGGTGGACCCGGTCCCCGACGGCGGTTGGGACAACTTCACCTTCCACCTCGGCCCGGACATGTCAGTGCGCCTGCCCAGCGCCGCCGAGTACGCCCTCGCCGTGGACAAGGAGCACCGCTGGCTCCCCCAGCTCGCAGCGCAGCTCCCGCTGCCCATCTCCACCCCACTGGCCCAGGGCGCACCCGGCCGCGGTTACCCCTTCGCCTGGTCGGTGTACCGGTGGCTGCCCGAGGGCCCGGTGACGGCCGCCCGCATCGCTGACGGCAGCACCAACGGCGCCCGCGGTGTCGGCGGTGAGGTCGACGGTGAGGTCGACCCGGTCCGTTTCGCCCTCGACCTCGCCGACTTCCTCACCGCCCTGCAGCGCATCGACGCCACCGACGGGCCGGCACCAGGGATCCACAACTGGTTTCGCGGCGGCACGCTGCGCACCTACGACAAGACAACGCAGAACGCGTTGAGCACCCTCAAGGACCGCCCCGCCGCGGGCATCGACGCGGGCATCGACGTCGAGCTGGCCCGCGCCGTGTGGGCTACCGCCTTGGAGGCGCGGTGGAACCGGGTGCCGGTCTGGTTCCACGGCGACATCGCCGCCGGCAACCTGCTGCTGCGCGAGGGCCGGCTCGGCGCGGTCATCGACTTCGGCACCTGCGGGGTCGGTGACCCCGCCTGCGACCTCGCCGCGGCCTGGACCCTGCTGAACACCGCAGGCCGGGTGGCCTTCCGCCACCGGATGGGCGTTGATGAAGGTACGTGGGCTCGAGGACGCGGCTGGGCGCTGTGGAAGACCCTGGCCACCTACGTCGGAGTCCTTGACGACGATGCAGAAGCAGCCGCTACAGCTCGCCGCGTCCTCAAAGCGATCTTCAACGAGTACGGGACCACCAGCTGAGCCCCCATAGACGCGCACGAGCTGACGACCTCGCGGTCATCCCGCATTGTGGTCGCCACCCAGGCAGTGTCCGGTCGGCCCAGGCGCGACCTGGACACCCTGCCGACACCTGGCTCGATGACTGCTCACCTGGCGCCTCTCAGCGCTGACCGAGGCGGCGAGCGACCACTTGCGCATCCTCCGGTGGCAGCTCCGGCACGTCGCCCAGCAGCGGCAGCAGCTCCGGCTGCGTGGTGAACGCGGCGAACGCCGTGGCCACGCTCACCCCGTGCGCTGGCACGTCCAGAACCTCGATCCGCGTACCGGCGTTGAGCGTTCCCGGCGTCAGCACCCTCAGGTAGGCCCCGGGAACACGCGCCCGGGTGAAGCGCGGCAGCCACCGCCGCTCTCCCAACCACACCGCGAACGTCACACACGGGATCCGCGGGCAGGAGACCTGCAAGACCACCTCACCGATGGACCACCGCTCGCCGATGACCGCTTCGTTGACGGCCAGCCCCGAGGTGGTGAGGTTCTCCCCGAAGGTGCCGTTGGGCAGTGGACGACCCAGTTCGCTCTCCCACAGGTCCAAGTCCTCGCGAGCGTAGGCGTAGACGGCCTGGTGGTCGCCACCGTGGTTGGCGGTGTCGCTGATCTGATCACCTGCCAGGCCGCTGCCACCTTCACCCTTGGGTCCGGGTGCCCGTACCGCTACCGGGCCGGCCACCGGGCGCTTGTCGATGCCACTGGTCCCCGACTTCGCCGCGATGGGCCGGCGCTGGCCGACGTTGACGCTCAAGATGACGGCCACACGATCACCCTAGGAGCTGTCGCGTCCAGCGGACAGCGACTTTCCCCCGCGCCCGCGAGCACCCTGACGCAGTGCTTGCTCATGGCGCGGGTGGCGGCGCACGACTTCACCGTCATCCGCGCTCAGGGCGCTTCTGCGGGCATGTCCGGGCCTGACGCCACGTGAACGCTCAGCGGCCTGCTCGTGGAGCTGCCTCTCCCAGACGGCTCGTGTACCCGGCGCCGCCTCAGCGGGCCGGCAGACTCCAGTCGCGGCTCGAGACGGCTCGAGGATGACACCGGTCCCGCGTCGTGCGCCTTGCCGCCCCTCCGCAGCCCCTCTACAGCCCACCCGCAGCAGGCGGCGGACCCAGCGCGACGGGCCCGGCCCACACGGTGGGGGCGCCGTCCACACAACGCGGGAATGTTCAATCGGGACAGATGAGCAGGAAGTAGTCGTTGCGCTGGCACTCGTCGATGACCTCAAGACCGCGCACCACGGCCTCCCGCATGGCGCCTTCAGGCGCGACGTGAACGGCACCCTCGAACTCCTCCTGCAACCGCTGGACCTCAGGCGACGCCGGCGGGTAGACCCGGGTCGCCCCGTAGGGGTTCCAGCTGAGCACCTCCCCTAGATCCAGCCCCGCAGGCTGCTCCCGGAAGTACTCCACGAAAGCGGCCAGTCCCTCGTCCGTACCCGAGTTGTGCACCTCCTCATGGACCACCTGCCTGCGGATGCGACCGCGCTGTCGCGTCCGCTTGTTCTTGGGGGTGATCTTCTTCTCGAGGACTCGGGGAAGTTGAGCGACACCCACCATGAGAATCGCCATCGTCGCCAGCACTCCTGTCCTCGGTACGGGGCGCTCTGCACGCCCCTCCCTTCTTACCGCACCCTGCACTGATCACTGCTGTAACAGGCGCTGTACCGCAGCCGCCCGGAGCGGCTGCAGGTGCTGACGCCTCGTCCGGTCATGGCGCTCCGCGGCGCGTCCGGTCATGGCGCTCCGCGGCGCGTCCGGTCATCCCGCCGTGCGGGACACCCGACCACGGCACCCCTCCAGTCGTGATCATGGTCGAGGACGACGAGAGCCTCCACCGACGTCGCCCGTTCGGGCCCATCACCACCCCAGCCAGCGGCCCGCGGTGAGATCATGGGACCGCTCACGGCGCACCTGAGCCTGCGACAGGTGCTGCACCGACCGAGGTGGAGGTCACGCAGACCAGGGTGGACACCAACATGGCTGATCCTGCGGCAGACACGGCTGGTCCTGCGGCAGACACGGCTGGTCCTGCGGCAGACACTGCTGATCCTGCGGCAGCAGAACGCGCTCAGCGCACCACCGGCGTCTCACCCAGGACACACGTGCCACGCATCCCGCGGATGCTCTACGCCAAGGGCCTCGTGCTGTGGCTGGTGGCGACGGTGATCCTGGGCATCGGCACAGGCACGCTGACCCTGAGCCTGGACGAGGACCTCCGCCAGCGGGGAGTGACGACCTCCGCGGTGGTCACCGACGTCACGTGCGGCCCTCTGGACGGCCGGTCCGCGTCCTTCGACGTGCGCGCCGACGTCGGTGACCTGCTCTTCCTGGACTGCCCGCCACGTACGGAGCACTTGCGTGTCGGGCAGGTGGTGCAGGTCACCTACGACCCTCACGACGTCACCAACGTGCGCCTGGCCGGCTACACCGACCGGCCGCTGGGCCTGGTCTTCACCCTCGTAGGGTCCGCGGCGGCGCTGACGTTGACGGGCTGGATCGTCCTGGACCTGCGCCGGGGCTTCCGCTCTGCGGTCGAGGACGCGGCCTCGCACGCCCTCAAGCAGCAGGAAGCCCTTGAGCGGGCAGCTGCCAGGAAGCGCAAAGCCGAGCGTCGCGCCTCCACCCGTCGCGGTGACTGGTGGAGGCAGCTCAAGCCGGCGGCTCGCCGCGCCGGCAGGCGCACGGACTGGCCGACAAGCTATCGCGGCCGTCACCGCACCTGACACAGCCAGAATCAGCGAGACGGGTGCAGCCTTGTTGCCCACGGGGCTGCCTGCGGCGGGGGCGAGGTGGCGGTGGCGTCGGCCGGGTGACGCAACGACGGCAGCGGCCCCGCGGTCACGATCAACTTCCCGATCATCCCACGATCCGGGCGGCGTGCGGCGGCTGACGACTTCGTGGACATGCCGATGAGCGGGACGTGACCATTTCACATGAGGACTGTTACGTTAGCGCTGTGACATCCGATGAGATCCGTAACGGTGACCCCACCGAACTGAACAGGCTGCGCCCACTGCAGGACCTGCTCGCCGGGATGGACGACCAGATCGCCGCCGTCTACACCCAGCACGGCATCGACGGGGTACGACCACGGTTTAGCAAGGCCCTCATCCGCCTACACCACCGCGGACCCCTGAGCATCAAGGCACTCGCCCAGCAGGTCGGGGTGACGCACTCGGCCATGAGCCAGACCGTGACCGCCATGCGCCACGCCGGCCTCACCAACAGCACCGCCGGTGACGACGCCCGCACCCGCACGGTGACGCTGACCGACGCAGGCGCTGCCCTCGTACCGTTCCTGGAGGCGGAGTGGCGCGCCACCGAAGCCGCCTGGGCGGAACTGGACGCCGAAGTCCCCCGCGGGCTGCAGCAGGTCGTGGAGGACCTGGGCGCGGCCCTGCGCGAGCGGTCCTTCGCCGAACGCGTCACCGCCCACATCGACGCCCTCCTAGCGGCCAACGACCAAGACAACGGCCAGGGCAGCGAACAGCGGTGAGGTCGCTGGACCGTTTCGTCGACACCCGCCCCCTCCGGTCCTCGCCCGCCTTCCGGCGGTTGTGGATCGGCACCACCGCAGCAGCGTTCGGCGGCCAGGTCGCCGTCGTCGCCGTGCTCTACCAGGTGTGGAACCTCACCGGAAGCACAGTGTGGACGGGCGCGATCGGCATCGCCACCGCCGTCCCGACCATCGTGGGCGGCATCGTCGGTGGCACCCTGGCCGACACCCTTGACCGGCGCCGCCTGGTCTTGGTGACCACAACCGTCTCGGTGCTGGCTGCCCTCAGCTTGGCGCTGCAGGCGGTGGCTGGAGCCGCCACGGTGCTGCTGGTGCTAGTCCTGGTCGCCGCTCAGACCTCCGCGGCCGCTGTGGGCGCAGCAGCTCGGCGCACGTTCATCTCCCGACTGCTGCCCTCGGACCTGGTGCGGGCGGGAGTGGCGCTGAACCACATTGGTTTTCAGATCGCCATGCTCACCGGCCCCGCCGTTGCCGGCGTCGTCCTCGCCGCCGGTGGACTGCGCGCCGCCTACCTCACCGACGCCGTGGGCCTCACCGTGTCGCTGTACGGGGTGCTGCGCCTGCCTGCCATACGCCCACAATCCCTCGCAGACACAGGTACCGCTCGGGCGGCGAGAGGTGGGCTGCCCGCGGTACGCGCCACCTGGGAGGGGTGGAGGTACCTGCTGCGCCGTCCTGTCCTGCGCGGCTGCCTGGCCACCGACCTCGCCGCCACCGTGCTGGCCATGCCAATTGCGCTGTTCCCCGCCATCAACGCGCAACGCTTCGACGGCGAGGAAGCCACGCTAGGCCTGTTCCTCTCCGCCATCGCCGTCGGCGGCCTGCTCGCGGGGTTCACCTCCGGCACGTTGACCCGCGCCCGGCGTACCGGGCGTGTGATGCTGATCGCCGCCGCCACCTGGGGCACGTCCCTGACCACCTTCGCCCTGGTGGACTCCCTCCCCGCGACACTGGCCTGCTTGGCCGTCGCCGGCGCGGCGGACACGGTGGCGGTCATCTCCCGCGGCACCATCGTGCAGCTGTCGACCCCGGACGCGTTCCTTGGGCGGGTCAGCGCCGCAGAAGGCACCGTCGGGGTCGCCGGTCCTGGTCTAGGCAACGCACGAGCCGGCGCCGTCGCCGGCGTCACCTCGACCGCGGTGTCCTCACTGACCGGTGGCCTGGCGTGCGTCCTTGCCGTCGCGGTGATCGCGGCCACAACCCCCGCCTTGCGTCGTTGGACACCACCGGCGCCCCCGAGCACCCCGGCTACCTGAGGGCCCCATTGGCAGCTGCGCTGTCCCACGGCACCGAGGATCCGGAGTCAACTTCACGGTCATCCCGCGCTCAGTGCGCGATCGTGACCGGCCTCGGATGGCCTGACATGCCGACGAGCGAGGTCGGCGAGATGCATCACTCGACGAGGTCGAGCTCGTCTTGACCGAAGACGTTCAAGCCAGCATCGGGGAAGCCCACGAGGCAGCCGCCGACAGCCAGCTCCATGTCGATCACGCCCACCGCGTCCGTCGTCAGACCGTTCAGGCGACGCTCCTCGTCCACCGTTCTCAGCCGTACTCGGTCCCCCGCGCGCAGCTTGCGCGGAGCCTGTCCTCCTGGGCCTGAAGCCGCCATGTCTCGATGCTCTCTCACGCCGGTGCAGCCGGGCCGGACCTCACGGTCATCCCGCAATTCGGGCGGGTTCCGGTGACCGGTGATGCGACAGCTCCTCACGCAGGGAGCATGTCTCAGCCCAGGTAGAGCGCGCCGCGGTCGCTCACCAGCATCTCCACCGACGCCCGCGGTGAGCGCCCACTCATCACCGTGACGTTGAAGTCGGCGTCCTGGGAACGGTACGACCACGCCAGGCGAGTCACCCCTCGCTGGTACTGGACCCCGACCCGGGTGCTGCCCACCGTCAGCGTGAGGAAGTCACCACTGGCAGGGTCACGACCAATGGTCGCGGTCTCCTCCACTCCCACCGGTCCTCCTTCCTCCTCAGGCCAGGGCACCCCGTACCCCGCCCGCAGCCACAAGAACGTCAGACCCTCCCGGCGTGCTTCGGCGAACCTCGTCTCCTCCCGCCACGCCGAGCCCGCCGGCAAGTAGAAGACGTAGACCGCGGCACTCTCGCCACGAGTCAGGTCCGCCCGCGCGACGAGGTCGCGCCCACCTTGGCGTGCGAAGTGCCGACGGAACCCGGACCCGCTCAGGCTGGGCAAGGTGGGCGGGGCGAAGCCCAGCCACTCAGCTGCGGCTTCTTCCGGGATCGGCTCGAAGTGCCCCAGCCGGCCCCGCTCGCCCGGACCTCGGGTAGGACGCCCGCGCGGAGACAGCAACGACTCCACGGCGGCCGCGGTCGAGGCCGGCAGCGGGAGGCCGTTCAAAGGCCGGGATCGGAAGGAGTCCTCGCTGTGCACGCTCACCCCTCCACCGTGGCAGCCGTCCTCCGGCTGGGGAAGCGGCGCCTGGACCAGCACGGGGAATGTCCGGTCATCCCGCGTTGTGCGTTGTGCGTTGTCGCGTGCGGCTCGCGACGTCATGGTCTCGCTGAAAGCGAAAGATCACCGCAGGGGTCCTGAAACGACACATCACTAACCTGCAGCGGTGTCCGACCTACCAGCAGAGCCACCCGCCCCCACCCAGCAAGCCTGGACCGAACTGACCCACACCGACCACCAGCAGGCATGGGCCGCCTTCCACGCCCGCTACCACTTCCGCGCCTCACCCCACCCCGAGGACTGGCCGGCCATCCACGAGCCCACCCCCTCCCTGACCTTCGACCTCACCGCCATCAACGACGGCGCGCAGCGAGCAGCGGCCTACGACGCCATCAACGCCGAAGCCCTGCGCTGCTTCCTCTGGGCCCTGCACGACGTCGACGAGCTCCTCGTCCTGGACTGGCAGCACCCCACCCACATCCTGCGACCCCACCAACAGGCCCTCACCGACCCCACCCACTGGCAGGTGCCGGTCTACCCCGACGGTGACTACTGCGCCTTCTTCACCCCCGACCTCACCGAAGGCACCTTCGGGCACCCCTGGGAGAAGAGCCTGTGCGTCATCGGCCCGCGGTTGATCGACAGCCTCGGCCGCTCCCTCAGCACCTGGCTCCCGCTCCTGCGCCAAGACGGCCAGCTCATGCACGAGCGATCCCGCTGAGCGGGGAGCATCCGGTCATCCCGCGATACGGGCGGTCCCGACTGCCCTAGCGACATCGCGGTCCTGCCGATGAGCGAGGTCAAGCTGAGCGCGACGATCACCCGCATAATGCCGATGACCGAGCGACCAGCTGATGCCGGGTTGGCGGCCTACAGCAGGACGGCGGAGCGGACGTCGGGCCGCCGCAGCACCGCAGCGCACCACTGGAAGTGCCCGTCGGCGGTGCCGCTGTAAGCGTTCGCGCCGATGAGGGCGTACACCGCCTTGAACCGCAGGATGTCCGCGCGCTCGACGTCGAACGCCTCGACGAACAGATCGCTCAGCCGCCGATCCGTGCGCAAGGCGTGCGGGCCGTACATGTCGAAGAACCCCGCCGTCAGTGCGATCTCCAGCACCGGGTCGGCCAGCATGGTCAGGAATCCCCAGTCCAGGACCGCGGTCAGCCGGCAGTCGTCGTCGACCAGCACGTTCTCCGGGCAGATGTCTCCGTGCTGCAACGTGACCGCCACGTCACGGCGACTGACCAAGAAGGCGTCGCAGGACTCCACCAAGTCGTCCAGGCGATCAACGTGCGCCTGCAGCAGGCCCCCAAAGCGACGGGTGCGGTCCTCCAGCAGCCGTTGCAAGGCCGCCGCCCACGGCTGAGCCGTGGTCACCGTCGAGTCGCCCAGGATCGGCAGGTCAGGCATCTCGATCCGCTGCGGGTGCGGGATGGTGCGCAGCGCGCTCAGCAGCTCGATCAATGCCTGCTCGGCGCGGGGGTCCAGGTGCCCGCTGGCCGGGTCGTAGAAGTCGCCGATGCTGCGGCCACGCAGGCGCGGCTGACGCAGCAGGCAGCGGCCATCGGGCAGGGTGAGGCGGCCCAGCAGGGCAGGGACAGCGAACGGCAGCCAGCACCCGTTCAGCTGCTCAAGCAGTCGCTCCACGGGCTCCTCGGGTCCAGCACCAGCCGCGGCCGCCTCCCGAGGTAGCCGGGCGACGGTCTGCTCGTCGAGGGCGTACACGTCAGCCTCCATGCCCGCGGCTAGCCAGTGCGCGTCGGGGTAGCCCAGAGCCCCCAGCTGCGCAGGCACCGGGTCGGCCTCGTCGATCACAGAACCAGTCAGTCAGAGACAGGGCGAAAAAGTCCACCGCGTCGTCGATCCACGGTGACTTGCGGCCCGCGGCCGTGACGGCAAGGACTCGACGTCACGGTCAGCCCGCGCTGCGCGCGACCTCACGGTCATCCCGCGTTGTGCGCGCTGTCGCCGGCGTCCCGCGACGTCACGATCTCGGCGAAGAGCGCGCAACAAGTGCCTGCGCCGATCACGCTGCGACCACCGTTCGGAGCTTCCAGCACCGGCTCGCTGCTCCCTTCGGGGGTGCTCGGCGATCCGCTGGCGCGTCACCCCACGGCATGGTGGAACATCTGCACCGCCCGAGCCGGCGTCGACTCCGCCGGCGGTACGGGCTGTCATCACCGAGCGTCGTCGTCCTGAGGGGTTCTCCGTGCAGTTGGTCTACGAGGGGCGGATGGCCGTCTCCTACTTCCAGGCGTACCTGTCCGCCGGGGACGTCCCCGACGACTACGAAGCCGCTTTCGCCGGTCAGGTCAACGGCCTGGCCGGCGGGCAGCTGCTGGGCCACCTGACCTTGCTGGTCGGTGTCCACACCGGTGACGTCGGCCTCCGGGTCCTGCTGTGCGACGAACCACCGCCGGTCGGGCCGGAGTGGGAGGACCTCGTCGAGACGACGTTCACCCCCCAGTGGCCCGAGGCGGTCCTGGCCGGGTGCCTATCCGACGCCGTGTGCGACCTGTACCTGGACCAGCCCAGCTACCGCGCCCGCTTCAGCGCCCAGGGCATCGACGCCGGCCGCGACGCCGACGTCGTCATGGCAGACGAACCGCTGGTGGACCACTACGAACTGGTCCTGTGGCCCGCTCCCCCCGCCCCCGACGCGATCGTGCGCGTCGGCAGTGAAACCGCCCGCTATCGCCACCGGATGCAGGACCCCGCCTTCGCCCGCGCCGCGCGAACGTCCGCGACGTGGGGTGAGACCCTGCTGCCGAGCCAGAGGCTGCTGGACGTGTTCGACGCGCCCTGGCTGGTCGAGCTGGACCGCGACCTGGCTGAGGACCTGGCAGCGGCCGAACCCGGCGTGCAGCGGGCCGTGGCGTACTGGGCCGCGCAGTGGGCCTGCACCCGGACCGGCGTCGACCGCGTGGACTGGATCGCCGCGGTGCTGCATAGCCTGCGCGAGGACCGGTCGCTACCGGCGCTGTTCCACGACCCCGACGCCCTGTACGCCCGCCTGGACGACTCCCTCCCGGATCCGGACGGTGAGGCGTCCGCGGTCAACGGCTACCCCCGCAGCCGGACCGCGTACGCGGTGTCCAGCATCGTGGAGGCGGCCAGCACCGACCCCCTGGACGCGGTCGTCTCGACCCTGAAGCAGGTTCACGAGGCGATCGGGCAGGAGCACGCGGACGCCTTCCTGGCGCAGGTCCGTGAGGAACTGACACGTCTGCGGCGAGAACTGACCGAGCGGTTCGGCGTCGGGCACGTCGCGGACCACCGGCCACCGTTCACCGAACCGGACCCGCTCGAGAAGGTGCCCGAGGGGATGGACCCCGAGGAGTACTTCGACCTGTGCCGGGAATGGGGGGTGCAGGACGGTGAGCAGCTGCCCTCCGCACGGTTGCTGGCCGTCGGGGGCCGCGCGTCGTCCGTGGGCCGACGGCACCGCGAACTGGCCGAAGCCCTCGCGGTCATGCCGGCCGGCGAGCAGCGCGCGGTGGCGGTGTGGGCGGCCCGTCAGGCGTGCACGCTCGCCGGGCTGGCCGGCCGGGACTGGGTCGAGGATGCCTTGCACGCTGCCGCCGCCGGCGGGCCGCTGCCGCCGCTGTGGAATGACCCCGACCAGGTGCTGGCGAAGGTGTTCCCCGCCGACGAGGGGGACGAAGAGGACGAGGAGCAGGTCGAATACAGCGGCTCCTACATCAGCTGGGACGACGAGGAGGTCCACGAGCCCTACGCCCCTGAGGTGGTCGCCCTGGACGCGCTGCAGCAGTCCGCGCTGCCCGACCCCGCCGAGGCGGTGATGGGAGCCGTCGACGCCTTGTCCCTGGGGCACGAGAAGCCGAGGACCGTCCTGGAGGACGTACACCGTCGGTTGTCGGCAGGAGACCATACTCAGCAGTGACCACAGCGGGACGTCACGGTCATAGCGCGCCGCACGTGACGTCACGGTCATCCCACGGTGAGCGGGCGCACGGTCATCCCGCGTTGTGCGCGCTGTCCTGAGCTGCCGGCGACAGCGCGGTCCTGCCGATGACCGAATGCACGCTGAGCGCGGCGATCAAGACCGCCGCACCACACCTCAGCCCGGCACGCCCCGGCGCGCGACGCGGTCGTAGACCACCGTGAACGGCGCGATAGCCACCACGCCGAGGAAGGGGGCGAGTCCGATCGGAAACAACACGAAATCGAAGAGAAGGACAGCGGCGGTGTACGCGTCCATCCGGTCGATGGACTCACTGAGCAGGGTGTCGCCTGCGTGCATCAACGACCCGATGAGGGTGCCCAAGAACGCAGCAACGCCCCAGGTCCACTGCCCCTGGTCGCGAGGTGTGCCTCGCCGAGCGCTGCGACGACCGTCCCAGGCTCCGCACACCGCGGTGAGGCAGCCCACAGCGGTCCAGAGGATGAGGAAGAGCCCGAGGTCGGCGCCGCCGACGTCTCGACGCGCAGTGACATAGTTGCTGATCAGCATGACCACCAGGCAGCCCACCCCGACCCCAAGAGCTCGCACAAGGACCGGCCCGCGCGGTAGCCGCCTGATGCGATCCATGTCTGGGGTATGACCTTCCGTTGCGTGACGATCACGAGGCGGCATCAGCCGGTGCTGACCGCATCGACGCATCACCGTGAAGGGTTTCACCTGCTGCTGGGCATCAGGACCGTACCCTCGCGAGGCGCAGACGCTTCCCTACATCGCCCGGTTGGCGGCACAGCAGCCTCCTTCGCGGCGGCAGCAGCGGAACAGGAGGAGCCATCGCCACCCGCGGAAGGCGTCATCGCGCCAACGCACGGTCATCCCGCGCTCAGCGCGCGATTGGGGCCGGCGTCGGACGTCCTGACACGCCGATGAGCGAGCTCAAGCGCCGCTGCGGCGGAGGTCAGCGGCGAAGGTCAGGGATCTGGACGTCACGCCACGACAACGACAGGTACCCGCTCCCGTGACGGCGGAAGCCGACCTTCTTCAAGGCGGGATCGTCGAGAGTGCTGGAGACGGTCTCCGCGCCGCTCTCGATGGCATCGCGGACGGCGTGGTAGGCCAACGCGGCAGCGACCGTGTCCGGGGTGCCGGGGACGACCTCCAGGACCTCCAGCCGCGCTGACTGCGTTCCGTTGCCGGCCGGGTCAGCGGGTGAACGGGCTACGACGACATGGCCGACGAAGGGCTCGCCGCGGCTGTTGTTGACGTAGGCGTGGAGCCAGGTGAGCAGGCGGCCACCGTCCAGGATGCGCCGGGCGATGCTGAGGTCGAGGCCGACGTCGGCGAGGTGCTCGCCCTTACCGCCATGGGGCCCGATGTAAAGGGTGCTGACGTAGTAGCCCTGAGGCAGGACGTCGGCGGCCCCGCCACTGGTGGTGAGGAAGGTGAGGTCACCGATCCGGGTGCGGGTGGCGCGCCGGACCAGTCCGGTGTCGAGCTCCTCCATCAGCCACAGGGCTACCTCCTCGACCCACTCCGGCAACGAGGTGATGGGCAGTCCCGTGCTGAGACCCGGCGGCAGTTCCTCGTGCCCGTGGGCTCCCTCAGGGAGCAAGGGGATAGCGATGGCGTAGACACTGGGGCCCTGCTGCCACCGCAGGACGACGACCACGTGGTCATGGCCGGCGTCAGAGTGTGGGGGCTCTCCTGTCAGCGCCGGCCGGACGTCGAGGCCGGTGAATCCACGGGTCACCGCCCCCTCGACGAGGACCCGCTCCCCCAGAGCACGAACGACCGACTCACGTGACCAGGGGAAGCTCGCCATCGTCGGAGCCTCGCACAACCGCACGACCTGAACCGCGCGTCTTCGCACCGTTGCCGACAACCTTCCGGTCATCCCACGTTGTGGGCGCTGATCAAGCAGGCCGGCAGCCCTTCCCGCTCTCCAGCGCCGCGACGTCCGGGCACCAGTCGTGGCTCCACTTCCCCGAACCGAAGGAGTCCGCAGTGGCGTCGGTGAAGATCTCCACCTCACCACCGGGCACCACGCGGTAGTACGTCTTGATCGGGTCCCCTTCCGTGGTCAGCGACGTCACCAGGACCTCCGCGCCCTCGCGCTGCGCGGCCGCGCCGAGCAGGCAGTCCTGCAGAGCCGACGAGGCGGGCCCGCCCTGGGGGACGGTGATCGAGGCGCACTGCGGTACGGCGGAGCGTTCCCGGAACGCCGCTGGGGCTCGCCCCCCGGCGCTGAGCTGCCACACCACCCATGCGCCCATGCCGATGGCGAAGAGCAGCAGCACGACGCCCAGCACTGTGACGAGGGGGACGGGTCGTCTCGGCGGGGCTTCAGCGACTGTGCTGTCCATCTCCGCATGATGCTCGCGCACCGGCAGGTGGGGAGGGCTGTTCGACGCATCCGACGTCACGGTCATCCCGCACTCAGTGCGCAATCACGATCGTCAAGACGACCTGCTGGCAACCGAGCGCGATCACCTCCACCGTCACCGACCGCACTCAGGCACAGCCGGGGGCGAGAAGCTGAGGGTGACGACGTTCCACTGACCTGGCTGGACCTCCGCGAGTTCAGCTCGCGCGATGACCTCACCGCTCCCATCACGGGCAACGACGGAACCGTCCTGCCGGACACGGTCCACGCCCATTTGCGTGGCCTGCTCCTTCACCGCCTGCAAGGCCGTCACGACGGCCGAGTTTTTCGCCAGCGCGTCGTCGACCTGCGCCGACCCGGGCTGCTGCTCCAGGTGCTCGTCCTGAGCGGTGGTGAGGTCGATGAGGTACTGCACCGCCAGCTCTGGGCTAGCCGGACCGGTGCCGTCGTAGTCGTAGCTGATGCTCCCGCCCTGGCACCACGCCGGGATGCCTGCAGCGCCCGCAGCATCGCCTTCTGCCTCCTGGGCCGGTACGGCCGTGACCGTTCCCTGCCGCTGCATGCCGGGCAGGATTCCCGTGCTGACTGCTGTGGCCCCGGCGCCCAGGATCACCAGCACGACGACCGCGGGCAGGAGCTGCCGGCGCCGGCGCCGGCGCAGACCCCGCCGCTTCACGGCCTGCAGGTCCGCGGCGAACGGCGGAGCAGGTCGCATCTGCACGTCCCGGCGTAGCCGCGCCTCCACCTCGACGTCGCCGGGCTGGTCCTCAGACTGCTCGATCATGATCGTCCTTTCCGGGCGGGGCCTGGCCGTGAGCTGTCAGCAGGGGTGGCGGCCGACGTGGGCGACGGGGGCGACGTGGGCGACGTGACCGACGTGGGCGACGTGACCGACGTGGGCGACAACACCGTGGACGACGCAGCCGGTGTAACCGGCGCGCTCGTCGCGCTAAGACCCAGGGCGCGCAGAGCGGTACGGGCGTGGTGGGCCTGACTCTTGACGGTGCCCTCTGAGCACCCGAGCAGCTCGGCCACCTGCGTCACCGGCAGCTCCTCCACGAAGCGCAGCACCGCGACCGCGCGTTGGCGCAGCGGTAGGCGGGCCAGCAGGTCGGTGGTGTCCAGGCGCGCAGCGCTCTGCTCGGCGCTATCGGCGACCGGATGAGCATCGGCAGCATCGCTGAGCCCTTGCTCGTCCACGGTGGTCTCGTGGCGGCGCCAGGCGCGGCGGTTCTCCGAGATCAGCCGGTGCACCAGTGTGGCGCGGGCGTAGGCGTACTCCTGCCCGTTGCGGCGCACCCGCGGCCACGCAGCGTAGACGCGTTCCAGGGTGTCCTGCACGACGTCGTCGCTGTGGTGCCAGTCATGGCACCAGGCGTGGGCGACCCGCCGCAGCCGCGGGATCGCCGCGACGGCAAAGTCGTCGAACGATGTGTCGCTGTCCGCGCCCACCGGCCATCACCCCCTCACCACCTGGTACGCCGCGGCAGCGCCCCACGGTTGCATCACAGCCGCACTCAGTCTGCGGAGGACGTCACGGTCATCCCGCGTGGTGCAGGCGCACGGTCATCCCGCGCTGGGGCCGGCGTCACGCCTCATGTAGAGGGCTCAGCGATAGGCGGCGGGGATGAGTTCACGCTGCTGCTCGGTGAACGACCAGCCCACCGGCTGATGCCCCCTGTCCCACCACGGATACCCCCGCGCCGCCCACCCAGCCCGATACCCCCGTGCCGCTTCAGCGGAGTGCTCATCCACTCCACACTCCGCACCGCAGCAGTCGCAGATCACGTACTGCGGGAGACCGTCGACCCACCCCGGCTCATCCAAGCTCCACCCGCACACCCGACACAGCGTCGCCGCCTCCATGACCACCACCCTGACAGGTGGTCGTCCTCTGAACCGGCGTGGCCAACGCATGCTCGCCGAACTTCAGCACCACGGAAGGAGCAGAGCCTCAGCGCCGACCACCCGGTCATCCCGCGATACGGACGCGGCCACGGCCAGCTGTGACCACGGGCCAGCCCGAGCAGGAGCACACCGACGAGCGCTCACCGCGGCGAGGAGACCGCCCCGTCAAGCTCCGCATCCCGCCCGCCCCGCCCGCCTCGGATGGCCCACCATCGACGCACCACCACGATGACGGCGACCACAGCCGCCCCCGCCACGATCCACCGCGCCCAGACTGCCTCGGGTGCGTCCTGCACCCCGCCCACACCCTGCGGCAGCACCAGCACCTGCACCCCGGCTCCCACCGGAACCGTCAACGCGGCCAGCAACCCCAGAACACCGGGGCGCCCGAGGTAGGCACCGATGACCCCCAGCGGCGGACCCAGCAGCGCAGCACCCGCGCTCCAGAACCAGATGTCGGAGTCCACGACGGGCTCCTCCCGCAGCACGCTGTCCAGCGCGTAGTAGACCGTCGTGGCTGCCACCAAGGCCAGCGCGCCCGCAGCAGCGCCCCAGCGCCGACTCCTCACGAACCGGCCGGCGGCAACGGCCAACGCCGCCCACGCCCACCCAGCTCCCGTCATCGTGCTGAGCACCCGCAGCCCGGACTGCAACCATGTGCCGGCCAGCTCACCGTCCGGGGAGGACAACGCGTTCAACGCCGAGGTGGTGACCCCGTAGCCCACACCGGCCAGAGCGGCAGTCAGCAACCGGCGGCGACGGTCCATGCCCGCACGCTAGCGATCAACTCCTCATTCCGGCATCTACGACCTCACGTTCATCCCGCGGTCCGCGGGCGCACGGTCATCCCGCGATCCAGGTGTGATCACGAGTGGCCGCCCTCTCGCTGTCTCACGACCGGTCGCGCATGCGCCCTCACGTCGATCGAGGTGCGAGATCATGCAAACACCGGCTGCCGTGCTGGGGTGGCGGCTGGGTTCGCAGCAGCCGGTGCGACTAGCACCTCGACGAAGGGAGCGAAGCCGATGTGGACGCACGTGGGTCGCCTCTGGAGCGACGGCGAGATCTACCTCGCCCTCGACGCCCCCCACCTGGCCTCCTGGGCCGGGTTCAGCCACGACCACTACGAGCCCCTCTGCGACCTGGGCCAGAGCGTGACGAGCACCCCCGTGGGAGAAGGCAGCGCCGGGCTCATCGCCCCCGACGGCGCCGTCAACGACGAGAGCTGGCTGGAGGTCTTCTGCGACCAGCAGCACATCCGCATCGTGCAGGCCTCCGGCGAGGACTACGGGGCGGTGCTGCAGGCCGCTCTGGAGCATCCCCTCGATGACGACGACGAGTCCGGGGGCACTTTCACCGTCTGCACCGGAGAGCTGGTGCTCTACAACGCCGCGCTGGACGGGACCGGGGAGCACAGCGGCCCGATCATCGACTCGGCGCCAGGCCCGTTCCCCACGCTGAAGCCGCACCCGGTCACCGGTGCCGAAGCAGCCCACGCTCCGGCCGGGCTACGGCTACCCGTGGCGCCGGCCACCACCTTCCAGGTCACCGCTCGCTGGTACACCGAAGTGGATGGCGGCTGCTTCGCGCGGTGGCTGCTGACTCCGCAGGAGGAGGAGGCAGCGCAGCGGCGCTGAGGCAGCGGCAGCCCCAGCAGCCGGAGCATCCGTTCCCGACGCGGGGAACGCACGGTCATCCCGCGATACGGGCGGCCTCAACTGGCCTGACCACGTCGTGGTCCTGCCGAAGTCCGCGACGGCGCTTTCTGCAAAGGGCCTCCCGGTAGCGCCTTCAGCCCCGCTCACGCGGTGCTTTGGAAGGGGGTGCATGGACCTCGCGCCGCAGGTTAGCCCGGGCCCGCAACAGCACCACCAGCGTCCCGATCAGCCCAGTGATCATCACCGCGACGACGCCCACGGTGAGCACCCCCACCATCCACAACGGGCCTCCGGTGTCCTTCAGCGTCCACGCCGCGGTGGCGCACACCACCACCGTCGCCACCACCACCGGCAGCGGGACCCCCAGACGGACACTGCCGAGCACCACAGCCGCCGCCAACGTCAGGCCCGCACCGAGGTACAACCACCCCGCCGCGGCCGGCGCCTGGGCATCCTCGGCCCACCAGCTCACCCACACCTGCCAGGCCGCCACCGACAGACTCAGCACCGCCAGCGCACACAGCAGCCGCTCCCCGCGGTAGCGGGAACCACGCCGTGCTCGCTCGGTCGACGTCGTCGCCATCACCGCATCATGCCGCGTGCAGGAGGAGTTGGACCTCGTCGAGCTAGTTCACGGTCATCCCGCAATTTGGGCGGGTTCCGGTGACCGGTGATGCGACAGCTCCTCACGCAGGGAGCATGTCTCAGCCCAGGTAGAGCGCGCCGCGGTCGCTCACCAGCATCTCCACCGACGCCCGCGGTGAGCGCCCACTCATCACCGTGACGTTGAAGTCGGCGTCCTGGGAACGGTACGACCACGCCAGGCGAGTCACCCCTCGCTGGTACTGGACCCCGACCCGGGTGCTGCCCACCGTCAGCGTGAGGAAGTCACCACTGGCAGGGTCACGACCAATGGTCGCGGTCTCCTCCACTCCCACCGGTCCTCCTTCCTCCTCAGGCCAGGGCACCCCGTACCCCGCCCGCAGCCACAAGAACGTCAGACCCTCCCGGCGTGCTTCGACGAACCTCGTCTCCTCCCGCCACGCCGAGCCCGCCGGCAAGTAGAAGACGTAGACCGCGGCACTCTCCCCACGAGTCAGGTCCGCCCGCGCGACGAGGTCGCGCCCACCTTGGCGTGCGAAGTGCCGACGGAACCCGGACCCGCTCAGGCTGGGCAAGGTGGGCGGGGCGAAGCCCAGCCACTCAGCTGCGGCTTCTTCCGGGATCGGCTCGAAGTGCCCCAGCCGGCCCCGCTCGCCCGGACCTCGGGTAGGACGCCCGCGCGGAGGCAGCAACGACTCCACGGCGGCCGCGGTCGAGGCCGGCAGCGGGAGGCCGTTCAAAGGCCGGGATCGGAAGGAGTCCTCGCTGTGCATGCTTACCCCTCCACCGTGGCAGCCGTCCTCCGGCTGGGGAAACGGCGCCTGGACCAGCACGGGGAATGTCCGGTCATCCCGCGTTGTGCGCGCTTTCGCCGCCGCCCGGGACGTCACGGTCTCGCCGATGCCCGCGTGGGCCACGCGCACGCCGTCACGTCAAGAAGCGTGCCCTGGACACGTCGTACTCGGCCACCGAGGCCGACCGGATCGCCGCGCCCTGCTCCTCGCTCGGACCGCTGCCACGGAAGGCCTCCACGGCTGCCTGCGACGCCCAACGCTCGAAGACGTTGATCCGACCGGCGTCCACGAGGTCCGCTGCGATGGTGAAATCCAGGCAGCCCTCAGCACCCCGAGCCCGCTGCACCACGTCACAGCAGCCAGCCAAGTACGCCTCGCGCTCCTCGTGGGCGACGCCGAGGTGACCAGCGACGATGATCATGTCGAACTCCTGGGGGTTGATGTGGTGGTGACGGGCAGACTGCCCATGTCGTTTAACCTCATCGGTCCCCGCCTGCAGGGTGGCAGGGGCGGTGCGATCGCGCCCCCACCAACATCCGGTCATCCCGCACTCAGCGCGCGATCATGGCCGGCCCTGAACGTCCTGACCTGTCGATGGCCGCGTGGTTCACAGGGGGCCGGATGCGACAGCGACCTGGTTATCGTCCAACGGGATGAGCGGGGTTCCGGCGACGATCAGACAGGCCCGTTCCCACGGCCGCTGCTGCTGCAGGAAGCGCAACTCCTCGGCCATCCACTCATGCCAGAATGCAACGGTCTCCACCGGATCCCCGTTGACGCCCAGCGCGCTGTCACGGGCAATGCCCCGCTCCTCGGCCTGAGCGAAGTCGGACTGCACCCACACCGTGGCATCGATGACATCGGCCAGCTCCCGTTGAGCGGCTCCGACGCCCTCGACGATGACGAGGTCCAGGCCGGAAGGGACCTCGATCGCTCCCTCTCGTCCCTCCCTCGTCCACGCCGGCGGACGGAAGTACACCGCCTCCCCGCCGCGCACGGGGCGCAGGACGTGCTCCGCCAGCAGACCTCCCCACCCGAAGAAGGACTCGTACCAGGCGACGTCGTCGGTGTGGACGACCACCGACCGGCTCACCCTCCGGCGCAGGCGCTCGGCCAGCGTGGACTTCCCCGACGCGCCACGACCGTCCACGGCCACGACCCGGGGCCGTCCCGTCGGCGTCCCGGCCGCATGCAGCAGCAGGCGGACGAGCTCTTCTTCAGGCGCGGCTCACCACGGGCCGGCAGCGGGCTCTCCCGCGGGCAGGGTCAAGGACACGACCTCACCCTGCCCCACGGGGCGGCGTGGCTGCACGCCCGGAGGCGACAACACCCCGACTTCACGGTCATCCCGCAATGGTGGCGCGACGGGTGAAGATGATCAGGGCCATGCTCAAGCCATGACCAAGCATGAGTGGCCCGCCCAACGTCCACCCCACGAACTGGGCGCCCTCGCCCACGGCCCCCACATACTGGCCCAAGCCCCCGGCATCAGCGCCGGCCTGCGCTGCATCTACGCCCACCCCAGCGGCCTGCACCTACCCCTGACCTTCCGCGCCCACGGTGAGCGCGCCCACGACGCCGCAGCCTGGTCCTACGGCAAGATCCGCCGTTACCCCTCCGTGGCCCCCGCCCCCGCCCCCGCCCCCGCCCCAGGAACTTTCGCCGCACGGCAAGGCACGTTCAGGACACCAGCAGACGAACGGGCAGCAGAGGCGAGCAGCACCCCCTACTCGGAGCCGCGGGTGGTCGTAGAGGTGAACGGCCTTCGCGGGGTCGCCACCACCACCGGCGCCCTGCACGCATCCGACGACGAGCAGGTGTGGGCCCGAGACGCCGCCTACTGGATCGGCGAGCTCCCCCGCGACGGCATGCTGCGCATCACCCTCTCCTGGCCCCAAGGGGGCCTACCCGAGACCAGCAGCGACCTCACCCTCAATGGCTTGGACAACCTCAGTTCCACCGTCCTTCCCCTGCTCTGAGCCGAACAGCCCACCACGAAGAACGCCCGGTCATCCCGCGATCCGGTCCGTCAGCGACGGGTCGCGACGTCGCGCTCGTGCCAAAGAGCGAGTGATCCTAGGGGTCTCGGTCACGCCGTCCTAGGGTCGCACCGTGGACTTCAGGACACCCCGACTGCTGGACCTAGCAACGGTGTCCGAGCAGTCCATCCTCGGCTGCTTCCACGCCGCCGCCAACTCCCACCTGCGCCAAGCAGCAGCAGC
The DNA here is from genome assembly GCF_000017305.1 of Kineococcus radiotolerans SRS30216 = ATCC BAA-149. GTDB lineage: Bacteria > Actinomycetota > Actinomycetes > Actinomycetales > Kineococcaceae > Kineococcus > Kineococcus radiotolerans. The sequence goes on along the minus strand of NC_009664.2, from coordinate 4,618,786 downwards.
AGCAGACGACACTTTCCGCCCGCTAGCGACACCCGCACCCGCCGGCCTACGCGCGGTCTACGCCGCCCGCACCTCCTACGCCGATGCGTTGGGTGTCCGCGCACCGAACGCGGCGACGACGTACTTCACCGCCAGTCAGCGCACCCGCGCCAGCCACGGCTACTTCACCACCACGATCACCGCACCCGCCGACGACGTAGCCGCCACCTGGCGTCATCCGGAAGTCTCCGGTGCACCGGGCGGAGGGGTCAGCCACTTCTTCGGCTACGCCCGCGCCGACGTCGCCGTCGTCCTCGTGCGCACACCCGACGGAATCGAGCACTACGCCCCCGCCACCGGCGGGATCTGGTGGACCCCTGCCCTCCTGGACGAGGCCAGCGAGTGGGCCGTGAAGGACAGCAGCTGGCGTGCGGTGGCAGCCGACGGTGCCCTCCTCGCTCACGGCAGCGGCTACGACCAGTAGCCACACCTGTGACGTCGCGGTCATCCCCCGTTGTGCGCACTGTCGCCGGCGGGGGGGGCGACTTCACTCAGCTGCTAAGGACCCAGTGGTCGCGGAACCCGTGGATCACCCGGACGTCGCTGAGATGCGGTAGCTCGCGAAAGACGCCCGGTCAGCAGACGCGCAGGCCGACACTGGCTGATCTTGCCGCCGTACGTGTGACGTCGGGGCGCCCCCGACCCGCCCACAAGGTAGACACCACCCATGGGTACAGGTGGTGGGTCTCTTCCCTTCCCGGTCTGGCTGGTGCTGGTCGTCGTCATCCTGGTAGTGGGCCTCATGATCCGGCGCTCCACCCGCAAGTAGGCGACCTCACCGCCGGCCGAGCGCTCGCACGGGCTCCACACGGGCCCTGCACGGCCGGATGCTGGTTCGGCGATCCAGCACGTCACCCTGTCAAGCCGACGCCGTACCCGCCACTGCTCACGGACAGAGCACCCGCCGCTACGCCGAGGCGCGGACGCTGGCCCATCCGGGGACTCAGGAAGCAAGACGCGGCTCGGCTCGGCATTCTCACCGTCACAGGTGCCGCGAACGACGAAGGACGAGGACGAAGCAATGTTGAAAGGTGTCCCTCTGGTCATCATCGGGGTGCTGCTCGTCCTGCTCGGCCTGGCCGGAGCGGTAGGGCTCCTCGACAAGTCCCGGTTCAAGCTCTACGAAGATCATCAAAATCGGGAACCTGCGGCCGGCAACCACCGTGCCTACCAACGAGGCGGCGGTGTCGTGATGATGGCGGGTGGAGCAGCGTTCATCTACGCGGGGCTGACCAACTGACGCGTCCTCACGCCTAGCGTGACCTCTGCAACGCACCGCCGGTGATGAACCGTCCGGTCATCCCGCGTTGTGCGCGATCAGGGCCTCAAGGACAGCGCCAACACGACGCAAGCAGACGACCATCTCCCACCGGGCAACCCCGCATCAGGCACGTCGCACCGAGATCGACGCAATCTGCTCCGGACTCGGCATCGCCAGCGGGTCGTCGTAGTAGACGACCTCCAACCGGTCCAGAAGCCCATCACGCACGAAGAGCACAACAGAGCAGGGGCCCACCTGACCGGCGTCGAAGCTGGCCTCCACTGGCGTGCAGCCCACCGTTAACGCCCGAGGAGCAGCCGGATCGGTGACGAACAAATCGATGCTTCCGCAGGGACAGGTACAGCCACGCGCGGCGAGCAGGTGCACGGCCTGCGCCCGCAGCTGCACCGCACCGGGGAAGTCCGCGCGCAGCAGCAGCTGCAGGACGCCGGCCTCGTCATCGCTGAGGCCTCGCGCATCGTCGGGGAGAGCGGTCACCCCGCCACGCTAGATCGAGCAGCATGCTGGGGCCCGCAGTACGACCCCACCAGCCCACAACGGGCACCACCACGTCCTCGGCCCATCAATCGCTGCAGCGGACGGGGTGGTTCCCCATGTCCAGCACCTCCGTGGCCCTGGCGCCGTGGGCGGTCTACCGCTCAGCCATGCACGGTCAGGACGGATGGAGACGGATGGAGACGGATTAGGATGGGTCAGGACCGGTCAGCGCCCCCGCTGGTGTAGGCCCGCAGCGCCGCTTCCTCTTCCGCACTGATCACCGCCTCGAAGTCCAGCAGCTCACCGGGGTAGATGCCCGTGCCGTACCCGGGCACCGTCACGAACCACGCCGCCTCCGCCCCGAACCAGTGCGCCTGCCCCGCAACCCCCAGCATCTCCACCTCCTCAGCCTCGCTCGAATCCTCCACCGCGACGATGCGCACCCACTGCCCATCACGCCCATAGGGCGGGCGCGGGAACGCTACGTCGAAGTCCCGCGCGATCTGCCCCACCGCCACCGCGAACACCCGGGCTGCGCCCTCACGTCCCACCGACAGCACCTCACCGGTGCGGCGGGTGGTGCCCACCAGCACCTCCCCCTCAGGGCCCTCAACCAGCACCGCGTAGGAGCGGTCCGGCTCGTGGCGCACCCGCGCGCGGACGTGAAGCGGCGCATCAGGCACTCGAGGATCCTCGCTCACCCGCAGCACCTGCGGCGAGCTTCCAGTCATCCCGCGGTGGTGTGACGTGACGCTCCCACCGCTGCAGCGTCACCGACTCCCCAGAAGGACCTCCCCGCACCTGCCGGCTCGGCGACACTGAGACCGTGGACCCGCTCTACCGCGCCCGAGCCCGCGCCCACCTCGGCGACCTGCCCCCCGAGCAGATGCCCGACTGGGCCGCCCACGCCTTGGCCCGCGGCTACGACTCCCCCGCCTTGCGCGAACTCGCCGGCGCCCCGCAAGACCCCCGCGCCCGCCGCGACCTGCTCACCACCGCCCTCGACGAGCTCGGCGCCCCCCAGCTCAGCGACCACCAGGCGCTGTGGGTGATGGCCCACACCCACGCCCGCTCCATCGTCGAGGGCCTCATCAGCCCGGAGGAGGGAGCTGAGCTCATCTGGGGCATCTCCAGCAGCCTCGGTGACCCTGAAGAGCTCAACGGCCTGCTCAACGAAGCCACCGACTGGGAGTACTCCTGGGAGATCGACCACGACCAGAGCAGGCGCCAGATCATCGAGTACGCCCATGAGCTCCTGTCCTCCATGACCCTGGACACCTTGGACAAGCGACCTGACCCGGACCGGTTCATGACCCTCGATGACGAAGCCAGCACACCGTCTGTGCAGACATGACCTTCAGCCGTGAGTGTGCAGTCATCCCGCGGTGCGAGGGCGCACGGTCATCCCGCGGTGGGAGAGCGCACGGTCATCCCGCGGTCCGGGCGGTCGCTGGTGGCCAGCGGCATCAGGGTGGCGCCGAGCAGCGGGTGCACCAGGGACGGGCGCCTCCACGCCAGATTGGTGGCCCACCCCTGTAACCATCCAGGCCCCTACGGACACTAGAGGGCGTGGACACCGCAACCGACGGCGAGCATTGGGCCGCCAGCCTGCGCGGAGACAGCGACGCTTTCGGGGTCCTCTTCGACCGTCACCACGCCCGTGTCTACCGCCACACCCTGCGCCTGGTCCCGACCGGTAGCAGCACCGACGCCGACGACGTCACCGCGGCTGCCTTCCTCGAACTGTGGCGGCGACGTGAGCACGTCCGCCTCGTCCACGACAGCGTTCTGCCCTGGCTGCTCGTCACCGCCACCAACCTCGCCCGCAACACCCAGCGCAGCACCCGCCGCTACCGTGACCTGCTGCAGCGTCTGCCCCGCCAGGACAGCACTCCCGACGCTAGCGAGGCGGCCCGTACAGCTCACACCGCCCCCAGCGACTTCGCCGGCATCGCTGACTTCGGCGATGAGGAACTCACACGCGCGCTGCGGTCACTGAAGCCGGTCGACCTGCAGCTCATCACGCTGGTGGTGCTGGAGGAGTACGCCCTCACGGAGGCCGCGGACCTTCTCGACCTCACCCCCGGGGCCGCCAAGACCCGCCTGCACCGGGCCCGCACCCGCCTGCGCACCGCCTTGGCCGACCATCCCGCCGCTGGCCGCCTGCACGCATCCGAAGGGCAGCATCCATGAGCGATCAGCCGCGCACCCCCCGCACCACCGGCAGCCCCTCCCCGGCCGATGGCCAGTCCTTCGATGCCAGCTACAGCGCTAACGACGCCAGCTGCGATGCCAGCCACGACGCCAGCCACGACGCCAGCGACGACGCTGCGTTCGACGTGCGGCTACGGGACCGTCTCACCGCGACAAGCTCCACTCCTCCGGACCCGGTCTTCCGCGCGGCGCTGCGCAGGGAGCTGCAGCGCACCGTCGCCACCACCGTGACCGAGCACCGCCGGGGCAATGGTCCTTGGGGCCGCTGGTCTCGCCGTCGCACCCTCACCCTCAGCGCCGTCCTGGCCGTCGGCCTCGCCGGCGGTGGGGCCGCGGTCGCCTCCGGGGTTCTCCCCTTGCCAGGAGCCGACCAGGTCGTCCTGCGCACCCCGGCCAGCACGGTCGTGCACACCGGTACCACCACCATCGACCTCGGCGAGCGCCCATCGGGGGTCACCAGCGTCGAGCTGACCCTGACCTGCCTAAGCGTCGGCAGCCTCACCTTCGACGACGGCGCCGGTCTGACCTGCGCACCCGAGGACGTCGTCGCGGAGGACGTCGCAGTCGAAAATGTCGCTGCGGAAGATGTCGCGTCCAACGCGGCGACTCCCACTCCCGGTCTCGCGCTGCCGCACCGCGGCAGCGCCGGCTACACCCTGCCCTTGACGACGGGGCAGACCAGTACCACCATCACCGCCACCGCCGGAACCCGGTGGGCCCTGACCACCGCCTACTCCACCCACACCCCCACCGACTGGGCCACCAACGCCAACGGCGACACCTACGGCGTCAGCAAGACCGACGGCAGCGGCGATCCCGACCTGATCGCTGTGGCGGCTCAGACCAGCACCGGCGAGCAGGGCTACGTCTACGCCCGTGATCTCCAAGCGGGCCAGCCGACGCCCACCTCACCTGAAGAGGCGGCCACCTGGGCGCAGAACCACCCAGCCACTCCCCACGACATCCCGGTCTACGCCTCCGACGGCAGTACGGTCATCGGCCAGTTCGAGGTTCCGTAAGCCTGCAGGTGCGAAACGTGCGCGATCCGGGCGCGATTGGGACAGCTCCACAACCTCACGGTCATCCCGCATCGTGCGCTGTCGTTGGGGGCTGGCGGCTTCACTCATCTGCTGGGTTGCGGAGGGTTCTACAGGTCACCGACCTAAGATCACACCCGTCGCCGATGCCGCCGACAGGAACCACCGCGACAGCAAGCCCGTCACCGCGCCACGATCGAGGGGACACCGAGAAGAGGGCGATCATCATGCACCGACTGACACGCCGGACAGCGTTGTCTGCGACTGCCGTTGCCTTCCTGGCTGCCACCAGCGCCTGCACCAGGGGTCGGCAGGCCGCAGCCGGTCCATCCCTGGAGCCGACCCTGCCCGAAGGATGGTCCATCCTTCCGCCGGCACCAGGCCCGGCCCGCCTACGGGCGCTGTCAGCGTGGACGGGCACCGAAGCGGTGTTCCTGGGCGGCTCGCCCACCATCCCCCACAGCGGTGACACCTGGGGCGACTCCCTCACCGCCACCCCCGAGGACGTCCGCCACCGCGACGGCATCGCCTTCACCCCTGGCACCGACCCCGCCACCGGCACCTGGCGCACCCTGCCCGAAGCACCCGTCGCCTCCATCGACGCCAGCTCCGGTGCCCCCACCATCGACGGCAGTGTCTACTTCCTCGCCCCCCAAGGCCTCATGCAGTTCGACACCACCACCGACACCTGGACCCGGCACGACCTTCCCGCCGAGTCCACCGGTAACTGGCTCCACGCCGCTGGGGACCACCTGATCCTCACCGCCACCGGCTTCGAGGAAATCCCCGACTTCCAGTGGAACACCCGCACCCAGCAGTGGTCGCTGGTGCCGACCGACCCGCTGGGCCGGGCAGGGCGACGCGCCATCAACACCCCCCACGGCTTCCTGCTCATCGCCATCGACCCCGACTACTCCCGCGACGACATCGGCCCACGACCACTGGCTGCTGCCCTGCTCGACGTCGAGGCCGGCACCTGGCGGCGGCTACCGAACTACCAGCAACTGGAAGGGGGGCAACTCACCCTGCACGGCAACCGCGTCATCGACGCCATCCCCCTCGCCGGCTTCACCCCGGCGGTCGGGCCCTATGCCGGGAGGCAGCTACCGGCTGCCGGGGTCCTGACCCTCCCCGGGGGTGCCTGGTCGACGTTGCCAGGCGCTGAAGAAGCGGCCGATCTCGCCCCGGGGTAGTGGGTGGAAGCCGCTGGAGAGGGCCTGATCGCCACCCAGGGCCTGCTCTACGACGACCGCAGCCGCACCTGGACGTCACTACCCCCACCCCCGGACAAGGGCGGGAGCAGTCCCGGCGCCGTCGTGTGGGCCGATGACGTACTCATCGCCCTGGGCGCCATCAGTGGTGCCCCCGAACTGGGCAACGACGAGGTGGACACCACAGCCAGGGCCTACCGGCCCGCCGTCCATTGACGTACTCACCGTCATCCCGCAGACCTTGCGCAGGCGCTGAGGGCACGCAGGCCAGCAATGCTGGTGTCAGCGGCTCAACGAGCGATTGTGCAGGCCCACTCCGGCTAGGTAGGGCAGCAGGATGGCGGCGCCGACTGCAGCAGCCACCACCCATGTCGGCGTCGCGGTCTCTGCTGCGGAGGTACCAGCCATGATGACGCAGAAGACAGCGCCGAAGTCGAGGGCAGCGAACCAGCCTCGCCCACGCGGGCGCTGGCCCCACCAGGAGAGGCGACGGCCTGGCGACCTCTTCGCATCAGCCCTCACCGACAGCACAGAAAGGGCCCCTCCCAACAACACCCAGATCACCCACGTCACGCCTGCATCGTGCTACACCCAGCGCACCGGCGCCGTCATCTGCCTGGGTCGTTACACCCTTGGACCAAAGACCCCAGCACTTCACGGTCATCCCGCGGTGTGCGCCGTTACCGTCGGCGGCTGACGGCTTCACCCATCCGCAGGTGTCCAGGCGCGAGATGAAAGCCGGGCGATCATCCGCCCGAGCCCTCCACACCGCTCAAGCCCTCCATCCCCCGCGGCACGGTGTGGTGGTCTCGGGGATGGTCCATGCAGAGGCCTCGACGCACCTCACCCTCCTGGAAGACTCGCCAGGTGATCACGACTCAGGTACCGCGACCATGACCAGTCGCAGCGTGGACGGGCCGCAGATCACTGCTCACTCGCCGCTGCGCGCCCGGCCCGCACTACGTGCTCGCCTCGCCCTGTCCGCGGTCGCGACCCTGGTCCTGGCGGGCGCTGCTTTCGCGGTGCGCGACGAGCCCGCCGCGCCACCCCTGTCCGCTGCCGACGAACTGGCCCAGGACGTCGCGCAGCAAGTCGTCGACGACGTGCAGGGCTACGTCCAGACCGGGCGCATCCCCGGAGAGCTCGATCCGGACGGCGCAGCAGCAACACCCCTCCGCGTCAACGACGTCAATGACATCCGCATCAACGACATCCGCGTCAACGACATCCAAGACTGGCTGCAGGACCCGCCGGCCACGTACTGGACGGGCCGGTCCAGGGGGTCGTGGCGAGTGCTCAGCAGCGACGTCCCGACTGCCGGTGGGGCGACCCCGCCGGCGGAGGCCACCTTCGTCCTGGCCGTCTACCTGCTCTCCCAGGACACCAGCTTCGTCAACAGCTCCGAGTGGGGCCGCACCTGCTTGCAACTGCACGTCGAGCCTGCGGCCTACGTCGTTCAGCAACAGCGGGTGGCGTGCGCTGACGACGTCCCAGAAGAGGGGCTGCCGCACTACTGACCCGAACACCTCGACTTCACGGTCATCCCGCCTTGGGTGCGAAGTCCCAGCCCCATAGCGTGCTGACTATGGACGAAGAATCGGCCTACTCAAGCAAGCTGACTCTCCACTTCGGCGCCTCCAGCGGACCCATCCATGCCCGGCCGGGCGACATCACCGACGCCGACGACGAGCACCTGCACACCCTCAAGAACACCGTGGCTCTGCCCGTCGTGACCTCGCTGCTGCGCGAGGAAGAGCTGCAGCAGCTCACTCTCCACTGGGGCATCGACGGCGACCCCGGCGACGTCTGGATCACCATCACCGCCGCCGGCGAGACGTTCCAAGACCTGTTGAGCTCACCGTCGTGGCACGGCGGCGATACCGACGGCGAGCAGCACTCCCCCTTCACCGCCCAGGAGTGCGCACAGCGCCTGGCCAGCCACCTCGAGGACTGGATCACCGAGAGCCGCTTCGGGTGGGGCCAGCAGCGGATCGCGCGCTACACCCTGCCGCAGCTCTGAACGACGAGCGGCTTGACCGACTTCACGGTCATCCCGCCATCCGCGTGATCACTGACGGGGGCGGGAACGATCACCTGCCAGCCGACGATGTGCTGTGGTGGGCTCCTCAGCCCCTGACGCGATCCTCGAGGACCTGGAGCACTGACCATGGCCATCACGCTCGTCGCCACCACCGAGGCGTGGGAGCAGCACACCCGTCCACTGAAGGACCTGACCCGTGCGGAGCGACGCGCCCACCGCCTGCATGCCGACCGACAGGTCAAGGCCGACAACGCCGACACCCAAGACGCCTTCGAAGAGTTCATCCGAAGCCACTCCCCGGATGAGCGCTACGCCGCCGGACTAGCAGAGCTTGCCCAGTTCCACCCCTGGTACGACCGGCGCTACCGCCCCGAGGACCTCGATCAGCTGGCGCATGACCTGCTGCATGCTCAGACCTTGGCCGCCGACAGCCCCCCGCAGCTCGCTGCGCTGCAGGAAGCTGCTGACCTGGTGCAGCAGTGCCGCACCCACGGCTGGCACCTGCACACCCGCGTGGACTGAGCCCACCACCACTTGTCCCCGCTCTAGAGAACCCGCACAAGGGATCAGCAGTGGCGGTTCACCTAAGGCAAGGTCATCGGGCGATCGGCGGGATCACGGTAGCCACGACCTCACGGTCATCCCGCGTTGTGAGCGCTGTCGCTGGCGCCTGGCAAGGAACATCACGACCTGCGCGACCCGCCCCTACGCTGCCCCCGTGATCACCGACCCGGTAGGCCCAGACGCCGTACCTGCGCTCATCGACGCCGCCCGCGAGCACGGCGACGGCAACATCCACACCGTCGCCGCCGCCGTCCTCGACGAGCACGACCGCATCCACGTCGGGCTGAACCTCTACCACTTCACCGGCGGCCCCTGCGCCGAGCTCGTCGCCCTCGCCACCGCCCGCACCGCCGGCGCGCAAGCCCCCCGCCTCATCGTCGCCGTCGGCGACGAGGGCCGCGGGGTGCTCGCCCCGTGCGGACGAGACCGGCAAGTCCTGGCCGACTACTACCCGACCATCTCCGTCGTCGTCCCCACCCCTGACCGTCCCCAGGTAGTAGGAGCTGAGGAGCTGCTGCCACACACCTACCGCTGGCAGGCGCAGCAGGTTCAACGCCTGCGTTTCCGCGCCTCCCACCTACCCGCGGTCCGCGACGGCAGCAAGCGCGCCACCCTGCGCCTCGACGATCCCGTGCAGGTCGGTCCAGCCCTGCTGGTCTTCGAGCCCGCCAGGACCGACACCGCCGGTGACCTCAACGCCGGTGACGTCGACGACGAGGTCACCCTGGCGGGCAGGATCACCTCCACCACCGCCAAGACTGTCGCCGAGATCAGCGACGAGGAAGCGCGAGAGGACGGCTTCGCCGACGCGGCCAGCGTGCTGCCCGGCTTGCGGAACTACTACCCGCACCTGTCCAGCGACGACTACGTCGTCCTTGTCCGCTTCGACGTCGACGAAAGCTGACACGGATTTGGAGATTGCGCGGCCATCCCACGTTCAGCGCGGCACTGACCCACTCAGGACGCACGACGGCCGCCGGGCTGAGTAGCCCGGCGGCCGTGGCGCGATGGTCGATCCGGCAGTCGCCTCTCGGCGAAAGGCCGCTCGAAGCGGCTGAAGGTGAGGCCCGGGGACATGCAGCAGATCAACCACCCTCTACAAGCCGTCGCTGGGCAGCAGCATTCCCAGTGTCACCGTGCCTAAGCCCACCCGTCAGACGCCCGGTCATCCCGCTGACCAAAACGTCGCAGCCGTCACCCACCTGTCAGGAGTCGAGCCAAGACGACCGCTCGTCTCACGGCGCGACGCCGCGTTGACCCGCGTCCTGGGCAAGGCGACCAGCTGCCTGCTGCACCCGCAGCAAACGACTGGCTCGGGCCCGCTTCCGCCCCCGACGCACCGTCTCCGGATCAGCGGTCCGTGGGGAGCCATGGTTGAAGGGCGGAGCGGGGTCGTACTCCAAGGCCAGCTGCACCCACCGGGCCAGATCCTCACCGCACTCCAACGCCGCCAGGTGCAGCGCGAAGTCGATGCCGGAGGTGATCTTGGCACCGGTGACCACCGCACCATCGACCACGACGCGCTCAGCCACCGGCACGACGCCGAACTCCGCCAGCATCGGCAACGAGGCCCAGTGGCTGGTGGCCCGTTTGCCGGTCAGCAGGCCCGCCGCGGCGAGGGCGAAGGAGCCGGTGCACACCGAGGTGACCCACCGCGCGGAGGCGGCCTGGCGGCGCAGGAAGCCCAGGGCGACGTCGTCGCCGAAGAGGTCGAAGGCGCCCTCCCCACCGGGCACGAACAGGATGTCCGCCGGTGGGCAGTCAGCCAAGGTGGTGGTGGGCACGATGGACCAGCCGCAGTCGGTGACCACCGGTGCGGTCTCGTGCCAGGCCAGATGCACTTGGGCGCCGGGGAGGCGGTCGAAGACCTGCGCGGCCCGGTGAAGTCCAGCTGCGTCACCTGGGGGAAGAGCAGGACGACGATCTGCAGGTCAGCCACGGGCCCAGCGTAGGCAGCCGGGATAAGGGGATGGGCGACGCACGGTCATACCGCGATCCGGGCGGTCGTACACGACCGGCGACGTCGCGGTCATGCCGAATTCCGGATGATCGCTCAGTGCCTCGGCGGAGCTGGCAACCTGGGAGCTGAGACCCCTCCCATCGCCGCACTCAGGAGCTCCATGCCCCACTGGATCTGGACAGTCATCGCCATGGCGATCCTCGGCACCGCCATCGGCTTGCTCGCCCCCCGACTACGTCGCCGCGGCCAACGCGGCCTCTACGGCGAGGGCGTCTTCGACGCCAGCATCCGGTCCCTGGGGCCGTCACCTCATGGGCTCAGCCAGGCGTGGGGTGGCGCGGCAGGTGCGGTCATCAGCGACGAGGGTGATCTGCGTTGGCGTGGCGCAGTGCTGGTCGGCGGCCGACTCGAAAGCTCCGAACCGCGCAAGCCGCAGAAAAGCGAGCTGGTCTGGCTGGACCCCTGGGCGCAGGTGTGGACCGTGGTCTTCACCGACGGCTTGCGCGTGGAGCTAGCTGTCGCCCCAGGTGATGCCCACCACCTCGCACCCTGGCAGCAGCCCTGAAGCTGACGATGTCGATCTACCGGTCATCCCGCCGTCCGCGTGGTCATCGCCCCTCCGGTGAGACACCGGCCCGTGATGGCGGCAAGACTGCTGGTGCGTCCCAGCAGCGACGCGATCACCAGTGAGGGGACAGCATGAGCAGGAGAACACGAGCGGCACGGCGGGTCGCCGGCCTGACCCTCGTGCTGTACGCCCTCTGCAGTTGCGGCAACACCCCGACCACCGCCACCTCCCCCGAAGAGGGCGAGCAGCCCGCGCTGGTCCTGACGCCCGCTCAAGAGGACGCCGTCGCGGCGCTGACCCACCCGGAGTACGCCCGCCGCGGCAACCCCCTGGGGCTACTCAGCACCACCCAAGACCTCGTAGGCGGCGCCCTGGCGTGCGATGAGGTCGCCGAGCACCTCGGCATCCCCATCCCCAGCTTCCCGACGCTGCAGGAACGCGGCTTCACCCTCACCTGCGGCAGCTCCGAAGGCGCCGGCATCTTCGAGCACCCGGTGCCCTCAGCGGCCAACCCACCTGCACCGCCGGCGGACCCGGCGGCCGACGTCCACGGCGTGAACATCGCCTACCTACCTCCGGGCGTGGACGCCGACGGCACGTCTTTCGATGAGGCCCGCAGCCAGGGACTGGTGTGGATGACGATCCTCTACGGCGGGGACATCGCCCAGCCGCCCACCGCTTCGGCGACCAGCGAGCCCTCCAGTTCGGACTTCACCACGTTGCAGTGGCGCAACGGCAACGTGCTCGGAGTCCAATACATGGATCCTGGTGACACTCGCATGGCCTGGCGCGCCACCGCGGCGGATCACGTCTTCGGCGTCAGCGTGAACGTCTCTGGTGATCCTGTCGCCGGGGTCGCCCTGCTGAGGGACGGGGTCAACCTCCCCACCTGACCCTACGCACGGCCCACACCGACGTCACGGTCATCCCGCCCTACGGGCGATGATCACGTCGCAGCCCTGGCAAGGAATGAGTCCGGCAGCGTTCTCACCCGCCCAGAGCAAGCCCAGCTTTCCCTCCTTAGCGACACTGCATCCGTGGATCCTCTCCAGCGCGCCCGTGCCCGTACCGTGCTCGGCTACCTGCCGGCCGAGCACATGAGCACATGGGCCAACACCGCGCTCAGCCGCGGCTACGACTCACCAGCCGTGCGCGAGCTGGCCACGGCAGTCCCCGATCACGACCCCACCCAGCTGCGCCTCTTGCTCGACACCGCCTTGGAGCAGCTGGGGGCTCCCGGGTCTGCCCCCGCTTTGGTTGACTCCGACCTGTGAGGATCATGGTCCTCGCTGGAAGGATGAGCACCGTGCACAAGCGCTACCCCGACGAGTTCCGCCGCGACGTGATCGCCGTCGCCCGCCAAGGCGGGCAGACCCGAGCGAAGATCGCTAGCAGCTTCGGGATCTCCGAGTCCTGCCTGGGTCGCTGGCTGAGGATCGCTGACCGCGAGGACGGCAAGACGGCGTCCAACAGCACGCCTGCCGTGGGCGTGGACCTCGAGGCGGAGAACCGGGAGCTGCGTAAGCGGGCCAAGCAGCTGGAGCAGGAGAACGAGATCCTGCGGCGGGCGACGGCGTACTTCGCCCGTGACACGTTGCCAAAATGATCTACCCGCTGGTCCGTGACCTTGCCGGCGACGGGATCCCCGTCGCGGTGACCTGTCGGGTGCTGGGCTTCTCCAAGCAGGCTTACTTCAAGTGGCGCGCCGCTCCGGTCACCGACCGGGACTGGAACGACGCTCACCTCCTCAACGCCGCCGTCGACATCCACCACGACGACCCCGAGTTCGGCTACCGCTTCATCGCCGACGAGCTGCAGCAGCAGGGCGTCAGGACCTCGCGCAACCGCGTCCAGCGCTTGTGCAGCCTGCAGAAGCTGTTCTCAGCCCACGCCCGCAGACGCGGCGCCGGGCGCCGGCCGGGACCACCCGTGCACGACGACCTCGTCCGCCGTAAGTTCACCGCTGAGAAGCCGAACGCCCTCTGGCTAACCGACATCACCGAACATCCCACCGCCGAAGGCAAGCTCTACCTCTGCGCGGTCAAGGACGCCTGCTCCAACCGCATCGTCGGCTACTCCATCGATGCCCGCATGACTGCCGACCTCGCCGTCCAAGCCCTGTCGAACGCGCTGGCACTGCGCGGTGGGACCGATGTCCTTGAGCTCGTGGTCCACTCGGACCGCGGAGCCCAATTTCGTTCCCACCGCTACCTTCGCGCTCTTTCGGCAGGGCAAGCGCGTGGGTCGATGGGTCGGGTCGGGACCTGCGCGGACAACGCCGCCATGGAGTCGTTCTTCAGCCTGCTGCAGAAGAACGTCCTCAACCGCCGGCGCTGGGCCAGTCGGGAGGAGCTGCGCCTGGCCATCGTCTCGTGGATCGAGGGGACCTATCACCGCCGCCGTCGTCAGCAAGCGCTGGGTCGACTGACACCCATCGAGTACGAGACACTCCTGCAAGCCGCTCACGCGGCCTGACCGCCCCTACTGACGAGGGTCAACTGAAGTAGGGGCAGACCCGCCCTTCGTCGAGAGGTCCCCGCTGCAGGCGCTGGGCTGGATAGCGGTCTACGGCATCCCTTGGATGGTGCACCTCATCGCGCCCTGGCCGATGCTGTTCACGGCCAACTTCTGGGCGCGCATCGCGGTTCCGTTGACGGTCATCGCCACCCAGCTCGTCTTCGCAGTCGCCGGCAGGTCGTGGATTCTGCTGATCTACTTCGCTTTGCCGTTGATCTCCTCGGGGTTTGCCCTGCTGCTCGCGTGGGGTGGGCGTCTCGACGACCACGATCGTGACCGGGCAGCGACGAAGTAGGCGGCCTGCGACCTCGCGGTCATCCCGCCGTCCGCGCGGTTGCGCTGCTGGCGACAACCGCTCTGAAGGAGATGCCAGCGGTCTCGGATGCTCCTGCCTCCTTCTCGCCCAGAGACCCACCCCATCAGCGGAGGCGCCGCCGACGCCTCTCGTCCAACGCGGAGACCACCGAGTTCAGGACGGCGACGTAGCCCGCAGCCAGCAGAGCGAGCACGAACGCCCCAACCGCCCACAAGGCGTCCTGATCCGACAGCGGAGGCACCACACCTGCCATGAACGCCCCCCACGCCAGCACGGCTCCCCACCAGGGATGAACCAATAGGCGACCCACGATCACAGCGAGGGTGAGCCCAGCACAGGTGGCTCCCCAGACCAGGAGCTCCCCTACCGTCGTACTGAGCGTCGAGGCGCCCAGGACACGACCCACCAGGACACCCACGATGATCACGGCGACGACCCCGAATCCGCGAAGAAGACCACGCCTCCGCAGCGCCCCTGAGCGCGGCGGACTGCTTGACGGGTCACGCTCGGCGCTGGACACGCCTTCATGGTGGGCCACGCTCTGCGGCCTCGGTCGCTCAGCCTGCCGCAGGACCCCCAGCCGGCGTAGAGCCCACCCGCCACATGAACTCCTGATACCGGACCTCGAGCCACGACCGCACGGTCATCCGCAGACGTCGCACGGTCCTGACGATGACCGAGCGGTCGACCTCACCGGCAGAACAAGGGCATAGACGTTCAGCGGGAACCTCAGCACGCATCCGAGATGACCCCCAGCGGTGAGGCCGTGGCCCCCGCCGGCGTTCACGCGCGGTAGTAGCCCGTCCAAGAAGCGCCGGTCCACAACTCCTCAGCACCCGCTCGCACAGGCGAGGGATACATCCCCGGAGGCTCCACTCCCGGCCGCGGCACGGACTTCACCCGTCCATCCCCCTGCAGCACCCACGTGCCGCTGTAATCCCACGGCGGACCGGCGTCAGTGTCGCGGACATGGCCCCCACCACCGACGTGGAACTGCCCGAACCTCATCACCGTGGTCGTGTAACCGTGCTGCAGCTCCTCGATGTTGCGTCTGCCCACGGCCTTCCACCCGTGCGCCACCCAGGCGAAAGGCGCCAGCCCCACCAGCAGCACCAAGCCGGAGCCGAGCCAGCCGCCGTGTCCTCCTCTGGAGAGGAAGAAGATCAACCACACGCTCACCGCGAATACCGGGACACCCCCCAGCAGCAGGCGCACCTCCAACCGGTGCGCACTCGGCCCAGGCAGCAGCTGAGGTGGTGTGCTCGGCACCTGCGGTGTTCGCCGCTGGGCAACCGCCTCGGCGTATCCGGGCACCTGCCGGGGTCGAAGGTGGCGCAGGGCGCGGGAGCTTCGTGCGGACACCTCAGTCCCGCTCGGCGATGACGATGATCGACCTGCCGTCACCCGGTGCCCGCCCGGCTGATCGGGAGGTCGACGTCCATGCTGACCACTGTGCCCGCGACATCGGCCCAGTGGAGGTGGTGGGCACCAGCTTGACCCGTCCAGCGCAGCAAAGGCCCACGTGGACGTCTCCGGCCTTCGCTCCCTGCCGCCGCACCCCACCGCTGGACCTCACCATCGTTCGCCTGGTCACCCGCGATCCGGACGGTGCGTCGGCGGTCGCGACGTCACGCACGCGACGATGAGCGAACGGGTGCCTTGCCGTCTCCCACCTCTCAGCGGTGACCGTCACTCCGGCATGGTGGTGGAGGAGCACACCGGTCCTGCGGGAATTGGACGTGCGGTGCTGAGAGGGGCGTGCGTGGTGACTCAGGGTCCAGTGGCAGCACAGCAGGTAGAGGAGTGGGTAGAGGAACGGGCTGCCTCGCTCCTGGGTTCAGACGCGCCGTGCCGGGTGCAGATCAAGGTCGCCGCCAGCGACGCCGCAGCAGCTGCCTCCGTCTTCGACGACCCCGACGCCGACGAGGTGCTGCACCGCACCGACCCCATCATCGACGAACAGGTCGACGCACAGGCGGCGACGTTCTGGCTCGAGATCGACCGCAGCCACCGCCCCACCGCTGTCGGTACCGCCCTGAGGTTGCGCTACGCCGGGACACCGGTACTGCTCAGCCAGCCGCTGGACATCGCCGAGACGGTCAGCGACGCCTGGCTGCACGAGCTGATCGGCGGCCCCGGCCCAGACGAGCACATCTCCGGCCCCTACCCCCGCGCCCTATTCGCCATCGGCGGGACACGGGTCGTGCAGCAGTTGCTGGACATCGTCACCGACCCCACCGCCTTCCCCGGCTTCCGCGACCGCGCCGCCCAGGGGTGCCTCTTTGCCTTGCGCAACATCCCCGAGGAGCGCCTGTGCCGGCAGGTGCTGGATGCGGCGGTGCAGGAGCTGCGCTCGGCCCTGCGGGCTTCGCCCACCCGGACCCGGGCACCGCGGCCCGTCAGCTCCCTGCTCTGGGCGCTGCAGGACGCCCTTGACCAGGTCGCGTCCTGGTCGTTCCCCGACTTCCAGCCCGTACCGCGACTGCCGCAGGAGCTGCTCACCGAGCTGCTGACCAGCCCGTGCCGGGACCTGCACTGGCCGGTCCTGCAGATCCTCGCGGTGATGCCCACCCCCCTCAGCGAGCAGACGGCGGCCGCCGTGGCCGACGTCGGGGTGCACCACGCCGGGATCAAGGGCCCCGACGCGGTGGTCGTGGCCAGCGACGCCGTCGACGCTCTCGGTCGCTGCCCCGACACCGCCGCGGTGCAGCAGGCGCTGGAGGTGCTGAGCCGCTCCGCAAGCCTCGAAGTCCGCCTGGGCGCGATGGCGCACCTCGTCCACCGTGGGGGCTACCCGGTGGCCAAGAACCTGTGGGAGCGGCTCCTGCAGGACCGCTCCAGCGCCAACCGCCGCTACGCCAGTGAGCTCATCGCCACCCACGGGCGGGCCGAGGACGTCCCCGCTGCGATCACCGCCCTGGGGCAGGCGTGGAAGTCCAAGCACAACCCTCAGCCGATGTACGACGCGTCGGGACTCGTGGTGGCCCCGCCGTGGGGTTCGGAACTGCTCACCTTCCTGTGGGGCCACCGGGAGCAGTCCGCGGCGGCAGTCGAGATCCAGCGGTTGCGCAGGCGCTGGCCCGCGACGCGCCCTGACCTGACCGCGTGGGTCGCGGAGCACCTGCCCGACCTGCGACCTCCTGCGCCCTGATCGCACCCGAGACCCGGCCATGCCCCGAACCCGTTCACACTGAGGGCTCGACCGCGCACCGCACGACGTCACGGTCATCCCGCCGTCCGCGCGCAGTTGGCCGGGCGATGATCTTGCGGTCATGGCGAAGAGCGAGCGGTTTCGAGCACCCGGTCGGAGCGGGACCAAGCCCCGCGTCGAGCCTCCCCGCCAGCGCAGACGCGGGACACTCACCAGGTGAAGCTCACCTCCACCGACGGCGCCGCCTTCGAGCTGCGTCTTAGCGGCTACGAGTACCCAGACCTCACCACTGCCGACGAACTGGACGCCAACTGGGTCATAGTGCACGGCAGGGTGCGCACCGCCGCCGGTGAGATATGGACCTTCGACGACCCGAGCCTGACCACGTGGGAGGCGCAGGAGCTGCTGGACTGGCTGCACGCCGCGGCCGAAGGACGCCTTGAGCCGAGTGACGACCCCGGCTCTGACATGGTGACGAGCACGCTGATGTTCATTGAGCCCAACCTGGCCTTCAGCGTGGCCGCGGTCGAGGGCGAGCAGACGATGCTGCGCGTGCACCTGTCCCTGGAAGCGGTGGCCGGCAAGCCCGACTGGTCGGCGGGTCCCAAGCCCCGCATCTACGAGTACAGCATCCCGTTTCGGGTCGACCGCGCCCAGCTGCTCACGGCAGCGCAGCAGTGGAGCAGCGACATCGCGCCATTCCCGGCTCGGTGACGACACGGGCAACCACCGTCTGGGTCGAAGTCCTCGGCTCTGGGTGACACCTCGCGTTCATCCCGCGCTCAGTGCGCGACCTCGGCGAACTGGAGACGTCCGCACATGACGAAGAGCGAGCAGCACCTGAGGGTGCTGGTGGGCGTAAACGAGCAACCCTGTCGGCTACCGCCGCCCGGTGCTCACATGCGCGTGGTGGGTCGTTGTGCCGCTGAGTGCCTCATGGCCGGCGCCACGGGTGCCGGCATCCCGGTGCTGGGTGGGGCTGATGCCGAATTGGCGGGTGAAGGCGGCGCTGAGGGCGTAGGGGGACCCGTACCCGACCCGGCGGGCGACGGCGGTGAGCGTTGTGCCGGGCTCGAGGAGGAGGTCGGCGGCTAGATCGAGACGCCAGGTGGTGAGGTAACCCATGGGCGGCCGGCCGAGGAGGGCGGTGAAGCGGCGGGCCAGGGTCGCCCGGCTGGTGGCGGCCGCCGCGGCGAGCGAGCCGATGGTCCAAGGGTGCTCCGGATGGTCCTGCAGCAGCCGCAGGGCCGGGCCGACGACGGGGTCGGCGGCGGCGGTGTACCAGCCGGGTGCGGTGGCACGAGAGGTGTCGAACCAGGCCCGCAACGCCGTCACGAGCAGCAGGTCCAGCAACCGGTCCAGGACCGCCTCCTGCCCGGGGGCGTGGTGGGTGACCTCTTGCGTCAGCCAGGTCAGGACGGGGGCGGTCGCGGCGTCGGCCCGGAGGACGACCAGGGCCGGCAGGGCGTCGAGCAGCCGCCGGTTGAGCGCCCCGTGCTCGGTGTAGGTGCCGGTGAGCAGTTGGGTGCCGCCGTCGCCGTCTCTGTTGCCCCAGACCCCAGCGCCCCGCCAGCCCAGGGGCACCCCGACGCCGTCGAGGGTGGTGCAGCGCTGGTCGACGTCGATGAGCGCCTGCGGCGGGGTGTCCGGGTCGTCGGCTACGACGTAGGGGTCCGGGCCGCGGACCACCGCCACGTCCCCGGAGACGATCCGCTGCGGTGCCGTGCCGTGGCGCAGCACCCAGGCCGACCCGGTCACGACGGCCAGGACGGTCAGCGGGGCGCGGTCGTGCACCCGCAGCGCCCACGGGGGGGTCCAGGTCGCAGCGCAGCACGAACGCCCCGCGGGCACGGGGGCCGGCGAGCAGGTTCGCGAGGGGGTCCACGGCTCCCCACCGTAGCCCCGCATCCGATGGGGGTGGGCGCGGTGTGAGACGCCCGCGCATCCGGGTGCGGTTCCGGAGCATGTCGCGCACGCACCCGCGGGCCGTTGGCTGGGTCCATGACCGATACGAGCAGCACGACCGGCACCAGCAGCACGACCGGCGCAGCCGCGGCCGCCGACCCGCGACCTGTCCTCCTCCTCGGCGGTACGGGCACTACCGGGCGGCGGGTGGCCGAAAGGCTTCGGCGCGGCGGACGGGAGGTGCGAGTGGCCTCGCGGGCGGCCCACCCCTCGTTCCAGTGGGGCGACCCGGACACCTGGGGAGCGGTCCTCGACGGCGCGGGCGCGGCCTACGTCGCCTACGCCCCAGACCTCGCCGTCCCCGGCGCCCCCGAGGTCGTCACCGCCTTCGCCCGGACCGCCGTGGAGCGCGGGGTGCAGCGACTGGTGCTGCTCTCGGGGCGCGGTGAGGAGGAGGCGCAGCGTGCCGAGGCGCGTGTTCGCGAGGTCGCCCCGGCCACGGTGGTGGTGCGGGCCAGCTTCTTCATGCAGGACTTCGACGAGAAGTTCCTCCGCGACCACGTCCGCGCCGGCGTGGTGCGCCTGCCCGTCGGGCCGGTGGCCGAGCCATTCGTCGACGCCGAGGACGTCGCCGACGTCGCCGCCGCGGCCCTCCTGGACCACCGTCACACCGGGGCGACGTATGAGGTGAGCGGCCCGCACCTGCTGACCTTCCCCGCGGCGCTGACGTCGATCTCCTCTGCCCTGGACCGGCGCGTGGACTACGAGCAGGTCTCCGTTGAGAGCTACCGGGAGTCCTTGAGCGAGCAGGGTGTGCCCGCCGACGTGGTGGCGCTGCTGACCTAGCTGTTCACCGAGGTCCTCGACGGGCGGGGGGAGTGTTTGAGTACCGGTGTCCAGGAAGCGCTGGGCCGCGCACCGCGCTCCTTCGACGACTACGCCCGCCGAGTCGCCGCCAGCGGGGCGTGGGGCTGATGAGGACCCTGACGCTGGCCAGTGGAATCGGGTGCGCGGTGGTCGGTGGCGTGTTCTTCGCCTTCTCCACCTTCGCCGTACCCGCGCTGGCGCGCCTGCCCGAGGCGGAGGCAGGACGAGCGATGCGCTCCATCAACGTCCTCGCGCTCCGGCCGCCGTTCATGGTGGTTCTGTTCGGCACTGCCGCCGCGTGCCTGGTGCTGGGGGTGCTGGCCGTTCGTAACTCCGACCTCCTGGTCGTGGGCGGTTGTGCGAGCTACCTCCTCGGCGTCGTGGCGGTCACCGTCGTCGTCAACGTTCCGCTGAACGACCGCCTCGCCTACGGGCAGGTGGTGTTCGGCGCCTACGCCGGCGCGTGGTTGCGCTGGAACCACGTACGTACCACCGCTGGACTCCTCGCCGCGGTCTTGCTCATCACCCGTCACGATGTCCCGTCACAAGGGTGAAAACTCGACCAGGAGGGGGAGGAAGAAGCGCTTCCACCGGCGCGGATCGGTCCCGGCAGGGGCAACCTTCTGCCGGGAACGAGGTCGAGATCCAGCCTGGACGTAGTGGGGGCCACCAGGGTCGCCCTCGCGGTCGTACCGCGCTGCAGACGCGGTCACGGCGGGCTGCGACTTCACGGTCATCCCGCTGGCCAGGACGTCGAGGACCTCACGATCGTCTCGGAAGACAGACGATTGCGGTTCGCACCTGACACCTGGTCATCACCACCATGCGCTGGCCCACGACCCTCATGCGTCCGGAGTGGTCCTCTGCATAGGGTCGAGACCGTGGACGCGAGCAACCCCCTCCGTACCCGCGGACTGCTGTCCGGCTTCGCGAACTCCGCCGACCTGCCGCTACCTCGCTACGAACGGGTACCCATCCGACGCATCCTCCGCGCCGACACCCCGCAGCACCTGAGCCAGGACGAGCTCACCGCCGCGACCTCCTTCGGCTTCAGCACGGTCCTGGACCTGCGCTCCGAGCACGAACTGTCGACGCACCCGCACCCGCTGGCGACATCGACGGGCTACCGGTCACTCCCCCTGATCGACCCGGTCGCCGAGGCCCAGGAGGACTTCAGCCGGTTCCACACCCTCGGGGACATCTACAGCAGCAGCCTGCAGCGCAACGCCGCTCACATCGCGCCCATCTTTGCCGCCCTGGCCGATGCCGCGCCGGGCCCCGTCCTGCTCTCCTGCCGCGCCGGTCGAGATCGCACCGGCATGGTGATCGCCCTCTTGCTCGATCTCGTCGGTGTGGACCGCGACGTCATCATCGACGACTACTCGCTGCTCCCAGAGGACTCCGACCGCACCTCGGGCGGGTCCGAGCACCACCGCACAGGTGGCGACGACATCCGGCAGATGCTCGAGCACGTCAGCGCCGTCTACGGCTCAACCGACGCCTACCTGCGCTGGCTGCACCTCGATGACCACTCCATCAAGGCACTCCAGCGGCGCCTCCGACCTTGATCTGAGCGGCGCACGACTTCACGGTCATGCCGCGTTGTGCGCGCTGCTGCCAGCGGCCAACGACAGCGCGGTCCTGGCGATGACCGCGCGACCACTACGGACCCTCCAGCAAGATCGCAAATGGCTGCGCCCAGCAGGTCCGGCGTGCGAACCTGCCTACCGCTCGCCCACCGCAGCCCGCACCGAGGAGACCCGATGACGACTCGTCGTGCACCACGGCCCCTGCTCCTCACCGGGACCGTGGTCGTTGGTCTCGCCATCGCCGTGCTGGCCACCCGCTCAGCCGGAGCCGACGAACCAACAGTGCTGCTGCCTCCGATGCCCCCGGGCGCCACGCTGACCGCGACGATGCTGAACGCCGACGCCACGAACGCTGACACCGCCGACTCGCTGCAGGACGTGCGCACCTCCCTGACGGCAACCCTGCCCACCAGCGGCCACGCTTTCGTGGTCATCGACTGCGCCGGGCCGGCCAGCAGCACCATCGCGGTGCAGCACCGCGACCAGCGACCATGGTCTCCCGCCGCCATCGTCGACGGCGCCAACCACGCGGACGGCTCCTGCCAGCCGACGAGCAAGCGCCAGGCCTACGCCCTCAACGGCGCGCCCTCGGAGGTTGTCACCCTCGACATCACCGGTGGCCCCGTAGCGGCCTACCGCGTCGTCATCTCCGACGCCCGTCCCTGACTGCTCAGCCGACTCGGCTTAACGCAGTCAAGACCTCACGGTCATCCCGCGATCCGTGCTTCTCTCCCCGCCGGCCAGGCCGCTGAGGCAGCACGGAGTTGAGGCACCAGCGTCGAGTCAGGCCAGGCCAGGTCGGGTCAGGTGGCTTCTGCTGCTGCGGCTGACGTGCACCTCACCCAGAGACGAGCTGGGCGCAGGGACGAGCTGACGCCGCGAACGCTTGAGTGCTCCGAGCACAGCGCAGCCGAAGACGCGCGAAAGCCTGCACAGACTTCTAGGAGACGTAACACTGCGTGCATGGTGCTGCAGCCGGCCCTGCGACCGCACCCTGCTCCCCGCGGGGGATGGAGGCACCAGCCCCGCAGGGCATGGACGCAGCGGCTCCGCGCGTGGCTGCCCGCTGCGGTGCTCGTCCTCGTCGCCTTGATCGACCTGCTGACTGGCCCCACCGTCGTCCTGCTGGCCTTCGTGATCATCGCGCCCCTGCTGGCCGCCAGCTCCCTACCGGCCCGCACCACCGCCGCCTACGGCCTGATTGCCCTCGCCGAAGGCGCCGCCCTGGGCGCGGCGCAAGGCCAGTACGCCGATGCGCTCGACACCCAGCTCGTGCGCCTGTCCATCATCGTCACCTGCACCGTCCTCTCCACCTTCACCGCCCACTCACGTACAGGGCGCGAGGAGCACCTGCTGCGCGTCACCCGCATCGCCGCGATCGCCCAAAGCGCGATCCTGCCGCCCATCCCCAAGCGCCTGGGCCCCCTCAACGTCGCCGCCTCCTACGACTCCGCCGACACCGAAGCCGACATCGGCGGCGACGCCTACGCCGCCTTCACCACCCCCCACGGCATCCGCCTTCTCCTCGCCGACGTCCGCGGGCACGGCCTCGACGCTGTTCACCTCGCCGCCACCGTCCTGGGCTCCTTCCGCGAACGCGCCCACGAACGACACGACCTCACCGACCTGGCCCACGACCTCGACCGGGCCGTCGCGCGGGCAGGGGCGGAGGAGGACTTCGTCACCGCCCTCCTCGCCGAAGTCGACGCAGGCCAGCTGCGCATCCTCAACGCCGGACACCCGCCAGCCCTACTGATCCGAGCCGGCGCCGCGATCAGCCTGGACCCTGCTCGACCCGCACCCCCGCTGGGCCTGACCACCGAGAGCGACCCCACCAACGGCGACCCCACCGACAGTGACACCACCCAGATTGCCTTGGAACCCGGGGACCGCATCGTGCTCTACACCGACGGCGTCACCGAAGCCCGCCGACCCCGCGACGGCGCCTTCTTCCCCCTGACCCGACTCGCCGCCCCCAGCCTGGGCACCGGAACCCTGCCCGAGGGCCTGGCCAAGCTGCGCAACGCCATCACCGACTGGGTTCAAGGCCCCGCCACCGACGACGTCACCATCCTCGCCATTGAATACGCCCCCGCAGCAAGCACCGTGCCCAACCAAGGCACCGAGACCCACACCGACACGCGACACCGACAACAGCGCCGCTGATCCTCCTGCGCGTTCATCAGTGAGCCTCCCCCAGTGAGCCTCCCCCAGTGAGCCTCCCCCAGTGAGCCTCCCCCAGTGAGCCTCCCCCAGTGAGCCTCCCCCAGTAGCCGCCTGCTCCGGCGTTGCACTTCAGCGCCCAGGCCACTGGTTAAACCGCATGAGATAACCCTGAACGGAAGAAGTGACTGCGCGTCAGCGCAAACAAGCACCCCCACCGCTTCGGGGGGATGCTCGCCCGGGCTGGATCGACCGGGTCGCGCGGCCTCATTTCGGCATACAGAACCTCACGGTCATCCCGCGACCCAGGCGCGGTCCCGGTCATCGATGATCTTGCAGTCTCGCCGATGTCCGGATGCAAGCCGAGCACGACGATCACCTCCGTATCTCCGGAGAGCGAGCGTGCCTCGACATCGGCGCAGCGGCTCCTGCACGATCATCGGGTCCGCACACCGCCGCCTCTCAAAGGATCGTCGTGACCATCGCCACCCAGCCCCACGAGGTCCCCGCAGGTGTCCTGCTGCTGCTGCAGCGCGCCACCGGTACCGGCCTGCTCAGCAGCGTCGAGGCGATGGCCACCGCTCTCACCGAAACCGGCTGGGTACGTGGCACGACGAGCGGATCCTGGTCCCACGCCACGGACACCTCTTGGACGGTGGAATCCGGCGACCACGCTCCGAACCTGTCGATCTTCACCCACGGCGACGACGAGCACGCCCACCAGCGACTACTGCACCTCGCCAGCGCACTGCGCGCCCTGATTGACTCCGGGCAGGCGGGCGCGGTGCAGCCCGGCGAGGCGGACCCGGACTGGAGCACCTGGTCCGGCACAGACGCGGTCCTCTCCCTGAACGTGACACCACAGCGTCAGCTGGACGAGCTGGGCAAGTACCGGTTGCCCGCGTTGCTGCAGCTGGCCATCGAGCGAGGCGACACCCCCTCCGAGAGACTCCCCCTGGACCTGCAGCGGGCCCACCGCCTGGCTCGGGAGGGCTCGCCCATCGCGCGCTGGTACCTGGCCGGTGATGACCGCCTACCCGATGACGTCGTGGCCCTGCTCGCCGCGGATGAGGACTCAGCCGTCGTGGCCGCCCTGGAGGCCAACGAGGGACAACGGCGCGTCGCACGAGGCGAGCTGTAGGCCACGAGCCCCTCGCCGCCGCCCCGACGGGCAACGCGGCGGGCGCGACCACGACCACGACCACGACCGTGTCGAACGCGCTCACAGGACGCATCGCAGATGGTCCGCCGCGTGCTTGAGGTTCATCGATCACCTGACGCGCAGCGATCACTGTCCCTAGGCTTGCAGCAGGACGTCGAGGAGGTCGCAGCATGGGCATGGACGACCACAGCCACGAGGTCGGAGTGCGCATCGCGGGCACCGTGCAGCCCGCCGCCAGTGTCACCGACACTAATAACGACACCGATAACGACACCGGTACCGACGGCTCGCCGCTCTTCCCCCGGTGCGCCTGCGGCTGGACCGGGTCTGACGTCGTCCGCGGACCGTGGACCCCGGAGCTGGACGAAGCCTGCTACGAGGTGTGGGCCCGTGAGCACTGGGAACGCCTCGTCGGCCCGGACCCCGCCACCGTCCTGGAGGAACGGGCCACCGAGCACGGCCGGCGGTGGTTCATCGGCGAGCAGACCGTCCAGGCCGGCCAGGCGCTGGACCTGCGGTTGCCCGCCGGGCGCTGGCTGCACGGGCACCTGGTCCTGGTCGAGATCCGCGACGAACGCCCGTGGACGGCACCGCACCTGGGCATCGCCCTGGGCGGGGTGTGGGAGACCACCGACTGCACCGACTACAGCCTGAGCGCGGTGGTGGGCATCCCACCACCGGCCGCGGTGCGGGTGTGCCCGGACCCCGGCGGTTTCCCCACCTCACTGGTCGTCCACGACTGAACCCTCGTAGGCACCTCGGCGGATGCTGGCCGGGGTCCTCACCCGGTGCTGACCTCGCGGTCGTGGCGCGATACGGGCGGCCGCTGACGGCCAGACACGTCCGCTCGTGCCGATGACCATGAGTTCGTTGAGCCCTGAACCGCAGCGACGCAGGCGTCTGGATGCAGCCGATGCGGAAAGATCACCGCATGTCCTCTTCCACGTCCACGCCCCACCTCACCGCTCGTGCTCTCGGTGGGGCGTCGCTCGTCGTGCTGTGCGCCGCGCTGTTGTTCTTCGGGCCGTCCCTGAAGGCCAGCCTCAGAGATGCCGGCCACGAGGACCTCGCCTTCCTGAGCTGGCCGGTGTCTCGGATCGCCTTCGGGGCGGGCCTGGCCGGAGGGACGTGGCTGATGGCGACGGCCTGGATCGCGTGGCGGACACGGGGTGGCACCGAGGCTGCGTGAGCCTCCTGCACGTGAGACCACCGCTTAGCGAACGCGCGGTCATCCCGCGTTGTGCGCGGTCGCCGATGGCTGGCGACGTCGCGGACATGGCGATCTCCAGACGTCTCGAAGACCGCGGTGAGTGGTGCAGGAGCAGGCCGAGAAGAACAGCGACACACTCGGCTCCGTGCCGGACATGGAGGGAGCATGAGCCCACCACCGACCCGGGAAGACCGCTTCCGGGCGCTCTACGCCGAGCTTCGTCCTCAGCTGCTGCGCTTCGTGCATCGGCGCCACGCCGCCACGGGCACCGCAGCAGCTGAAGACGTCGTCGCCGACGCCTTCCTGGTGATGTGGCGCCGCTTGGAGCAGGCACCGACAGGTCTGGAGGACGTCCGAGCGTGGGCCTACGGCATCACCCGCAACGTGCTGCTCAACCAGGCCCGCGGGCAACGGCGTCACCTGGCCCTCAGCGTTCGTCTGGCCGAGCACCACGACCGGGACGAGAAGTTCCGCAGCGAGGCCAGCAGCGAAGCCGACGGGGTCGTGAACCGCGTCGACCTGACCCGCGCCTGGCAACGGCTGTCGGCGGTCCACCAGGAAGCTCTCAGCCTCGTCGTCTTCGACGGTCTGGACTCCTCCCGCGCCGCGAGCGTGCTGGGCATCTCCGCGGTGGCCTTCCGCCTACGGCTGAGCCGAGCCCGGCGCGCTCTGCGCCTGCACCTGGACCACCCCCCGCTCACCAGTCGGCGACCGTCCGCCGACCCCGCCTTCAGGAGCATCCCGTGACCCGCACCGACGCCAAGACCCATGACATCGAGACGGCCCTGCGCACGCTGGACGCCGCTCCGCCCATCGACCACCTCGACGACGACTCCAGGGGCGCAGCCCGCGCCCGCGCCGACCTGGACCGCATCCTGACCAGCGACCTGCCCGGTTCCCTCGCCGTCCCCGATCGGCGCACCGGGCAGCGCACGGGCCCGCGCACGGGCCGGCGCATCGTCCTAGCGGCAGGCCTGGTAGCTGCAGCCACCGCCGGTGTCTTCGTCCTGCCCTCCCCCTTCGGCGGGGACCGTGCCTACGCCAGCTGGACCGCGGCCCCGGCTGGCCTCAGCGCCGCCGACAGCGCCGCCGCGGCGAGCAGTTGCCGTGAGCAGCAGAGCAGCGACGGCTTCGCCGACCGCTACCCCCAACTGGCCGGCGCCGCGGTCGCAGTCGCCGAGCGCCGAGGGGAATGGTCCACCGTGATGCTGACCGGAGAAGACGGCTTCTCGGCGCTGTGCATCACCGACGACTCGCGCGCACTTTTCGCCGGCGACGTGTTCGGCTCCATCGGTGTCCCTGACGTGCCGGTTCCCGGGCCTCGGGAGCTGAGCGCGACCGATCTGGGCACCGGCAGCCTCGACGCCGGAGAGCTGTCGGTGGCTGCTGGCTTCGCCGGAGATGACGTCACGGGGGTGGTCTACCGCAGCGCCTCGAACGGGGACGTGACCGCCACTGTCAACGCGGGACGGTTCGCCTTGTGGTTCCCCGGCGATGAACTCCTCGACGCCGTCCACGGCGTGGACGTCGACGTCACCTACCGAGACGGCTCCCAGGCGGTGCAGACGTTGTCGCTCGCCTGAGCGCGTCCCATCAACATGCAGGCCTCACCGCCCCCGACCTCAGCCCAACCTCACGGTCATCCCGCGATACGGGCGTGACTACAATTGGCTGCGACTTCGCGCTCGTGGCGATGTCCACACCGAGTGAGACCACCGAAGGTGATGCGCGAGTCCCCGTGGCGGCGGCATCCTGAGCAGGTGAGCGATCACCACCTGAACCTGGCCGACAATGCCAAGGCCTCGTTGTTGGCTGCCGGCATCGGCGGTGGCCTGCTGGTAATCGCCGTACCGGTCTTCTTCTCGGCCGTGATGTGGCCGGTCTTCGACCCTGGCGCCGTCCCCGTTGCCGTGCTGGTGTTGATGGCCGCGGCAGCCGCGTGCACCCCGACGGCGGTGACCGCCGCCATCGCCGCCCGGCAACGCGCCGCCGTACGCGTCAGCGTGCTGCTGGTCGCTGTTCCACAAACCGTGCTGTGCGTACCAATGGTGCTGCTCAGCGTGCTGGGGCGCCGCTGAGCCGGCCGCGGAACCGACCGCTGAGCCGGCACCGACCTCCGCCACTGGTAAGCCGCACCACCAGGACCGAACACCCCGGCCATGGCAAGCACCCAGCCCGTCACCACAGGGCACCGACGTCAGCCGCAGCGCCGCGCACTCGAAAGCGTCTCCAGCGCCGCAGCAGCAGCGCCGCACTCACCGCCGCCGCCGCCGCCGCCACCACCCACACCGTCCACCGCGCCCACACCGCCTGCGGGTACACGATCACCCCGTCCAGGCCCGGTGGTAGGACCGCCATCTGCACCGCCGCCCCGAGAGGCACGACGAGCCCGGCCACCAGCCCCCACCGGTCCCGGCGTCGAGACCACGCCCCGCTCAGTCCCAGCGGCGCGCACAGCAGCAGACACGCCGCCAGCCACAGGACCATCTCTGCGGTGTAGTAGGAGAACGGCTCGTCGCGCACCAGGCTGTCGCTGACGTAGTAGGCCACCACCGCCGCGGACACGCTCACCCACCCTGCGACCGCGCCCATCAGCCGCGTCGTGGCCCACCAGCCGGCCAACACCGGCAGCGCAGCCCACGCCCACCCCGCGTTCAGCAGGTAGCTGGAGAAGCGCGCCACCTGCTGACCTGCCGTGATGGTGGCGGGGTCAGCGACGAAGGAGCCGTGGTTGACCAGTGAGTCCAGCACCCCGAAGGCAGCGCCGGCGAGCAGGCAGCTGAGCAGTCGGGGGACCTTTCGCACGAGACCACCGTAGGGATCACCGACCAGGTCCGCGGCGAAAACGACGTCACGGTCATCCCGCGGTGCGCGAGCCCTTGACCGATCCGATCCAGCCGGGCCAGCGCCGGATCCAGCCGGGCCAGCGCCGCCTAGCCTCACGAGCGATGCGCCGGGACGATCATCACCGTGACGCGTGCGGGGCCGAGTGCCGGGCGCAGTGCTGGAACTTGCACCTTCCGCAGCGTCACGTGGTCGGGTGGACCACGTCCCGCCCCCCAGAGGAAGGCCCCGCTCGTGCACTCGTCTTTCACCCCGCCGCGTCGGGTCAAGATCGGTGACGCGGCGTCGTTCGCGGGCACCACACCGCGCGCGATCCGGCACTACCACCAGATCGGCCTGCTGCCCGAGCCCGAACGGGGCAGCGACGGCCGCCGCCGCTACGGCTACGACGAGGTGATCCGGCTGCTGTGGATCCGCAGGATGGCCGAGGCCGGGATCGCCCTAGACGACATCCGTGACGCCTTCGCCGACACCGGCGGTGCTCCCGCCGGTGCCGGTGCCGGCAGCGACCAGGACGTCGCCGGCGTCCTGGAGCGGCTGGAGAGCACCATCGCTGCCCGGGAGGCGGAGCTGCAGCGGCAGCGCAGCGCCGTGCAACGCATGCGCACCCGGGGCAGCAGGACGGGGCTGCTCTCCGACTTCGTCGCTAGCCGACTGGAGGATGTGCCCGAGGGCTCCTTGCGCCAGGGCGACCTGGACACCCTGCTGGTTACCGAGCGGATCTTTGGCCCGCTGGGTGCGGCCGTTCAAGCCGGCCGTTTCATCGCCCTGGCCACCCACCCGCACCTGCGGGAGGAGTCCGACCGCGTCGATGGCGCCGAGGAGGCGCTCGACGACACGGTCGACGTCGAGGACCCTCGCGTGGTTCAGGTGGCCGCCGAACGGCACGCCTTCGAGCTGGTGCTGCTCGCCGTCATCGAGGACTCCGGCCTGGCGCGCAGCGACGAAGCGCTCTTCGACTCCTGGGACGCCTTGCACCCTGCTGCCGCTGACGACGGTGAGGACGGTGAGGACGAGGACGACCTGAGCACCGGCCGGGGACGAGGTGCCATGAACGTGCTCGAAGCCGTGGCGAAGATGCCTTACGACTTCTCCCCGGCCCGCCTGCGGTGCATGGAACTAGCCGCGGAGATCGCCGCCCGGGAGTGACCTGCGTCGAACCAGGCACGGTGTCTCCTGCTCGCTGCGCTGAACGCACTGCTCCAGCGGCCAGCCCCGCTCTGCAGGCGACCGCTATCGGCTTCACGGTCATCCCGCCGTCCGCGTGCCGATGCACTCAGCGCTGAGAGCGGCGCCGGGCGCGCCGGCAGGCGTACGCAGCGAACAGGGCCGCCACGAAGGTGAAGGCCGTCGCCGAGACGTAGGCCAAGGCCTTTTCTCCGCTCAGAGCCACGACCCACTGCGGCGACGAGATCGCCAGGAACATCACCGCCAGGGCGATCCACGTCTGAAGCTTCTCCGCCCAGACCACCGTCTGCTGCTGAGTGCGTCGCTGCGTCATGCATCGACCCTCTCCACCGTGGCACCCGGTTCCATCCCCCGTTCGTCGTGGTGCCGATTGCCTGACGGACCACCCCGGACACTCATCCGACCGCGATCCCGACGTCACGGTCATCCCGCTGGCCAGAACGTCACCAACCCCGCAGTCCACGAAGCAGCGAACCCGGGCGCAGCTCAGCCACGGATCGAGCGCCACCCAGCACGAGCCAGAGAAGACGCCACCAGACCCAGCACCCCGACCACCAGGACCAGCACGGCGATCTGCTGAACGACGACCTGTGCACCCTCCACCGGGCAGCCGGCCGAGCTGTCGTCGACTCCTGGGCAGGACGCCCACGGCTGCAGGAAGAGCAACACCGCGCTGACCAGACCAAGAGCGGCGAGGACCGCGCTGGCGATCATGGACCTGCGCGCCCACGCAGGTCCTCTCGTCGACCTCCCGCTCACCGCACCTCCGCTTCCCCATGCCAGCCCCGTGCGGACCGCGCACCAGGGTGACGGCACCAGCGACTCGCGGCGAGGAGACGCCTCGACAGGCACTGGATCACCACCGCACCACCGCACCACCGCACCACCGCACCACCGCACCACCGCACGGTCATCCTGCGGATGGTGCGTGGTCGGGTAAACCTCAGCCAGCTCCTCGACTCAGCTCCTTGACCACGGCCAGCGCACGGTCCCACGCCCCCACCATCTCGTCGTAGTAGGCCTCCTCCATCGGAGCGGAGATCGCCAGGAGCGTCCCGCCGCCCGCCTCGGCCAGGCGGTACATCTCGTGCGTCCCCGACCACAAGCGCGCCTGCTCGCTCTCGGTGTCGTCGCGACCACCACCCACGACGCCGGTGTACTCGATGTCCAGGAGCTCCGGGCGCCGGCTGACGAGGACCCGGCCGACCAACCCAGTCCCGTCGGGGCCGAGGAACCGGACGCTGCTGCCCTGCTGCCAGTCGGTCTCGGCGTAGGAGCCCTCCGCGAACTCCGCGCTCCACCGCCGGTACGTGGCCTCGCCGGTCAGGACCTCCCACACCCGCTCGCGTGGGGCGTCGACGTCGATCTCCTTCTCGATGGGACGGGTCGCCATGGTGTCCTCCTCGTCGATGGTGCGTGTCGACGATGGGACTGTCACCGCCGCCCGAACTCATCGATGAGACATCGACCGCTCGCTGTCCGTCTGCAACGCAGGTCGGGCCAGGGGTAGCTGGCGAGCATCACCTGTTGCTGGGCTACGCCGCTCAGCTCCATGAGCGCCCAGGCTGGGTCCTGATCACCGATCGTCGACAGAACGAAGGTAACCCCGCCGACTTACCGGATCTGCCGACGAGCGGGTGATCGACGGTCGTCAGCCGGCGCGTTAGCTAGTCGCCCCCGCTGCGGTGGTCGACAGCATCACCGGGGCGTGCAGCCTCACTGCCGGTCTTCCTTCCTCACCATGACGATTGCCCCAACAGCCACCCCCGGCAGCAGGCCCATCAGCGACGTGCCCACCACTGAGTCCACCCACTCGTAGGTGCTGCCGGAGCTCCACATGAAGACAAGGGTGAGAAGAGCGCCTGCTCCCATCCCGCCGACAGCACCCAGAGCCAGGTAGCGCATCGCGCCTCCATCTCATGCCGACGTCCACGAGGGCCGCGCCCCTCCTGCAGGGTGACGGCCTGGCCCACCCCAGCTCAAGACCAGGACCTCACGGTGATCCCGCAATCCGGGCGCTGCATTCCTACCGCCAGCCGGATGACACCGCACACCTGCAGGCGCCGGCCTGGCAGACGCAGTCCAAGCTGCAGGGATGTCGTGGCGCTGGCAGCAAGCACCGTGGTGGGTCCTGGGCATCGTGCAGGGCCTCCTCTTCACCCTGATCTTCGCGGCCGGCTCAGCCATCACCGGCCATGAGACCTTCACCTCGACGCTGCCCTTTGCGCTGATCGCCGGCGTCGTCTTCGGCGCCTTGATGGGGCCTGCCTCAGCCCGGATGCGTCAGCGTCTACTCGCCGGTCTCCCGGCGCAGGCCAGCCCTGAGCAGCAACGAGCCGGTGCCCGCGCGGCCCGACGCGGTCCCGTCCCGACCGACCCCGTCATCCAGCAAGTGGCGGTCCACCTCGTGCAACGACGACAGCAAGAAGCGCGCCGCGGGCGGGTGCGTCAACTCCTGACCTTCGGGGTCTTCACCGTCGTCTACCTCGGATTGGCGCTGGTGTGGTCGCGGTGGTGGCTGCTGGCGGCGGCCTTCTTCTCCTTCTTCATCGTCCTCGCCTGGGTGGAGCCGGCGCGTCTTCAGCACCGGTTGGAGCAATTGACCGGGCAGGAGCGCCCCTAGGGGGCCTCGGCGACGCTCATCCGTTCAGCAGGTCGCGGTGTCAGGCGCGAGGACGACGCCGGTCTCGAGGTCGAGTGCGTAAACGGAAAGCCCAAGGGCTGACCTGACGACCTCACGATCATCCCGCTGACGTAGCGCGCTCGGACTCAGGCGGTGGCTCCGGCGTCGTCATCGTGATCATCACTGCCGTCGCCGTCGCCGCCCCCTACGCGTACCCCGGCGCCTTCACCGCCGTCCTCCGTGCCATGTTCTTGCTGCCGTCCTCGACCCATCTCGCCTACCGCCAGCCCTTCGTCGTCTCGTGCTGTCCGCCTCAAGGGGCCCCATGGTGCTCGCGGAGACAAGGCGATGCTGGACCTCACGCTCATCCCGCTATCCGCGCGACGGTTCAACGGCGCTGTTCCTCCCGCAACGGCCGCACCGCCGGCGGGACCGCATCGCCCACCACGGTTCAACGGCGCTGTTCCTCCCGCAACGGCCGCACCGCCGGCGGGACCGCATCACCCACGACCTGCGGGAACTCACAAGTAAAGCTGCCCGAATAGCCCGCCAGCGGCCCGAACCGC
This sequence comes from Kineococcus radiotolerans SRS30216 = ATCC BAA-149, assembly GCF_000017305.1. Taxonomy (GTDB): domain Bacteria; phylum Actinomycetota; class Actinomycetes; order Actinomycetales; family Kineococcaceae; genus Kineococcus; species Kineococcus radiotolerans. The sequence goes on along the minus strand of NC_009664.2, from coordinate 4,585,292 downwards.
TCGTTGGAGACCGCCACCTCGATCGTGTACCTCCCCCGACCCTCGTCGTAACCCTCGATCAGCTCCGCCGTCCCGGAGAACAGCATCGGGAACCGGAACCCCACGCGGCCCTCGTAGAAGCGCTGCGCGCTGGAGACGATGCGCAACCGCCCATCCGCCAGCACCGACGGACGCAGGTCCACCGCCAGGTGCTGATGGGTTCCGAGGTAGTCCAGGACCCGACCCGGCCCGTCGGCGACCAGCGTCGCGTCGAAGCGGCGCCGCCGGCCCGGGGCGATCTCGAAGGTCCGGACCACCGTGACCGTCTCACGACCGAAGGAGTCGACGTAGGCGTAATTCTCCACGCTGAAAGGGACATCACTCCCGGCGTCGGGAACCAGGATGTTGCGCCACGCTCCCAGGTGCAGGAACGGCAGCGTCCACGCCGGGCCGTGCCAGAGGCGGTCCATGACCCCGCGCCCCACGCAGGAGTACCCCGCGGCGGTGGAGACCCCGAAGCGCCGCTGCAGCATCGGGTGCAGGCGGGCGGCGTCGGCGCCTAGGGCGGCGAGGACCACGCTGCCGGTGAAGTCCGGCTCGCGCGCGCTCACGCGTCTCGACCCGGCGCGGCTGACCCCATCGGGAGGGGAACGGTGTCCAGGCTGGTCGGTGCGGTGGCGGACCGGCGGTCGGGGGCGCGACGCAGGCAGCGGCGCGCCGAAGGGGTGCCGCTGCCTACCGGCCAGAGCAGCGCCGCAGCGGCCACGGCCACCGCGGCACCCACCAGGCTCCGTCGCTGTCCGTGCCGCCGTCCGTGCCGCCGGGTGCGCCGCCCACCGGCCGCGGCGAGAGCCCCCAGACTCAGGCCCAGGCCCACTGACCGGACGGCCGCATCGCGCAGGGCGCGGTTGCGGGCGAGGGCCGGGTCCAAGCCGGTCTCCGCCCACAGACGCAGGCGGTCAAAGCTCCACGCGGTGGCCCACCCCACCAGCGGGCGCACCAGGAACGGGTCCAGCACCCGGCCCAGCCCACCCCAGCCGGGGACGTAGTCGTAGCCGGTGAGGAACCGGACCCCGTGCTCGGTGGGGACGTAGCGCCAGTACCCCGCCCCCTCACCCAGTGGGGACAAGACGCCGTGGGGGCGGAACCGCAAGGCCGACGTCCCGCGGCCCGCGGCATCGCGCCGCTGCCCCACCGACACCCCCGTGCCCGTGACCGTCAGCAGCGCCGCGCGGGGGTGGGGCAGGACGAGGGCGTAGGTGAAGTGCTGGTGCCCGTCGGCGTCGCGGACGGTGGGCTGGATGGAGGAGAAGCGCAGGTCCCAGCGCGGGTGCAGGTCCGGGGCCTGGGTCAGGTGCCACAACCGGTCCGCCTCGCAGCGCACCAGCGTCTCGACGTACAGCGGGCGCGCCACGTCCCCGACGGTAGCGGAGCGCCGTCGTCGAGGACGGTCAACACCGCGAACCTCCCAGCACCCATCCCGGGCGCGTCGAGACATCACGGTCATCCCGTGCTCAGTGCACGTTCGCGGCCGGCCTGGAGCGCCCGCGCGCGACGAGACACGCGCTCATCGAAAGCGCACTCAAGGTAGCCACCCGGTCAGGAGCTGTAGCTCACCAGCTCGCCGTCTTCCGTGAACACGTATCGCCTGCCGCACCGCGGGCAGTCCACCAGCGGGCGCTCTCCGGGTCCGAGGAGCCCGTCGACGTTCTTGACTCGCTCTTGGTCGTAGGAGCACACCACGAAGTCCATGGACGAGGGCTATGGACCTCGAAGCGCTGTGTCTCGCGTCTGCGGACGCAGCCCCTGGTTGTCGTGGCAGCTTGCGGTCATCCCACGAAGAGCATGCGTCTGACGAGAGGCACGCGGTTATCGAGCATCATGACCGCTGCTCGCCGCTGGTGACGGGATGCCTCACGTGCGGCAGTCTGGCCCCGTGACCAGCGGCATCTCCTTCTCCTTCGTGGAGGGACTCGGAGCCCTCGCCCACGGCCCGTGCGTCCTCAGCCAGGGGCCAGGGATCGGCCTCGGCCTGCGCTGCGCCTTCGCCTACCTCGACGGCCTGCTGCTCTCCATCGAGATCAAGGCCATCGGCCAGGTCGCTCAAGACGCCTACGAGTCTGACTTCCACCCCAGCGGTCGCAGCGGCCGGCAGCGTGCTCCTCGGCTTCCCCGCAGCGACCCCCACTTCAGCGTCCCGGCCTCGGCCGCCGGCCTCACCCCGGACGGGCAGCTGTGGCATCGACTGGAACACCACTACAGCAGTGGCGGACCCGTCGCCCGCGGTGCCTCGGGTGAGGACCCGGGCTCGCCGGCATACCTGCGAGACCTGGACCTGTGGTGGCCGAAGCTACCGGAGGACGCGCGCCTTCCTCTTGAGGCCGGCTGGCCGGAGCTGGGTGCTCCGATGACCACGACGGTCCTGGCCCTGGAGAACCTGGACGACCTCTACGAGCGGGTGGTGAGGCTGGCATGACGGATGCATCCGCCCCGTCCTGGGAGCCGTGGCAGCGGCCATGGAGGCCGTGGGAGATCGAAGACTCCGATCAGACCTGGCGCAGTCTGGGAGCCATCGCTCACGGGCCGGTGGTCCTGGCCAAGGTCCCCGGCATCGCCATCGGCCTGCGCTGCCTGTTCGCCTACCCCGACCGCCTGGCTGGTGGCCCGCGCCGACGTCGCCTTCATCCCGCAGGTCCTCCCACCCCGCAGCGATGCCGAGGCGGCCGTACAGGGAGCTTTGTGGGAGCACTGGCCAGGCCCGGCCAACGACCCCCTCGTGCACGCCTTCGTCGATCACATGCCGCAGCGACTGTCCCTGGGTGAGCGCAACGACGTCTGGGACGACGGTCGCGTCCGGCGCCTGTCGTGCGCCGTGCGGATCTTCGGGATGCCCACCGACGGCAAGCTGGGCTTCGAGGTGTCCTGGGGGCCTGCGCTGGCCCCCACCCACACGACGCTGGATCTGCCCAACCTGGACCAGATCGCCGCCAGCGCGATTCCGCTCGTCAAGGACGATCCAGCCTCCTGACCTCGCCCACAGCGAGGCAATGCCCTCACTGCGACCTGGGGACAGCACTTCTTGATGCGCCGCCTTGCACAGCACGCGGTCCGCCAACCTTCGATCGACACCGCCGATGGTGACTGCGTGCGAAGTGAGGACCACGCCAAGTCCTCTGCGACCTCGAACGGCGCAACACCGGCACCCCTTGGCAGCCCTCAGGAGGCGGCCTAACCCCCACCCGTCCAGGGTAGCCACAGTGGTTGAGCGTCCAACCGGCGCTCGACCCAGGCCAGTGCAGGTCCCACCAGACCACCGCCGCGTCCGCTCCGAAGGGGAGTCATGACCGAGATCACCGCCCACCACGGCCTGTTCAAGGACACCGACCTGCACGTCGACGACACCGGCGGCCCCGGACGCCCCGTCGTCCTCATCCACGGCTGGCCCCTGTCGGGTGCCTCCTGGTCCGAGCAGGTCCCCGCCCTCACCGCCGCGGGCTACCGGGTCATCACCTACGACCGCCGCGGCTTCGGGCGCAGCGACAAGACCCGCATCGGCTACGACTACGACACCCTCACCGAGGACCTGCACGCCCTGCTCGAGGCCCTCGACCTCACCGACGTCACCCTCGTCGGCTTCTCCATGGGCGGAGGGGAGGTCGCGCGCTACTTCACCAAGTACAGCGACGAGCGCCTGCGCAGCGTCGTCTTCGCCGCCGCGGTCCCGCCCTACATGGCGAAGGGGAAGGACAACCCCGACGGCCCGCTGACCAAGGAGCAGGCGGCGCAGATGGAGGCCGCCCTCACCGCTGACGAGGACTCCTTCTACGACGGCTTCGTCACCGACTTCTTCTCCGTCGACGGGGTCCTGAAGGTCACCGAGGCCCAGCGCCAGGAGGCCCTCGCTCTGACGAAGCAGGCCGACAAGAAGGCCGCGCTGAAGGCGATGGCGTCCTTCGGGACCACCGACTTCCGCGACGACCTCCCCAAGGTCGACGTGCCTGTGCTGGTCGTCCACGGCGACGGCGACGGGACCGTGCCCTTTGCAGGCTCCGGTGCGCGCACCCACGCCGCGATCCCCGGCAGCCGCCTGCACGTCATCGCCGGCGGGCCGCACGGCATCAACGTCAGCCATGCCGAGGAGTTCAACCGCGTCCTGCTGGACTTCCTCGCCTCCTGAGAACCACCTGCCGACGTTCCGCAACTGAGCGCCGACGACGGACACAGCTTGATGAGCGGGGTGTCACCCGGTTCCCGGGTGACACCCCGGTGTCGCGACTACCCCACCGGAGGACCTGGTGCAGCCCGCAGCCGGTGCGGCGCTCTTCTAGACGTTCTGCAGGTGCGCTCCCTGCTGGGGCAGGGTCACCACTGCCGGGCGGCTGACCTCGGGCTCGGGCCAGCCGATGCTGGGGCCGTGCCCGCGGAAGTTCTGCAGCCAGAACCCCCAGTCCTTCGGAACCAGGTCGAAGGGTTCGGTAGTGCCCAGTTCCCGGGCCGCCCACACCGGCCAGTGCGGGTTCGCCAGCGCCGGACGGCCCAGCAGGACCAGGTCGACGTCCCCGGAACGGATGGCCGCGTCGGCGTTGGCGGGGATGCCGAGGTTCCAGCTCGTGGTGACGGGGATGTCCACCCGATCCTTCAGTCGCGCAGCGCGCGCCACCCACGCGCTGGGGTCGTTCCAGATCGGGTTCACCATATCGTCGGTGTTGCCGCCCTGGCTGATGTCGGCCAGGTCCAGGCCATGCTCCTTCATCCAGCCGATCGCCGTGATCGACTCCTCAAAGGTGATCCCCTCGGGGTGGAAGTCATCCGACCCCAGCCGCATCGTCAGCGGCAGCCGCTCCGGCCACACCTCCCGGACCGCGTCCAGCGCCTCGAGGAGGAACCGGGCGCGGTTCTCCAGACTGCCGCCGTACTCGTCGGTGCGCTGGTTGGCCAGGGGGGAGAAGAACTCCGAGGCGAGGTAGCCGTGGGCGAAGTGCATCTCCAGCCACTCGTAACCGGCGTCCAGTGCGCGTCGGGCGGCGTCGGCGTACTGCCGGTGCAGGGTTTTGATCTCCGCCACGCTCAGCGCGTGCACCGGGTAGGGACGCTTGCCGCAGCCGTAGGGGATGTTCGAGGGGCCGCTGACCTGCCAGCCGTCAGGGTGCTCGGGGGGCAGTTGCAGGCCGCCCTCCCAGGGCGGGACCTCGCTGCCGTTGCGGCCGGTGTGACCGAGCTGGATCCCGGCCACCGCCCCCATGTCCTTGATCATGGCGGTGACGCGGGCGTGACCCTCGACCTGCGCGTCGTCGTAGATGCCGGCGCAGTGCACGGTGGTGCGGCCTTCGGGGGCGATGGCGACCTGCTCGGGGAAGACCAGCCCGAACCCGCCGGCGGCGCGGGCGCCCAGGTACATGAGGTGGAAGTCGTTCATTGCCCCGTCTACGGAGCGGTACATCGTCATGGGTGACATGCCGATGCGGTTGCGCAGAGTCACGTCCTTGATGGTCAAGGGGGTGAAGAGACCGGCCACGACGCCTCCAGGGAATGGGACCCGCCGGGTCCACGATGGTGAGGTCAACGCTCACCGCGCCCGGTCACGTCGGCGTTGCTGACGCCGACCGGTCGCGTGAACCCTTCCTCACAACCCCTCAGCGATCTTGTGAGATCGCCGACACCTTCCCGTTTCACGTCATGATGCGGACCGTGAGGCAGACACGGGCCTCTCACACCCACGACGCCGCCCGAGCGCCTTACCGAGGACACGCTCACGCCGATGAGCGAGCGGCCGAGCGGAGCCGCTACGAGGTGTGTCCGCGATCCCACTGCCCTGCCCCCAGGTCAGACACCGGCTGACATGCTCATCCGGTGGAGGAGCCCTACCGCCCCGTCGCCCTGCGGGTCATGGCTGAGTGGGGCGAGCAGGACCCCGCCTGGGACAGCGACCCTGATCATGTCGGCCCGGCCGAGCTGACCAGCCTCGGCGTCAGCGCTGAGCTCGTCGAGCAGTTGCGGGCGCGGAACGAGCGGTTCAACGCCCTCGGGTGGAGTGACTACCGCTGGTCCGACGAGGAGCAGGAGCGGGCCTGGCAGGACGAGGGGCTGCGCTTGGCCTACCGGCTGCAGAACGAGCTGACCGACGTCGAGATCAGCTACCACCACGATGGTGATGACCGGCCCCTGCGGCAGCGTCGCGGTCCCTGAGACGGCTGCTCGACCTACCGGCCATCCCGCAATCCGGGCGCGACCGACAGCAACCGGTGACGTCACGCTCATAGCGACGTCACCCTCATGGTGACGAGCCAGTCCCCCTTGCGGGTGTCGAGCCGATTCAGCTGCGGCCGGCGCGTTCGACGATCTCGGTGGCGATGTCGCGCAGCTTGCGGTTGGTGTGCTGGGACTGCTTCGCCAGGTGCGCGAACGCCTCCTCCGGGCTGCAGCGCAGACTCGCCACCAGCACCCCCTTGGCCTGCTCGATCACCGCGCGGGACTGCATCGCGACCTGCAGGTTGCCGTTGAGCGCCATCGAGGAGGCGTAGAGGGAGTGGTTCGCCAACGCGACCGCGGCGTAGGCGGCGAAGGCCTGCAACGTCTTCTCCGCGTCCTCGTCCAGGACGCCCTCGTCGAAGCGGTAGACGTTGATCCCACCCAGGATCCGCTGGGGCATCGGCATGCCCACGGAGAGGCTGCTGCGCACGCCCTGACGCGCAGCGACCGCGGCGAAGTCGGGGTAGACCTCCTCCGCGCCGGTGTCGTCCACGCGGATGACCTGCCCGCTCTGGGCGGCGTCGATGCAGGGGCCGAAGCCGCCCTCGTACTGGCGTTCGTCCAGCGCGGCGGCGAGCTTGCCGGTGAAGGCCGCGGAGCGGGCGCGGTCGCCTTCCAGCAGCGTCACCGACACCTCCTCCGCCCCGGGCACGCACTCCTGGGCGAGTTGGGCCACCCGGGCCAGGACCTGGCTGAGGGGGGTCTCGCCCACGACGAGCGTGCTCAGCTCGGCGAACGCGTCCTGGGGGTCCATCAGCTCCCCCGCCGGCGGTGGGGTCGCCACAGCCGGTTCGACCGGTTCGGTCGGGGACGCGGGGGTCGGGGACGCGGGATCTGGGGACACGGGGGCTCCTCCACACGGGGCGCGGAGCTCGACGCCCCGCAACGGTTCCCGCCGCTGCAGAAGCGGTGACGGAACCTGCGAGAGCTGTGGGTCCAACCCAGGCCGTGGCGCCCTCCGCCTGGGCGGTGGAGGCGACGCCACGGTGGCGCAGTGACTACAGGGTAGTGCCCCGCCAGCACCGAGGCCCAGCGTCGGCTACGGGCCAAGTCAGTGGCGGTCGAGTCAGTGGCGGCCGAGTCAGCAGCAGCTAGCCGCGCACGCGAAGTCCTGACCCCTCCGGCTGTTCGATCGAGGTCAGGCCTCCCGCCGCGCCGTCGGCTCGACGCATTGCCACCCGCAGACCTGGCGGGGCGGGCACGGCCGGCTCCCGAGGCGAGAGACCCCCACGCAGACTTCTCCCCACCGAGTCATCAGGTGGTGCTGCCACCGCGCCGGGTCCAGGGCACGAAGGACTCCAGTAGAGCACGAGCACACAGCGGAGCGCGCGGTCATCCCGCGATCTGGGTGGACGTCGGCTCCGACGCATCGCGGTCACGCCGATGTCGGCCCTGGACACCGTCCTCAGGGCCAGCAACGAGCTGCTGCATCAGCAGACGCCGAAGTCTGAGATCAAGCACGTCGTGCGTCTCGGCGACGGCCGGGGTATATCAGAGGCACGGCCAGGGGCGGGACTCCGCAGGAGTACTGAGAGCCCGCGAGGAAAGCAGCAGGGTGCAGTTTGGAGACTTCGAGCACAGCGGACCAATCGGCGGATGGGTCAGCTACGACCGGGTCAGTGAGGTCCACACCATCACGCACCAGGCGCTACACCCCCATCCTCAGCCCTGGTCTGAAGCCCGGGACTGAGGCCGCGGCCTCCACCACCCATCGCAGACACCCGGCACCTGTCGTGCAGCATGCTTCCTCATCATTCGCTGCTGACACCCTCGTCGGTCGGTGAAGGCAGACGCCGCCCGAGGAGGTGACGTTCTGCTGTGACCCGCCAACCACTCCGACACTCGCCTCTCAACGAGTAGTTGACAACGTTCTGTTGAGGAGTTGAACTGGTCACGTGCCCTCCTCTGACCACGACGCCGCCGCCCTCCTGGACCGGGCACGCACGGCTCTCGAGGCGGCCGGCGGCGGCGACCTGCCACCGCGACCGTGGCAGCACCGCGGCCGGCCCCTCTCCGACACCGAACTGGTGCGCCTGGCCGCCTGGGTCGCCCGCGATGCGGACAGTACCGATCCGCACCTGCTGCGATCCGGTCTGCACCTGCTGGACGCGGCCCGCGCAGAACTGGACCAGGTCGAGGCGGCGTTGCTCTTCGCCGCGCGCGCCGCGGGGATGACGTGGCCGCAGGTCGCCGTCGCGCTCGGCCTGGGCTCGGCGCAGGCAGCGCAGCAACGGTTGAACCGCATCCTGACCCGCCTCGATGGTCCTGGCGACGGGGACCGCGATGAAGACACCGACGGCAGGGCCAGCAACAGCGCCGGCGCCGGCAATAGCGATGGCGAAGCCCGTCGCAGCAGCAAGAGCCGCCACCTCGAGACGGGCGGGTGAGTCGTGCTCATCCCACTAACCGAGGCGGACCCCCGCTGCGGCGTCAAGGCGGCGACCCTGGCGCGACTGCGGCACGCCGGTCTGCCCGTTCCGCCCGGCGTCGTCGTCCTGAACGCCCTCGACGGAGACCACTGGCAGCACGAACTGGAACCGGTGTTGCGCGCCCTGGGCGGCGGGCCGTTCGCGGTGCGCTCCTCCGCTGCGGGCGAAGACGGCCAGCGCGTCAGCTTCGCCGGTCAGTTGCACACTCACCTGGGAGCACGGACGCCCGCGGAGGTGGTGCGGGAGGTGCGCCACTCGGCCGCTTCCGGCGCTGCCGCCACCACCTACACCACTCGCCTCGGCCGCTCACCGGACCAGGTGGCACCAATCAGCGGATCCCCGGTGCTCATCCAAGTGCTGGTCCCCGCCGAGGTGGCCGGGGTGATGTTCACCCACCACCCCGTCACCGGCGCCGAGCAGGTCGTCGTCGAAGCCACCCGTGGGCTCGGCGACGCACTCGTCAGCGGCCGCAGCACCCCGCAGCGCTGGCTCGTGAACCCCGGCACGCAACCCGGTGCGCACGCCGGCGCGCACGCCGGTGCAGACACCGGCGCCCTGCTCACCCCCGCCCAGTTGAACGACCTCGCGGACACCGCCCACCGCGTCGAGGAACTGCTGGGCGCTGCGCAGGACGTGGAGTGGGCCATCGCCGCAGGAACGACGTGGATCCTGCAGGCCCGGCCCATCACCACCCGCTCCACCGCGGGATCCAGTACCGGCTCCACCCGGGGGGCCACCGCCGGCTCCCCCCTGGGGCCCACCACCGGCTCCTCCCTAGGGCCCACCGCCACAGCCCCCGCAGGACCCGAGGGCACACGGTGCGGCACAGACGGCGTTGAGACCGGCGCTGAGACCAGTGCCGGTGCCGTCCTGCTGAGGGGCACCCCCGCCAGCCCAGGCACCACCACCGGCCCGGCCCGAGTCATCCGTGACCTGGACGACTTCGCCCGCTTCAGCCCCGGCGACGTGCTCGTCTGCCGCGCCACCTCCCCGGCCTGGACACCCCTGCTGGCCCGGGCCGCCGCCGTGGTCACCGAGATCGGCGGGATCCTCGCCCACGCAGCGATCGTCGCCCGCGAGTTCGCCATCCCCGCCGTCACCGACGCAGCCGGCGCGACCGACGTGCTCACCGACGGCCGCCTGGTGCGCGTGGACGGGACCCACGGCACCATCACCACCTCCACCAGCACGAGCACCAGCACCAGCACCAGCACCAGCAGTCGCCCCCGTCCTCGCGCCTGCGACAGCCCGAAGGAGAACCGGTGAGTGGCACCTCCACCCCCGAACTGCTCGTGCTGCACGCCGTGCGGACCCTCGGCTACGCCGACACCGCCCGCATCACGACCCTCCTCACATCCCGCGCCCTCGAACCCCGCGCCCTCGAACCCCGCTCACTGCGCGACGAGCCGGATGTCGTGGACGCCCAGGTCCGCGAACACCTGCTCGACGCTCAAGCCCATGGCTGGGTGACGTGCACCCGCTACGCCGGCGATGAGGGCTGGTCACTGACCGAGGCGGGCAAGCTGCACGGTGAGCACCTGCTGGCCGCCGAACTGCAGGCCAGCGGCACCCGTCCCCTCGTCGAGGCGGTCCACACCGACTTCCTGGCCTGGAACGCCGTCGTCGCCGAGACCTGCACCACGTGGCAGCTCAGCGAGATGGGCATCGGTGACCACACCGCCGACCTGCCCGCAACCCTGCACACCCTCCAGACCGCCGCGAACGCCCTGGTCGGCCTGGAGGGGAGGTTGCGCGCTGGCCTGACCCGCTTCACCGGGTACCACTCCCGCTTCAGCGCAGCGGTGGACGCCGCTCCCGCTGACCCGGCGTGGATCAGCGGCATCGATCGCGACTCCTGCCACCGGGTGTGGTTCGAGCTGCACGAGGACCTCATCGCCACCCTCGGCTTGAGGCGCTGATGACTTCACGACACCCACACTGCAGGGTGCCAGGACCAACACCGGTGATAGCGGCCCTCGAGACGTCTGCGGCTCTCCCTCTGGGCGCGGTCGAAGACGCACTGAGCAGCCAAGAAACGATGAGCTACGCGAGTACCAATGGTCCATCCCTCAACGACACCCCAATCAACACCCGACCAGCACCGACCAGCACCGACCAGCACCGACCAGCACCGACCAGCACCGACCAGCACCGGCCAGCACCGGCCAGCACCGGCCAGCACCGGCCAGCACCGGCCAGCACCGGCCAGCACCGACGAGCACCAGGAGGAGAGCCTCATGCCTGAGACCACCAAGGGACCCGCGTCGTACTTCCCCGCCATCGAAGCGAAGTACGGACACCCGATCACGCACTGGCAGCAACTGCTGCGTGAGCACCGCGCCCAGCACCCCGACGTGAAGCACATGCAGCAGGTGGCTTGGCTCAAGAGCGAGCACGGCATGGGTCACGGGCACGCCAACGCCCTGGTGGCAGCCACCCGCACTGAGGACGAAGGCGCCTGACCGGCCAGACCCAATCGGGCCAGACCGCCAGCAGGCTACGTCGCCGGCTGCGCCGGGCGCTGGCCCCGGGGCTCACCGCGCCCCACCCTGCTCGGTGACGCCCGCCGCGTCAGCGGCTGCGACAGCTCTCAGCTGCGGACGGAACGGGAACGCCGGGTCAGCGACGCCACCGTCTTGGACCGCGGACGTACCGGCCACCTCCTCGCAGGCGTGCAAATCCTGCACGCCGGCCGCACCAACACCACCGCCCTGGCCGCAGCCTTTAGCGATCGACGCTGGGACGCGGTGGTGGACACCTGGGCCGGAGCACCGCGTGTCGCCACCGGCACCGCCAAGCTCCTGAGGGGGAGTGTGCACCGGTATGCCTACGTCTCAGCGGTTCCGTCTACCGCTGGGGTCAGACCGCCGGACTGCTCACCGCGTGCGTGGCGGCGACCGGTGCGGACGCGGAGCTGGTGTGGATCCCCAAGGCGGACCTGGCCGCCGCGGGAGCCGGACCATGGACGCACCTGTCGTGCTAGATCCCCCCGCACGGGAAGTTCGCCGGGTTCCTCGAAGTCGACACCACTAGGGCCGCACGGGCGGGGCTGGTGTGCCGGCCGGTGGAGGAGACCATGGCCGACACCTGGCCGCGGATGCAGCGCGCGGAGCTCCCGCCGCAACGCCCGCACCGCAAGGTGCACGGCCTGCCGCGCGAGATGGAGAAGGACCTGCTGAGCCACCGCACCGGTTGGGCGGCGGGCAGGAGGTCTTCCGCCTACACCGATCCTCAGGGGGCGCCAGGACACGTCATCGCGGACAGCCGGCCACGTGCGCTCCTGATGAGTGAGGGGTTGTCGAGGTGGTTCGTAGCATCCGGAGTCATGACCTGACACCACGGCTCGACACCACGGCTCGACACCACGTCGGTGCGCGACCCTCCAGACCCGTCCGCGGGTACCGCTGGGCCATGTAGGGGTACGCGAGCCGCCGCGGGGGTGAAAGAGGCCCCAGGACCACCCGGTGCGCGTCAAGAGCGCCCCACGCAGCCCCGAAACGCTTGGTAGGCACCACCGGTGCCCAGCAGCCGACGCGGGGACAAGGGGCCAATAGTGCACGAAGATCTTGCGGGACTGGGGAGCCTGGAACGTCTGCGGGTAGTCCGGCAGTACGGCACCCGACCCCGCCCGGGCACCGCGGCGCGCTTGAACGAGCTCACCGCCAGCGTCGCGCAGCAGGTGGGCCTGCCCATCAGCACGCTCAGCGTGCTCACCGAACGCGCCGCGGTGTACCCCGCCTTCCACGGCCTCAGCGGCTGGCTGCGCCTGGTCCGCACCGTGCCCGCGGAGTTCGCCCCCTGCACCGACGTCGTCCTCACCGGCGACGCCTACGTCATCGACGACCTCGAACGCGACCGACGCCACCGCGACAACCCCCTGCTGCGCCGCTTCGCCATCGCCAGCTACGCCGGGGTACCGCTGCGACTGCACCAGCAGGTCATCGGCACCGTCTGCGTCATGGGCCGAGACCCCCACACCTTCACCGATAGAGACCTGCAGGTCCTGCACGACGCCGCCGCCGAAGCCGCCGACCTCCTGCACCGCGACGGCGGGCCTCCGCGCACACCGGCGGAGCTGCTGCGCGAGGAGGCCGACGCGCAACGTCAGGAAGCCGACCGCGTCGCCGGGGACCGGGCGCTGGCACAGAGCCGGGCGATCGATCAGGCTCTGCTGCGCCAGGTGAAGGGCCAGATCGGAGGTGAGGTTCTGGACCAGGTGAAGGGCCAGATAAAGGGTGGGGGCGTCCTGAACCGCTAGACCCGCCCGGAGAGACTCGACTCCCAGCGTGCCCGAGCACCTCGGTGCAGTAGCTCCAGACCTCGTCGGATTCGTTGAACAGGTCCTGAGCACTGACACCAGGGGCGTCTCCGCCAGCCAGTACCGACTGCTCCACGTCGTGAGTGAGAACGGCGACGGACCATGAGTGAACACGTTGACGGGACGGGCGAAGGCTGCTGCTCTGGTGATCCCCGCGACCACCACAACAGCATCCCTGCCCAAGCAGCGTCGAAGTGTGGAGGCATCCGTGAGACGCCAGGTGACCGAGCAGGTCCAGAGGTTGTTCTCGACTCCCCCGGACAACCGGGGATGGCCCGCCTCCCAGGCCCGTCTCCCACGGTTGATGCTCACGCAGGGCTGACCCAGCGGCGACGTTACCTGCCGGGACCGACGCAACGGTCGCGCCCGTGCTCCTTGGCGCGGTACAGGGCGGTGTCCGCGGCGCGGATGAGGGACTGCTCGTCATCCTCCAGCGCGGGGTTCGCCACCGCCCACCCGGCGCTGACGGTGACCAGACCCCGGGGACCGCGCTCGTGCTCCAGCCTGAGCGCGCGCACAGCAGCGACGGCCGCTTCGGCCACCCGGGCGGTCGCCTCGGGGCCCGCCCCGGGCAGGAGCAGCACCAGCTCCTCACCGCCGTAGCGAGCCACGAGGTCAGAAGATCGCCGAGCGGACGACGTCAGGGCGGCAGCGACCTGGCGCAGGCAGTGGTCCCCGGCCAGGTGGCCGTAGAGGTCGTTGTAGGCCTTGAAGGCGTCGAGGTCGCACATCACCAGCCCCACCGGTTCCCCGTCACGAGACGCCCGGTCCCACGCGCTCTCCAGGAAGCGGTTGAACGCCCGCCGGTTCGCCACCTGGGTGACCTCATCCATCGAACTCAGCCTCTCGAGCTCGACGTTGGCCTTGCGCAACCGCGCCTCGGCCGCCTGCCTCGTCGCCACCTCCGCCTCCAGAGCGGCGGTGCGCTCCGCGACGAGCTCCTCCAGGCGTTCCGCGTGCCTGCCCAGGGCTTCGGCCCGGTGGGTGAGCTCCTGCTCGCGCTGGAGGGTGTCGACGACCTGGCCGAGGGCCACCTGCAGGGCTGCGGTGACGGTCCGGTCCTGCTCGTCCTGCTCGATGCCGTGGACCATCAGGCCGTGACACCCGGAGGGGCCCACCAACGTCCTGACCGCCACCGCTTGGGGGAAGGCGTCCTCGAGAGCGGGGGGCAGGAGGAGTCGTTCGGGGAAGGGCGCGGAGGAGTGCGTCTGGACGACGTCACCGGAGCACAGCAGGGCCACCCGGGCGAGCGCCTCACCACTGGTGGGGCCGGGAAGGCGCAGCACGAGGGCGAAGCGGTCGATGCCGAGTCGCGGCAACCACGCCGGCAGCACGTCGATCACTTCCGCCACGGAGCTGCACGTCGTGAGCACCCGGTGCAGGTCGTGGACCTGGGCGAGGCGGTCCCGGTGCGGCAGGGGACGCACGCCGCTCTCAGCGCACTCCACACCCGTCGAGCGCCGTAGCCGGGCCGCGCTCACGACGACGACGTCTCGGCGCCCGGTCCCCAGGAGGGCTTCCGCGACCGCCCGCCCCTGCGCGGGGAGGTCCTGGTCGATGGAGGTCAGCCCGATGAGCTCGGCGATCGGGGAGTCGTCGAAGCCGGTGACGGACAGGTCCTGAGGCACCCGGAAACCGGCGAGGGCCACGGCGTCAAGGGCTCCCAGGGCCGCTTCGTCGTTGCCCGCCACGACCGCGTCGGGGCGGAAGCCGTCCTGCAGGCAGCGGTTCAAGGCCCGGAAGGCGGGGTCGCGGTCGAATCCGGAGTCGAGCACCCGCGCGGCGCAGAGAGGGATGTCGTGACGTCGCAACCCCTGCACGAAGGCGTCCTCGCGTTCCTCGGCGTCGGGGCTGCCGGGGTTGCCGCGCAGGAACACCGGCCGCCGAGCCTTCCCGTCAGCCAGGACGTGGTCGAGGAGCGCGGACATGCCGACGTGGTTGTCGGCCATCACGGCGACGGCCCCGGGAACGCGCCTGCCGACGCCGAGCACGGGGACGTGGTACTTCCGGGCAGCGGTGACGGCCACGCGCTCAGACTCGGCGTTGCGCTGCTGGGTCACGATGAGCGCAGCGAAGTGTCCTGCTTCCAGCGCCTGCACGAGCAGGTCCGCATCGTGCAGCCTGTCGCGCCAGGTGTTGTAGGCCACGACCTGCCACTGGGTCGGGGCCAGCCGCGCGCACAGGCCCGCGAGCAGGCGGCGGGGGAAGTCCACCCCACCGTCCACCAGAGCGGCCACCCGTTGCGCACGTCGCGTCACAGGACGAACATCGGCGCCCCGACGGGTGCCCTTGACGGGCTCAGGAGCCCGTTCACCTCGCCGGGCCACCGGATCGAGCCCAACCCCGGGCTCAACTGACACACCGCACCCCGTACACCGCACAGGTCCCCAACCAGCCGGCCCCCACGACCACACCTCACCACGGCTCGCCAAGTACCCCCTTACGTCACCGCCCCACGAAGCCCTGCTCGAACGCCTGGGGACCGGGGGTCGCAGTCATCCGGCAGGCAACGCACGACTCATCAGCATCGCCGCCGCCCTGACCCACGCTTCGCCACCGGACGCCGCGACGAGCAGGGCTACTGCACACCCGTGAACAACGGCAGCTACACCCGGCGCCTCGACAGCGAGCGCGTCATCGCAGCCCTACCCAGCTGACCTCACCGCCCTCGCCAACTTCACCGCGGCCCGTGATGCCGTGGACGTCCAGCCGCCGAGCGATCGGGTTCACACGTCAGCCGGAACCTGCGACCGTCAGGCACGGGCTCGGCTCCTGGCCCGCCGACGGAGCGGGTCAGGCGTCGACCATGGCCGAGCGCACCTGCACCACCAGCTCCTCCGGCACCTCCACCAGGCCGTGGTCGGCGCGGGCGTGACCAGCCACCGCCAGCAGGATCTCGTCGACGGAGCCGGTGAAGGCGCGGGTGCAGCCGGGCACGACGTCACCGCAACGGAACTTCTTCATCATCAACACTCCGAGATGGGATAGGGCGACCAGACCGCGCTTCAACCGAGGCTGCGACGAGGAGAACGATGTTCTCAGGTATCGGGTCCCGGCGCTGCTGCTTGAGCCGAGACCGCCCGCCTCACCCACCTGCGCTGATCAGCGTCCACAGCTGAGCCCGCACCTGCCGCCGTATCGGGGACAGGGGGCTACCGAGCGCGGGACAAGGCCACCAGCAGGTCCGCCACGGCGACGACCCCCACCACCACGCCCTGCCCGTCGGTGCACACCAGCGGCGCGCCCACGTCCTCAGGGCGACGGGTCGCGGCCCGACGGGCCACCTCCGCCAGCGACGCCGAGGGCGCCACCAGGAGCGGCGGTGACCACGACGAGGGGTCCACGACATCCCCACCACTGTCGCTACGGCCACCACCGGCGCCGGCGTTGCGCACCGCCCGCACCCGCCCGTCCGCCCCCAGCAGCACCTCGCACGACGCAGGGTCCGTCCCCACCCGCGCGCTGCGCACCAGGCTCAGCACGTACTCGTCCAGCTCCGCGCGTCCCGCCCATGTCTGGATGTCGCGCACCAGCTCCTCACCCAGCTCCGGCAGCATCACCGCAGCCGGGCGGGCCAGGACGTAGCCCTGCCCCAGCGCCACCCCCAACCCCACCAGCGCCTCCAACTCACCCGCCGTCTCGATGCCCTCAGCCAGGACCCAGCCGTCCATCCGCCCCACCAAGTCCCCCAGCACCTCCACCAGGGCGTGCTTGACCGGGTCGGCGTCGATACCGCTGATCAGTTCCCGGTCCAGCTTGACGACGTGCGGGCGCAGCGCCAGCAGCTGACTCAGCCCCGCGTAGCCGGTGCCCGCGTCGTCCATCGCGATCATCGCCCCCCGCGCGCGGACCTGCTCCAGCACGTCCAGCAGCCTCGCCTGGCCCCCGGGCTGATCACCGGCGCGGGTGTGCTCGGTCAGCTCCAGCACCAGCCGGGACAGGTCCCCGTGCTCCAGCAGCGCCGCGGCGACACGCTCGTCCAGCAGCAGGTGCGGCTCGACGTTGACGGTGAGGAACGTGTCCGGCGGGAGGACCTGACGCATCGCCACCGCCGTGGACACCACCCGAACCTGCAGCTGGGCGTTCACCCCCCAGTGCTCCGCCGCGGCGAACCACCGGTCCGGGGTCGCGGTGATCCCCGAGGCCCGGGCGTCGAAGCGGGAGAGGACCTCGTAGCCGGCCACCGCGCCGGTGCTCAGCTCCACGATCGGCTGGCTGTGCAGGCTCAAGCGGGAGGGATCACGCAGCACCGCCTCCAACGCCGAGCGCCACCTCGGATCCGACGGCTCGAGCCACGGCTTGGCCAGCGGCTGCAGCGATCCCGGTGGCGACTCCGATGAAGCAGGGAGCACAGGTGCCGCGCCAAGGGCGGCCGCCGGAGCGGGAGGCAGCGCATCGACCGCAGGGACGACGGGGGCGGCGGGGGCGGCGTCCATCCCCTCCCATCGGCCGGCGCCGAAGCCAGGCGAGGTGGGTCCTGTCATGAAGCCAGTTGATCCCCCAGCACTCGTCCACGTCCACTCGCCCGTCGTTCGCGACGAGCAGCCCACCCCGGGCTCAGGAGGAGCCCACCAGAGGTCGAGGCGCCCTCGGATCCATTCCACCGTCCAACCGGCGCAGGCCAGTGGTTGCGCTCTGCTGCCGTTAGGGCACTACAGGTGGCGGAAGGGGACATGGATCCGTCAGGGCGGTGTACATCCGAGCGAACCGGTTGCGGACTCACCCACCCACCCTTCACGGTGACGTGGTGGATGACGACGCTGTCCTCGACGGACCGGGCCGTGGAACCGGCCGCAGGGCCGGCCCCCGCGCTGGAGCTGACCATGATTCGAAACGTGCGCCCCGCCGAAGGAGCAGGCCGGAGTCGCAGTCCGCGCCGGGGTCAGCGCCAGGGTCCGCATCGGAGTCCGCTGGCCTGGCTGAGGACGCGGTCAGTGCCTTCCTGCACGCCCCCCTCGCCGTGGCCGTCTGCCACCCTGACGGCACCGTGCTGCGCGTCAACCCCGCCATGACCGCCCTGCTCGGCTACCCCCCGCAGGACCTGCTCGGGCGTGACCTCTTCCGCCTGCTCCCCGATGATCTGGTGGCAGCGGCGAAGGCTGCCTACGCCGCCTTGCGCCGAGGTGACGTCGACACCGTCGTGCACGAGACCCGCTTCGCCACCGCCACCGGTCCCCGCCGCGACGTGCGGGTCACCACCTCCGCTGTGCGCGACACCGCGCCCGGACGAGAGCACCTGATCATGCACCTCGAGGACATCACCGACCGGGAAGACCTGCGCCGGCGCCTGCAGTACGAGGCCAGCCACGACTCCCTCACCGGCCTGTGGAACCGCGCCCGTTTCCTCGAGGAGCTCGACCGAGCTCTGCCCCGGGGAGAGCGTCACGACCAGCCGGTGAGCGTGCTCTACCTGGACCTGGACAACTTCAAGGCCGTCAACGACCGCCACGGCCACGCCGCCGGGGACCGGCTCCTGCAGTCCTTCGGCGATCACCTGCGCGACTGCGTACGCCCGGAGGACACCGCCGCCCGCCTCGGCGGGGACGAGTTCGCCGTGCTGTGCGAGAACACCACCGCCGCCCAAGCCGCGGTCGTGGTCGAGCGCCTCACCGGCGGCACCTGGGCCAGCGCCTTCACCGACCTCGCGCTCGGTGTGGCCATCGGCATCGCTACCACCCCCGCCGCTGGAACCGACACTCACGGCGCTGCCGATGGGGATCACGGCAGCGCCGAGACGCTCCTGCACCGCGCGGACGGCGACATGTACGCCGTCAAAGCCCGGCGGGGAGGTTGAACGGGTTCGTTTCCTCCTCCCCGAGGCAGGCGCAGCGACTCACCTCACGAGGCAGGCGCATCGGTGAGACACGAGTCGAGGACGGCAGCTGGCCTCACGCGCTTCGCGTGGGTCGCCGGCACGACTGCCACCGTCAACCACTCCTGGTCGTCCTCGGCCTGCACCGGGTGATCGCGCTCGCGGAGCGGTCGCCTCCGCCGCGTCGGCGCCGATCACGGCGTCCCGAGTTGTTGTGACGGGCCTCACGGAGCAGATGTGTCGGTTTCGATCAAGGTCTGCCGCCGCTTCTCCGACGAGCACTACACCGTGCCGTCGGTACGGCGTGCCGCTCTTTGTGTGGAGGACCAGACGTGACCAACGTCGACGCGACCCTGAAGGCCTGCCTCGAGATCGACGGCGCCACCGCCGCGGCCCTCGTCGACTACGAGTCGGGCATGTCGCTCGGCCAGGTCGGGGGCGGCGCCCTCGACCTCGACGTCGCCGCCGCCGGCAACACCGACGTCGTGCGCGCCAAGCTGCGCACCATGCAGCGCCTGGGCCTGTCCGAGCAGATCGAGGACATCCTCATCACCCTCGGCACCCAGATCCACCTGATCCGCCTCATCCAGTCCCAGTCCGGCCAGGGCCTCTTCCTGTACCTGGTCCTCAAGAAGGACTCCTCGAACCTCGCCATGGCGCGCCGCCAGCTGACGATCCTCGAGCGCGACCTCGCCATCTGAGACCACCCGCACCACCCGTCGCCAGCCCACTCCACCCGCGCCCCCTGGACGGCCACGCCGAGTCGCCTCGACCTGGCCGTCCGGGCGGCCGGATCTCCCATCGAGTTCCTCTCGCGGTGATCCAGTGCGGGAGGACGCAGCCGCCACCCCTGGTCCATCCGAGTGCGTTTGGTGCTCCTGGGCTCGCGGACGGTCGAAGGAGTCACCGTGAGATCCCTCAGGGAAGCCGCGCGTCGACACGCTGGGCTCGCCTTCTCGGTGCTGCCGCGCGGACGGATGCTGCCCGATGAGGTGTGGCAGCGCCGCCACCGCGCCATCGTGCGCGTCGCGGGACTGCAGGCCTTGGTCCTGGTGCTCTTCGGTGCCTTCAGCGCACAAGGCGTCGCGGCCAGCCTCGCCGGTGGGCTGCTCGTCGCCGCTCCCCTGCTGCTGGCCTTGCCGCCGTCCTCCTCCCGCAAGCTGCGTTCCGGTGCGGCCTCGGTCAGTCTCTTCCTCGCCTCCACCGTGCTCGTGCAGTTCTGGAGCGGGCAGACCGAAGCGCACTTCCACTTCTTCGTCATGGTCGGTCTCGTCGCCCTCTACCAGGACTGGGTCCCCTTCAGCGTGGGCCTGCTCATCGTCGTCGTCCACCACGGCCTGCTCGGCACGCTGTTCCCCGGCGACGTCTACGACCACCACGCCGCCATGACCCACCCCTGGCGGTGGATGATGATCCACGCCGGCTTCGTCCTCGCCGCCAGCGCCACCCACCTCACCTCCTGGCGCCTGAACGAGCAGCAGGGCCTGCGCGATGCCCTCACCGGGCTGGCCAACCGCACCCAGCTCAGCGAGTTCCTCACCCGGGTGCTGTCTCGCCGGGACCAGGTCGGGGTCCTCTTCGTCGACCTCGACGACTTCAAGAACGTCAACGACTCCCGCGGTCACGCCGCCGGGGACCAGTTGCTGCTGGCGGTGGCCGAACGCCTGCGCGCCTGCGTGCGCGGTAGCGACCTGGTGGCGCGCCTGGGCGGGGACGAGTTCGCCGTCGTCATCCACGGCGGCGCCGCCCCCGCCCGCCGGGTCGGAGAGCGGTTCCTCGCCAGCCTCGCCCAGCCGGTGGACGTGGACGGGCAGCCCATCCACGTCCACGCCAGCCTCGGCACCGCCGACACCGCCACCCTGTGCGGAACGCTCAGCGAGCTGGACACCGCCACCGAGCTGCTGCGCAACGCCGACCTGGCGATGTACTGGGCCAAAGCCGCCGGCAAGAACCGCCTCGTGGCCTACTCCCCCGGTATGTCGCAGGCCGCCCACGACAAGGCGTCCCTGCGCGAGGACCTCACCCACGCCCTCGACGCCGGGCAGCTGGAAGTGCACTACCAGGCCACGGTCGACTTCCGGAAAGACAACGGACTGGCCCAGCCGAAGGGGTACGAGGCGCTGCTGCGCTGGCACCACCCCGAACGCGGCACCGTGCCCCCGCTGGAGTTCATCCCCCTCGCCGAAGCCAGCGGCGACATCCTGGCCATCGGGGCGTGGGTGCTTCGCACCGCCACCGCACAAGCCGCGACGTGGAGCGCGGAGCGCGGGTACCCGGTGAGCGTGGCGGTCAACCTCTCCGCCGTGCAGCTGGCCTCCGACGACATCCTGCACACCGTGCGCGAGGCGCTGCGCGAAAGCGGCCTGCGCCCGCACCAGCTGACCCTGGAAGTCACCGAAAGCGTCCTGGTCGACGACCTCGAAGCCGTCTCAGCCCGCCTCGCGCAGCTGCGCGCGACCGGGGTGCTGGTGGCCATCGACGACTTCGGCACCGGCTACTCCAGCCTGTCCTACCTGCGGCGGCTGCCGGTGGACACCGTCAAGATCGACCAGTCCTTCATCACCGACCTCGCCCACGGCGGGTCCGCGACGACGCTGGTGGCCTCCATCATCGAACTCGCCCGCAGCCTCGGCCTCGACGTGGTCGCTGAGGGTGTGGAGACCGAGCAGCAGGCGCAGGTGCTGCGGGAGCTGTCCTGCACCTACGCCCAGGGCTACCTCTACGCCCGTCCCCAGCCGGCGCGCGAAGTCGCGAGCCACGTCCCCGACCACGCCACCGGCTACGTCACCGACCACGTCGTCGGCCGAGCCACCGACCACGTCGTCGGCCGAGCCACCGACCACGTCGTCGGCCGAGCCGCGGACCGGGTCACGGGCTCGGTCCCCAGCCAGGCGACCGGCCAGGTCCCCGACGCGGGCAGCGCCACCGCCGCCGCGGTGTCCTCATCGCGGGTTCTGTGAGGATCGCCGAGAGCAACACCGGTGCACGCCGGCCGACGCTCGCGCTAGGCGTCGTCTCCGTCCTGCTCACGTTCGCTGCCGTCATCGTGCTGCGCACACCCGCCCACACCTCCGAAGCCGCTGTGGTGGTCTCGACCGGTCCAGCCGTGTGCCTGCAGCTCACCGGAGGGCAGCAGCTGTGCTTCGACCCTGAGCACGTGGCGCACCTGTCCCTGGGCTCACTGCGCACCGGTGAGTGCGTGAACACCACGCGTGCCGGGGCAGCTGATACGGCCGTGATGGCCGAAGCCTTCACCCTCGTCCGCTCAGCCCCAGCAAGCGCCTGCGCAGCCTCCTGAGCACAAGCCAGGTCTGCCCCAGCTGTGCCCCACTGTGCCCCGAGGGAGCGCTCGTCCAGCCCGCTACCCGTGCCGCAGTCGCAGATCGAGTACCGCGGGAGATCGTTGACCAGCCAGCTCCGCCACGCTCCACCCGGATGGCTAATAGACCGTCGATTCCTCGGTGAGGCCACCGTGACAGGTGCTCGTCCTCCTGCCCATGTGACCAGCGAATGCTTCCCGAGGCTCGCGCACCGCGGAGGACGCCGGAGCTCAGGTACCGACCATCCGGGTCATCTCGCGATGTGCGCGGAGAATCTGCGAACAACGCCCCGACGCCCGACGAGCCAGGGTTAACTCCGCGCCGCGCCGGACACGGTCGAGGAACTCAGCGGGACGGGGCTCTGTTCGGTGGGGAAGTCCTGGACCGTCACCGGCCAGGCGTGTATCGCCGGTGACTCATCCGCCGTGCTGCTTCGCCCGATGTCCCGCCCGATGTCCCGCCCGATGTCCCGCCCGATGTCCCGCCCGATGTCCCGCCCGATGTCCCGCCCGATGTCCCGCCCGATGTCCCGCCCGATGTCCCGCCCGATGTCCCGCCCGATGTCCCGCCCACTGCCCTAACAATGGCGCAGCCCGGAGGTGGCGGCCTGCAGCAGCGGCTCGGAGGGCTCGACCACGTCGAGGCGGGCGGGACGGTGCCGCCTGGTCTGCAGGGTGGGCAGCAGCGCCGTCCCGTCTCCGCAGCCCACGGCGAGCAGGGCGCCGGGCTGGTGCTCGTCGTAGAGGCCGGCCAACCTGCGCTGACCGCGGAGCACAGCCCGACGTTGTCGCCACGCGAACCGCCATCGAATGGAACGGCATGGCCGCGTCCTCGCCCGGGCGTGACTCTGGCGTCTCATCGCGAGGCCGCTTGTTCCCGACCCATCCGTACCCACCGGGTCCGTTGGCTGTTCCTGTGCGCCGCGGTGTGCCTGTGTGTCGGTCTACGGAACCTGCCCCGCTTAGGGCGTCAATGAGGTAACGGGTCCAGCGACGGCGGTGGCTAGGCGCAGCTCGCTACCGGCGGCGGTGGAGGCCAGTACCCCGATGCGCAAGGCGCTGACACGGTGCACGCCACTGGCGGGGCTGTCTTGCACGTTGACCGTGAGGGTCAGCACCGATGTCACCGCAGCCATCACCGGAGTCAGCGCCGGCGCCACCGCGGCGATGACCGGGGTGAGCGCGGACGCCACGGCGGGAACCGCGCCGGCAGGAGCGGCGAACAGGGCGGTGTTGACCACCGCTCCCAGGGCTGGCAGCAGCGACGACGTGAGGATGGAGAGCAAGCCGCCGGCGGGGGCTGCCCCGTCGATGCTGGTGGTGCCGGTGCCCTGCACCAGCCCACCGAGCGTGGAGTTGATGACGACGATCTTGGGCGTCCCCAGTCCCAGCGGGGCCACGGTGACGCGGAGCTCGACC
The DNA here is from genome assembly GCF_000017305.1 of Kineococcus radiotolerans SRS30216 = ATCC BAA-149. Lineage (GTDB taxonomy): Bacteria > Actinomycetota > Actinomycetes > Actinomycetales > Kineococcaceae > Kineococcus > Kineococcus radiotolerans. The sequence goes on along the minus strand of NC_009664.2, from coordinate 4,561,767 downwards.
GCGGCGGCGTTCAGGACTGCCGTCAGGCGCTGCTGGACCTGCGTCTTCCAGGTGTTCAGCAGTGCCGTCACCCGGTTGGGTACGGTGGTGTTGAGTGTGGTCAGCAACAACTGTGTGTTCGGCGCCTGCCCGTTGAGGCCACCGGAACCGCTGAGTAGCTCGGCCACATCGACGGTGACCAGCCCGTTGCGCAGGTCCACGGTGACCATCCCATCGCTGAGGGGAGTCAGCAGTTCGGTGTTCAAGGCCGCGAGGTCGAGGGTGATGTTCGCCGTGCTCGTTCCCGCAGTACCTCCTAGCAGAGGACCTACGACGTTCTTCAGCGTCGACTGCAGGGTGGTCTTCAGCCCGTCGACGGTGGTGGAGACCGCACCGAGCTGGGTGGTCAGGGTGGTGCCGACGGTCTTCACCGCCGGAACGGAGGCCCGGAGGTTCAGCGAGGCGATGCCGTAGCTGCGCTCGGCTGAGGGGACGTTACTGCTCAGCTGGCACCCCTGGAGTGCGGCGCGGGCTCCGACCGCGCCGACACCCAGGTTGACCCCAGCCAGCGCGACGGTGGCGGGGGCGAGCTTGGCCAGGTCGATGCTGGCGGCATCCCCAGCGGGCGTGCTGGCGGGGGTGGCGGGGGTAGCGGCGCTGCCGAGGGCGAGGGCACCGGTGTCGGAGATCAGCCCGGCGGCGGCGACGGCTTTGCCCTCGCTGCCGGCCCGGGCGTACTGGGCGTAGGCGCCGAGGTTGGTGCCGGCCAGCGGAAGGGTGAGGACTCCGCTCAGGTCGGTGCTGAGGGCGGTGTTCAAGGCGGTGATGGTGAGGTTGTTGCGGAATGCGTCAGCACCCACGGGGGTCGTCGTGGCTGGGACCGCGCTGGCTCCAGTCCCCGGGTTGGTCACCGACACCCCGGCCACGTCCACGACTGTGGACAGGTCGCGTCCCAGCAGGCGACCAGTGGTCATCCGCGCTTGGCTGGCGCTCCTGTAACGGCCGAGGGTGGCGCAGCTGAGCGGTCCACCCACCGACAGGGAGGACTGCACCATCTCCCGGTCCACCCAGGACGCATCGGTGGTCTCGGCGATGTCGCCGAGCGTTCCCAGGTGCGCGACGCTGAGCAGTGCGGCAAGGGTCGTCGCGACCACAGCGGTGACCGCCCGTCGGCTCACCGCACGCTGGCTGACCGGGGGCTGGCTCACCGGGGGCTGACCGACCGTGCGCCGACGGATCGCACGCCAGCTGGCGGCGCGCCGGGTCATTGTCGGCCCCGCGAGGCTCGTTGTATTGAACGCTCAGGCGCATGCTCAGGTGCTCGCTGAGTTGAATCCTGAGGTGAGCGGTGCCGCCGGGCCAGAGCGCTGAGGAGCAGACCCGCGGCGATGGCCCCTAGAGCCAAGCCCAGGGTAGGTCCCAGTTCGGCCCCGGTGCGAGCCAGGCGCGTCGGCAGATCCGACGGGTCCGACATGGAACCACCACCCGACCTCGGAGCGCCCCCAGCGGCCCGAGCGGCAGATCCCGTCGTCACCTTCACCGGGGACGCGCCGAGGGGTGCCACCGTGATGGGACGCACATCGGCGGGAGCCGAGGTGGAGGTGGGCGCCGACGTGGGCGCTGCGGGGGGCACCGCAGGAGGCGCCGGGATGGGCGACTCCTCGATGGGTTTCTGCGGAGACGCTGCGGGCAGCTCAACGGCCGGGGAAGTCGGTGCCGGGGCGGTGGCTGTGGGTGCGCCCGTCGGGGTGGCACCTTCAGGCGTGGGCGTGGAGTTGGGCGTGGGGGTGCGCGTGGGGGTCGGAACGCCGGTGTCGTCGCCGGAGGCGGTGAGTCCGATGCCGATGCGCCCTGAGGCGCCTTGCAGCTCCGCGGAGGCGTTCTCGGGCAGGTTCATGGTGACCAGGACCCATTGGGAGTCGGCCAAGGAGATGTTCCCGACCGGCACCATCGTCTCCGCCGGTACGTCGGCCAGGCGCTGGGGGGCGAGCAGCTGCAGCAGGTTGCCGGGGCAGCGGGCGGGCTTGGTCAGCCAGCGCTGATCACAGGTGCGGACCTGGATCCACAGCCCGTCGGGGCGGGTGACCAGGGCGCCTTCGGAGGCGACCTGCAGTTCCAGTGCGCCGACCGCCCCGCCTTCGAGGGTGGCTTCGATCTCCCAGTGGATGCGTCGGCCCGGGGCCAGAGTGGCGGGTCCGTGGCGGGTGAACTGCGAGTCCAGGCGCAGCTTCGGCGGCGTAGAGTCGGCGACCGCGCTAGAAGCCAGGGCGATGGAACCCGCGGTACCGGCGGCCACAGTGATGAGCACGACGCTGGTGAGGACGCCGATTCTCGAACCGAGCCAAGGGCCGAGAAGGCGGCGGGTCGAACGGTCGACATCGGCGAATCCACGATGGCGCATCTGGTCACCTCCTCCTGCTGTGAGATTTGCCGGTCACCGTGGTCACCGTGGCTGCTGGGGCGCTGTGATCGACTAGCTGTTGCCGCTCGTAGTGGGGCACGGTGTCGGTCGGGGGTCATGAGGGTCATGACGTGCCTAGCTCTGCTGAAGTTCGACTCCACCAGCGGCGGCGCGGCGTGCAGGGCCGCAGCTAGGAACGAATCCCCGACCGAGTTGGCGGCTGCGCCGTGGCTGCTGTCGGCCAGAACGTCCACGTCACCAGGGCCCCGACGAGGAGCGTGGTGGCGCTGAGAGCGAGCGGGGATCGAGCCCGGTTGATCCAGTGCCCCAGGTGCGCTCGGGAGACGATGACCCGGCGCACGTCGCTGACCGCGTAAGGCACCGGGTCCGCGGTGGCGTTGGCGTCACCCTTGAGGGTCAGCAGCCGAGAGGCGGCAGGCCCGTTGGGGTTCGGCGCGATCCGCAGGACGCGGTGGGTGACGGGCAGCGCGTCTGGCCGTTCCACGGTGACCACGTCACCGACCACCACCTCAGCCGCGGGAACGGCACGCACCACGGCGACCGCGCCGGCGGGGATGGTGGGGCTCATGGACCCGGTGCGGAACATCACCAGGGTGATGTCGCAGAACACCGCCGCGGCGATGGCCAGCAGGCAGACCACTCCACCAAGTGCCGCTACGGTCAAGACCGTCTCGCGGACCCAGTGCCGCAGCCTGGGCTCGCCCGGTCCAGCATCGTCTGAGTCGACCAGCGCAGCGGACTGGGCGCTGGTGTTCGGCGTCGGCGGCGTGGCCGGCTGTTGCTGCGTGAGCGAGGTTTCTTTTTTCTGCATCGTCTGCAGCGCCTGCACCATCTGCAACGTCCGCCTGTCCTGGAGGCTCATGCCAGCGCCGCGTCGTACTTCCAGAACAGCCTGGCTGTCTTGTCCTGAATGGTGTTGTCAGCGGTGGCCGGCAGGGTGATGGCGAAGCAGACGTCGACGGCGTTGCCGGCGCTGCTGGGACCATCAGCCGCCAGCGGGATGGATTGGGTCGCGGGGGTGCTCAAGGTGGCATCGACGACGTGGCGGGCGCTGAGACTGGTGGGCAGGGAGAAGTTGGTGGCGCTGCAGGCGGCCTTGGCGACGCCGGTGACCACGGTGTAGCGCAACGTTTCGAACAGGGTCTGAGAACCCCCAGGAGCAAGGACAGCGCCATTCAGCTGGAGGGAGCCTGCCTCGGAACCGGCTTTGGTACGCAGCTGCATCGGCGCGTACACCGTCTTGCCCGGGATGAGGTTGGCGGCGTCGATGGTGAAGTTCAGCTGGCCGGCGTTGGCTTCGTCAGCACCGTCGCGCCAGACCGCCGCGCCGGAGGTGCCGTTCCAGACGTTCTGCTCGATCGCGAAGCTGGCGGTGGCCATGTCGCCGGCGCCGTCGGTGCCGCCCCAGACCCATTCGGTGTCCGTCCACGCAGCCAGGGTGACCGAGCCGCCCACGCCCAGGACGAGGCCGCCGGCGAGCAGGGCGCGGGTCTTGGCCCAGCGGCCGGAAGCCCGCAAGCGTCCGAGACCGGCGTGACGGGCAGGGAGCTTCGGCATGTCCAGGGCATCCGTGAGGTCGGCGCCTCGGGGAGTGCTCGGGGTCTGAGGATTGGTCACGATGTTCTCCTGTCGCGGTCCAGCTGGCTGGGTCCTCACCGACGTCGGTCGGGCAGGGCATGGCGTCTGACGGGTGTACTAGCTGTCTTAACTAGTACTTCGGCACTGAGCGTCAGAACATGAAGCCAATCGGGTGACGCCGTCCGGGTCCCACTGCCGCGTCTCCTGCGAGCGCATGGCCGCTGGGCGGACGGAGAGCGGGTGGAGCCGGGCGGGACCCGGGGGACCTCGAGGAGATTTCCGCCGGCTTCGAAGTCGGCAGGTCAAAGCGTGACGGATCCAAGCCCGGCAGATCGACGTCGGAGCGGGTGCCGAGACCCGCCCCGTTCTTGGAGCAGCCTGCTGCGTCCAAGCCCGACCGCTTCCCCGTGGCTCCGGCCAGGCATGAGGACGAGCTGGTGAGTGCTGGCTGAGCACGGACTGTGCCGTAGATACCGTTACGTACCGGTGAGAGGCTCAAGGTCGCCGGCCAGGATGCCGAGGCCGGAACAGCGCCGGCCCAGCGCAGCACGCAGCAGACACGAGGTGGCGGGTCGCAGACCGTGGATGCGCAGGTGCGGCGGCTCGCTGCGACTGCGAAGGTGGGGCTGGCCCGCCAGCGGGGCTGGATACTGGTCGTTGATGAAGCAGCGGCGCTCTTCAGACGAGACGCAGAGGGAGGTGGCACCACGTGCACGACACCGACCAAGCTCTCGCGAGCGCCTTGTGGCCGCACCTGCTCGACGCCATCGCCGCCGGGGATCGCCGGATGTACTTGCAGGCGCGCAGCGGTGAGCGCGTCGTGATGATCAGTGAGTCGGAGCTGCAGCAGATGGAGTCGGAGCTGCGCAGGCTGCAGCAGCACATGGCCCCTGCCCACAGCTCTCCTGGCGTCAACCGGCTCACCGCTCGGGAGGCTGAGACGCTGCAACTGGTGGCCGAGGGCCTCAGCGGCGCGCAGATCGCCGAGCGGCTGGGTCGCTCAGCCAACACCATCGCCCAGCACCTGGCCACCATCCGCCGAAAGTACGGTGTGCGCAGCAGCACCGCCGCCGTCGAGGCCGCCCGCCGCGCCGGACACCTCCCCGCCGCCGGCCAGCCGCCGATCGACGAGCACCCACGCAGCGGCGAGCGGGAACCGGAGTAGCTGCGAGCAGGAGAGGACGCAGCGAGCTGCAGCTGCAGGCTTTCGCTGCACCCGCCCGGCCGTATCCCAGCACTGCGGCGCCGTTCGTGGCCTCCCTCCAGGGCCGGGGCCGGACCCACACCTGTCCTGCGTCTGCGCCTGTCCTGCGTCTGCCCCTCTGCTGCTCCCCTGCAGGTCTCCTTCCTGCCCAACCGACGGTCACTGCCATGACCCTCGAAAGGGGGCCTGACCTGCGGGTCCACAGCCGCAGCCAAAGTTGAGAACGCATGGACACCGCCGCGCATCGCCCTTCACTATGAGCCGATAAGCAGACACGTCGCCGCCCGACTGCGCACAGCCAGCGGGTACGAGGGAGTCGAACACCACGGGTGGAACACAGCGGTGTCGAGCGCGGCACCGCCGGGGACAACGCTGTCCGGCAGGCGTGAGGACAGCAGTGAGGTGGCGAGGGAAGCATGGGTACCCCGGAGACGGAACAGCGTCGCCAGGCTCGTGCCCGCGGCGTCCGCGACGCCGTGTACGAGATGTGGGGCGATGACATGCCCCCCACCACAGACCCCACCCTGTCGATCTTCACCGATGCAGTCCTCATCGACGACGAGCGCGGGCGAGACCAGGGTCTACTCGTCCAAAGTGACGGCCTGACCCACGAGGTGCTGCTGCAGCTGCTACGTGACGCTGGCCCCTCCTCCTGGCAGCTGCTTCCCCCCGCCCTCACCGCGTGGCTCACCACCCGCAGCGCCGACATCTCTCTCAGGAAGCTGGAGCTCACCGAGCCAGCCCCGGACGACCACGTCCCGAGCAACCACGTCCCGGCCGATGTCACCTCCACCCCGCCCGGCAACGCTTTACCTCCCTCAGCCCTTCCCAGCGCCCTAGCCGATGGCGCGCTGCTCCACCCCGGCGCAGGTGCCTGGGAGCTGGACCACCGCAGTCGGAGGCTGTCCTGGGACGAACAGTGCGCCGCCCTGCTCGACGTCCACCCCACAGACGGCGCCACACTAGAAGACCAGCTCGCGCACCACGTCCACCCCGAGGACCGCGAGCGCATCGCCGACGCCCTGAGCCGGGCCTTCGACACCCGCCAGCGCTACGAAGCGCGCTACCGAACGCGCATGAGCGACGGAAGTTACGCCTGGCGTCTCAGCAGCGGACGCGTCATCGACTCGAGCGCCGGGAGCGGACCTCGCATCGTCGGCATCATCGCTGCTCTACCCAGCTGACCCCCTCACACCGCCCCCTCACACCGCCCCCTCACACCGCCCCCTCACACCCCCCCTCACACCGCCCCCTCACACCCCCCTCACACCCCCCCTCACACCCCTCCTCACACCCCCCCTCACACCCCTCCTCACACCCCTCCTCACACCCCTCCTCACACCCCTCCTCACACCGCCGCCCCTCGCTTCTCCTTTCGCCTCGTAACGGCACTGCCGCGCTGAGGGTCCTCGCGGGCAGGTCAGTGGACACCCATCTGATGAACGGCGAGCGATCACGGAGCGGCCCACCTGGGCACCGGTGGTACTCACCGCTGGAGGTGAGGTGGCCAGGTTCAAGGATCTCCGGTCAGGCCAGGCGACCCGCTGGAACGCTTTGGTGAGCACTCCAGTGGAGGCACGAGCTGCACACCACTGGTACCAGGTGTCCTCCGCACCGCGGGCACAGCGTCAGCGCCATGATCGCCGCCCGCGTCGCTCTGCCCACCCCCGACCGCGTCCGCCAGGTCGTCATGGTCGTTCCCTCCGATCGCAACTTCGCCCGCGCCACCTTCCGCGCCGACTCCCGCGCCCTGCTCACCGAGGTCACCGCCCCCGTCCTCGTCCTGCAGAACCGCGCCGACGTCCTCGCCCTTGACACCGCCGTCCGCGACGTCGCCGCCCGCCGCCCCACGCCCCCCTCGTCACCCTCGACGCCTCTGGGCACTGTCCGCACCTCAGCCACCCCGCGATCACCGCCGCCTCCCTCTCGGTCCACTTGACCGCTGGTGAGCACGGCTTGAAGGGCTGACCGGGGTGTTGTCCTAGCCGGAATGCACTTGCCTCACGCAAACACTGCACTCCCAGTCTGCGGGGTCACCGGGTCAAGAAGGCAGGTGCCAATGCCGATGTTTGCTCAGGTGGAGGGGAACACCGACCGAGCCGAGGCACGTCGCGTGGCTGCGGTACATCGCTATGGCCTCCTCGACCCCACACCCGGGATGAGGCCTGAGGCAACGTCCGACGGGCACGTGGATGAACAGATTGACGCCCTGGCCCGTGTCGCCGCCGTCGTGACCAGGGCAGCCACCGTGACCGTCAACCTCATCGACGCCCACCGCCACTGCCCGCTCAGCGCGATCGGCGTCCCGCGGCGGCCCATCGCACGCAGCGAGTCGCTGTGCGCCACCCACTTCACCTCCGGGGAAGCGCTCCACGTCCCCGACCTCAGCCTCGATCCCCGCTACGCCGACCACCCCTGGGTCGACGGGCGCCTCGGAGCGGTCCGCTCCTACACCTCGATCCCCCTGCTCGGCCCCGACGGGTACGCCCTGGGGACCCTGTGCGCCGCCGACGAGGAGCCGCGCCGGCTGCGCGCCGAACAGCTGGCCGCCCTGCAGGACCTGGCCGGGGCCGTGGTGGCCCTGTTCGAGCGGCGCCGCCAAGCCACCACCAACGCGCAGCTGGTCGCGGAGGCCGAGGAGCAGCGCGATTTGGTGGAACTGCTCATGGCCGAGGCCGAGCACCGCGCGGAGCTGAACACCGCGGTCCTGGCCAGCGTCGACGTCGGCATCGTCGTGACCGATCCCGACGGGCGGCTGGTCTCCTTCAACGACACCGCCCGCGACTGGCTGGGAGCACCGCGGACCGGTCTACCGCCCGCTGCGCACGCCAGCACCTACGGGCTGTTCAGCGCCGACGGCACCACACCGCTGGACGGGGAGGACCTGCCTCTGCAACGGGTCCTGAGCGAAGGTGTGGTCCATGATGTCGAGATGGTCCTGCGCGCCGCCGGACGCGGCGACGTCTCGATCACCTGCTCGGGGCGCACCGTCGTCGGCGCCGGCGGTGAGGTCCTGGGGGCCGTCCTGGCCCTGCACGACGTCACCGCCGCCCGTCAGCGGCAGGCGCAGCTGCAAGCCGCCCACACGCGACTGGAACAGGCTCACGTCCAGCTGGAGGAGACCCACGCCCAGCTCGCCCAGCGCAGCGAGGAGCTGAGCGCCCATACCCGGCAGGTGGAGGCCCTGGCTGGGGTCATGCGCACCGTCGTCTGCTCCGCGGATCCGCACCAGGCCATCGCCGAGGCTGCACGCGAGATCACCGACGCCGAGGCCGCTTACCTCATGCAACCCGACGGACAGGGCCACCTGACCTCCACTGCCATGACCGGATTCGCCGCAGGCACCCAGCTGAGCTTGCCCATGAGCAGCCCCACTGGCCTTCCCCTGCACGCGCTGCGCACCCGTCGGCAGGTCTTCGTCGCTGACGTCGCCCACCACCCCGAGGCTGACCCGGTAATGATCGCCGCCTCGGACACCGTCTCGGGGGTGTGGCAGCCGGTGCTGAACAGCTCCGGGGAGGCGTTGGGGGTGCTCGGGATCATCTGGCGTCGCCGCGTCGATGAGCTGCCCGCCACGGTGACCGCCATGCTGCAGACCTTGGCCAGGGAAGCCGCGCACACCATCGAACGTGCCGACCTGCTCGTCCAGCTGGCCCAGGCCGCCCAGCACGACGCCTTGACCGGGCTGACCAACCGCCGGCGCTGGGACGAGGTCGCCCAGCACGAGATCAGTCACGCGACCCGTGCCGGCGCGGGCCCCGCAGCGGACTTGACCTTCGCCTTGATCGATCTGGACCACTTCAAGACCTACAACGACACCCACGGCCACCTTGCCGGCGACGAGCTGCTGCGCTCCTTCGCTCTCGCCGCGGCGACGCACCTGCGCGAGGTCGACACCCTGGCCCGCTGGGGCGGGGAGGAGTTCGTCGTGGCCCTGCCCGGGTGCAGCGCCACCGACGCCGTGACCGTCGCCGACCGCATCCGCGCCAGTGTCCCCCACGGACAGAGCGCCACCATCGGACTCGCGCAGTGGCGACCCGGCGAAGACGCGGCAGATGTCCTCGACCGCGCCGACGGCGCCTTGTACAAGGGCAAGAATGATGGTCGCGATCGGACCGTCCTCGCCGACGAAGGCGGCCGCCTAGTCCCTCGACCCTTCCTGTGAGACTGAACCACCGACACGACAGCCTCCCCCCTCTGACATCCTGCTCGATCTCGCTTCCTCAACAGGCTCACCGAGTCGAGATCGCCTTCAACTCCGAGTAGAACCGCAGCCCGATCAGCCCCTTGGGCTTCCGCCTTCGTCGCCGTGGTCATCGGCGCATCGCCGATCCAGCACGACGCGGGCAATGTCGTGCTCTCCATCGCCTTGGCCTTCATCTTCGGCCACGCGCTGACCATGCGTGGGGTGCGCCGTGCCGAGGTGAACTTCCGCAGCGCGCTCAAGGTCGCCCTGGCCGCCGACACCCTCTCCATCGCCGTCATGGAGGTCATCGACAACACCGCCATGGTGACCATCCCCGGTACCCTCGACGCCGGGATCAGCTCGTGGCTGTTCTGGGCCTCGCCGCCCGGAGCCCTGACTCTGGCCTTCGTCATCACCACCCCGGTCAACCGCTGGATGATCAGCCGCGGCGAGGGCCATGCCGAGGTGCACGCCTACCACCACCGAGCACCCGCCGATCAGCCTTTGCGCCACCCTGGGGCGGCAGGGCAGAAGCTGGCTGTGCCAGAAGAATGTCAAGGCCCGGGTCTGATGGAGGGTGTGAAGCAACGCTCAGCCGCCCGTCAGGGCGGGAGTGGTGCTGAAGCGGGCCTCCTACTCCACCGGCGGAATCATCCCGAGCTCGCCGTGCAGGCGTCGGTGGTTGTACCAGTCGACGTACTCCGCCACCGCGATCTCGACGTCGTCGATGCCGCGCCAGGGACCGTCGCGGCCGGGGACGTGAGGGTTGCGGATGCACTCGGTCTTGAAGAGGGAGTTGAACGCCTCCGCCAGCGCATTATCGTAGGAATCACCGGTAGAACCGACGGAGGCGACCGCACCCTCAGCGGCCAACGCTCGCTGTAGCGAACGGCGACGTATTGGACGCCCTTGTCGCTGTGGTGCGTCAGCCCCGTCAGGTCCACGCCTTCGCGCCGGCGGGCCCAGAACGCCATCTGCAGCGCGTCCAGGGCCAGTTCGGTCCGCAGGTGGGTGGCGACCTGCCAGCCCACGACCCGCCGGGTGCAGACGTCGGTGACGAACGCAGCGTAGACCCAGCCCGAGCAGGTGCGGATGTAGGTGATGTCGGCGACCCACAAACGGTCAGGACGCTCAGCGGAGAACCTCCGCTGCACCAAGTCCGGGCGCTGATCGGGTGCGGCTGAGACCGTGGTCCGTGGTGGCTTACCGTTGCGGCGTAGCCCGTGCAGTCCGGCTGAGCGCATCAGGCGTTCGACGGTGCAGCGCGCGATGCGGGCCGGTGTCTGGCCCGGTGGGCAGCGCTGGGCGCGGCGGCGGTTGATGGCTGCGTGCAGCTTCCTGGCTCCGTAGACGCGCAGGTTCTCGGCGTGGACCTCGTTGATCTCGACCAGGGCGGCCTGGTCGCTGACCGCGCGGGCCGAGGGTGGTCGGTGGCGGGCGGCGTAGTACGTGCTGGGGGCGATCTGCAGCTCACGGCAGATCGGCTCGATTCCCAGCTCCTGCTTGTTGGTGTCGATGAACTCGACGACCCGGTCGGTGCTTGGCCAGGTGCTCAGCGAGAGGGGCGGTCGAGCTCCGCCGCGAAGAAAGCCGATGCGCGGCGCAAGATTTCGTTGGCTCGGCGAAGCTCACGGTTCTCCCGCTCGAGCTCGGCCAGGCGAGCCGCGGCGTCGGTCGTAGTACCGGGCCGGTCGCCGGCGTTGACCTCGGCCTGCAGGACCCAGTTGCGCAGGGTCTCGGCGTTGATGCCGAGCTGGCCGCCGATGCGTTTGAAGGCGTTGACCCGGGTGGTGGGGTCGCGGCGCGCGTCCAGCGCCATACGGATAGCTCGCTCACGCAGCTCGTCGGGGTACTTCCTGGGCGCAGCCATGGAGACCATCATCCTCTCGGAGGCGTCACTTGCAGGTCTCCATCAAAGCCGGGCCTCGACACAGTGTGCCCCACCAGCCCCACCGGGAGAAGAGCCCACGACAGACCCGACGCGGCACCGCACCAGCGCGGCGCCTCCTCCCAGGCCCCCAGTCCCAGCCCAGGCGCAAGCACCGATACGTTGCGATTAGCACCGGCGGCGCCGTCAGCTCGTGCCAGGTGCACTGACACCGGGCAAGTATGAGACGCCCCTCCAAGCCGCTCACGCGACCTGACCGCCCCCACCCACCAGGGTCAACTGAAGCCGGGGCAGCCCCCTCGGGCAAGCCCTCCGCCCAGCACGGCTCCCACACCCGGCACGCCCAGCACACCCTGCCCAGTGGGAACGGGCAAGGGCCCGGACCGAGTCATGGGCGGGGTCTCGAACGGGGTCTCGAACGGGGTCTCGAGCCGGGTCTCGAGCAGGGCTACGAGGTGAGCACGGGGCAGCGTCTGGCGCAGCTGGCCCACGAGCTGCAACGCCGCAACGACCCGCAAGCGGTGATGGAGCACATCGTCACCGCCGCCGTCGCCCTCGTCCCCGGCGTGCAGGACGCGACCATCACCCGGGTACGCGCCCGCCGCCACGTCTTCTCCCAAGCCAGCGCGGGCCCCCTGGGCACCCTGCTGGACCAGCTGCAGGATCAGACCGGCGAAGGCCCCTGCCTCGACGCCCTCTACGAAGACCAGACCGTGCGCGTCGCCGACCTGGCTACCGACCCCCGCTGGCCTCGCTTGGCCCAGCACGCCGGGCAGGCGGGGCTGCGCAGCGTGCTGTGCTTCCAGCTGTTCGTCGAAGGGGACAACCTCGGCTCCCTGGACCTCATCGCCACTACCCCCGACGTCCTCGACGACGACGCCGAAGACGTCGGGCAACTCTTCGCCGCCCACGCCGCCATCGCCCTGGCAGGCGCGGAGGAGCTCTCCCACGTGCAGATCGCGCTGGTGAGTCGCGACGTCATCGGACAGGCCAAGGGCATCCTCATGGAGCGCTACCGGCTCGACGCCGATCAGGCCTTCGCCTTGCTGGCCCGGGTCAGCCAGGACGCCAATCGCAAGCTGCGAGAGGTCGCGGAGGAGCTGGCCACCACCGGGCAGCTGCACCGCTGAGCCCGTGAGCCCCTGAGCCCCTGAGCTGGAGGGCACCGCGCTCCCCCGCTCGCGGGAGTGCGGTGCTCGTGTTCGGCTACCGGGCAGGTGGGCGCGGCGGCCCGGGCCCCACGCCCGCCAGGCTCCTTCGTCCAGACCCGCGGGCGAAGGAGCCGCCCCAGCGTCTCGTCAGCCCCTCGGCGCACGCCCGTACCTCGGCGAACACCCGTGCTGGGTCTTTCGGTGCCCGGGCCCACTCAGAGGGCCGTTGTGCTTCAGCAATCTCCTTCAGCGCCCGATGAACAGGATGCCGATCAAGCAGCGCGTCGGATCCACCCGTCATCGGGGCCCGCCTGCTCACCTGCCGGCCTGGGCACCCGGGAGCCCAAGGATGGTCATGGCCACGCTGCGCAATCTGAACGTCGCCTCCAAGTTGTTCGCCGGCTTCGGCGTCGTCTGCCTGCTGCTGGCCGTCGTGGTCGCGCTCGGCATCAACCGCCTGGGTTCTTCCCAAGCCAACCTGAACCAGGTCTCCACCTCCGGCATCGCCTCCGTGCAGTCGATCGCCAAGGTCAAAGAGGACTTCTCCACCACCCGCTTCGACCTGCTCAACGCCGCCCTGGCCCCCGACGCGACCGCCACCCAGGCGGCGCTGAGCGCGATGACTGCCGATGACGCGGTCTACGACGCCTCTTGGAAGGCCTACCTGGGCACCGACCCGACTGCCTCCACCGAGGAACGCGGGGAAGCCGAGGACCTCATGGCGGAGTTCCGCACCGCGCGGAAGCAGTTGATTCCCCTGGCCACGGCCAACGACACCGTCGGCTTCTACCGCACGCGGGAGAGCGTGCTAACGCCCCTGGTGAAGCAGCTCAACACCCAGCTCGATGAGCTCAGCGGCATCGAGCAGCAGGCCGCCCAGGACATGGCCACCGAGGGTGGCAGCGACTACCGCTCCGCGGTCGTGCTGCTGCTGGTCATCGGCGCGCTCGCCCTGGCCGTCGCCGTCGTGGTCGCCGTCGCCGTCGCCCGTGAGATCGCCGGCCCGCTGTCCCGCGTCCTCACCGTCGTCGAGGGCCTCGCCTCCGGCCGCCTGGACCAGCGCGTCGGCATCACCACCCGCGACGAGGTCGGTCAGCTGGCCACCGCGCTGGACGCGACCATGGACCGTCTCACCGACACCGTGCGCCGCATCGCCGGCAACGCCTCCACCCTGGCCGCCTCCTCCGAAGAACTGACCACCGTCGCCACCCAGCTCTCCTCCGGTGCGGAGGAGGCCGCCACCCAGGCCCAGGTCGTCTCCGCGGCGACTGAGGAGATCTCCGCCAACATCGGCACCGTCGCTGCCGCCGGGGACGAGATGTCCTCCGCGATCCGCGAGATCGCCACCTCCACCGCCGAAGCCTCCTCCACCGCCGCCTCCGCCGTCGCCGCCGCCACGTCCGCCGGGGAGACCCTCGACCGCCTCTCCGCCTCCTCCCGCGAGATCGGCGACGTCGTCAAGCTCATCACCTCCATCGCCGAGCAGACCAACCTCCTCGCCCTCAACGCCACCATCGAAGCCGCGCGCGCCGGGGAGATGGGCAAGGGCTTCGCCGTCGTCGCTGGCGAGGTCAAGGAGCTCGCGCAGCAGACCGCGCGGGCCACGGAGTCCATCGTGACCCGCGTCAACGCCACCCAGACCGACGCCACCGAGGCCGCCTCCGCGATCGCGGAGATCACCGAGGTCATCGCCCGCATCGACGGGTTGCAGTCCACCATCGCCGCGGCGGTGGAGGAGCAGTCCGCCACCACCAGTGAGATGGTCCGCAACGTCACCGAGGTCTCCACCGGCAGCCAGGAGATCGCCACGAACATCTCCGGCATCGCCGCGGCCTCGGACCAGACCACCGCGGGGGCCACGCACACCGCGACCACAGCGGGTGAGGTCTCGCGCGCGGCGGTGGAACTGAACGAGCTCGTGGGCTCCTTCACCCTCCCGCGCTGACCCCAGCCGGGGTCTGGGGTCAGCCCCGGACCCCGGCCCCGTCCCCACGACTACCCAGGCCGCGTCGAGCCACCCGTGGTCGAGCCACCTGGGTCACCCCCGAACACCCGGGTCCACCCAGGCCACCGGGGTACGTGACGGCACAGCGTGGTCAACTGACCTCCACGTCTGCCGCGACAAAGTCGCCGTGGAGTCGCAGTGGAGCTCTGGGAAGCTTCTGGCACCCTGTCTCGTTATCTTGGGTCACCACGACGGAGTCCTCGAGGCAGGCACGAGGTAGGTGAGGCATGACCCACGACCAGAAGTGTTACGGCCGGCACCCCGAAGGGCCTCCTCCGGTGAGGCGGGTCGAGGATGGTCACGCGGGTGGTAGCAGCGCCGGCAAGGCTGACGCTGACCTCGCTTTCGACCTCAGCGGCCGGTGGGTGTGGCGGGGGCGGGGTGGCCACGCCGCCCACCTCATCCGCGATCGCTCCACGGCCAGCTCCACCCCGTGGACACTGTGCGGTCGCCGGATGCGCCAACCACGCCTGGCCTGGCGAGGCATCTGCCCCACCTGCCTCTCCCGCGCCGAAGATCTCGCTGCGGACGCCAGCGCGGACCTCGCCGCAGAACCCGTCCCACCGCGTGAAGTCCGCGACGAGACGCGCGACTGAACACCGGCAGTCCGATGACGCAGTGCCCGACCGGACTGTTTAGCTGCCGTCTCCGCCTGACCCCATCGCGGCTTGAACGTCACGGTCATCCCGCGATACGGGCGGCCTCAACTGGCCTGACCACGTTGTGGTCTTGCCGAAGTCCGCGACGGCGCTTCCTGCGGAGAACCTCCCGGTAACGCTGTCAGCCCCGCTCACGCTGTGCTTTGGAGGGTGGTGCATCGACCTCGCGCCGCAGATCAGCCCGAGCCCGCAACAGCACCACCAGCGCCCCGACCAGCCCAGTGACCATCACCGCGATGACACCCACGGTGAGCACCCCCACCATCCAGAACGGGCCTCCGGTGTCCTTCAGCGTCCACGCCGCGGTGGCGCACACCACCACCGTCGCCACCACAGCAGGCAGCAGGACCCCCAGACGGACACTGCCGAGCACCACAGCCGCCGCCAGCGTTAGACCCGCACCGAGGTGGAACCACCCCGCCGCGGCCGGCGCCTGGGCATCGTCGGCCCACCAGCTCACCCACCCCTGCCAGGCCGCCACCGACAGACCCAGCACCGCCAGCGCGGATAACAGCCGTCCCCCGCGGTAGCGGGGATCACGCCGTACTTGCTCGGTTGACGTCGTCGCCATCACCGCATCATGCCGCGTGCAGGAGGGGTGGAACCTCGTCGAGCGGATTCACGGTCATTCCGCAGTGCGGGCGGTGCCGCGCCCACCACCGACTCAAGGGCGTGAGTTCAACAGGGCCAAGGTGAAGTCCATCAACACCTCAGCCTCCTGCACGGCGCGGCCCTCTTGGACCCACTTCACGGTGGTCAGCACCGTGATGTCGACCTGCCCATCCAGCTCGTCAGCGAAGTCGGGAAAGACCCACCACCCGTCGAAGGGCATGCGCAGACCCCCGTCCTGCTCGCTCCGCAACCGCGCCGGTCGCGGCTCACAACGCTCAGAGCCCATCGCGTTGTCCAGCAGCAGGAGGGTGCCGCCCAGGGACACCCACTGCGAGGTGGTGTCGAAGACTTGGTAGCCGATCGCCTCATGCGGCGAGGTCAGTGGCGCCGCGAGGTCCAGACTCACCGCGAAGGACGGCTCGTCGAGCACCTCGCGCTCGTCGTGGCCCCGCTCGAGGCGATACGACGCTGCCGGCACCAGCGATACCCGTGGACGCGGTAGATCAGCGGCGGCCTGAGCCATGCGGATGGCGACGGCGACCGAGAAGCTGGCGAGCACGACTCCACAGTGCCCGACAAGCTGCGGCTACCACGTCCTTTTGTCGCGGCTGCAGCCGTAGAGCGCCGACTTCACGGTCATCCCGCGTTGTGCGTGCTCCTGCGTGACGTCGCTCCTTGCTGCACCGGCCCCCACCACCGGGTCACAGCATCAGGTCACAGCACAGCGATCTCTACGGCCACCAGGGTCAGCCCCACCACGAGGAGCACCGTCCTCGCTACTTGCACCACACGACCACTCTGCTCCCCCGAGGCAGCATCAGGTCCGCGCCCACCACGAGGACGATGCAGCTCCCCACCACGTCACGTGTGGTGCCGCCTGCACCGGCGACGGGAGCCTCGGTCTGGACCTGGCCGGCACCACGGTCACCGTCAACTGCGACGGGCAGGGCCACCGCGTCGGTGAGCTCATCCCGACCACCGGCGAAGCCACCTTCAAAGTCACTGACCCCAACGACGGCCCCTCGCAGTGGGGCGTGGCCGTCACCACCAGCTGAGGCAGCTCAACTCACCGTTTCCCTTGCGCCCCGGCTCGGCGCTGCAAGATGCGGCGACGGCCCTCCCCACCGCAACGACGACTTCACGGTCATCCCGCGTTGTGTGCGGTCCTGAGCTGTCAGGGGCGTCCCCACCATGACGATGACTGGATGGGCCCAGCCCCTCCTCATCCACCCGTCCACTCCGAGACTCACCCCCGTGACGGGTTCGACGCTGACCTCCAGCCAACTCACCGACGTCCTCACCATGGCCTGGATCGAGCTGGGCCCACCCGCCGTCGCCGTCGAACTGCTGCACCGCACCGGGGACTGGCTCACCACCCTCGACGCTGCTGGCTTCCTCGACCTCGACACTCACCCCGACGGCACCCCCCGCGCCACCCTGCGCTGGGCCGAAGCCATCGCCGCCATCGACCCCAACGCCCCACCAGGCCCGCTGCCCGCCGACCTCCCCCACGCCCGCCACCACCGAGGCGTCCTGCGCATCGCCGCCGCCCTGGCCTCCGCCGTCCCCGTCGACCTCGGCGCCACCCTCGGGGACATGGACCGACCCACCACCGCCCACGTCCTCGCCGCCATCAGCCGCTCCAGCCAAGCCCACCTGGAGTGGCTCGACCCCCGCCTGCCCGACGGGCGGCCTTCCGCGCGATGGACGTACCGCGACGTCGGCGTGCTCACGGACTGGCCCACCGCGCCGGATCCGCCACAGGACACCGAGCTCCCGTTGTGGCCGGCCCGCATCGAAGAGGAGGCGGTGGCCCGCGCCGCCGCAGCCCGCCCCGCCCCCCTAGCCGGCCTGCCCCTGAGCGAGCACGTCGCCGCGGTTCTGGAGCACTTGCGACCCATCGCCCGTGAGTTCCGCTACGAGACCCTGGGTATGTGGGGCGCCCCCGGCGTCCTGAGCGATGGCGTGGACATCGACCCTGACGAGGCTTCGTTCACCGGCCCCTGCCCACAACCCGCCTCGGGTGAGGAACGCGTCTGGCTGCGCCGCCACGTCGATCCACAACGGCGCTACCTGCTCCTCGTCCCCGCCGGGGTCGACCTGCACACTGTGCCGTTCCACCGCCTCACCCAAGCCGGCGTCACCACCATCTCCACAGCCCCACCCGAGCCGGACGCCCCGCCGATCGTGGCGGGCACCGATCTGCGCAACCCCACCGGCGGCTGGACCGTCGTGCGCATCGGGGATGTTCTGGCTCAGGTCACCCATCTTGAAGATGAGGTGACCGGCATCTACTGGATCCGAGCCGACGGGCAGAACGTGGGCGTGTCGATCCCGACCCGTCCACGTCAGGCTGTGGAGCGGCTGCTGAGCTGGCCCGGGGTTCCGTAACGGCCGCTGCTGCCATCGCAGGAGAAGGCATTGCCCACGACGTCACGGTCATCCCGCGTTGTGCGCTGTGGCTGACGCCCCGCGACGTCACGGTCGTGCCGAGATCAGTGCGGGATCCTCGGGACGACAGCTTGGCCGTCAAACGAGAACTCGCCACGCCGCCGCGTTTCGCCGTGACCGGTCGCAGCTCGAGCTCGTCTTGGAACGGCGCGCCGGCAAGGCGCTGCGGGTCATCGAGCGAGGCCGCGTTCGATGGTGAGGGTCTCGGCTTACGGGCGGTGGTCGATGCGACAGGAGGTGACCATCCTTGCCTCGCACCGGGCAGTCGATCGCCACCCAACGCGCGGCCAGGTCCTGGCGTGCCGCGCCCAGCGGCCGGAGCACCATGGACGGCATGGCACTCGACACCACCAAGACCACCGGGACCGCCCTGATCACCGGCGCCTCCTCCGGAATCGGCGCCGTGTACGCCCGCCAGCTCGCCGAACGGGGTTGGGGTCTCGTCCTCGTCGCTCGCCGAGGCGACCGCCTGGAGCAGCTTGCCGCCGCGCTGCGCGACGAGCACGGCGTCACGGTGCAGACCCTCACCGCCGACCTATCCCAGGCCAGCGACCTGACCCGGGTCGCCGCACGTGCCGTCGATGTGGACCTCCTGGTCAACAACGCGGGCATCAACGGCTACGGCCCGTTCGCGCAGACCGAAGCCGACCTGCTGACCCAGGTGCTGGCCGTCAACGTCACCGCCCTGACGGTGCTGACCCGGGCCGCCGTGCCCGGAATGCTGACGCGCGGGCGCGGCGCCGTCATCAGCGTGGCCTCGCTGCTGGCGTTCGCCGGGAGCCTGCCGCCGGACCCACTCCCCCACCGCGCCGTGTACGGCGGCACCAAGGGCTACGTCGTGACGTTCACCCGTACCCTCGCCGCCGAACTGGCCGGGTCCCCGGTGAGCGTGCAGGTCGTGTGCCCAGGACTGACCGCCACCGAATTCCACCTCACCAGAGGCGACCTGCCCGTCCCTGGCGAGGAGAAGGTCCACGACGACGGCGGCATGCCACCCGAAGACGTCGTCGAGGCCTCGCTGTCGGCGCTTCGCGACGGCGAGACGATGTGCGTGCCCGGGCTCGAGGACCCGGCTGCGGTGGAGGCGTTGACCGCCGCCGAAGGCACGCTGCGCGCCAGTTCTCGAGGCGGCCAGATCGCCGGTCGCTACCGGCAGACCGGGACCAGGGCGGACTGACCCCGGCGCCCGACACACGCACATGGCGATGGCCGCGCCGTCGCGCTCATGTCGATGTCCGCAGGGTCATCCAGCACCACCTCGTCCGCCACCTCCATTGCCTCTCTTGCGCTCTGTGTTGCGATGACGCAACATGGGGGGGTGGTGAACAAGGCGAAGGAGTCGGCAGGCGCGAAGCACCTGCACAACCGCCTCGCGGTGCTGCGCGCCGAACGCGGCATCACCCGCCGCCAGCTGGCCGAAGCGGTCGGCGTCAACGTTCAGACCATCGGCTTCCTCGAACGCGGCGATTACGGCCCCTCCGTCGAACTCGCCCTGCGCCTGGCCGGCCACTTCGGCCTACCCGTGGAGGCGCTCTTCTCCCTCACCCCCTTCCCGCCCATGTCAGCGCAGCTCTACCCCGCCCCCACATCCCCCACGGCGCCCGCTGAGGCACCGACGACCACGCCCGCCCAGGCAGGAGCCAGCACATGAACCCCATCGGGACCGAATACCGTGCGCACCGACGCGCCGCTACCCACGCCCGACTCCAGGAACAACGCCAGCAGCCACTGCCGGCGTGGCTGGCCACTCGCACCGCCCGCCGCGCCCTCGCCCTGCTCCCCGCGGCCACCTTCGCCTTTGGTGTCCTGGCCGCTACCGTCGGCGACTTCGACCCGGGGCTGGTCGCATTTGCCATCGCCCCGGCCAGCTACGCCTTGGCCGTGCTGCGCCGCGCGACGCGGATGCTGGACGACGCACCGGAGAACCTGCTCGACGAACGCGAGATCAGCGACCGCGACCATGCTTACCGACGCGGCTTCCGCCTCACCCTGCTGCTGCTGGGCGCGCTGGCAGTCCTTGCGGTCCTCGACAACCTCCTGGCAGACGAGGCGGGCGTGCAGATCGTCGAGACCGGGGGCTGGACGACGTTGCTCGTCGCCTCGTTCCTCACCGCCACCATGCTGCCCGCCGCTGCCCTGGCCTGGACCTGGCGCGAACCGGTCCTCGAGGCCGATGGCTTCAACGAGTAGCCGTCCTCACAGACGACAAGTCTCGACAGGCCGCGGAACGCGACGCTTGGTCCGCTCAAACCCCTGACAACTTCACGGTCATCCCGCGTTGTGCGTGCTCCTGCGTGACGTCGCTCCTCGCTGCACCGGGCCACAGCACCGGCTCACAGCACAGCGATCTCTACGGCCACCAGGGTCAGCCCCACCACGAGGAGCACCGTCCTCGCTACTCGCACCACACGACCACTCTGCTCCCCCCGAGGCAGCATCAGGTCCGCGCCCACCACGAGGACGATGCAGCTCCCCACCACGTCACGTGTGGTGCCTGCCTTCACGAGCAACACGACCGCGAGGAACATGAACACGGCGCCGATGCAGGACACGAAGCTGAAGCGCCCCTGCTTGTCGGGGGATGCCTTCTGGGCCTGCTCGGTGCTCATCTCCTGATGCTGGCAGACTTCGACCGCGGTGACCATGACCTTCCGGTCATCCCGCGATATGGGCGGCCGCTGATGGCCAGCGGCGGCGTGGTCACGCTCATGTCGAAGGAAAGCTGAGCACGATGATCACTCGCATACTGTCGATGTCCGGACTTCAAGTGCGTCACCCCGCTGTCCTCATCAGCACGCCCACAGGACGTCCGGTGGGCCCTTCCTGGCCGTGGTCTCACGAACCGTACCTATGGGACCACGGCCACGAAGGGTGCCAGGGGGCCAAGAAGTTCGAGGGTCAGAAACGGGTCAGAGCGAGGGGACGACGACCGCGCGCCCAGCCAGGGTCCCCGCGGCGAGACGCTCGTACGCCGTGGGGGCCTCAGCCATCGCGAACGTCTCGGTGTGCACGTCGAACACGCCCTGGTGGGCGAGGTCGATCAGCTCGATGAGCTCACCGCGCGAACCCCAGTACGGGACGGTCACCGACGCCTCGTAGGCCTGGCGGAAGAAGCCGACCTGCGCGGCGGCGGGCTTGCTGGAGATCCCGACGATGGTGACGTCGGACTCCACCCCGGCCACCGCCATCGCGGTGTCGATCGTGGGCTGGGCGCCGACGAAGTCCAGGACGAGGTCGGCTCCGCGCCCACCCAGCGCCTTGCGCACGTTCGCGGCCGCGTCGGCGTCGGAGAGGACGACGTCGTGGGCGCCGACGGCGGTGGCCAGCGCGAGCTTCTCCTCGGTGACGTCGAGGGCGAGGACGCGGGCGGGGGAGAGTGCGCGCAGGATCTGGATGGCGAGGTGACCCAGGCCACCGGTGCCGATGACGACCGCGGTCGAGCCCGCGCGCAGCTTCGGCAGCGAGCGCTTGATCGCGTGGTAGGGGGTGAGGCCGGCGTCGGTCAGCGGCACGGTCGCCACCGGGTCGAGGTCGCCGATCGGCACCAGGTGACGCGGGGAGTCGACGATCATGAACTCGGCCAGCGCCCCGGGGGCACCCAGTCCGGGCGGGTTGATGCCCAGCTCCGCCGCGCGCGAGCAGTAGTTCTCCTTGCCCTGCGCACAGGCGTGGCATGTGCCGCAGCCCCACGGACCGTAGACGACGACGTCGGTGCAGATGTCGATGCCCGTGGTGCCCGGGCCGAGTTCGGCGACACGCCCGGCGCCCTCGTGGCCCAAGGTGAGGGGCAGGCCGTAGGTGTACTGGTCCGCGGGCAGGTTCATGACGAAGTCGTCGGAGTGGCAGATGCCGGCGGCGGTCACCTCCAGGAGCACCTGCCCGGGGCCCGGTGTCGGCTTGTCGATGTCCACGACCTCCGGTGCTGCTCCGATGGTCCGGTACTGGACTGCGCGCACGGCAGTCTCCTCTCCTCGACGATTATCGGTACAGAGTGTAGTTTACTCCTAAATCACCGACGCGCGTCGGTCGACCTCCGACTCCCCGGCTCAAGCGCCGAACGCGGCGGCTCCTGCACGACACCTCAAGCGCGCTGCGCCCAGCTCAACCACCTCCACGACGTGCAGCAAGTCCTCCTCGAACAGCCCACCGACCTGCACCATCTCTGCGACACCTGCGACCTCGACCTCGCCCCCTCCTGCAGGCGGCCACCCTCATCCACACCCGCGAGCCCCAAGCCGCCTGGCCACCACCTCTCCCGACCCGTGCAGCGCCCCCGCCGCACCCCCGCAGCACCGTCGCCCCGCACCGTCGCCTGGGCACCTGCGGCACCTGCGGCACCTGCGGCGAGCTGACGCGCCGCGCCAGCCATCGGTCCTGCGCCGGCCGGCCGACCACGACCCAATGCGGCTCACGACGGGCCATCGCACGCCGCCACCCACGCAGAGCGCTGCTTGACAAATCAGCGTGATCTTGGGCTAGTCACCGACATCACCCCGCAGCGGCCCGCGGCCCGCGGCCCCGAGGTTTCGTCAGCTTGAAAGCCGCTGGAGGATCAGCCGTCCCGCGCCGCGCTCTCCGCGCCGCAGACCCCACAGACCGTCCATGAGCTGGACTCTGCCCGTAGGGGCTGCCCAGTCAGCGTCGGCCCAAGCCGACGCGCGTCAGGTCAGTGACAATGTGGGCCAGCTGCGAGGTCCCCTGGAGGCGCTGACTCGCTCTCGAGCCAGTGACCGACTCCAGGAGACCTGCTGTCGTGTGCTGCCAGAGCCTGACGCGAGGCGCTACACGGGCGGTGTACTCACGCGCAGCAGCGTTGACATCTGCACCGTGCGTGTTTACCGCCTGGCTCAGACGGGCAGCGCCCAACAAGCTCGCGGTAGTCCCCACCCCAGACAGGGGGTCGACGCAGTAGGCGGCATCCCCGACCAGTACGACGCGGCCAGCGTGCCAGCGGGGCATCCGCACCTGCGCGAACCGGGTCAACCGCACGGCGTCGAGATCGGCGTCGGCCAGAGCGGAGGCGATCAGGAATCCCCGCGATCCGACGTTCATGCGGTGGCGCACCTCGGCGATCAGATCGCTGGTGTGCACCGGGCGCGAGCCGGTGGGCATGACGGCGAGGAACAAGGCCTGGTCCCCGTCGGGATAGGGAAAGAAGTAGGCACCCATGCCTTTGCCGTAGTAGATCTCGGACCGGTCCTGCCCCAGTGCCTCAAGGGGGACGTTGACCCAGACGTTGGTCCAGCCGTTGTCGTAGACGAACTCCTCGTCCGGACCCAGGGTGAGACGGCGCACAGTCGAACGCACCCCGTCGGCACCCAGCAGCAGGTCGTAGCGCTGGGCGTCTCCGTTAGCGAAGTGTGCGACGATGTGATCGAGGTGCTGCTCGATGCCGGCCAGTTCCCGGCCCAGGCGCAAGGGGACTTCAGCGGCAGTACGCTCACCGATCGCGCCGATCAGGTCACCGCGACGCACCAGGCGGTACCCCTTGGGGTCGAGGGTGGTCATGGTTTTGTGTCCGCGCGCACTTGTGCGCAGCACGGCGATGTCCGGAGCGGGTACGGAGAACTTCTCCATCAAGTCCCCCAGTTCCAGGTCTTGCATGAACCGTTGGGCGCTTTGGTCCAGCTGCAGCATGTACCCGCCGCGGTAGGGCTCGGTGATGGCGTCGACCACCGTCACGTCGTGTCCGCTGCGTCGTAGGTGCAGGGCGGTGGTGCATCCGGCCAGGCCGGCTCCCACGACGAGGATCTTCACGAAAGGCTCCTTGGGTGCTTGGTCGGGTTGATGTGGTGTCGTCCCCCGCCGGGAACGGCGCTCACCGTCGACGGGGACAGGGGCGACGGCGGGGAGAACGGCGAGGAGAAGGGCGGGGAGGAGACTGGAAAGATCGGATCCCCGGGGTCGACCGGGCGGGTCAGGGCAGGCCCCACCATGGGGAGACCGTCACCGCAGGACCGTCACCACATGGGGGAACGACAGCTCTGCTCCTCACTGGCTGGTGGCTGCCTCCGTCGCCAGCCGGGTGGTGACCTCGCGTGCTGCGCGCTGTCCCGACAGGAGGGCGCCGTTCATGGTTCCGCTGAAGGCGTCGGCAGTCTCGCTGCCGGCCCAGTGCACCAGTCCGACCGGCTCGCGCAGGTACCGCCCGAAGGAGGTCCACGCCTTCGGCGCGACCGCGGGGTTGGGTCCACCGGCAGCGAAGGAGTCATTGCCCCAGGAGAAGTCGGTGTAGTCGAGGGGGTGCCGGGCTCGCTCCCCGTACAGGTGGACGACCTGCTCGAGGACGCGACGGCGCCGTTCGGGCTCCTCGAAACCGTCGAACCGGCGCCCGTCGCAGAAGACCATGAGAATCCCAGGACCCTCGGGCGAAGGGCTGACGTCGAAGGTGAGGAAGACGGTGTCGTCATCGGAGACGGACTCTGCCGAGAGGCCCTCGCTGCGCCAGAAGGGGCGGTCGTAGGCGACGAACGCCTTGCTCAGCGAACCTAGCCGCCAACTGCGGGACAGGCCGTAGTGCTGCTCGGGCAGCGCCGGGGAGAACTCGATCTGGGCGCGGTGCATGGGTGAAGCGGTCATGATCACGTAGCGGGCCTCGATCATGCCCTCGGCGGTGTGGACCGTGACGCGCTCTGCGGCGGTGGTGATGCGCTGCACCGGGGAGTTGAGCAGGATCGGCGCGTCCACGGCCTCGGCGTAACGGCTGACCAGTCCGTGGGCTGTGCCGAGGATGCGGTCCTGCTGGTCACCGCCCTCGACGCTGAGCATGATGTCGAGACTGCCGAGGGTCTTGATGTAGCGCAGCACGTTGAACAGGGAGACGTCGCCGACCGGCGCCCCCCAATGCACCAGGCTGATCATGTTCACGAACTTTCGGGTGCCCTTGAGCGCCAGCTTGGACGTCAGCCACTCCCCCAGGGATACCGAGTCCAGCTTCTCGGCATCCGGGTGCTTCCAGGGCGCCTCGACGGACAGGCTGTCGGCCAGCTTCTGCAGGGCGCCCAGGATCCGCGTCAGGTCGAGCACAACCCACGGCGCCATGGCTGTGGCGCTTTCGACGCGGCGGCGCCCGTTGAAGGACAGCAATCCTTTGCCCGTGTGGAACTGGGGCACGAGTTGGACGCCGAGCCGGCTGGCGAGGTCGCGCACTTCGGTGTGGTGCGGGCCGACCCAGGTCGCGCCGGCGTCGACGGGGACGCCGGCGACCTCGGTGGTGTGGATCCGGCCGCCGATACGGTCACGACCCTCGACGATGACGACGTCGTGGCCGGCCTGAACGAGCTGGTCGGCGGCGGCCAAACCGGCGAGGCCGGCGCCCACGACGACGACGTCGACAGATCGGTCGACGGATCGGGTGATGGCACTGCTCATGGTCGTGCTCCGTTCATCGTGATCTTGCGCCGCTACCCCAGTTGGCTCGGTAGCGCGGGGGACGGCGGCTGAAGGTCGGTGAGGGGAGTCGCGTGACGTGTGGGTGACTGCGGCGTGCGACGGGCCCCTTGGCTATTGAGCACCACCTTACGTACCGATCGGTCGGCTGTAAAGCACGGATGGTCTGAAAGTGGATCAGAGGCCTTCTCCGGCCGGTCCACGACCGACTGCAGTCGCGTGATCTGCACGCGGTGCTCCATCCCTGGACACCCCGCACCGGCTCCACCCGCCGCCGAACCGTCGAGCACAGAACCTTGCGATGTAGAACGCTCAGGCCCAGGACGCTCAGGCGCCGCATGCTGTGCCTCGAGTGGTGACGCGACCGACGACACGGCTGATGACACCGTTGCTGACGCCGCGGCTGATGACGCGGCTGGCATTCAGGGCCGTCGCTTCGTGCGAGTCCCGGTGATGGCGAGTACTTCGCGGGTAATGTCCGGCGCACTAAGGTGTCGCAGCCCCGTGCGCAACAGGGCGCGGACAGCGGCGAGGCGGATCAGCTTGAGCGGGATCCGCGTCCTGTGCGTGTCTCCGGGCAGACGCCAAGCTTTGACGCGCAGTCGCTGGTGCGTCACCAGTTCCTCCCTCTCGATGCCCATCCTGCGGAGCGGGTCCTGGGCACGGTCACGACTTAGCCGGGGTCAGCTGAGGACGTCGGTCTGGTCGGTGTTCGCCTGCTGCCTCTCGGTGGTGCGGCGTTGCCGCATCGAGCGCACAACCAGGGGCAACACGCTGGCTACGGTGATGAGGATCAAGGCCGGGATGAGGTAGACCTCGATGTTCGGGACGGTGGCACCGAGGAAGTAGCCGAGCAGGATGATGCCTACGGTCCACAGCACCCCGCCGGCTGCCTGCCACAGCAGGAACCGGCGCGCCGGCACACCGGTGGCTCCGGCCAGGGGGTTCATCAGGGTGCGGGCCACAGGGACGAACCGGGCCAGCACGATGGCCTTGCCCGGACCGAAACGCTCCAGCAGGTCCTGAGAGCGGCGCATGCCCGCGCCGATGCGTGAACCCTCCGGTCGCTGCAGCAACCCGGGACCGAACCGGCGCCCGATGTGGTAACCGACTTGCGCGCCGATCAGGGCCCCGGCGACCGCCCCCACCAGCACCGCCCCCAGATCCAGGTGCACCGCAGCGGTGACCGGGGTCGCGGCCAGCAGACCGGCCGCGATCAACAAGGTGTCCCCGGGCAGGAAGAAGCCGATGAGCAGGCCCGTCTCGGCGAAGAGGACGACAAAGATGCCGAAGGCGCCGAAGGTGGTCAGCAACCGGTCCGGGGAGAGCAGATCACCCATGTCGTCGCACCCGACCTCTCCCGGTCCAGGCGGGTGATGGCTGTTCTCCTCGGATCCGGCGGGGTTCTCGGCGATCGATGAGCATGTCCGGTTCTCCTTCGAGGCAGTGGTTCATGTGAGCACGAACAGGCTTCGACAGCTCATGGCCGCAAGGGCTGTCGACGGTCTGCGTGGGGGCGGGCCACCGGTCAGCCGGGTAGCTTGGAGGGGAGGAAGCCTTCCGCGCGGGCCGCGGCAATGCCGATCTTGGGGACGTCGCGGGCACTGGCGAAGCACAGGAAGCGGGGGGTCCACTGCGGCTGGTACTTCACGTTGGCCCGGTACAGGGACTCCAGCTGCCACCACCGGGACCCGAAGGTGAGCACTCGCCGCCACAGCCGCAGGACGGGGCCGGCGCCTAGCCGGCCACCGCGGTCGAAGGCGGTGCGGAAAACGGCGAAGTTCAGCGACACTCGCTGGACGCCGAGTTCTGGGGCATGGGTCAGGACCGAGGTCACGGCGAACTCGGTCAGGCCGTTGAGCTCCACGTCACGGTCCCGGCGCATCAGATCCAGCGACAAGCCGTCCCTCCCCCAGGGCACGAAGGTCAGCAAGGCGCAGCTACGACCCTGCGCGTCGAGGCACTCGGCGATCAGCAGGTCGTCGTCACCGGGCTCGCCCACCCGGCCCAACGCCATGGAGAAGCCCCGCTCGACCTCACCGGCTCGCCAGTGCTCGGCGAGCTCGGCCAGCCGAACCAGCTCAGCGGGGGCTACGTCACCTTGCCGGCGCAGCCGGACGCTCATCCCCGTGCGGGCGACGCGGTTGACGGCCTGGCGCAGGCTGCGCACCGCGCGGCCTTCCAGGGAGAAGGTGGTGGTGTCCACTACTGCTTCATCGCCCAGTTCCAGGGCGTCTAGGCCCGCGGTGGCGTAGGCCTGGGCGCCGCGTTCGGAGGCGCCCAGGACGGCGGGGATCCAGCCGTGCTCGCGCAGCAGCATCCTCCACGCCTCGATGACCTCCGGCCAGGCCGAGGAGTGCCCCAGCGGGTCACCGCTGGCCAAGCAGACGTCGCCGATGGTGCGGTAGGCGATGGCCGCCTTGCCGCTGGCGGAGAAGACGAGCGACTTGTCCGGGCGCAGGGCGAAGTAGCCCAGGGAGTCTTGGGGGCCGGCCGTAGCCAGCAGCCGGCGCAGGGCGGCGTCGTCGGCCGCGGTGTGGGCGCGCTGATCGCGGCGGGGCCCGAACAGGGCCCAGCCGGCTCCCAGCAGGGCGAGGGTGCCGATGGTGTTGAGCAGCACACCGACCCAGTGCGGCAACTGCAGCGTGAGCGGTCCGGGTTCGAACAGCTCCACCGAGGTCAGCGCGGCGGTGAAGGTGTAGGCCAGGTGCTGCAGGTACCCGGCGTGGGAGGCGTCCAGGACCGTCACGAGCGTGCTGCCCAGCAGCAGGCACACCCCCAGCAGCACCGCCAGCACCCTCACCGCCGCACGCAGGTTCTTCGGGTCCCCCAGTACGGTGAACGCGGGCTGGGCGTAGAGCACCACCGCCAGCAGCAGGACGAAGACGGCCAGCACCGCCCACGCCTGGGCGTTGCGGTAGGTGAGCACCAGGGCCACGGCGCCGAGGGTGTTGAGGGTGACGACGGCGGCCAGGACCCGCCAGGCGGCCCGCTTGCGCTTGCGCAGGGAGCGGGCCAGCAGCAGCAGGAGGGTGCCGTATCCGAAGCTGGGCCAGCCCAGGACGTAGACCCACGCGTTGCGCTCGAAGTCGACCTGCTCGGCCACAGCGCGCACCGCCGGGGTCAAGGCCAGCAAGATCGACATGACGCCGAAGGCGGAGTAGAGCAGCGTGATGGCTGTGGCAGCCCGGGCGACCAGTGACGGCGAACGCCTCATCGACCCCTCGAACGACTGCTCCGTCGACCGCCCCGTCGACGGCTCCATCGACGGCTCCATCGACCGGTCCGTCGCCCCAGTCACCGCCCCCGTCACGAGCGACCTCCGCTGGCGCGGTCATGCTCAGCGCGAATACGGGAGGCACCTCGGGCGACAACCCGCTCCTCAACTGCTTGGGAGGCGACTGCCTGGAAGGCAACTGCCCGGAAAGCGACCGCCCGCAAGGCGGCGGGGCGGGCGCAGCTTTTCGATGGTCGGCCAGCATCCGTGGGCTGCGCGAGAAGCCTCAGAGTCTGCGGTAGCGACGTCTGAACGGACGGCTGAACGAGCGGTGCCGGAACGGACGGCGCCTGAGGGGGCAACGGTCCGCAGGTGCGGTGGAGGGAGATCACGGTTGGGGTCGCTCTCTGAGGCGCCGATGGGAAGAACGGACGTCGTGCGCAGTGGACTGGCAGCGTACGCACGAGAAGTCTACGCGGTCTGTTTTGCCGACCATATAGTCTGTAAGGTGGATGTTCGAGCCCATGACTGGCTCGTGACCAGGTGATGGAGGACGCGTGACGTACGTGAGGCGAGTGCAAGCGAGCAGCAGGCTGGCCCCGACCACAGCCGAGAACGGCACCGACGCCGATACCGATACCGCCGCCTCCTCCGCCTCCTCCGCCGCCGCCGCCGATACCGGTGAGGCCGGACGGTGACGCTGACCCTGGCGATGATCGCGGGCGCGATCATCGTGCGCTCGCTGCTGGCGCGAGTGCTGGACCGCTGGCTGGCCGGCCCCGCGACGGCGATGCTGGTGATGGGGGCACTGGCGCCGCTGCTGACGTCAGGCTCGGCCGTCGAGGCGCTGAACACCACCGTGGCTCAGCACGTGGTCGAAGTCGTCTTGGCGCTGCTGCTGTTCTCCGACGCCACGATGGTGCGCGGGGGACGACTCTTCGGGTCTCATCCCCGACTGCTGGCACGGGTCCTGCTGCTGGCGATGCCCCTGAGCATCGGACTGACGGTGGCCTTGGGTGTGCCTCTGCTCGGCGGCCCTGGGGCCCAGGGCGGCTTGACGTGGCCGGTCCTGCTGGTGATCGCCTGCATCGTGGTCCCCACCGACTTCGCCGCCGCCGAACGTCTGCTGAAGCACACGCGGCTGAGCAGCCGGGTGCGGACGACACTGAACCTGGAGAGCGGCTACAACGACGCTCTTATCTCCCCGCTGTTCCTCTTCGCGATCGCCCTGGCCGTTGGACCGCGCGGTCAGGAGGACCCTCTCGGTGGGCTGGCCACCGCGCTGCCGTACGCCCTGAAGGCTCTGGTGGTGGGGGTGGTCGTCGGCGCCGCGTTGGCTGGCGGCTTGCACGCGGCCGCCGCCCGCGGCTGGGTGGACGCCTCGGCGCGGCGGATGTTGGTGCTGATGGCCCCGCTGCTGACGTACGCCGTGACGCTGGCCTGGAACGGCAACGGCTTCGTCGCCTCCTTCGTGGCCGGGGCCGTCTTCGCCAACGTGCACCGCGTCGTAGCAGCCCTGGCCGCTAGGACACGGCCAGACGGCGAGCGCCAGCAGCTCCTGCTCACCCGGGAGGAGGACTTCCGTTTCCTGCACGACGTGACCGGCTTGGCGGTGATGGCGGTGTGGTTCCTGGTGGGCAGCGCCTGCGTGCTCGCCTTCGCCGGGGGCGTGCCGTGGCCGGTGCTGCTCTTCACGCTGGTGGCCCTGACGCTCGTGCGTCTGCTGCCGGTGTGGGTCGGCACCGCGCGCTCTGGGATGCCGGGTCGTGAACGGGTGCTGCTGGGGGTGCTGGGGGCGCGAGGGACGACGTCCATCGTCTTCGGTCTGCTGGCCTACAACTCCTTGACCGGGGTGGTGGCCGACACCGTCTTGCTCATCACGGTGCTGACCCTGCTGGGCAGCGTGCTCCTGCACGGCCCCCTGGCGAACCCCCTCATCCAGCGCCTGACCCGAGCGCCGCGACCCGCCTCACCCGCCGCCTCACCCGCCGCCTCACCCGCCGCCTCGGAGGCCGCCGCTCAGGACGGCCCCAGCCAGGACGGCCCCAGCCAGGACCCCAGACACTGATCTCAGACATCGATCCCCGTTGCGCAGCACCAGAGGCACGACCTGGAGAGCGATGACCTGCCCCGCTGCATCAGCCCCAGCCCCAGCCCCAGCGAAGCTCCTCGCTGGTCACTCTTTCGGACCCCAACTGACCGATCGGCTTGTTGTACCGACTAAAACGTATATGGTGGTCAGGTGACCACGACTCCTCCCGCCGGCCCCACCGGCCCGACTGGCACTGCCGGCCCCACCGGCGTCATCGGCGTCACCACCGGCGCCGGTCCCGCCCGCGCCGGCAAGCGCGCCTGGCTGGCCCTGATCGTCCTCACTCTGGCCGTGGTGCTCCTCGCCGTCGACGGCACCGTCCTGGCCTTGGCCATCCCCGCCTTGACCGCTGACCTGAACCCCAGCGGCACCCAGATCCTGTGGACCGGCGACATCTACTCCTTCATGATCGCCGGACTGCTGGTGACGATGGGCAACGTCGCCGACCGCGTCGGGCGCAAACGCCTGCTGCTCATCGGCAGCGTCGGCTTCGGCCTCAGCTCCACCCTGGGTGCCTTCGCCCCCAACCCCGAACTGCTCATCGCCGCCCGCGCCTTCCTCGGCTTCTTCGGCGCGATGATCATGCCCTCGACCCTGTCGATCCTGCGCAACCTCTTCGATGACCCCCGCCAGCGCGCCACCGCCGTCGCGGTCTGGGCCGCCGGCGCCACCGGCGGCGCGGCCATCGGCCCCCTCATCGGTGGGGCACTGCTGGAGCACTTCTGGTGGGGCTCGGTCTTCTTGCTCAACGTCCCCGTCATGCTCATCGTCCTGATCGCCGGTATCGCCCTGCTGCCCGAATCGCGCAACCCGGCCGGCAACCGCATCGACTTGCCCTCCGCGGCCCTGTCGGTGCTGACCATCGTCCCGATCGTCTACGCCATCAAGCACCTGGCCGGCAGCGGCTTCGACGCCTCCGTCGTGCTCACCGCCGTCATCGGCCTGATCGCCGGTGCGGTGTTCGTGCGCCGTCAGCGGCGCCTGACCCACCCGCTGGTCGACGTCTCGCTGTTCAAGGTGCCCGCCTTCGCCGGGGCCGTCGCCGCCGAGACCATCGCGATCTTCGCCTTCATCGGGCTGCTGTTCTTCTTCTCCCAGTACCTGCAGCTGGTCCGGGGCCTGAGCCCTCTGCAGGCCGGGCTGATCGAACTGCCCGCCACGCTGGCCTCGATGGCCGTGATCGCCATCGCCGGCTTCGTCCTGGGCCGCTTCGGGCGTGGGCGGGCCATCGCGATCGGCATGCTCACCTCCGCCCTCGGCCTGGGCCTGCTGGCCGCCGCCGAAGGCGTCTCCGGGTACCTGCTGCTGTGCGTGGCCATCGCCGTCTGCGGTCTGGGCGCGGGCCTGTCCACCACCCTGGCCACCGACGCCGTGGTCAGCGCCGTCCCCAAGGAACGCGCCGGCGCGGCGTCCTCGGTCTCAGAAACCGCCTACGAGCTCGGCGTGGCCCTGGGCATCGCCGTCCTGGGCTCGCTCCAGGTCGCCCTCTACCGCGCCAACCTCGAAGGCTCCGGTGCGCTGCCCGCGACGCTGCCCGATGGCCTGCGGACCGCGATCGAAGACTCCCTCGCCGGAGCAGCCGCCGCCCTGGGGCGTGGCTCACTGGACACCACCGCCGCGACTGGCATCATGGCCGCCGCCCAGCACGCCTTCACCGAGGCCATGCAGGTCACCTCCGTGATCGCGGCGCTGCTGCTGGTCGTGTCCGCAATCGTCGCCTGGCGCACCATCCCCTCCCCGCTCGGAAAGGACACCGCACGATGAGCCCCACCGGGCAGCGAGCCACCACCCCGACGACGTCGGGCGCCGGCGCCACGACGGACAAGAAGACAGCCACGAAGACAGCCAAGGCGACGACGAGCCGCAAGCCCTCGCCCACCCGCGAGCAGCCCGCGACCAGGGCCCAGCCTGCGACCAGGGACCGTGAACGCACCCGCCGCGCCCTGCTCGAAGCCACCGACCAGCTGCTGCACGAACGCGGCACCGGCTTCAGCCTCGCCGACGTCGCCGCGCGCGCCGAAGTCTCCAAGGGCGGGCTGCTCTACCACTTCCCCACCCGCGACGCCCTCATCATCGCCGTCGTCGAAGCCGGCCTCGCCCGCTTCCGCGACGAAGTGATGGCCCACGTCGACCTCGCCGAGAACCGCCCCGGCAAGGTCCTGCGCGGCTACGTGCGCGCCCTGTGCGGCTCCAGCCAGGAAGCGGTCAACACCTTCGCCCCCTCCGCCTGGAACGGCGTCGACGTCATCGCCGAAGTCGCCGACCTCCTGCACACCGACGCGAACTGGTGGCGCGAGACCTTCGCCCGCGACGGCCTCGACCCCCAACGCACCCTGATCGTGCAGTTCGCCGCCGAAGGTGTCGCCGCCGCCCTCGCCATGGGCGCCTACATCAACGACGACGAGATCGGCCTCGCCCGCGACGGCCTGCTGGCCCTCACCGAGGCGACGTGACCAAAGGTTGCCGCCTTCACCCGATGATGCCGGGCCGTCAGGAACGGGTATCAGAACCAACATGAAGTACTCACCGGCACGGCTGGAGCACCTCCTGGCACAGCTGGATCGTTTCGACCCGGCAAGACGACCGTCCTAGCGCGTCTCGTCGTGATGGCTGGCGCGTTGACGCCCGCTGCTGATGCGCGCCCTGGTCGACAGCAACCCCTCCCGGGTGCGCCACGACCTCGCACGAATCATCACCCTCACTGACTGGGTTCACCTCACCCCCACCCACGACGCCCGCTCCTACGACTCCATCCGACCCCATCCGGCACCTCATTGCCGACTCCGTGGAGCCGGTGGTTCGTCCGCGCGCGTGAGCCCCGGAATTCGCTCACTGACGCTGGGGCGGGCGGGGAAACCGCGGTAGGTGGCCGGGTACTGTCCCGCGGCGTGGGGACATCAGGTGCCGCAGCGCCGGTAGGTGTATCCCGGGTCCTCAGGGGTGACCAAGTCATGATCACGCAGGATCATGGATCTGGGATGGTCACCGTCGCGGCACGCCGCGGTGAAGCCGTCGTCCCCCAGCTCGTCGGTGTACTCGACGTCCAGCACGACGGGGTACTGGTCCTGGTAGGCCGAGCATTCCTCGAACTCGACACAAGACTCCGTCACCGCGAAGTCGTACCCCATCGCCCGCAGCCGCACCGACTGCTCGGCGGTGTTCTTCTGCGCGATGGCCAGACCAGCCGCGTGGGCCAACCGGGCGTACTCCTGCGCGAGCGCGAGGTTGTCCTCGACGGTGAGGACGGACCGTGAGCGGGTGTAGGAGTCCACGTTGTCGATCTCCACGGCCTCGTACCCGGCGTCGGCGCACCCGGTGATCCACGCTCCCACGATCTGGACCAGCGCAGCCCGCCCACGGGCCGTGGAGGTGTCGAAGAGGTACTCATCGGGCCAGCCTTCGTCGACCAGCGGCGCGCCGTTGACCAGCACGAGCAGCTCAGGGTGCTGCGCCGCGAAGACGGCCGAGTCCTCGGGCTGGGTCTGGAAGCCGTTGACGTAGCAGATGTCGTACCCCACCTGAGCCGGGGCCTCAATGCGGTCGCGCTCCACGATGCTCACCCCTGGCGGTGGGGTGTGAGGCCCGCCCAGTTGGTAGTCGAACCCGCCGTCTACCGGCGGGAGGGCCACAGGAGGCGAGGAGTCGCTCGCCGGCGCCTGTGCGGGCCCCGCCAGCGTCGACGCCGATGCTGACGCCGATGCTGACGCCGATGCTGACGCCGATGCTGACGCCGATGCTGACGCCGATGCTGACGCCGATGCTGGCGCCGATGCTGGCGCCGATGCTGGCGCCGATGCTGGCGCCGATGCTGGGGCTGAGCCGGGCGGAGGGACGTGTGAGGAGTCTTGAGGTGGCATGAGAGCGCACCCGACCAGCAGTACCGAGCCGGACAGGGCCGCCACCACCGCCGAGGCCGTCGACGTCGCGCGCCCCGCCGGCGCGAGACGGGACGACGTGATCATCCGGATCCTCCCTGGGCATCACGCACCCTGCCTCCGCTGGCCTTCGTCCAGCAGCGACCGCTTCGCTACTGGGCTTGATGAGCACGCGACTGTACCGGGCGCAAGAAGCAGCCGCCGTGCGCTGATGTCGTCGAGGCCCCTTGTTTCCGGCGTGCGCCGTTGGCCCGGCTGATGACGTTCTTCCTCTTCGGGTGCGTGAGTGCAGAAGCGGCCGCTGCCGGCTCGAGTGCCCGTTCTAGGCATCCACGCCGACACCCCTCGACCAGCCCACCAATCGGGCCGGTTCGACGAACCTTCCGCCGCGATGAGTCCACACGCGGCACCGCAGCGCCGCCTACAGCGGGTCCGCACCCCGATCTGCGCCCAGGTCCGCGCCCAGGTCCGCGCCGCCGCTGTAGCGCTCCACCTTGCTCAGGCAGTGATCGCTGGTGACGGAGCGGACGGTGCCGCTGCGTGAGCGCATCACCAGCGATCTGGTCCGCGCACCCCCCGGGACGTAGTGGACCCCGGCCAGCAGGTCCCCGTCGGTGATGCCGGTAGCGACGAAGAAGGTGTTGTCGCCAGCCACGAGGTCGTCGGTGTGCAAAATCCGATGGAGGTCGTGTCCGGCCTCCAATGCGCGGCGGCGGGCATCGTCGTCACCGGCGTGCAGGCGAGCTTGGATCTGTCCACCCATGGCCTTCATGGCGCACGCGGTGATGATGCCTTCGGGAGTACCGCCGATCCCCAGCAGGATGTCGATCGAGGAGCCGGGGCTCGCCGCGGCGATGGAGGCGGCGACGTCGCCGTCGGAGAAGAGCTTGATGCGCGCTCCGGCCTGACGTACCGCGCTGATCAACCCGGCGTGACGCGGGCGGTCCAGGATGGCGACGGTGATGTCGGCGCCGCCCACTGCCTTCGCCTTGGCCACCGTGGCGATGGTGTCGGCCACGGGGGCGTCGATGTCGACGCGGCCGGCTGCTGCGGGGCCGACGACGAGCTTGTGCATGTAGAAGACGTCACGGGGGTCGTACATGCTGCCGCGGTCGGAGGCGGCGATGACGGCGATGGCGTTGGGCATGCCGCTGGCCAGCAGGGTGGTGCCGTCGACGGGGTCGACGGCGATGTCGATCTGCGGGCCGCTGCCGTCCCCGACGAGCTCACCGTTGTGCAGCATCGGCGCTTCGTCCTTCTCCCCCTCCCCGATGACGATGCGCCCGCGCATGGACACCCCGGCGAGCACCTCCCGCATGGCGTCGACCGCTGCGGCGTCGCCGCTGTTCTTCTCTCCCCGTCCGGCCCACTGTCCCGCCGCCATCGCCGCGGCCTCGGTGGCACGCATCAGGTCCAGGCCGAGGTTACGGTCAGGCAGCTGGTAGCGCAGGGGTTGGATGTCGTGGGGGGCCATGGGCTCGTCTCTCGAGATGGATGGTGCTTCCGCAGGCGGCAGGGCTTTCCTCAGCCCACGGCGAGGAAGGTCGTCGTACCGGTGACGCGCGTTGATCCGTGGTGAGCGTGCTGCTCCGGGTTCCGCTGGCCGGGTTTGCGCTACCTGCACAGACCGCGCGCGGATCGGTGAGCGGACACCTTCGTGGGTCTCGCGGGTCAGTGCTTGACGGCCACGACCGGGCAGTCCGCGCCTAGGAGGATGCGCTGGGTGTGGCTGCCCAGGATGAACTTCATCGTGGCGGAGCGTCGCGCCACGCCGGTGACGACCAGCTGCGCCTGCACGTTCTCGGCGAGGTCGATGACCTGCCCGGCGGGGTCATCGGTGGGTTCGTGCACCTGGTGCGGCAGGCCGGAGCCGCTCAGCTGCGCCTGCAGGTCCTCCAGGACCGCCGGGGAGAAGAACGTGCGCCCCCCTTCACGGTCACTGTGGCTGAGGACCACGTGGACGGTGGTGGTTCCGGGGTACTGGGCGGCTCGCTCCTCGACGTGCTGCAGCGCCCAGCGCAGCGCCGCGGCGCCCTCAGGGCGTTCGCTGGTGTGGACGACGATGCTGGGCGCTGCGGCTGCAGCGGCCGATCCGGAGTGCACAGGGTTCACAGCTGTTCTCCTCTTCCGCTCGCCTCGAGGCGAAGGGTCACAGGGCGAGGTCGCGACCAGGGCAGGGCCAGGGCCAGGGCAGAGTCACAACCGGCCTTCAGGGTCAGGGGGCGAGGCGGGCGGCCTCGTGCGGGGTCAGCGGGCGAGTGCGGTGCCCGGTGAGCAGCAGGTGCAGCTTCGCGGTCTCCTCCAGCTCTTCCAGGGCGTCCAGTGCCGCGCTGAGCGTGGCGCCGGCGACGACGGGGCCGTGGTTGCTGAGCAGCATTGCCAGGTGGCTGCGGGCGGTGTCCTCGGCGAGCGCCTCCAGCGCGGTGTCGCCGGGGGCGTGGTAGGGCAGCAGGGGCAGGGTGCCGATGCGCATGGCGAAGTAGGCGGTCAGCGGGGGCAGGGCGTCGGCTGGGTCGAGGCCGTCCAGGCAGGAGACGGCCGCAGCGTGGGTGGAGTGGGTGTGCACCACCGCGTTCGTCCCGGGGCGGGCCCGCAGCACCGCGGCGTGCAGGAACGCCTCCTTGGAGGGTTTCGGCCCCTCCAGGTGGGTGCCGGTCAGGTCAACCAGGGACAGCTCGTCGGGTTCGACGGTGCCCAGGCTGGAGCCGGTGGGGGTGATGAGGAACCCACCCTGGGTGCGGACACTGATGTTGCCGGTGCTGCCGTGGGTCAGGCCGCGGGTGAACAGTGACCGGGCGCACGCGACGACGTCACGGCGCAGCTGATCCTCCCCGCTGGTCTCAGCAGCACCCGGCCGGCTCGTTCCCGCCGCCTTCGACGCTCCCGGGGCGCTCACGCCGGCACCGCGGTCTCGGTGGCGGTGTCACCGGAGCTGGCCGGGCTCGCCGTGTCACCGGAGCTGGCCGGGCTCGCCGTGTCACCGGAGCTGGCCGGGCTCCCCGTGTCACCGGAGCTGGCCGGGCTCGCCGTGTCGGCGGCGCGCACGAGCAGCTGCGGGTCGCCGAAGTTGCCGGACTTGAGCAGCAACCACAGGTGCCTGCCGTCTCCGTCGTCGGCCCCCTGGGTGGCACCACGGCCGGTCTCGGGGCGTGCGGTGCGGATCCAGGGGACACCGGGGGCGGCCTCGGAGCCGATGAGCCCGTCGCTGACGCCCAAGGCGGTGACGACTGCACCGGAGGTCTCCCCACCGGCCACGACCAGGCGACGAACTCCCCGCTCGGCGAGGCCGCGGGCGATGAGGCCGGTGGCCTCCTCCAGGATCAGCGAGGCCCGTTCGACACCGAGGGCCTGCTGCGCAGCGCGCAGCTGCTGCGGCGGCTGGGAGGAGTAGATCAGCGGGGCGGGGCCGGCGGGGTCCTGCTGCTCGTACCAGTTCAAAGCCTGCTCGGCCAAGGCTGCGGCGTCAGGGGTTTGCACCGCGTCCAGGAAGTGCGCCGGGTGCGCGGAGCTCCCGGGGGCTGCAGTGCGCAGCGCGGTGAGCTGCTCCAGGGTGCGAGCGGAGCAGCTGCCGGCCAGCACCGCAGCCGGTCCCCCACCGGGCACGTCCCCACCGGGCACGTCCCCACCCGTCGCATCCGCACCGGGCGCATCCGCACTCAGCGTGCCCTCGACGGGGGGCGATGCCGTCCCTGCGGCTCGCTGTGACACGGCGCGCTCGCGCTGAGCCAGGGCGGCGCCGAGGCCACCAGCCAGGCCGGCGGCCCCGGTCAGCAGGGGCAGGTCAACGCACGCCTGCCCGATGGTGAGCAGGTCCTGCTCGTCGAGGGCGTCGACGACGACGTAGTCGGTGCCGGCGGCAGCCGCGGCCTGCAGCGACTGGCGCACCGCTGCCGCGCCGCGGGCCACCACCGATCGGGTGAGCAGCGCGGTGGGATGCGTGGTCTGCCCCTGCAGCAGACGCTGCACGTTGCTGTCGGTCATCGGCGTCAGCGGGTGGTGGCGCATGGGAGACTCCGCCAGCGGCACGTCACCGACGAACAGGTTGCCCAGGTACTGGGTGCGGCCGTGGGCCGGGGAAGCCGGCACTACCACGGTGGTGGCGGCTCCTGTGAGCTCCAGCAGCGCGTCAGCGACGGGGCCGATGTTGCCGCGAGCGGTGGAGTCGAAGGTCGAGCAGTACTTGAAGTACAGCTGACGGACGCCTTGATCCTGCAGCCAGCGCGCAGCCTGCAAAGACTGCTCGACCGCTTCGGTGGGCTCGATCGTGCGCGACTTCAACGCAACCACGACCGCATCCAAGCCCGCCTCGACCGCAGCCGAGGCGGCAGTGGGGACACCGAAGTGCACCGCGACACGCAGACCGGCACGGCGGAAGGCCACAGCGACGTCGGTGGCCCCGGTGAAGTCATCAGCGATGGCACCGATCACGGGAGCAGTCCCATAGTCCGACAACGGGCTCGACACCGGGCTCGACAACGGGCTCGACAACGGGCTCGACAACGGGCTCGACAGCGGGTTGAACGTGGGGTTGGAGATGGGGCTGGACGTGGAGTCGGTCACCGCACGCCCGCCGTCAGCTGCTGGTGCAGCAGCTCCGCTGCCGCTTGCGGGCTGCTGTAGACGCGCCGGCCCAGCTCGGAGGCCAGCGCCGGTGCGGCTGGGGCCAGGGAGTACTGCGCCAGCAGCACCGCCCCGGTGTCGGGGTGCTCGGCCAGGGCCGGCAGCAGGGCGGAGTACAGGGCCTCGGTCAAAGCCTCCTGGTCCCCCTCCAACGCGGGTCGCACCGCGCCGGGCACGACCACCGCGTCGACCTCCACCTGGAGGCCTTCGCTCGCGGCCTGCTGCAGCAGCCGTCGCCGGCTGTCGTTCATCGAGGCCGGGTTGGAGGCCACCAGCAGGATCCGACGGTGACCGGAGCGCAGGACGGCGTCGAAGGCCGCGCCGTCGGGGGGCAGCAGCGGCACGGGGGCTGCCTCACGCAGGGCGGCGGTGACCGGCCCGTACAGCGAGCAGGTCAGCAGCACAGCGTCAGCACCCTCGCGCACGGCGTGCTCGATGAGGCGGCCCATCCGCTGAGCCAGTTCGTCGGTGACCCCACCGCGCTGTTCGGCTTCAGGCAGGAGGCGGTCGTCGAGGATGTTCCACAGCACC
The DNA here is from genome assembly GCF_000017305.1 of Kineococcus radiotolerans SRS30216 = ATCC BAA-149. Lineage (GTDB taxonomy): Bacteria > Actinomycetota > Actinomycetes > Actinomycetales > Kineococcaceae > Kineococcus > Kineococcus radiotolerans. The sequence continues at coordinate 4,521,908 of NC_009664.2, read as the reverse complement.
GCGTCGGGGAAGGCGTCGGCGAAGGCGGCGGTGACCGGCGGAATGGAGGCCGGGGTGGCACTGATGAGCGCGACCAGCGGACGCGGGGCGCTCCCAGCGGGGAGCTGGGCGGGGAGCTGAGCGGGGGACATGGGTTCTCCTGCGGCGTGCGGTCGGTGATCGTCCTGCGCGGTCCGGTGCGGCGCGGTCCGGTGCGGCGCGATCCGGTGCGGCGCGATCCGGTGCGCTCCGGTCCTACGCGGTCCGGTGCGATCCGGGCCGCGACCCGCCCGGTTGGGCGGGTCGCTACCCGGTACTGCGAACCGTCAGACGCGCGCGGTCGCGGCCACGACGGCGTCGGCGAAGCCGCTGCAGGAGGAGGTGCCGCCCATGTCAGGGGTGGTGGCGCCCTCGGCGACGGTGAGGTCGACGGCGGCTTCGACGATGTCAGCGGCGCGGGCGATCTTCTCGTCGTCGAACTTCGCCGCCAACCAGCGCAGCAGCATCGCGCTGGAGAGGATCATCGCGATCGGGTTGGCGATGTCGCGCCCGGCGATGTCGGGAGCCGAACCGTGCGAGGCCTGAGCCATGGCGTGGGTGGCGGAAGAGTTGATCGAGGGCGCGATGCCGAGGGAGCCGGCGACCTCCCCGGCGAGGTCGGAGAGGATGTCGCCGAACATGTTCTCGGTGACGATGACGTCGAACTTGTCCGCCCGGCGCACCAGGTGCACGGTGGCGGCGTCGATGTGGAAGTCGTTGATGGCGACGTCGGGGTACTGCTTCCCCACCTCGCGGCAGACGTCGCGGAAGAGACCGGTAGTCATCTTCAGCACGTTGGCCTTGTGGACGATGGTCACGCGCTTGTCGCGGGTGCGGGCCAACTGGAAGGCCTCGTGGGCGATGCGTTCGGTCGCGGCGCGGGTGATGATGCCGTGCATGATCGCCACGTCGGGGGTGGGCATCATCTCGCCGGTGCCGGCGAAGGTGTTGCGGTCGGCGTAGAAGCCTTCGGTGTTCTCCCGCACGATGACCAGGTCGGTGCCCTCGACGATGGCGTTGCCGCCGCGGAAGGCCTTGGCGGGACGGATGTTGGCGAAGAGGCCGAAGTGCTTGCGGATGGTGCCCGAAGGGTTCAGCTGGGAGCGGTAGGGCTCGGGGTAGGCGGCGCTGTCGTGGGGGCCCAGCAGCCAGCCGTCGACCTCGTCGAGGGCGTCGAGGGTCTTGGTGGGGGTGTGCTCGCCGTACTCGTCGATGGCGGAGCGCCCCAACGGCAGCTCGGTCCAGGCGATGGGCGTGGCGCCGGCGGCGGCCACGGCCGCGTCGAGGATCTTCACCGAGGCCGGGACGATCTCCGGGCCGATGCCGTCGCCGTGCAGGACGGCGAGGCTGTACTGCTTCGACCCCACGGCAGGCGCGGCCGGGGTCGTCGCGGTGGTCGTCGCGGTGGAGGCGGTGCTCATCGTGGTGTTCCCATCTGTCGACGCGCAGTCGTTGACGCTGCGTGCGTGGATCGGTTCGAGTAGAGACATCGGGTGGAGCGGTGTGGCGGGTCCCGGGTCCCCCGTCTCGCGGGGGACCCGGGCGCGCTCAGAGGGAGACGGAGATCGCGCCAGTGAGGACGCAGAACCCGGCGAAGATCAGGGAGACCACGACGACCCAGCCGATGGCGAAGCGCTGGAAGTCGCCGAGCTCCTTCTTCAGCAGGCCCAGGAGCACCCACAGCGGCGCGGAGGCCGGGCCGATCATGTGGGCCATCTGCCCCACGACCCCGGCGCGGGCGATCTCCATCGGGTGGATGCCGTAGGTGGAGGCCGACTCCGCCAGCACGGGCAGGATCCCGAAGAAGAAGGCGTCGTTGGACATGAAGAAGCCCAGCGGGATGCTGATGAGGGCGGTGAACAGCGGGACCAGACCGCCCAGGGAGTCGGGCACGACCGACAGCAGCGAGTTCGCCATCGCACTGATCATCCCGGTTTCGGACAGGATGCCGGTGAAGATGCCGGCGGCCAGGACGAGGATGACGACGGGAACGGCGTTGGCGCCGTGGGTCTTGATGAGCTCGCCCTGTTCGTGGCGGGTGGGGACGTTGACCAGCAGGGCGATGACGAAGGCGACCATGAAGAGGATGACCAGCGGCGCCAGGTCCAGCACCAGCAGCACCAGCAGGGTGACGGTGAGGACGAGGTTGAACCAGTAGCGCCACCCGATACCGCCCGTCGCGGTGCCCGCGCCAGCGGCAGCACCGGCGGCCATGGTGGAACCATCACCGGCGCCGATACCGGCAGCAGCGGCAGCCGCAGCGGAGTGCGCGCCGCCGCCGAGCATGGTGGCCACGCCGCCGGAACCACTGGAGCCGCCAGATCGGGAGCCGGCGCGGATCTCCGCGGCGAGTTCGACGATCAGGTCGGCGTCGACCCGACGTCGTTCGCGCAGGCCCAGGACGACGGCGACAAGGAGGATGAACACCGAGGTCAACGCGAGGGAAGGGATGAGGGGGACGAAGTAGTCCCCGGCGTCCAGGTGCATGACGCTGATGGCGCGGGTGGCGGCCCCGCCCCAGGGGGTGGAGCCGGAGATCAGGCCCAGGGACATGGTGGCCAGGACGGCGATGATCAGCGGGTTCATGCCCAGGCGGCGGTACAGCGGGATGAACGCCGAGCAGACGATCATGTAGGTGGTAGTGCCGTCCCCGTCCAGCGCCACCGCGAGGGCGACGACGGCGGTGCCGACGCTGATGCGCAGCGGGTCACCCTTGGAGATGCGCAGGATGAAGTTGGTCAGGGGGTCGAACAGCTTCAGGTCCATCATCAGGCCGAAGTAGAGGACGGCGAACAGCAGCAGGGCTGCGGTGGGGGCCGTGGTCTCCAGGCCGGCTTCCATCATGTCGGGCAGGTCCAGGCCCCGCCCGGCGATCAGGGCGAAGACGATGGGGGCGGCGATGATGGCGACGAAGGCCGTGGCCCAGCGTCTCATGACCACGATCATGAATGAGATCAGTGTGGCGAAGCCTAGAACTGCGAGCAACGTCGCTCCTTGGGGGTTCGAGGCGATCCACCTGCACCAGGGGCAGGTGAGCCGGGTGAAGGGGAAAGTCAACGGGTGGCACGTCGGGTCACGTCGGGTCACGTGGAGGACCGTCGGTGACGGCGGCGACGACGGCACCGCACCGACGGCGAGCAGAGCGTCACCTCGCCGGGCTGCGACGAGGAGACGGGGCGATCGAGGCGGAGGCGCACACGAGGTGCAGCCCCCTGGAGCTGTGGTTCCGCCGTAGCTCGCGAAGGGTCCATGGCTGCGGCGCTGGAGCGAGGTTATAACGAGCGCTGGTCCTCGTCAACGCCGGACACCACGCCCCCTTCTCCTCTAGTGACCCGCCCCACAGAACGTGAGGCACGAACGACGAGACGTCCTACTGCCCAATCAAGAGCCTCTGCCTACGCAGAGGGCCCCCGCGAGCGGGTGCATTCGGTGCTCTCACCGGCCGTCCTTGAATGCATGGAGTAGACCCTGGGCAGTAGTCATGGAGCCAAGCGGGCGGTAGCGTTATAACCGCCGTCGAGACCAGGAGCACCATGACCGTCAACGCCGACCTCAACGTGGACGCCTTCGCCACGAAGAGCGACTTCGCCTACACCCGGGTGCGGGAGCTGATCCTGTCAGGGCAGCTGGAGCCCGGCGCGGTGATCCACCAGGCCGCCCTGGCACGCCGGATCGGAATCAGCACCACTCCCCTGCGTGAGGCGCTGCGCCGACTCAAGCAGCAGGGCCTGGTAGAGCTCGACGCCCACCGCGACGCCCGGGTCAGCGCGCTGGACGCCACCGAAGCCCGTGACCTGCTGGAGATGCGTCGCTCCCTGGACCCGCTGGCCGCTGCGCTGGCCGCGGAACGGCGCACCAAGGCTGAACTCGCCGAGATGCGTGCTGCTCTCGAAGGCCTGGACGCCCTGCCAGGCAAGCCGACGTGGGACCAGCTGGCTCATCACCGCCGCTTCCACACCGCGATCTACCGCGCCTCCCACAACGCCATCCTCATCGAATCCCTCGACGGGCTGTGGGACACCGCCGACCGCTACCGCCTGCACGGACTGCAGGTCGAGCGCAGCGAGCAGGAGCGGGCGATGAAAGCCGGTGAGCACCATCAGCTCCTCGAAGCGATCACCGCCGGCGACGCCGAAGGCGCCTCGCAGGTGATGTTCGCCCACATCGAGACCAGCCTGGGCGCGAAGTCGGCCTGGCGCCTGGCCAAGCCGCACTCCCCCGAACTGCCCACCAGTACCGCCGTCGCCCAAGGCTGAGCACGCGGTGGGCGCGACGGTAGGCGCGACGGTGAGCGAGGCAGGGTGCACCAGTTGGTAGCGAAAGCGGGGTGCACCAGGTGGTGAGCGTCGTACCTACCGCGAGGAGCTCCGTGGCCGGGGACATGGCTACCGACCCAAGCCGTGCTGCCCAGGTGGTCACTTTCGCGCTGCCTCCCGCAACGGCCCACCGGACCCTGAAGCTGGGCGTGCTCCACGCCGGCGACCACGTACTGACGGGCCGCAACCGCCCACCGGAGGACGACGATCCGGAGGACGATCACCCGGAGGAAGCGGGTAGGCACCGTCGCTGCACCTGAGCCTTCATTTGGCCCGTCCCCACCCACACCCCTGACACGCCAGGAGCCTGCAATGACCTCCCCCACCCCGGCTTCCACCCCGACTCCCGCCCCAGCCCCATTCACCACCGCCGACCTCTACGACGAGCACGGCAAGCGCCTCGGCTCCTGCGACACGCCGCTGCGGCAGTTCGGTGCCCACCGCGCCTTCAGCGGCGCCATCCGCACGGTGCGCTGCTTCGAGGACAACGCCCTGCTCAAGTCCGTCCTCAGCGAAGCCGGACACGGGCAGGTCCTCGTGGTCGACGGCGCCGGCTCCCTGCACACCGCCCTGATGGGCGACATGATCGCCGACATCGCCACCCGCAACGGCTGGGCCGGGGTCGTCATCCACGGCGCGGTGCGCGACGTCGCCGTCCTCGCCGGCATTGAACTGGGGATCAAGGCCCTGGGCTCCAACCCACGCAAGAGCGCCAAGACGGGGGCAGGCGAGAAGGACGTGCCCGTCGAGTTCGGCGGCTGCACCTTCACCCCCGGACATCACCTGTGGTCCGACGACGACGGGGTCGTCGTCTTGCCCGCTTAGAGCAGGTCCATCCACCGGCCTGGACGTGGGGTTGAGTCTCCTCACTCACATGCGCGGTGAGGTGGGTTTGACCGCGGCCGCCCACCGCCGTGAACACGACCGTCACCGCTACCGCCTTGCCGGAGGGCTCTCGGTGTCGTCACTTCCGGCCGCGACACTGGCGAAGTAGCCGTCGGGCTCTAGCGCAACACCCGGTTATTGGTGCGAATGCTGATCGTGGTAGCGGTGTTCAGGACTCGGTCCAGGTCCAGGTTTACGCCTAGCCGGCCAGGCTGGTTGGCTGGTTGGGTGGGCGACGTGCGCAGCAATGCCCTTGGCTAGGGCGGCGCCCTAGGTGGAGATCGCGTCGCTTGGATCTCACTGCCTCGTAGAAGCGTTCGATCTCGCTGCCGTCTTGATCAAGAAGCGGTGCGCGGTCAGGGGACGATGCAGCTTGAAGCGCGGGATGATCGCCGACCCTGAGCCCGGGTTCCCTCTTGACCGGTCCCAGCTCGCCAGCCCTCAGCTCGCCGACACAATGAGTCCATGGCCGTCGCTGCTCGCCCCCCGCTTTTCGACGCGCACCTGCACATCATCGATCCCCGGTACCCACTGGTTCCCAATGACGGGTACCTCCCCCCGGCGTTCACGACCGAGGACTACCGCGCGAGCGCCGCTACCCTCGGCGTCATCGGCGGGGCTGTGGTGTCTGGCTCCTTTCAGCGCTTTGATCAGAGCTATCTGCTGGCCGCCCTCGCCGACCTCGGCGCCGGCTTCGTGGGCGTGACCCAGCTACCAATCACTACCCCGGACGAGCAGATTCGCGCCTTGGCCGCCGCCGGCGTTCGTGCCATTCGGTTCAACGTCCGCCGAGGCGGCTCGGAGAGCCTCGACCAGCTCGACCGGCTGGCGCGGCGGGTTCACGACCTCGCAGGGTGGCACACCGAGCTCTACATCGACGCAGCCGACCTACCTGACCTGACTGGCACGCTCAGCGCGCTCCCGCGGATCTGCATCGACCACCTCGGCCTGTCTCGCGAGGGCCTGCCGCATCTGCTCCGCCTGGTCGAGCAGGGCGCCTTCGTCAAGGCCACCGGCTTCAGCCGTGGTGACCTCGATGTACCCGCCGCCCTGCGCGACATCGCCCGAGCCAACCCTGCTGCGCTCCTAGCCGGGACCGACCTGCCCAGCACACGAGCACCCCGGCGCTTCACCGACTCCGATCTCGATCTGATCGTCGACACCCTTGACGAGCTCGACCTCACCGCTGCCGCCTTCAGTGACAATGCCATCGCGCTCTACCGGCCCTGACCCGAAGCCGGAGGACCAAAGACCCGTCTTGGCTATGGTGCTGCGCCCGGCGGCGGGAGTGACCATCACAGCTTGCGCTCCTCCCGCGGCGAACTCCGCAAAGATTCCTCTGTGGGGTCGACGCGCACTGCCGGTGGGTACCCACTTGCAAGGCCGGCCGAGGGGGGAGCGATAGTCATCTGGTGAGTGAGCTCGACGATGTCTTGTCCAACCCCGTTCTGTCTGCTTTACACGGCCCTCAGCAGCGGTTCGGCGCGGTGCGCGGGCGCGCTGCCCGCTACGCGCCACAATTCGCGATCTTCGCGGGTCTGCCGCTGGAGCCACGCGGGGAGGACTGGTCAGACCTGGCGGCACTGTGTCAACCAGGCGAGACCGTCATCGTCGTGCACCTCGGTACGCAGCCGGTACAACCCCCCGCGACGTGGAGCCTGGTGCGCCAGTTCCACGGCTTGCAGATGGAGGGGACGGCAGTTGCCGCCGGGGACAATTTGGAGATCGTGGAGCTTGGCTCAGACCACGAGCAGCAGATGGCGGAGCTGGTGGCACGGACGCAGCCCGGTCCATGGTTCGCGGGTACCGCGCAGATGGGCCGCTACCTGGGAATCGTGGAGCAGGGACGACTGGTGGCCATGGCGGGTGAGCGGATGCGCGTTCCGGGCGCCACGGAGATTTCCGCGGTGTGCACGGATCCCGCCCAACGCGGCCGCGGGCTGGCGGGCCGGCTGGTGCGGGCAGTCGCCGCCGGCATCCGGGCCCGTGGCGAGCGGCCCGTGCTGCACGTCTCCGCCGGCCACAGCACAGCAATCGGCCTCTATCACCGCATCGGTTTCACCACCACCCGCGCGATGAGTTTCGACACGGTGCGCCTCACTGGCTGAAGCGCAGGCGACCGTCAACGGCCGGCACTAGCGCGGACGATTCGCCCTCGGCCCCGTCGCGGAGGACCTCGTCATTCATCACTGCACCCTCTGAATGCGGCGATCCCCAAGCAGCGACCCCGCGTGAACGTCGACACCCCGTCAACGGAAAGTCAGCACCACCGGCCCCCCTGCGGCCCACCCCGCTACGCGCAAGCCCGTGAAAAGAGGGCAGACCGTCCTGGTTCACCGTCCTGGTTCAGCGCGCGGCGAGGATCCCGACCCACGTGCGGTGGGGAGGGCCGTGGCCGAATGCCGTTGGCGACCTCATTCACCTTCGCCCCCCGGTAGATGGCCAGCACCCACCGCGACGCCTCGCAGAAGCCGGCGCGGAAGTGACGGTACCCGCAGGGAGTGGACACCTGGCGGTCGAACTGGAAGCGCAACTGCTCCCACGTCACCACCACCGTCTTGCGCAGGTAGCTCATCCGGCACGTCAGCCACGTGTACACGTCCAAGCACAGCGGAGAACCGCGCAGCAGCCGCAGAGTGCCGATGTCGACAGAGTGCCGATGTCGACGGGCAGGGGGCGGTGGGTGACCTCTTCGTACAGCTCCGCGCTGAAGGTGACGCTGGAGGGCAGTGCCACTTCGACCGCTACCGCCGTCGGCTTCGCACCCCGTGGGGCGGCGCCGGTCGGGGCGGCGCTGCGGGCACCGCCGGCCTTGGTGCCTTGCCGGGCCCCAACCCGGCCCGTGCGTGCCCCTCGTGCTGCCACTTACGCTGGCCCGGTCCGCGGCTCGGCACCGGCTGACCGCACGTGCTAGGAGGAGCAGCGGTGAAACGGACACTGACCATCCGCGGGGCGGTGCTGGAAGAGGTTGGGCGGGCTCGCCCGTTCGCAGACTCGCGACCGGTGACGATCAGCGAGCTCGATCTGGACCCGCCCGGCCCGGGGGAGGTGCTGGTGCGCATCGAGGCGGCCGGCCTGTGCCACTCCGACCTCTCGGTCGTCGACGGTAACCGGGTCCGCCCGGTCCCGATGCTGCTGGGACACGAGGCCGCCGGGATCATCGAAGCGCTCGGCGCTGGGGTCGAGGACGTGGAGCTGGGACAGCGGGTCGTCATGACGTTCCTGCCGCGCTGCGGACGCTGCGCAGGTTGCCGCACCGAAGGCAAGCTGCCGTGCCTGCCGGGCAGTGCTGCCAACGGAGCCGGGGAGTTGCTGGGCGGGGGGCTGCGGCTGCGCCGCGACGGGCAACCGGTCAAGCACCACCTGGGCATCTCCGCCTTCGCCACGCACGCCGTGGTGGACCGGCGTTCGATCGTGCCGGTCGAGGCGGACGTGCCGCCGGCGGTGGCGGCGCTGCTGGGGTGCGCTGTGCTCACCGGCGGTGGGGCGGTGCTCAACGCGGGCCGACCCCAGGAGGGCGACGACGTGATCGTGGTCGGCCTGGGCGGGGTGGGCATGGCCGCGGTCATGACCGCCGCCTCCCTGGGGACCGGCCGCGTCATCGGCGTGGACACGGTGGCGGCGAAGCTGACCGCCGCCCGAGCCGCGGGGGCTTCGCAGGCCCTGACTCCGCAGGAGGCGCTGGCGGAGGGGCTGCGCGCGCCGGTCGTGGTGGAGGCGGCCGGCAATGTGCGCGCCTTCGAGACGGCCGTGCAGCTGACGGCACCCGGAGGCACCACGGTGACTGTCGGCCTGCCCGCGCCGGGGGCTCGCGCGCAGATCGAGCCGCTGGGGCTGACGGCTGAGGCACGCACGATCGTCGGCAGCTACCTGGGCTCTGCGGTGCCTGCGCGTGACATCCCCACCTACGTGCAGCTGTGGCGGCAGGGGCGACTGCCGGTGGAGCAGCTGGTCTCGGCCACCATCAGGCTCGAGGACGTCAATGAGGCGATGGACACCCTCGCCGACGGCCTCGCCGTACGTCAGCTCATCGTCCCCGAACCTGGTTGAGCCAGGCTGGGCCCAGTAAGCCCGATGGGCCCGATGGGCCCAGTGCGGCTCCGACTCGGCACCACCGACCACCACGTCTGAAGGAGCGACACCCATGGCCCGGCGACCCTCCGTCTCCAGTGTCCAAATCGCGCGGGAGGCGGGAGTGGCCCAGTCGACCGTGTCGCGGGTGCTCAACGGCGGCAGCGTCGCCCCGCAGACCAGGCGCCGAGTGCTGGAAGTCCTGGCCAAGCACGACTTCCAGCCCAACCTGGCGGCGAGGTCGTTGGTCGCTGCCCGCACCGGTCTGGTCGGGGTGGTCATCCGCGACCTCACCAACCCCTTCTACCCGATCATGGTGCGCGCGGTGGAGCGGGTGCTGCACGAGGAGGGTCTGCGCCTGCTGCTGCTCAGCGACGTGGCCACCGCGCAGGAGAGCTTGGCGATGCTGCGCAGGGAGCGGGTCGACGGGGTGGTCTTCACCTCGGCCCTGCGCGAGGACCCCCTGGCGTGGCCGGTCAGCGAGCACGGGATCCCCGTGGTGCTGTGTCACCGGACCATCGAGGGGTTCCCCGGGGATCAGGTGGAGGCGGACAACACCACCGCGGGCAGGCTGGTCGCTGATCACCTGCTCGACCTGGGCCATCGACGCATCGCGATGGTGTGCGGAACGGAGCGGGCGAGTACCGCCGAGCAGCGCGGGGCGGGTTTCCGCGCCCGGCTCGCTGAGCGGGCACCGCAGGTCGACCTGGTGGAGGTGCAGGGTGACTACGACTACGCCACGAGCTACGCGGCGGTGCGCGAGCTGCTGGCTGCTCCGCAGCCCCCGAGCGCGTTGTTCTGCCACAACGACGTGATGGCCCACGCGGCGCTCAACGCCGCCGCGGCCGAGGGCGTCGACGTTCCCGGGCAGCTGAGTGTCGTCGGGTGCGATGACGCACCCGCCTCCGCGTGGGAGCGCATCGAGCTGACGACGGTGCGCCAGCCGCTGAGCCGCATCGCCGAAGTGGCCGCCCGCCTCCTGCTGGAGCGGCTGCAGGACCCGGAGTCGCCGCTGAGCCACGAGGTCCTGCCCGTGGAGCTGGTGCTGCGCGCCACCACCGCGCCGTGGAGCGCAGACACCGCCAGCTGATGTGACACCACCCCCTGATGTGACTCGCCGCGTGATGGGGCACGCCGCGTGATGGGGTACGCCGCGTGGTGGGACACGCCGCGTGGTGGGACACGCCGCGTGGGGGGACACCCTGCCTGGTGCTGCAGGCGGCGCGCGCAAGGACGGTGGGGGTTGACGGGTCGGGCGTCTAGCTCTAGCTTCGCACCATCGTTGGATACGTATCCACTACGGATGCGACGCACCGCCCCGAACGCCAGACGTCGCGCAATGGAGCTGAGATGTCCCACCCCCTCAAGACGGCCACGTCCACCTCGACCTCGTTCGCCGACAACGACGCGCTCGCCGAGACGGTGCGCGCCATCGTGGCCGACGTGCGCACCCGCGGTGACGCGGCGGTGCGCGAGCTGTCCACCCGCTTCGACCGGTGGGAGCCCGCCTCCTTCCGCCTCGACGAGGCTCAGGTGCAGGAGATCATCGCCTCCCTGCCCCAGCAGGTCGTCGACGACATCACCACCGTGCAGGCCAACGTCCGCCGCTTCGCCGAAGCCCAGCGGGCATCCATGACCGACATCGAGGTCGAGACCGAGCCGGGAGTCCTCCTCGGCCACCGCCACCTGCCCATCGCGGCCGTCGGGGCCTACATCCCCGGTGGTCGCTACCCCCTCACCGCCTCCGCGCACATGACCATCGTCACCGCCAAGGTCGCCGGCGTACCGCGCGTCGTCGCCTGCACACCGCCCATCCGCGGCGAGATCCCCGCCGCGACCATCGCGGCCATGCACTTCGCCGGCGCCGACGAGATCCACGTCCTCGGCGGGGTGCAGGCGGTCGCGGCCATGGCCATCGGGACCGAGAGCATCGCGCGCGTCGACATGCTCGCCGGCCCCGGCAACGCCTACGTCGCCGAAGCCAAGCGGCAACTCTTCGGGGAGGTCGGCATCGACCTGTTCGCCGGACCCACCGAGGTCCTCGTGGTGGCCGACGAGGCCGCCGACCCGTTCGTCGTGGCCGTGGACCTCCTCTCCCAGGCCGAGCACGGCCCCGACTCCCCGGCGGTGCTCATCACCACGAGCGAGGACGTCGGCCGTCAGGTCATGGCTCACGTCGAGGAGATCCTGCCGGGCATGCCCACGGGCGACATCGCGGGTCCGGCCTGGCGTGACCACGGCCAGGTCATCGTCGCCGACGACCTGGACGAGGCGTACCGCATCGCCGACGACTTCGCGTTCGAGCACGTCCAGATCCTCACCGCCGAACCCCGCCTGGCGTTGGAGAAGATGCACGCCTACGGCGCCCTCTTCCTCGGTGAGGGCACCTGCGTGTCCTACGGGGACAAGGTGATCGGCACCAACCACGTCCTGCCCACCCGTGGCGCCGCGCGCTACACCGGCGGGCTCTGGGTCGGGAAGTACCTGCGCACCGTCACCTACCAGGAGGTCCGCGACGAGGCCGCCTCGGCGCGGCTGGGGACGCTGTGCGGGCGGGCCGCCCGCGTGGAGCTCTTCGAGGGTCACGCCCGTTCCGGTGACGTGCGCGCCGCCAAGTACGCCGACGCCCCGCTGCCCTGGAGCGAGCACTTCCAGACCACCTCCGCCTGAGCAACCCCTCCCCTCCCGCCACCGATCGACGGAGATCCCGCGATGGAGAAGACCGCCCCCACCCCCGAGCAGTTGCGTCGCCGGTCCCTGCAGTCGGGGACCATCGGCGCCATCGTCGAGTGGTACGAGTACACGATCTACGGAACCGCCGCCGCCCTGGTGTTCGGTTCGCTGTTCTTCCCCAACCTTTCCTCCGGGGTGGGCCAGATCGTGTCGCTGGCCTCCTTCGGCGTCGGGTTCCTGGCCCGCCCGCTGGGCGCGGTCGTCGCCGGCCACCTCGGGGACCGCATCGGGCGCAAGTCGACGCTGATCCTCACCTTCTCGGTGATGACCGTCGCGACCGCCGCGATCGGCCTGATGCCGACCTACGCCCAGATCGGCGTAGCGGCTCCACTGCTGCTGTGCGTGCTGCGCCTGGCGCAGGGTTTCGCCGTGGGCGGGGAGTGGGGCGGGGCTGCGATCATCGCGGTCGAGAACGCGCCGCGCCGTCGCCGCGGCTACTTCGGTTCCTGGCCGCAGATCGGCGTCTCCGCCGGACTGCTGCTGGGCACCGCCGCGGTGTCTCTATCGGCATGGCTCTCCGGCGACTCCTTCGAGACCTGGGGCTGGCGGTTGCCGTTCCTGCTGGCGATCGTCCTGGCCGTCGTGGGTCTGGTGATCCGCCTGCGCGCCACCGAGAGCCCCGCTTTCCTGGCGGAGAAGGCGAAGATGGACGCCGAGATGGAGCAGCGCAAGGCACCCGCCGTCGTGCTGTTCCGCGAGCACAAGCGGTCCCTGCTCATCGCGATCTTCGGCCGGTTCGCTGAAGCCGGGAACTACTACCTGTTCACCACCTTCATCCTCTCCTACGTCACGACGACCCTGGGCGCCCCCCGCAGCTACGGCCTCACCGCCTCGATGATCGGTGCAGCCGCCAACATCGCGCTGATCCCCGTCTTCGGTGCGCTCTCAGACCGCATCGGGCGCCCCAAGACCTTCCTCATCGGCGCGGGGATCATCGTGGTCACCACCTGGCCGGTGTTCGCGCTCGTGCAGACAGGTGAGCTGTGGGCGATCACCCTCGGCGTCGTGATCTTCATGGCGCTGGGGCACGCCATGGTCTACGCACCCCTGCCCGCGCTGTACTGCGAGATGTTCCCCACCGCCGTGCGCTACTCCGGCATCTCCATCGGCTACCAGATGGCCTCGATCCTGCTGGCCAGCTTCGCGCCCGCCCTGGCCGCGGCCATGGTCTTGTGGACCGACGGCAGCCTGTGGGCGGTCATCGTCTTCGCCATCGCCTGCACCCTGGTAGCGATCGTGGCGATCTCCTTCGCCCCCGACCGACGCCACCTCGAACTGGACGAGATCGACGTGACGACCCTGCCCGGGGAGCACCCCGCGGCGTCGCTTCGGGAAGCGTCGTGAAAACACCGGACGACGTCGTCGGTGGGCGCACCGCCCTGGTGACCGGGGCGGGCAACGGGCTGGGGCGGGCGATCGCGCTCGCCCTGGCCGGCCACGGCGCCCGCGTGGTCCTCGTCGGGCGCGGGGAGGACACACTGAACGAGACGGCGGCGATGATCGGTCCGAGATCGCGGGTGGCGACGTGCGACGTCTCCGACCCCGACTCGGTGGGCACCCTCGCCCGCGATCTCAGCGGGGAGTCGATCTCCATCCTGATCAACAACGCTGGTATCGCGGGTCCGGTCGCCGACCTGACCGCAGTGCAGCCTCAGGAGTGGGACGAGGTCTTCGCGGTGAACGTCCGCGGGACCTACCTGATGTGCCGGGCGTTCCTCCCGCCCATGCTGGAGCGTGGGTCCGGGGACGTGGTCAACATCGCCTCCGTCAGCGGCAAACGGCCACTTCCGGGACGTACGCCGTACACGGCGTCGAAGATGGCGGTGCTCGGCCTGACGACCACACTGGCGCACGAGGTGGGCCCCCGGGGCGTCATGGTGAACTCCGTCTCCCCCGGCCCCGTGGCCGGACCGCGGATGGAACGCAACTTCGCGCGTGAGGCGGAACGATCCGGCGCGACGCCGGCGCAGGCCGAGGCCGATTTCGTCTCCCGCGCCGCGCTGCGGCGCATGGTGACGGAGGAGGAAGTGGCCACGGCCGCTGTCGCGGTGCTGTGCATGCCCGGCCTGTGCGGCGCTGACATCGATCTCTCGGCAGGCATGATCGCCCGCTGAACACGCGCACGCCACTCCCCCTGGTCCGGAGTCAGCAGGAGCCGATCGTGAGGCGACGGTTGCCGCCGCAGTCGATTGCCCGCCACCTCGTCACCGCCACGTCGACACGAGGAAACTTCTCGCCTTCGTTTGCCTGCCCGTAGCCAGCCCACCCGTCACACAAGCGGTCGATAGGCGGGCAGTCGATCAGCGGGCAGTCGATCAGCGGGCAGTCGATCAGCGGGCAGTCGATCAGCGGGCAGTCGATCAGCGGGCAGTCGATCAGCGGGCAGTCGATCAGCGGGCAGTCGATTGGCCTGGAAGAAGGCCACCTCGAAGTCACCAACTCGGCCAGGTCGGACGTCGAGGACGGCCTGCGCGAGGATCATGGCATTCATCTTCACGGCTTCGCACCGCACCGCTTGAGGCGGGTCGGGCATACGCACGGTCATCGCGCCGTCTACGCAGACCGGAGTCATCAAGCCGCAGCGTGACCAAGGTCAAGGGTGCCCTACTTCCCACGGCGGCGAGACCGTTCGATCAGGACGCCCACCACGACGACGAGGGCCACCAGCACGAACCCCAGCCAACCCGGGATGGACCCGCCATGACCGCCCACTTCATCCTCCCAGGAGTGCTCCAGCCAGCTTGATCGCCCTCCGGCGATCTCACGGTCATCCCGCCCTGGGTGCGCGTCGATGGCTCAGCTTCCCGCGGTGCCTCAGGCTGCTCCGGAAGCAGGTGGCGCACCGTCGAGACTGGTGTGCTTCCTCAACCAGCTCGACCAGTCCTCGTTGTGCTGCCCCAGCTGCCAGAGCACGTCCGCTCGAGCTCGACCGATCTCGTCCTGACAGGACATCACCTGCTCCTGCGCGGCGGCCGCCGCCGTCCGGGCCTTCTCCCCGCGCCACGCTGTCGTGGCCATCAGCTCAGCCTCACGTGCCTGCTCGTGGGCGCGCTCAGCTGCCTCAGCGGCCTCCATCACCCGCACAAGGCGCAGCAGAACCTCGACCGCCAGCGCGTTGCTCACCTGGCCAGTCTGCCGTGCGACCAGGAGAAAGCGGCGACTCCTCAGCCCTCCGCGCTGCGCGTGACGTCACGGCCGTTCCGCGGATAGGGGCGATGTCACGGCCATCCTGCCCGTCCGCGGCCTCGTCGTCATGCCCTGGACGCCTCGATCACTCAGGCCCCAGCCAGATGGCGCAGCCGCCGGCAGAGTCGCGGCCATGGGAGCACCACAGCAGGCACAGTGACCCGCGTGTCACAGCCCCGCCGCGACTCTTCGACGCCCCGCCCCGGGAGAACCCTAGGGCAGCTGCTCCACGTTGCTGTCCTCCTGACCGGCGCCGTGTTGGCCTTCGGGGTGCTAGACGGCATCGGCTGGCCGTTCGAAGCACCGGAGTGGCGCCAGGCGGCGGTGATGGCCGTCGTCAGCGTCCTGGTCGGCGCCCCCTTGAGCACGTGGATCGGCACGGCCGTCACGAGGTGGGTACGGGATCACCTAGTAGTGCTTTGTTAGGTCTTACCAAGGGTGGTCGTCGCGTGGTGCGCTGTCGCGGTGACTCCTGAGGACCTCGAGGGCGTGCGCGAGCAGCTGGAGGACTTCGCCGCGGACGTCTTCGCGCCGCTGACCCGAGCCGATCAGCGAGCCAAAGGCCAAACCTACCTGCGCGGGCTGCTGCTGGACGGAACCCGCAAGTCGATGCAGCCGAAGGCCGAACGCCTCGGGGTGGACCACCAGGACCTGCAGCAGTTCGTGTCCTCCTCGACCTGGGACGTCAGCGCGGTGCGTTCTCGCATCGCAGGCAAGGCGGTAGAGGTGATCGAACCGGTCGCGTGGGTCATCGACGACACTGGCTTCCCCAAGGACGGCAAAGCCTCGCCCGGGTCGCCCGGCAGTACTCCGGAACCCTCGGCAAGGTAGGCAACTGCCAGATCGGCGTCAGCGTCCACGCCGTCACCCACACCGCCTCTTGCCCGCTGGACTGGCAGCTGTTCCTGCCCGGCAGCTAGGATACCGCCGCAGTCGAGAGCACTCTGGACGAGAGCTTGGATGGGGCAGAGACCAACGCAGGCTCGACACCGTGCGGTTGCAGCGCAAACGGGCGGGGATCCCCGACGAGCTGGGTCATCAGCCGAAGTGGCGCCTGGCGCTGGAGATGCTCGACGAACTCGCCGAGTGGGGTCTGTGTCCACCGGTGATCGCCACTGACGCCGGCTACGGCAACAACGCTCACTTCCGCGACGCCCTCACTGAGTGGGGACTGTCCTGGATCGTGCAGGTCGAATCCGACCTGAGTGCGCACCCCGCCGACGCTGTTCCTGAGCTGCGCGAGTACCTCGGCGCCGGCCCGCGCGGCAAGCCGCGCTACCGCGACGCGCCGATGAGTTTGTGCCAGCACGCCCTAACAGCAGGTAGGGAGAACGCGCAGGAGGTCACCTGGCGGGCCGGTTCCCGCGACCAGCTCACCTCGCGGTTCCTCGCAATCCGCATTCGTCCGGCCGGGCGCAAGCACACCGCCCGACTGACCGAGGACGGGTCCCTGCCCGAGCAGTGGCTGATCGCGGACTGGCCGCAGGAAGCGGACGAGCCGGAGGGGGCACCTCCCGCGTGCGGGGGAAAGTACTGGCTCTCCAACCTGCCCGCCGACACCGCCCCGCCCGAACTGGTCCGCCTGGGCAAGATCCGCTGGCGCATCGAGCGCGACTACCGCGAACTCAAGACCGGCCTTGGCCTGGACCACTTCGAGGGCCGCAGCTTTACCGGCTAGCACCGCCACGTCACCCTCGTCACCGCCGCACACCTCTTCTGCACCCTGCTGCGCGCCGACCCGAAAGCGCGTGGCGCAGCTTGAGCACCTACGCCGTGCTGCGCCTGCTCCAGCAGTTGCTGGCCGCCTGGACCGGCACCTGCACCGTCTGCAGACAACCCGTTCGGGACCGACCCCTCGTGCCGACCTAACGAAGTACTATTAGTCGAGTCGGTCGCTAAGCGGACAACGCGAACACGTGTAGCTCCTGCGCCACTCGCTCCAGGAGTCCGGGCACAGGTTCGTGGGATGTGTTCGTCAGCTGCAGCTGACCACGGTAAGTCAGTGCTCCTACCACTTGCTCTCCGCTGATCCCCGTACTCATGGCCAGGGCCCGCAGACTGATCACGGGCAGGAAGTTCACCCCTTCACGATCAATCACATCATTCATTGTGATTTCTTTCAGCTCCACGATCCCAAGGTTGGTGAGCATCGCATCAACCCTGGTCATCGCCAGCATGCCAGCCACCGCCTCGTCGGGGGTACTGGCCAGGTGATCCTCCAACATCTTGGCGGCAGCCAGGACCACAACGGGTCGCCGGGCCACGTTCAACTGGTCGTTGATGGCGCCTGCCAACTCAACCACCCCTCGATCCGCCGCCCCGGCGAAGGAGGTCACCGCGGGCGCAGGACTGATGCACAAGCCGACAGCGTCGCCAAGATTGAATAGTCCCCGCAAATCCGTCGGATGAACAATTCTTGCCGGATCACGCCCGGCCGCCGCCAGCGCGACGCTCAGCGCTGCCCCCAGGGCGCTGTGCACTGTCGTTCCGCGGTCGCGACAGGCGCGGCGCAATTGCTGTGTCGCTTCCACGCTCAACATCAGCGAAGAGACCGAGGGCGGGCTGTTGTCGTAGATGCGCAGGAGGACCGGCGCGCCCGCAGGCGCGGACAGTTCCGACAACTGCCCCTCTGTCGAGTCTTGCTCGAGTTCGTCACGGCCCTCACCCACGGCAGCGAGCAAATCGTCTTGACTAGGAACAACAGCTCTGGCCGGGAGATCCTTCTGAGCCAGAACGGACAACAGGTCCGCCAGGACACGCAGGCCCGAGCGACCGTCGGCGATGCGGTGATCCAGAGTCAGAACAAGCGTGGTGCCGGAGCTACTTTCCTCTACCACCGTTCCAGCAGGCGGCGCGCACAACGTCACGCGCCACAGCGGCCCCGCCTCATGCGTGAACGGGCGGGCCTGTTCCTGAGCAACTACGTCCTCCCAGGTGGCCCCCGCCACGGTGGTGACCGACACCACTGCTCTGCTGTGTTGGTAGTAAGCTTGGTAGCAGCCCTCGACCACGTCGTCGGTGATGGTCGCCGCCAGTAGCGGGTGTACCCGCTGCAGCACGGCAGTCGCGCGACGAACGTCGTCCTCGCCCACGACATACGCCAGGTGAGCGGTCAGGCTGAAGTGAACAGGGTAGCGCTGGGCGTACAGGTGAAAAACCTGCTCGAACGCACCCAAAGGGCGCAGCGGCGCGCCGTCCTGCTGCACCGAGAACCCCGAATGTACATCAGCCGGCTCGGAGGCGGCCAATGAGTCATCACTGACCGAAGCGCGGTATGCGGACGGATCGAATTGGTTCATCTGCTAAAAGCCCCTTCGAGTTCTTGTTGGATAAGGCCATGTCTGATGTGGACTGCGCTGACTGTCCAGACGTCACCAAAGCGTGGATGAGCGGCTGATCGCCCAAATGGTGGCCGCCCATCTGCGGCAGATCGCCCAGCCCTCGATCCCGCCCCAGCAGCAACGTCGGCGAGGAGGCGACACCCAGCACCGCGACGAACGAACGGTGCTGGCCGCGATCGGCTACGTCTTGACCACGGGCAGCACCTGGCTCACCTGCCGGCGGCGTCCTTGGAAGTGTCCAAGGCCACCGCCCACCGTTGCTCCCGCGCCTGGACCGAGGCGGGGCTGTGACCGCGGCTGCACCGGGCCGCACTGAAGCGCCTCGGCGCAAGGGGCCATTGACTTCTCCCGCGTCGTCGTGGACTCCGCCAGCGCCGCGCGAGAAACGGGGCGCGCTGACCGGCGAAGATTTGGCTGACAGAGGTCAAGCAGGCTCGAAGCAGTGCATTCTGACCGATGCTGCAGCCTAGATGTTCTCCTGATCATTCATTGCGACTGCCCTCACGACACGTGAAGGGGACCAGCCCTCTCACTGCACCGCCCCTCCGGCGATGAGCAGGGACTGTCCACTGACCCATCGAGCCAGCGGACTCGCGAGGTACTCCGCGGCATCGGCTGCGTCCTCAGGGGTGCCTCCGCGTCCACCCAAGGGCCGGATCGTGGCGTAACCCGGTGGAACTCATCACCCTCGACGACGTCGGTGAACACCCCAGCGCCGGCTGTCGCCGTCGGCAGGATGGTGTTCACCGTGACATCACGGGCTCCGAGCTCCATGGCCAAGACCCGGACCAGCTGCTGGGCGAATACCTTCGAGGCGGAGTACAGACCCGTACCCGGGTGAGGGCTGACCGTGGTGCTGGAACCGATGTAGATGAGCCGGCCCCCGTAGGCCACGAGCTTCGCACCCCGCTGCAGCGTGAAGAACGCTCCACGCACGTTGACCGCCACCAGGGCGTCGAAGTCCGCATCGGCGACGTCGATCACGGGCTGGCTGATGACTTCGCGCCCGGCGTTGGCGACCACGACGTCGAGGCGACCGTAGTGCTCGAGCGTCGTGGCGAACAACCGGTCCAGGTCAGCGGTCACCGCCACGTCGCCCTGCACCGCGACGGCCCGCCCGCCCGAGGCCTCGATCTGCGCGACCGTGGCGTGGGCCGCGGCGGCGTCGGCGTGGTAGTTCACCACGACCTGCGCTCCCAGGGAGGCGTAGCGCACCGCGATGGCCCGCCCGATCCCGCGCGCGGCCCCGGTGACCAGAGCGGTTTGACCGCTGAGGTCGCTCACGACGCCTTCTCCTGTCCCGCGAGGAGCACATCGGCGGCACTCCTCGGGAAGGACACTCCCGTGAGTGCTTCGGAGATTTCCCAGACGTGGGCGGCGTCGGCGGTGCTGCGCAGGGGTCGGTACAGCTTCTGCTCGCTCGGGCCGCCGCTCAGGTGGCCCGGGCCACGAGGCCCGTACAGCTTGCCTCCCTCGGACTCCTGCGAGGTGGCGGCCATCAGAGCGGGCAGCAGAGCGGTCTCCACCGTCCCGACCAGCCCCCAGCGCGACAAGGTGCGGATGCGGCGGACCTGGGTGGTGTCAGCGGAGCGACCGACCTCGGGGCGGGCGGCGAGCAGGCTGGTGGGGGCGATGCCGGGGTGGGACAGGTTGCTGGTGATGCCCCAGCCCTGAGCGCGGCTGCGGCGCTCCAACTCGAGCCCGAACAGACCGAAAGCGATCATGGAGGAGCTGTAGGCCTTCATGCCGTGGTAGGCGTCGCGCCAGTTCGGGTCCTCGAAGTTCACGCGTCCCGAACGCGCGGCCACGCTGACCTGGGAGGTGACCCGGGCCCGCCCAGCCCGCAGCAGGGGAAGCAGGTGGGCCACCAGGGCGACGTGGCCGAGGTGGTTGGTGCCGAACTGCAACTCGAAGCCGTCGACGGTCGACTGACGCTGCGGCGGGGTCATGACCCCCGCGTTGTTGACGAGCAGATGGATGGCCTTGCCTTCCTCCTGCATCCGGGCCCCGAAGGCGGCGACCGAGGCGAGGGAGGACAGGTCAAGATCGGCCATCACCACCCGTGCGCCGGGCACCGCTCGGCGGATCGCCGCCAGCGCAGCCCGGCCCTTGACCTGATTGCGAACCGGGAGGGTGAGGTCCGCACCGGCGGCGGCCAGCCGGGTGGCCAGAGCCAGGCCCACGCCATCACTGGCACCGGTGACCACGGCGTGGCGACCGACGAGGGCGGGAACATTGATGTCGGGACGGGTACGAGGCATTGTCTGCTCCAGGTGGTGATGCTTCTCCGGACGCTCGTCCGGTGAAAACGACACTGCCCGTCCCGCCGACGGGCTGCCACGGCCTGTCAGTCCGTGGATACCCAGGACCCCCGGGCCATACCTGACGCATCTTCACCTCAGCCACATCAACAGTGAGGCCGGCACCAGCCTCGCGCAGTGGTGACGGGTGCACTCGTCGCAGCAGGTGGCGAAAGCACGCCCCCGCCCCAGGTGGTTGAGGGCCCACTCCACGACACAGCGTCGACGCAGCGCCGACGCAGCGCCGATGGTGGACATCTGCCTTGAGGAGGTGGGGCGAGACGCCATGGAACCTGGAGCCAACGCATGGGCTGCCCTGAGGAGGCAGCCGATGCCGCGGGATGTCTCGCGACTCTCCCGGCTCGACGGATCTGCGGATAGTTCCTGCTCATCGCCTCGCCGCCGATGCGAACCCCGTCGCAGTGGCTGGGGGCACCTCCCGCTCGCGGGAGAACGGGTGCCGGTCCTCTTCAAGCAGGGTCAGCCATGAACATCCCCGAGCGCGACGTCGCCGCCTTCTGCCCTGGTTCACTTGCGACCAGGGACGACCGGGGCTGGCCCGCGCTTCCCGCACCTCGTCGTCCACGACGAAGGAGGCGCGAGAGGCGAGTGAGGTGACGGCCCACCGGCTGCTTCGGCAAGATCACCTGCTGGCGCTCGACAGCGCCCACACAGGAGGTCAGGTGCCTGCGCCCCTCACGATGTGGGCTGGAGCAGCTCCAGCGTCCTGCGCACCGCGGCGTCGGCCTCGAGCGGTAAGCGCCGCCCCAGACCACAAGACGTCGCCACGTCGACCGTGCGGTCGAGAGTGTCTTCGACCAGCTGCAACACTTGGATCTGGTCAGTGAGCGTTTGCTCCTCATGGGCGAGACCAGCGATCAACTCCGTCTCCACCGGCATCGTCTCCCTCAACCCATGCAGCGGCGCGTAGAACCCCGGATCCAGCGGCGGTGGCCGGTTCCCACCCGACATGGGCAGATGCACGAAGTCCAGCCTGCGTCCACGCGGCCACCCCCGGACCAGCGCGTTCGTCAGATGCACCAGTGGAGCCGTGTCCGGCAGTTGCCGCAGCGCTCGATGACCCAGGTCCCCCAGGCACAGGTGCACCCCGAACCGGGCCCCCGCTGGCGCCTCCGCCACCTGCCGCAGTACCGAGCGCGCCACCACCCGCGCCGCCACCGGTTGCACCGGCCCCGGAGCTGCCGCCACCGCGACCAGCTCGACGGGCATCTCCAGCTGGAACACCACCGCCGGCCCAGCTTGAGCGATGAGCGCAGCGATGTCTTGGCCGAGGCGACGGCGAAAGACCGGGGCCAGGCGCAGGGCGGCGACCGGACCGAAGCTGAATAACGCCATGTCGAAGTTGCCCGGGACCCCGACCTGCAGGGGCGTGTCCTCGGTGGCGGGGTGGCCCAGGTCGGACAGCACGCGCAACTCCTCCGCGCCGTACTGGGCCACCCGCAGGTCCAGGTGCCGTGGTTCCAGCCGCCGCCCGCGCCGCACGGCGAAGCGGTCCACGTCGTCGTAGCGGGTCCAGCCGCCCGACCGCACCCGACGCACGACCGGTTCGCGAGCCAGGCGCTGCACGACGGGAACGATCCAGATCGCCCGCTCCCCCGTCTCCCCGCCGCTGAGGCGGCGCACCTGCCCCTGCAGGTCGTTCAACTGCCAGGACAAGGCCGCACCCGGCTCGTCGAACTGCGGCAGGGTGCCGACCAGGTGCATGCGCCGCTGCCCAGTGGGCGAAGGTGGGATTGGCTTGGTCGTGGTCTCTTCCACCGTGGCAGTGTGCCCCACCAGCCCCACCGGGAGAAGAGCCCACGACAGACCCGACGCGGCACCGCACCAGCGCGGCGCCTCCTCCCAGGCCCCCAGTCCCAGCCCAGGCGCAAGCACCGATACGTTGCGATTAGCACCGGCGGCGCCGTCAGCTCGTGCCAGGTGCACTGACACCGGGCAAGTATGAGACGCCCCTCCAAGCCGCTCACGCGACCTGACCGCCCCCACCCACCAGGGTCAACTGAAGCCGGGGCAGCCCCCAGGCGCGAGGTTCATCGTCAAGCCCAAGGCTGGGCGGATAGCGTGACCGGGTGCACCACGACATGACGAACGCCGAACCCGCTGACCCGTTGCGCGTCGTCCTGAACGCGCACGCACGCACCCTTGCAACCGCCACCGCGCGCTACTCCTGGCGCACCCCGGTGGAGGACCCGGTCCACACCTCGGCGTACGGACACACCGACCTGACGACAGGGGCGGCGACGATGACCACGGTCGCCACGACATTCCCCTCACTCCCACCTCCTGCACCCCTCGGCGGCGACGGTGTCCTCGTGCTCGACGGGCTCATCGCGCTGCCCGGCCAGAGCACACCGGAGGAAGTGACGGCGCACGCCCTCCTCGTCCCCGAGGCCGGCAGCTTGTCGATGATCCTCCTCGACGGGCCACCCACCCAGGACGACGAGGGGCGCTGGACCAGCTCACGCACAGACGCCCCCCGCCTGACGATGGAGGTCGACCCGCTCCTGGGAAGCGTCGCCGCCACCTTCCACTGGCTGGCGGCGGTGACCAGCGCGGAACCCGACGGCGCCCCGGGCCGCTACCGCGTGGACCTCGACCTGTCCAAGCTCGTGGACGACGCCCACCCGCAGCGGCGGGAGGCGGTGCGGCTCACCCTGGACCAGCTCCGACCCGGCCTATCCTCCGGATCCGCCTCGGGAACCGTCTTGGGGATCGTGGAGGTCGACCCAGCTTCCGGGCTGGTCACGTCGTTCAGCGTCACGGCAGAGGAACCAGACGAAGGGCCGAACGAAGGGTCGGACGAGCAGTCGGACGAGGGGCCTCAGATCGATCCGATCCTCTTGCAACTGCGCGAACACGGTGTCGCCGTGCAGGTCGAGGTCCCGCGGGCATGTGAGTAAGACCAGGCCGGGGGCAACTTGGTTGCGTAGTGCGCGGGGTTGCACTCGCGGCAGTTGATGCAGGTGCTGACCGCGGCGGTGGATGAGGTGGCCGGTGGTCAGGCAGCCGACGACGCCACGGCCTTGTGCCTGGACTGGCACCCCGGCAGTACTGGCGGTGCTCCGGCCACGGCCAGCGCCCTGTGAAATGACCGGGCCTGTCCACGCCGGTCGGAAGCGCTCGGTGGGCTGCATGTTCCCATTGCCCAACCTCATGGTCCTGGCAACAGGCACTTGATCCTGAAGGCCAGCTCGCACGGCATCCGGGTCGGGGCCGATTACGCCCCATCCCCCGCGTCTGAGGATGCAGTCACCGAGGCGAACCGGGACGTGCAGGCGCCAAGAATGGTCACGTCAGCGACGATGGGCACCATGAAGCGGCGATCCTGGCTGATGGTGTGAGCCACGCGCACCGAGCCACGCGCACCGAGCCACGCGCACCGAGCTGCGCACCATCGCCGTGCTGCAACTGGCAGCCGCTGCCGGCTGCTGGCCACTCGCCTTCTACCAGGGCCGCAACACCTGGTTCCTCCTGGTGGCGATCCTGTGGACCCTCGTGGCGACGCGGTCGCTGGTGTCCTGGCGCCTGTGGCGACCCCAGCCGTGGCCACCGGTCGAGCCGTTCGGAGCCGAGCCCCCGGCCCCAGACGCTGACGTGAGCCCACGACATCGATGATCTGACTCCTGGCGAGCTGCCTCCTAGCCCGCCCGCAGCGGCTCCAGGACCTCACGGTCACGCCGCGGCGCAGACGCATTCAGGACGCTGAGCCCCCCCGAAATGGACGAGCCGCGCGCGGTCGTCACCTGAGTCGTGGCACGAAGTCAGGTGCGGAGAGCACCATCGGGGTGCCCCGACGCCTCTACTGCAGCATGATCGAGCCACCCACCTGTCCGGGAAGCCCGGGCCACGCTCCGGATCCATCGATCCGCAGGTAGCCGTCAGCTGTAGCGGTGGTTCTTCTCGGGGTGCGCCGCCTCACGGGAGCATGCCCGGCCATTCATCGACTTGTGCCCGCACTGCCCACTCGTGGGTGCGACCGGAGCGGGTGCAGCAGCTGCAGCGGCGCCAGCCGGCTGTGCCGCACGAACCGCCGGGGCCACGGACGTCTTCCCGGCAGCTGCTGCGCGGCGGCCGCTGTTGCGGGCGTAATTGGCTTCGCGCATCGCCCGCTGGGCGTCGAGCTTGCTCATCGTCGAATCACACTGCGGAGCCTACGACGCGCCACCGACACCAGCGTCCACGCAGCGGGCTCGAACAGCGGGCTTGACCCGTCGACCGAAGCCGCCGGGTCGTGACCCCGCGCGCGATCGGTCAGCCGTTGCAGGCCGCGGTCATAGGCCCGGGGGACCTGTTCAAGGGAGCTCAGGAGGAGCGGGGCGAAAACCGCGGGTCAGCACGGCCAGGTAGACGACGCCGATCGCCGATCGTGCGAGGCCGAGGTCGACGGCGTTCTCATCGAGCCCCCCGGAGACAATCTGGCCCACCGCGCCGCGACCGCCTCCCTCACGCGTCACCAACCTCACTGGTCAGTACATCTAGGTACAAGGACAACAGCGTGCCCGATGTGCTGGTGGCCCCGAACAACCAGAGGGCGTCACTCCTCAACCTCACAAGCCGCATCCAAGAAGGCGTCCAAGTTCAATCGCGTATGCGTCCTGACCTCAGCGGCGCCAAGGGCCCGGGCCGCCAGCTTCTGTCAGCTCGCTGCGCAGTAGGTTTTGCCGCTCGAGCTGCTGAGCCGGTGGAACATCATTAGTAGTACGTGGGTGGTGTCAGCCACGCAATGCCTGAGCCAGCTGGTCCGCCACATTCCCTTGTTCGGCGTCACGACCGGCACGTTGGGCCAATCAGGCGACGCGACATCAAGCCCCTCTCCGGCACCGCCGACTCCGCACCGTGGCCCGCAACCAACCCACCCGCCGACGCGCCGGCCGCCGCCGTGGCGGTAGCGGTAGCAGCGATGACGCCGCCCGCCTCGCCGTCGCCGGTGTAGTCGTCCTCATCCTCACCGGCGCAGCGGGCGCGGTGCGGTCCTGGCTGGCGATCTGGTGGCCCATCCTGGCTCTCACCGGTGCCGTCCTCATCGTCCTGTTGGTCTGGCGACTGGTGGTGCTGCACCGACGCGCCCGAGCCCGTGCCGCCCACCAGGCGCTGCTGGACCGGCAGGTCGCCAGCACCGACGGCATGAGCGGACCCGACTTCGAGCACCTGGTGGCCCGCCTGCTGCACCGCGACGGCTGGCAGCAGGTCACCGTCTCTGGAGGCGGCGGGGACCTCGGCGCCGACGTCACCGCCCGCCACCCTCATGACGGGTCACTGCTGGTGGTGCAGGGCAAGCGCTACACCGACCGCGCCGTCAGCTCCCCCGACATGCAACGCTTCCTCGGCACCGTCTACCACCACCACCACGCCGAGCACGCCCTCTACGTCACCACCAGTCGCTACACCCGCCCCGCCCACGACCTCGCCACCAGCAGCGGAGTACGTCTGGTGGACCGCGAGACGCTAGCCCCCTGGATGGCCGGGCAACCCCTGCCCCTCCCGGTGACAGCGGGAAGCGGGCGCGGCACCGCCGCGAGCGCCCACGCACGGCGCCCGCCCGCGGCGTAAGAGGCTGCCCTCCCTGCAGGCGGGACTTACGACTACCCCCGGGTCAGCCCATGAACGCCATGACCACTTCGGGCGTCATCACAGCCGCCCTGACCGGCCTCGGGACGAGCCCTGCGGCAAGCACAGGCGACAAGCGGCATCAGGCCTCGACGCCCAGGCCCTGGGCAGACCCGCCTGGTGGGCAGCCCCGCATCTGCCCCGCGTCAGCGGCTCGCGCGCAGCTCCTCAGCGGCCTCTGGTCAGCCACCGGCTGGGTCAGCGCGAGCGCAACAGCATCCGCCCCGCGGGGGTGAGCTCGACCGCAAGGGGCAGCAGGTCGTCGCCGAACCACTCCGCCGCGAGCATTCCCTCCGCCTCGAGGCGGCGGTAGACCGCACCCACCGCCGGAGCGGAGTCCAGCTCCTCCGCCACCAGCCCCAGCGGCAGCCTCCAGCACCGGACGCTCGAGTCCCGTCTCTGAGTCCGCGCGATGGGACCAGGTCTCATCGCGCGAACGATCCACCGCACCGGACGGACTCACCTCGTCGTGGTGACGACACCCCGGGTTCCCCAGGTCGCCCAGCGCCACAGGTGCTCCAGCGGACCCTGCCGGAACCGGCGGAGCCACAACGCCGACCACAGCAGTTGTAGGACCAGCACGAAGACGGTCGCGCCCAGCATCTCGTTCCACGACCGGCTTGCAGGTAGGTTCAGCAGGTGACCAGCGGCTAGGAGGAGCAGCGTGGCGCTGACGTAGTTGGTCAGGGCCATCCTGCCCAAGGGGGCGAACACCGCGACCAGGGGCCGGCGGAGGCGTGTGCGCAACGCCAGCAGCACCGTTGAGGCGTAGACGCCGGCCAGGGCGAGACCCGCGAGCGCCGAGACGATTGAGAAGCCGGAGGCGGCCAGGTCGGAGGCCTGGGCCAGCACCGTCGGCACGGCCACGGCCGCGCTGAGTGCGAGCAGCACCGCGACCGCCCGGGGAGAAGACTCGAGCCGGGCGATAGCACCGCAGCGGACAAGAGCGGAGCCGACGAGGAACAGCGCTGGGATGAGGACGAGTCCCCCTCCGGTGGCCAGCGCGGCGGGGACGGCGAGAGCCGCCAGCACCGCCAGCAGCCGGGTGGGCAGCCAGGAGGAGGGCAGCAGCACCAAGAGGCCGACTACGGCGTAGGGCAGCAGGGCTTCCCCCGGTTGCAGCCACTGGTGCACGGCGCCCAGGGGCAGCAGCACCAGGAGCCGGCGGGCCAGCACAACCCGCGGGCGGGCGCCGCGGCGGGCGGCGGACTGGAACAGCAGGGAGAATCCGATCCCGAACAGCA
Organism: Kineococcus radiotolerans SRS30216 = ATCC BAA-149; assembly: GCF_000017305.1. Taxonomy (GTDB): domain Bacteria; phylum Actinomycetota; class Actinomycetes; order Actinomycetales; family Kineococcaceae; genus Kineococcus; species Kineococcus radiotolerans. Next base: position 4,494,186 of record NC_009664.2, on the reverse strand, counting down.
AGGAAAAGAGCGGGAAGAAGCGTTGCTGGACCAGCAGCTGCAGCCACCCGCCGGCGTCGTGGAGGGTCAGCGGCTGCGGGCCGGCGGCGGAGGCGAAGTGGGTGAGGGGTCCGACGTTCACCAGCGCGATGCCGCACAAGGCGATCCCTCACAGGACGTCGAGGGAGACGAGGCGCGGTGCGGGGGCGGGTGGGAGCCGCGGGGAGACTTCGGAGGACGGTGGCACCGGGATGGGAGCGCTCATGTCGTGAGCGTGCCCGGCGGGCCAGGGACGACGCACCGGCCGGATGGCCGGTGTCGGCTCCTGGGACCTGGCCGAACGGCCGATCCTGGTCAGGCCGGGCCGTCGGTGCCGCCGGTAGGACCCACCACCCCGTTCTCCCAGGCCCAGGCGGCGACCTCCACCCGGTTCCGGGCCGAGAGCTTGGTCTGCACGCTGCTCAGGTGCGCCTTGACCGTGCCGAGGGAGATGAACAGCTCGGCGCCTACCTCGGCGTTGGTCCCCCCTCGCGCGACGAGTCGCACGACGTCCAGCTCGCGCTCGCTGAGCATCTCCCCCGCCCGGCTGTCTGGAGCGGGGGCCGCGGCGGCGAAGCGCTGGAGCAAACGGACGGTGATCGCGGGGCTGATGAGTGATTCCCCGGCTGCGGCGGCCCGCACGGCCTCGACCAGCAGGGTCGGGCCGGCGTCCTTGAGCAGGAACCCGCACGCTCCTGCGCGTAGCGCGGCGTGCACGTACTCGTCGAGGTCGAACGTGGTCACCACGACGACTCTGACCGGGTCCAGCACCCCGGGGCCGGCTAGCCGGCGGGTGACCTCCAGCCCGTTCAGGCGCGGCATCCGGACGTCCAGCAGGGCGACGTCGGGCCGCAGACGTCGGGCGGCTTCCAGCGCCTCGACCCCGTCCGCGCACTGGGCGACGACGTCTATACCGGGCTGGGCGGCCAGGATCAGTGCGAACCCCGCGCGCACCATCTCCTGGTCGTCGGCGATGAGCACCCGCGTGGTCATCGCTGTCCCTCCGCACCGGCTGTGGGGTGGGGCAAGGTGGCCGAGACTCGCCAGCCCTTCCCGTGTGGTCCGGCGTTGAGGGAGCCGCCCAGGGCGTCAAGGCGTTCGCGCATGCCGATCAACCCGAAGCCCCCTCCTGCCGGCCCTGCCGGTTCCCGCCGACGCGCACCAGCGGCACCGGAGTCGGTGATCTCCACGGACACGGTCCCGCCGTGGCGGACGACTTCGACCTGCACCAGGTCGGCGGCGGGTGCGTGGCGGGCGGTGTTGGTCAGTGCCTCCTGGGTGGCCCGGTACAGCGCGACCTGCCCGTCGACCGGCAGGTCGGCCAGCTCGCGGGGGTCCCCCAGCAGCTCCACCCGGCCGGTGGTGACTCCTCGGAAACGACGCACCAGGTCCACCAGGTCCTCCGCCTGAGGTACCGGGGTGCGCTCCCCGGTCCCGTCACCGTCGGCGCCGTCCTGCGCGAGGCGATCGTCGGGATCGGTGCGCAGCACCTCGACGAGGCGACGCATGGCGGCCAGCGCCTCGGCTCCGGCGCCTTCGATGGCGGCCAGGGTGGGGTCCAGCCGGGCGTCGCTGCGCGTGGCGACCAGCCGGGCTGCCTGGGTGGCGACGACCATGCCGGTGACGTGGTGGGCCACGACGTCGTGCAGTTCGCGAGCGACCTCCTCGCGTTCGCGGCGTCGGACCGCCGTCACCGCCGCGCGCCGCGCGGCGTCGGCTCCGCGCAGGGCCGAGCCGACGGCGACGGCCACTGCGCTCAGCACGACCGTCCCTGCCACCAACGTCGGCGAGTCGGGGCTCCACCCGAGGCGCACGGGCAGGCACACCACCGCGAGCGCGGTCGCCGTGGTCAGCGACCACCCGCGCCACCGCTCAGCGCGGCGGGTCGTGGTGAGCACGAGCAGGGTCAGCGCCAATGCCTCAGCCGTTCCGACGGGGACGGAGGTGCCGGTCGAGCCCGGGTCCAGGACAGTGGCGACGGTCAGGCCGAGAGAGCTCCCCGCTGCGGCCCACGACGTCACCGCTCGTGCACGGCTCGAGGCGGTGGCCGCCACCGCGGCGACCGCGAAGGAGGCCAGGACGAGCGGGCTGGACGCGGTGGCGGCATCGAGGAGGCCGGCGAGCAGCAGGACCGCGGCGAAGGCGATCAGGTACCCGCGCGCCATACGCTCCCCCTTGCCTTCGACCGGTTCCGCGTCCAGGACTAGTGTGCCCGGTGCCCGCCCGGTGCCCGCCCGGTGCCCGCCCGGTGCCCGCCCGGTGCCCGCCCGGTGCCCGCCCGGTGCCCGCCCGGCAGTGCTACCGCTCCGGGCGGTGTCTCAGTACGAGTAGGTCCTGATGTGGGTGATGCCGCTGTCAGGGATTCGGGTGGGGATGACCCGCCCCGGCAGCAACGGGGCACCGGCGAAGGGGAACGGCACGAGGGTCCCCCCACTGGTCTCGTCCCCGTTCAACCGGTGACTGAGCACCAGCTGCTCGCCCTGCAGCCGGTACTGGTCCGCCTGCAGGAACGAGACCTCCTGCCCGGTCTCACCTCGCAGCGTGATCCAGAACCCGCGTCCGATGACGTAGACACCGCCGTCGGCCTCGAAGGCCAGCCCGTAGCCGGGGTACTCGGGGGCGGGGCCCCACTCGCTGTGCGTGTCGACCTGCAGCACGCTTCCTCCCAGGTCGATGCTCAACGATGGCTGCGCGGCGTTCAGCTCGAAACCCACCACGGGCGCTATCGCGTGCTGCCGGATGAGTACGGCAGCGGCTCGCAACAGCTGGTAGGCGTCGCTGAGCGCGGCGCCGACGGGTTCGTCGGACCGTAGGACGTCGACCCCGAAAGGTGAGACACCAAGGGCTTGGTGGGTCCCGATCGCACTGAACATCTGCGCAAGGCCGCGGGCATCTGCGCGTAGTTCAGGGATGAGCAACCGTCCGCGGCGAGCACGGTAGGCGGCCATGACCGGTTCTGCGTCCTCGATGTACATGTCCGGTGCCAGGAAATCGACGGTCGGTGCCATTGCCTCCCAGATAGCCGCGACCGGCATGACCGGCCCACCGCTGGGATACTGTCCCGGGCGCTTGCCTCCGGCCACGGCCACGGGACCATCGAGGACGCTGTCGTGGTCCAGCCAGGCGTTGACGAAGAGCGGTACATCGTGCTCAGAGGCGCCGGCGCTGGCCACCTCCTCGGTGTAAGCAGCGTAGGCGGCGGCCATGAAGGCTTCGTCCACGCGCTCACCAGAGCCGAAGACCTCCGACCATGCCCCTTCCGCGCGTGAGCCCGCGTCGACCCACACCTGGTGCAGGGGCATGTTCGTGTCGGTCGCCACCGCCTCGATCACGCCGGGCGGCACGTCGGCGATGAAAGCGGCGTTGGCCAGCGGGCTGCGGTCACGGGAGTCGCCCAACAGGCCCATCTCGTTCTCCACCTGCACGGCCAGAACCGTCCCGGCGGTGTCCACGTCGTGGATCCGCCGCATCAAAGCGCCAAAGGCGCGGGCATCAGCGGCGCGCGCGGCCGGGGCGAAGGGCGTCAGTTGCTCGATGCGTTGACCGTCGGCGACCTGGGTACGTGGGAAGCGCTCACTGTCGGTCTTGACCCACCCGGGAGCGTAGGTGGAAACAGCGTTCTTGTAGGCGCCGAACCACAGTGGGATCAGGCGCATCCCCAGTTGCTGCGCCTGCTTGATCATCGCGTCGACCAGTGTGTGGTCGAAGTGGCCCTCGACCGGCTCGAAGAGGTCCCAGGCCACCGGCGCCAAGACGGTGTTGGCACCCAGTGCCCGCACGGCTGCGAAGGAGTCGGCGATGGCGCTGGGGGTGCTCGAGCTGGAATTGTGAACCTCCGCCCCGACGACGAGGAAGGGTCTGCCGTCTACGGCAAGATAGGGGCCGGACCACCGCGAGGAGGCGGAGGTGCTGTGTGTGGTCATGGTGACGACTCCGGGGGTTGGACTGAACCACCCTCCCGTTCCTGGGCGGGTGGTGGTAGGAGGGTTCGAGTTGTGACGTTGTCGGCGCTCAGCCCGCGTTGGCGTTGGCGTTGGCGTTGGAAGGAAATGCGCCCTTTCCCGCACCGCCCGGGGTGGTGGTCTTGAGGAAGCCGTCATGGAGGGCGTCCCGCCTGAGCACTGGCACAGCGAGTCTGCTGATCGGTCCGGCCGCTGCGGGAACGACGGTGGTTAGCGGCGGGTCGGTGGTTTCCGGGGAGGTGGAGGGCAGCATTTCCTGGACGAGAAGCAGGTCGTTGCGGGGGCTTGATCGCTCATCGCCGAGACCACGGCGGGCACCGAGAGGGGCACGAGAAAAGCACCGAGGTGGCCCCCTAGAACGAGAGGCCACCTCCAGCACTTGTCTGCGGCCGGGGTGGGATCACCTGAAGCTGATTCCGCTGATGATCGACCACCGTTCCGGGCGGTTCCTTCACCGTCTGCTCACGTCGAGCTCGTCGCTGCGTCCTGGAACGGATGCGGTCGCGCTGAGGTCGCCGGTTGTCTCGAGGACTTTCCTCAAGTCGCGGAGGGATCGTGCGCTGCGCGCTCCTACCACCCCGACCAACTGATCGCCGTGGTGGTAGGTGAGGACGAACTTACCCTCGGCGAAGGACCCCTCGGCGAGGCGTACGTGGTCGTGGCGACGCAGCCACCCGTAGGCGTGCAGGGTCATGCCGAACTGTCGGCTCCAGAAGTACGGGACAGCGTCGAAGGGGCAGGCGACGCCGGTGGCGATCTGCTGCCCCACGTGCAGGCCTTGTTCCGTGGCGTTGCTGCGGTGCTCCACCCGCTCGAGCTGGCCGGTGCGCGGGTGCGGCCAGCGGCACACGTCGCCCACGGCGTACACATCCTCACCGGCACGTAAGCAGACATCGCTGAGCACACCATCACTCACGTCCAGGCCACTACCGGCCAGCCATCCCACCGCAGGGGCCGAGCCGCCGGCAACGAGCAGAACATCAGCCGGTGTGACTGTGCCGTCGGCGGTACGTACTCCAGTGACCCGGCCGTGCTCCTCGGTCAGGCCTATCGCCTGCGCGTCGGGGCCGGTGCGCACGTGCACCCCGTGCTGCTGGTGCAGGTCGAGCAGGTGAGCGTCAAGATCCGCTCCCACACCGGCGCCGGCCAGCAGGTGCTGTGCGCGGCAGAGCACCGTCACCGACAACCCCAGGATCGCGGCCACGGCAGCCACCTCCGCACCCACCAGGCCTCCGCCGAGCACCACGAGACGTCGACCGGCCTGCAGGTCAGCGTGCAGGGCGCCGGCCTCGTCGACGGTGCGCAGGTGGTGCACCCCACGCAGAGCCGTGATGCCGGGCACCGGGCGCGGCCGCACCCCGGTGGCCAACACCAGGTGCTCGTAGGTCAGGGCGCGACCATCGTCCAGGTGGACCGTGCGCTGAGGTATCGACAGGCGCTCAGCCGCAGCGCCGCGCAGCACCTGCACCTGAAGCTGGCTGAGCCGCTGCGGGGTGCTGAGGTGCAGCTGCGACAGCTCTGGAGGACCCGTCAGCAGGTCCTTCGACAGGGGTGGGCGGTCGTAGGGCAGGTGCGCCTCGTCGCCGATCAGGCGCACTGCTCCGTTGTAGCCGTGGGCACGTAGTCCCTCGACCGTGGCCAGCCCCGCGGCACCCGCCCCCACGATGACGACTCCGTCCTGGCCGGGTGAGGTCACAGACACAACCCATCCTGCCGCGTCATGGGGCCCGTCAACGCCGTCGGGCACCGCCTCGCGTCACTGATCTGATAAGTCGTCACGAGGCGCCGCTGACGTGGATGACGCGGGCCGGGCAACGCGCCGCGGCGTCTTCCACCGCCCGGCGCTGCTCCTCCCCCGGGTCGGCATCCAGGACGACGACGAGGCCTTCCTCGTCGTCCTGATCGAAAACGGCGGGGGCGGCCACGACGCACACTCCGGCGGCCACGCACCGGTCGGTTTCGGTGGTGACGCGCATCAGCGGGCTCCGTCCCAGGTCACGTTAAGCTTCTTGACCCCGTAAACGATCATGTCGTTCTTGAAGGGGATGTCCGGCAACGCCTCGACCGTCCGCAACCCCGGCAGCTGCCGCAGCAGGGCAGGTAGTGCCAGCCGCAGCTCCAGGCGGGCCAGGTGCTGGCCCAGGCACTGGTGCACGCCGTAGCCGAAGCCGACGTGGGCGGAGGTGCGCTCGAGGTCGAGACGGTCCGGGTCGAGAGTGAGGGCCTCGTCCCGGTTGGCCGACTCCAGGCTGACGGCCACGTAGTCACCCGCCGGCACCATCACATCGCCCACTTGGACATCGCGTACCGCTAGCCGCAGCACGCCGTAGTGCACGATCGTGAGGTAACGCACCAGTTCATCGATCCCGGTCTGGAGCACCTCACAGTCGTCGCGCACGCGTTCGGCCAAGGCCGGCTCCTGCAGCAGCCGCAGGGTGCCCAACGCGATCATGTTGGCGGTGGTGTCGTGCCCGGCGGTCAGCAGCAGCAAGGACAGCCCGACGAGCTCTTCGAAGGTGACCGGGTGCTTGCGGGGGTCGGTGATGAGGCGGCTCAGTAGGTCGTCGGCCGGGTCGGCGAATTTCGCCTGCACCAGCTGGACCAGGAAGCCGTTCATTTCCTGCGACGCCGCTTCACGTTCCTGCGCGGTGAGGCTGATGTCGACCATTCGCGAGGTGGTGGAGGCGAAGACGTCACGATCCTGGACGGGGACCCCAAGCAGTTCCCCGATCACGAGGGAGGGAATCGTCAGGGCGAAGTCGCGATACAGGTCGAAGGGTGTACCGGCGGCAATCAGACGCTGCAGGTGCTCCTCCACCAGGGCCTGCACGTACGGCTCCAGGCGCGCCATCGCCTTCGGCGAGAACTCCCGTGCAAGGCGCAAGCGCAGTGAGCTGTGGGCTTCCCCGTCCAGGCGCAGCAGGATCCCCGGCGGGGGTGGTTGCTGCAGCTGCTCGACCTGCCCAATGAGGTGGGAGGAGCTGGAGTCGATGTTGCTGAATGACTCCCCGTCCAACAGCACCGTCCGGGCGTCCTCGTAACGACTGACCAGCCAGACGTCAAGGCCAGCCGGCGTGTTGACCCGGGTGACCGGCTCCTCCACACGCAACCGCACGTAAGCGGGATCGGGGTCGAAGGGGCACCGGTCGCGGGGTAGCTCGCGTACCGGGCAGGTGGCGTCGGTGGTGGTCATCGAGTCCTCGATTCGGTGCTTGTGCGGGCGTGGCGGTGAGGTCGCGCTCGCCCGTCGAGCGGGCGGCGCGCCGCCTCACGGCTCGCGAGGTCGTCAGCGGTCGCCGTGGAAGTTGTCACGAAGCGACCCGTTGCGGGGTTCGTGATCCTGCCGGCGGCGACAGGACCGAGGCCATCTGTCGGGCAACCATGTCGGTGGTCCAACGCGGAGCTAGTCGCTCGAGCAGGCTGAGCAGGCGGGCGTCGCGGCCAATGAGGATCCGGAACCGGCCGTTGGCGATGCCTTGGACGATCTGGCGCCCCGCATCCTCAGGTGATGTGGACCGCACCTTCCGGCCTCCGGCGTCGATCATGGCCACGCCGGAGTTCCCGGTCAGGTTGGTGGCGATGTTGCCCGGGAAGATAGTCGAGACCGTCACCGTCGAGCCGCGAAGTTCCGCGTAGATGCCTTCGCTGAACTGCTTCACGGCCGCCTTGCTGGCCCCGTAGAGCGTCTGACCGGCGAAGGGCACCAACGCCGCGAGACTGGCCATGTTGACCAGTGCTGCGCGCGGCCGCTGCTGCAGGACAGGCAGGAAGGCGCGGCTCACAGCGATCGTACCGATGAGGTTCACCTCCAAGACGCGTTGGGTCTCTTCAGCGGTGAGGTCCTCGAAGGAAGTGAAGCGATGGATGATCCCGGCGATGTTGATCACCGCATCAACGTGACCGTGCACTGCCTCGACAACCGCAGGCATGGCCGCGACTGCGCCGGGGTCGGTGACGTTCACTACATGGGTACTGACCCGATCGCCGGCACCGGCCAAGCCGGCGGTCTCTGCGAGTCCGGTCTCGTCCCGGTCGAAGGCGGCGACTCGCGCCCCGCGGCGGACCAGTTCCAACACCACCTGTCGCCCCATGCCGTTCCCGGCTCCGGTGACGGCGAACACGGCGTTCTCGATCTGCATGCTCGGTCTCCTCGTACGGGCGGTCTCAGATGGCGTTGGCTTGAGCGACGGACCCCAGCCACGCCAGGCTCGGCTTGGGATGACGCGCGAAGGTGTCGTGATCGACCGCGATCAGCCCGAATGTCGGGTGCCAGCGGCCCCACTCGAAGTTGTCCAGCAGACTCCAATGGCAGTAGCCACGCACATCGATACCGTCCTGCATCGCCTGGGCTAGTCCAGCCAGGGCCTCGCCGGTGTAGGCGATGCGCCGTTCGTCGTCATCGGTGGCGATGCCGTTCTCGGTGACCACGATCGGCACCTCACCGACAATGTCACGGGTGTGACGCAGAGCGATGGACAGGGCGTCGGGTCGGTAAGCCCACCCCATGAGGGTGTTCCCGGGGTCTTCCGGATGGGCGCGGATGCCGTCGGCGTCGATGACCTGGCTGGTGTAGGACTGCACGCCCACGTAGTCGTCACCGCGCGCAGCCTCGAGGTACATGTCCTCCCAGGTGTACTTCACCTCGGCGTGCTTGCTCTCCGCCCCCGGGGCCGCGACGAAGGCCTGGTTGGCTACCGTCCAGCCCACGTGGGCGCCGGTGGCCTGCCGGATCAGCGGCGCTGCGGCCAGGTGGGCGGTGATCAGCGCTTCCCCGATCACAGGATCGGGGAAGGGCGTCGACGGATAGGGATGGCCGGCGGCCATGATGCGTGCTGCGCCGTGGTTCATGGCCACGACGTTGGGTTCGTTGATGGTGCACACCCACTGCACCCCCTCGAGGATGGTGCAAGCGCGCTGCACGTAGCGGGTGAACGTCTCCACGGCGTCAGGCCCCAGCCATCCCCCGCGCTCGCCGAACCACAGCGGGTGGGTGAAGTGATGCAGGGTGACGATCGGAGTCAGTCCCAGTGCGAGAGCGGTGTCGATCATGCGGCGGTAGTGGGCCAGCAACGCTCCGGAGAACTTTCCCGGACTAGGTTCGATGCGCGACCATTCGATGCTGAAGCGGTAGGTGTTCAAACCCGCTTCTGCCAGCAACCGCATGTCCTCGGGGTAGCGGTGATAGCTGTCGAGCGCATCCCCACTGAAGTCGATGTAGCCGGCTGCGTCGTGCTCAAGCTTCCACCAGTCGTTGTTGACGTTGTTGCCCTCGACCTGATGAGCGGCTGTCGCCGCCCCCCACAAGAAGCCGACGGGGAAGGTGTACGGCACGAGCATGTCCTCTCGGTGGTCAGCTGATGGTCGGACTCGAGGAGTCAGTCGAGGACGACGACGGCCTCGCCGGTGGCCCGGGGAATGGAGACCAGATCGGTGGCGCGGACATCCGTCCGGCCGGGCGGGTTGAGAGCGGGGACGACCACCTCGGCCCGCCCCGTGGTCGCCCCCTGCACCCGCACGGTGATCGCTCCTTCGGCGCCGGTGCTGCGCACCACCAGCAGGGCCCGCCCCCGGAAGGTGGTGCGGGTGTCGCCGGTGAAACCCTCCTCCGAGGCCGGGGCGGCGGTGCCGAACCCGATGAGCTCACCGGGGCCGTCGATGACCACCTGGACCTGCTCGTCGGCGAGCATCTCCACCACCCCGTCGGCGTCGGTGATCGACACCTGCACGAACAGCACTTCCTCGTCGTCGGCGGTGATTGCGGCGGCCTCGCTGTGCAGACGCAACTGCAGCGGGCCGGTGGCGCTGCTCAAGGACCGGCTCGAGGTCGCCACGCCATCGCGGTAGCCCACAGCGGTGAGGACACCGGGTGCGTAGGGGAGGGTGAAGGTGGCCCGGTACCCGCGCCTGCGCCCCGTGCGGGCGCGTCCGACCACCTCCCCGTTCAGGAGCAGTTCGACGCGGTCGTCGTCGCTGTAGACCTCGACTTCGGCGGTGCGGCCTTCGCAGCCGCGCCAGGACCAGCTCTCCACCGCGTCGGTGACCCGCCAGGCGGAGCGGACCATCGGGACCCCGGCGCGATCCAGCGGTCGCACCCCGATGGCCGGGGCCTCCAGTCGTCCCCAGGCGGCCTGGGCCAGGCGCAAGGTGATGTCGGGGCGGCCGGTCAGGTCGAACATGCCGGGTCCGGCGATCAGGTGCGGGTACGGCTTGGACAGCCCCGCCCGCGTACCCGGGACCCAGACCGCGACCCCCGCCTCGCCGAGGTACTCCCACCCGGCCCAGACGAAGTCGCCGATGACCGCATCGTGTTGCTGTACCAGGTGCCAGGCCCGGGCGACGTCACCGGGCAGGGTCTCAGTCCCGAGGATCACGCGCCCGGGGTAGGCCTTGACGTCGTGCTGGTAGCGGCCCAGTCCGTAGTTGTAGCCGGCGACGTCGACCTGGGCGAAGGCATCGCGGGAGGCCTTGTCCGCGCGGGGCAGCCGGGAGACGACGTCCATCATCCGCCCGATCTGGTTGATCATGACATTGGCCTCGGTGCTACCAGCCATTGACGGGCGGTCTTGCTCCTGCGCAGAGCGGTGTTCGGGAGAGGTGGCGGGACTGTCGCCGTAGGGGGACTTGGCCATCGCGACCATGGTGTTGAGGAAGAGGTTGATCGCCACGGTCACCGGGCGGTCGGGGTCGGCGCGGTGCAGGTGCTCGGTGATCTGGCGGGTCAGGTCCACACCTTCAACCTTGGCGGTCTCGGGGATCTCGTTGCCGGCGGCGTACATGATGACGGCGGGGTGGTTGCGGTCCTTGCGCACCATCGCATCCGCGTCCTCGCGCCAGGTCTGCTCGAAGCGCCACGCGAAGTCGTGGGCCGTCTTGGAGACCACCCAGTAGTCGGCGAGCTCGTCCACGACGTAGACGCCCAGCTCGTCGCAGGCCTGCAGCAGGTGCCGCGAGGCGGGGTTGTGGGCGCTGCGGATCGCGTTGAAGCCGGCGTCCTTCAGCAACCGCACCCGCCGATACTCGGCGCCGCGGTGGGTGGCCGCTCCCAGCACCCCGTTGTCGTGGTGCACGCACGCCCCGCGCAGCAGGACCGTCTGCCCGTTGACCTGCAGCCCGCGGACGGGGTCGATGCTGATGGTGCGCAGCCCCACGCGCTCGACGCGTTCGTCCAGTACTCGCCCCCCGCGTGTCACCCTGGCCCGCAGCCGGTAGAGGTGGGGGGTTTCCGCCGACCACGGTCGAGGGTCGGGGACCGACAACCGCACCTGCCCACTTCCATCGCGCCCGAGGCCGTGGGCCACGACGACCTGGCCGTCGAGCAGTTCGATGCTCACCTCGAGCTGCTCCTCGACACGATCATTGCGGTGCTCCTCGACACGATCCTCGCGGTGCTCCTCACCGTGCCCCTCACCGTGCCCCTCACCGTGCCCCTCACCGTGCCCCTCGGCATGCCCCTCGGCGTGCAGCGGGCCCACCACCGCGGTGCGCAGCTCGTAGGCGACGTCGACGACGGCCCGCTCGCGCTGCAGGTGACGGGTTCGAAGGCGCAGTCCGTCGGCGGTGAAGTGCACGGTGGGTCGCAGGACCAGTGCGACCGTTCGGTAGAGCCCTGAGCCGGGGTACCAGCGGCTGGTCGGCTGCGCCAGGTTGTCGACGTCGACGTGGATCGCGTTGTCTGCGCCCCAGCACACGTGGTTGCTGATGTCGAGCTCGACCTCGCTGTAGCCGCTGCGGATACGACCGACGTGTGCCCCGTTGACCGAGACGTCGGCCTCACCCTGGACGCCTTCGAAGCGCAGGGCCGTAAAGGCGGCGGGGTCCTGCTGGGCGGACCAGGTGGTGCGGTAGCGGTAGCGACCACCGGGGAAGTACGCCACGTCGGGGCCGCCGGGAGCATCGGGGGTGCGCGGCTCGGTGATCATCGCGTCGTGGGGCAACCGGACAGGAGTCCACGCCTCCGAGTCGACGGGGGCGAACCTCCAGACCTTGAGCTCTTGCACCCGGGTCGGAGGGGCTACCACGGTCATCGTCGTCCTTCCGGTGGCGTCATCGCTCGCGGGTCCACTGCAGTCCGCACAGCGAAACACACCTCATTGACGCGCGTCAACGGATAGCGTTACCGTTCTTGCGCCGGCTCCGGAGCCGGGATGAGACCTGCCCCTGTACTCGGATGCCGACGGAGCCACCGTGTCCAACACCCCACTGCCCCCGGAGATCACCCCTGCCCAGGCGATAAGCGACGCCGCCGGCTTGGTGACCGAGCACGTCGCCCATCGCAACGAGCCGGGCCCACCCAGCTCCCAGCGAGGTGATCCCGTACGGCCGCTGCCCCGCGTGGGCGCCGGCTTCATCGGCGCCTACATGTTCACCTACTTCGGCCTGAACCTGGTCATGCTGATGCCGGCGCTGTTCAGCCTGGCCTACAAGGTCCAGGTCATCGACCCGACCGGCAAGCACACCAGCCTGGGACTGGTCATCGGCCTGGGCAGCATCCTCGGTCTGATCGCCGGACCCGTCGCCGGGGTTCTCGCCGACGGAACCCGGCTGCGCTGGGGACGGCGCCGCCCCTGGTTGGTTGCCGGCCTTCTGCTCGCCGCCCTCGGCGCACTCATCATCGCCCTCGTCTCCAGCATCGCGCTCATGGTGGTGGGCTGGTCCATCTCCCAGCTGGCCGTCGCGGTGATCAGCGCCGGGTTCAACCCGGTGCTGGCCGAGCGCGTCCCCTCTGCTCAGCGGGGCCGGGTCGGAGCCCTCGGCGGGGTTTCGGCTGCACTGGCCGGTGTAGGCGCCAGCCTCTTCGGCAGCTTCCTCACCGGCAGCATGCTGCTGCTCTTTCTCACCCCTTGCGTGGTCTTCGCCCTGGGATTGCTGATCTTCCTGCCCATTCTCAAGGACGAACCCGCACCCGCGGGGACCGTGGTCCCCTCCCTGGCGGAGGTCTTCCGCAGCTTCTTGTTCAACCCGCGTCAGCACTCCGACTTCGCACTGGTCTTCATCGGTAAATTCCTACTGCAGTTCGGGTTCACCTTCTTCAGCACCTATCAGCTGTACTTCCTGCTCGACCGGCTGGGCTCCACCCCCGAGGAGGCGGGGCGGAAACTGGCCGCCGCCGGCGGCATCAGCCTGGTGGCCTTGATGTCCTTCGCCGTGCTGGGCGGGTTCCTTTCCGACCGGCTGCGCCGGCGCAAGCCCTTCATCTACCTCGCTGCCGCCCTCATCGCCACGGGGCTGATCACCGTTGCGGTGGCCGACAGCATCACGATGTTCATCCTCGGAGGAACGCTGCTGAGCGCCGGCACCGGTGCTTTCACCTCGGTGGACCTGGCCATGGCCACCGACCTGCTTCCCGAGCCGGACAAGGCGGGGAAGTACATGGGCATCTACTACCTGTCCTCCGGCATCCCCGGCGTCATCGCCCCGATCGTGGCTCCGCTGGTCATCGGCCTCGGCGGGGGCGGCAACTACGCCGCCCTGTTCACCTGCGGGGCTATACTCGCCGCCGGTACGGCGATCACGACCGCGCGCATCCGCAGCGTCCGTTGATCGTGGTGGACGCGATGCGGCGGTCAGGGAGAGGAGGCAGTGATGGCGACTAGCGCTGACGTCGCGCAGCACGCCGGTCTGTCCCGCTCCACGGTGAGCCAGATCCTGAACGGCCGCGAGCACCTCTTCAGCGAGGAGACCATCGCGCGGGTCCGGGCCTCGGCGGCCGTCCTGGGCTACCGCCCCTCACTGGCGGGGCGGACCCTGGCCCGGGGCACCAGCGACATCGTCATCACCCTCATCCCCGACGTCACCTTCAACCCGAGGCTGCGGGAGCTGGTCGACATCATCACCGCCGACCTCACCGCCGCGGGACTGACGAACCTGCTGCGCTTCGTGGGCTCGGAAGAGTCCCTGCACGACACCCTTCTGGGACTCAAGCCGTTCGGGGTGGTGAGTCTGGCTCCGCTGCCCCCCGCCCAGGAACGTCGCATCCGCGAGCACGGCGTCCACCTCATCGCCCAGCCGCGCGAGGCGCAGGTCGCCATCGACGAGGAGATCGGGAGACTGCAGGCGCGCTACCTGACTGATGCCGGCTACGACACCCTGGCGGTCGTCGTGCCCGTCGCCGTCCGCGAGCGCGGCTTCGCCCTGCCGCGGGAGCGGGGGGCGAAGGCGTGGTGCAGCGAGCAGGGTGTACGCGTGCTGCCGACTCTGCGGGTGGCGTTGGAGCGTGGTGGGGCCCAGGCTGCGGTGGCCAAGCTGCCGCCGCGTCCGGTCGGGCTGGTGGCGTACAACGACGAGGTCGCGCTGGCGGTGTTGGGGGCGGCTCTGCACCAGGGTCGGCGCACCCCGGAGGATTTCGGTCTGATCGGGGTCGACAACTCTTCCATCGCGCGGGCTTCGACTCCTTCGATCACGACCGTGGACTACGACATCGCCTTCAGTGGGCATGCCATCGCTGGGCTGCTCTTGCAGCGGCTCAACGTGCAGGATGTGGCTGACCCCGCCCACCAGGTGACCGACCGGCTGCGGGTGGTAGCCGGGGACACCACTCCTGCCCCTACGTCTTGAGGACATCGCGGTTGCTGTGATGGCGGGATCGGTATCGGCCTGCTACTGCGATGCACCGGCTTCCTGTCCACCTGCATCACGGCCGGCTGGGCCGCGAGCGACCTGACCCGCCCGCAACCTGGCCCGCCTGCTAGCTGGCCCCGGCGCTGTCCTGCCGCCCGCCAGCCTGCGGGGGCCGGCTTGTTCATCCCTTCGCACCCACTGCGCATCCGCTCTGACTGAGCCCATGCGCGCACCCAACCCCGGAAGGAGCCCATGTGATGGACATCGAGGTTGAGAGCCTGCAGAGTCCCGTCGATCGAATCGCGCAGGTGGACCTCGCCCGCAAGGTGCGTCTGCTGTCTGGTCGTGATTTCTGGGCTACCGAGGACCTGCCGGAGGCCGGGGTTCGGGGGGTGCGGACCGCGGATGGACCCAACGGGTTGCGCCACCAGTCTGGTCGTCACGACCACTTGGCGATGTTCGAGAGCGATCCGGCCACCTGCTTCCCGCCGGCGGTCGCGGTCGGTAGCAGCTGGGACCCGAAGCTCGCCTCCCGGCTGGGTACGGCCCTGGGGTGGGAGGCCGCCGTGCAGGGAGTGGATGTAGTGCTGGGACCGGGGGTGAACATCAAGCGCTCACCTCTGTGTGGACGCAACTTCGAGTACTACTCCGAGGATCCCCTGCTGTCGGGGGTGTTGGGTGCGGCCTTCGCGAAGCACGTCCAGGCCCAGGGAGTGGGGGTGTCGGTGAAGCACTTCGCCGCGAACAACCAGGAGACCAACCGCCAGACCATCTCCGCCGAAGTGGATGACCGGACCTTGCGCGAGATCTACCTGCCGGCCTTCGAGCGCGTCGTGCGTGAGGCGCAGCCGGCGACGGTGATGGCCGCTTACAACAAGATCAACGGTGTCTTCGCCTCCCAGAACCACTGGCTGCTGACTCAGGTGCTGCGCCAGGAGTGGGGCTTCGATGGTGTCGTCCTCTCCGACTGGAACGGCATCGTCGATCGTGTCGCTGCTCTGCGCGCCGGCTTGGACCTGGAGATGCCCGGGGGCAGCGCGGGTCGCGACGAGGAGGTCTTGCAGGCCGTACGGTCCGGGGCCCTGGACGAAGCCGTGGTGGACCGCAGCGCTGCCCGAGTGGCGGGTTTGGACCGCTGGCGCGCCGATGACCTGGACCGGCCGGGGTACGTCGACGTGGAAGCCCACCACGACTTGGCCCGCGACCTGGCCGCTCAGTGCGCAGTGTTGCTGCGCAACGAGGACGCCACCTTGCCGTTGTCGCCGGGGGGACGCATCGCGGTCATCGGTCACCTGGCGGGCGAGCCGCGGTTGCAGGGCGGGGGCAGCGCCCACGTCAACCCCTACCGCATCGACGTCCCTCTGGAGGAAATCCGACTGCTCGCCCAGCAGCGCGGCAGCGACGTCACCTACGCCAGCGGGTACCTGCTGGACCAGCCCAGCCCCGAGCACCTGCTCGCCGAGGCCATCGAGGCCGCGGCCGCCGCCGATGTCGCAGTGGTCTTCGCCGGGCTCAGCGAGCGCCGAGAGTCCGAGGGAGTGGACCGGGTCGACCTTGACCTTCCCCGAGACCAGGTCGAGGTGATCCGGGCAGTCGCTCAGGTGGCGCCACGTACCGTGGTGGTGCTCTCCAACGGGGGTATCGTGTCCTTGGAGGGCTGGCACGATGAGGTGCAGGCGGTGTTGGAGACCTTCGTGCTGGGTCAAGGCGGGGGCCGGGCGGTCGCCGAACTGCTGTTCGGGCTGCGCAACCCCTCGGGTCACCTGGCCGAAAGCATCCCGCTGCGCCTGGCCGACCACGCCAGTGTCTTGAACTTCCCCGGCGAGCAGGGGCACGTGCGCTACGGCGAGGGCGTGTTCGTCGGCTACCGGCAGTTCACTACCTTCGACACCCCCCTCCGCTACCCCTTCGGGTACGGCCTGTCCTACACCACTTTCGACACGACGGCCCTGGACGTGCAGGTCACCGGTCCTGATACCGCCGCGCTCAGCGTGCAGGTGCGCAACAGCGGCGACGTGGCCGGTCAGCACGTGGTCCAGGTCTATGTGTCCACCGTAGCTGGGCCGGTACGCCGGCCAGTCCGTGAGCTGCGAGCTTTCACCAAGATCGCGCTGCAGGCCGGAGAGACCCGCACGGTGCGCCTGGAGCTACCGCGCCGGGCGTTCGCCTACTGGGACGTCGACGTCGACGCCTGGGTCGTGGCACCCGGCACCTACGCGGTGCAGGTGTGCGCTGACGCCGCTACCGTCCTTACCGAGTCCGTGATCGAGCTGAGCGGCGACGTCGTGGCCCGCGAGGTGGGTCTGGACTCCACCGTCGGTGACTGGCTGGACCACCCGCACATCGGTGAGCGGACCCTGAGCCTGCTGGGATTCGGCCAGGCGGTGATCTCCGCGGAGCACCTGCTGATGGTTCGATCCATGACGATGCGCCAGTTCGTCACCATCTCCGGGCTCGACGTGCCAGCTGAGCGCCTTGCAGCACTGAGCGACACCACCCGCTGAGCACGGAAGCTCTCGCGACAGGGTCACTCGCGCCAAGAACCCATGCACGACGCGTCCCCCCTTGCCGTCCTCTCCTACCCCACCCAGCCGTCACTCCCACCCGTCACGCCCACCCGCCCCTGAATCACCACGTGCTGAGTGCCTCGGCCGATGAAAGGACTTTTGTGAGCGACCCCGCAGCCTCCGGCGCTGTCTCTACCGCCCCGCCCGCTGTGCCCACTTCAGTGACGGCACCCTTGACGACCTCCGCTGCCACCACCGCGATGCCCTACCGTGATCCTTCCCTGCCGGCCGGCGAGCGCGTGGCTGACTTGTTGAGTCGCATGACGCTGGAGGAGAAGGTCGCGCAGCTCGCCGCACCGTTCGGCTCAGCCGTCGACGTCCACACTCCGCCCGCTACCGGCTGGGGGTGCGTGGTGGCTGGGCTGTGCACCCTCGGTCTGCCCCCGCGTGAGACCGCGGAACGAGCTAATGAGTTGCAGCGCAAACACGTCGAGCAGACACGTCTCGGCATCCCGGTGCTGCTGGCCGAGGAGGCCCTGCTCGGCCTGAAGGTCCGTGACGCCACGACCTTCCCCGACGCCATCGCCCAGGCCGCCACCTGGGACCCGCAGCTGATCGAGCAGGTCGGGCGCACCATCGGTGTGCAGATGACCCGTCTCGGTGTGCGGCAGGCCCTGTCCCCCCTGGCTGACGTCGCGCGCGACCCGCGCTGGGGCCGGGTGGAAGAGACCTACGGCGAGGAGCCGCAGCTGGTGGGCTCGATGGCCGCCGCCTTTGTCCGTGGCCTGCAGGGCGCGGACGAGACCACCCCGCTGATCGCGACCTTGAAGCACTTCCTCGGCTACAGCGCCAGCGCAGGAGGACGCAATACCGAGCCCGCCCCGCTGGGACCGCGGGAGGTGCGCGAGGTGCACGCGCTGCCCTTCGAGATGGCGATCCGCGAGGGCGGGGCCAAGGGGGTGATGCCCTCCTACAACGACATCGACGGTGAACCAGTGACCGGCTCGCGGGCCTACCTCAATGACCTGCTGCGCGGGGAGCTCGGCTTCGACGGCCTGGTGATCTCGGACCTCGCGGCGGTGGGGCAACTGCACTCCAAGCACCACGTCGCCGCCACCGCGCCCGAGGCCCTGGCCCGGGCGGTCTCGGCCGGAGTTGACCTCGACCTCGACAACCGGGTCTCCTCCCAGGCCCTGCAGGAGGCAGTCCGCTCCGGACTGCTGCCCAGCGCCGACCTGGACCGGGCGGTGAGCACGATCCTGCGGGCCAAGGTCGAGCTGGGCTTGTTCGAACGGCCCTACGTCGACCTCGACGCCGTGCCGGAGAGCCTGGACACCGCTCCCGAGCGGGCGCTAGCGCGCACCGTGGCGGAAAAGTCGGTGGTTCTGCTGCAGAACGATCCGGTCGACAGGTTCCGCGCTGGACCCGCTGCTGGACCCGCTGCTGGACCCGCTGCTGGACTGGCGAACGGCGCTCCCCTGCTGCCCCTGGACCCCGGTGTGGGAACCATCGCGGTCATCGGCCCCAACGCCGACCGCCCCCTGGGACAGCTGGGCCACTACAGCTACCACGTGCTGGACAGCATCACCCGCCGCTTCGCCCTGGCCGCAGACCCCACCGCCCGAGCCGAGGACGTCGAAGGGCTGGCCGGGCGAACCGGGGCCGACGATGCGCGTCTGCTGGTGGAGTCGGTGCCGGTGGTGACGTTCCTGGAAGGCATCCGCGCCCGCGCTGAAGGTGAGGTCCTGTACGAGGCCGGGTGCCCGGTGGTGCGTGATGACCGCTCAGGATTCGCTGCGGCCGTGGCGGCGGCCACCCGCGCCGACGTGGCGGTTCTCGTCGTCGGCGACCAGGCCGGTATCAACGGCTTCGGCAACGTCGGGGAGGGGCTGGACAGCTCCACCTGCGAGCTACCGCCGGTGCAGCAGGCCCTGGTGGAAGCCGTGGTCGCCACCGGCACCCCGACCGCCGTCGTCCTCAGCCACGGCCGCCCCTACACCTTGAAGTGGCTGGCGCAGTCGGTGCCGGCCGTCGTGACGTGCTTCTTCGGCGGGGAGGAAGCCGGCAACGCCCTGGCCTCGGTCCTCTTCGGCGACGTCAACCCCGCCGGGCGCCTGCCGATTGCGTTCCTGGAGTCCGTGGGGTCAGCGCCCCTGCCCTACTGGCGCACCTTGCAGGCACCTCCCTCCTACGTGGAGGGTCCGGCCAGGGCGGTCTTCGGCTTCGGCCATGGGCTGAGCTACACCAGCTTCGAGTACCGCGACCTGGAGGTGGACCAGGAGGCCACCACCGGCGCGACGCTCAACCTGTCGTTCACCGTCGCCAACGTCGGGCAGCGCGCCGGAGAGGAGGTGGTGCAGGTCTACGGGCAGGACGTGGTGGCCCGCACCGCACGACCAGCGCGCAAGCTCCTGGCTTTCCAGCGCCTGCACCTGGAGGCCGGAGCCGCGACACGGGTCTCGGTGCAGGTCCCGGCGAGCCTGTTCGCCCTGTGGGACCTGCAGGAGGGGTGGGTCGTGGAGCCGGGCACCGTGAAGTTCTTCGTCGGCGGGTCGTCGGTGAAGACCCCTCTGCGTGCTTCAGCTCTGCTCACCGGCCCCGTGGACCGGCCGGGTCCGGATCGAGCACTCAGCTGCACCGTCAGCGTCGCCGACATCGACCCGGACATCGACTCGGACGTCGCGGCACGCGCCGCGCGGGCCGGGGGAGGCGGCGCCTTGCGTAGGCCGGTGCCGGTCATCACCGCCGAGGACACGGTGCTGGAGTGGCTGGAGCACCCCGTCGGCGGAGGCCTCCTACGCGCCCTGCTCGGCCTCGGCGAGGAGGGCGAGGACAGCGACGGCGTCTTGACCGACGCGTACGGCCTGACGCTGGCGCAGATGGCCGGCTACAGCGGCGGACGCTTCACCGAGGCCATGGTCGCTGACCTCGTCGAGCGCACGCGCGCAGGAGGCACTGCCCGCGCTTGACCGCCTCGTCCTGACCGGGCACGTCAGCCCCTCGCCCGGTGGGTCCACCGCCGGGCGAGGGGCTGACGTTCGCGGAGCACCGACCAGGTCGACTCTCACTCGCACCTTGTTCGGCCGCCGGCCGCTCTTTTGAGGCGGCGCGGCGGAAGAGGCCAGAGGATCCGGGCCGGACGTCATCGGTGCCTGGCCCGACTCCGGGCGCGATCCAGAGCGTCGGTCAGTGCCCGGGGGGTATCGGGGTCATCCTGCGGGCAGAGCCTGCAGACGCTGAAGTACGTCGTCAGCGAGCTGCTCAGGTACTTCCTGCCCTCCCCGCAGGAGGCTTTGCGCGGGCACCTCGCGGATGAGGTGCAGCAACGGGTGCACGAGCAAGTCGGGCATGAGCTCTTGGAGGATCGCGTGTGCTTCGGGGTCGTCCATGAGGGTGTGCAACGTGGTCACTGCGAGGTTGTAGCGCATCCCAGGAGATGCCGGGGCGGACGCCGCGTCGTCGGTGCGGTAGGTGAATTCGCGGACCGTCGCGCTGCCGTGCAGGACCTCGACCCCCACGACGCGTCCGGTGAAGCCGCCGGCGACCTCGGTGGAGAGGTAGCGGCCTTCGAAGGAGCCGAAGACGCGTTCGACACCGTCGGGTTCCAGCGCCGCCAGCTCGAGGTGGTCCGGTTCTCCGGAGACACCGAACCCACCGCCTGCCGCAGCCCGGGCGCTGATGCGCACGGTGACCTCGGCACCGCGGCCAGGAACTGCGCTGCCTGCTGCTGTCGTGCTGTTCGAGCTCGTGGGGGGCTCGGGGTGGTCGATGCGCCCGACGGTGGCGACGGCGGGGCCGATGGCCAAGGTCGCTTCCGTGCCGCGCTCGTCGATGCTCAGCCCGTACCAGCGGTCGGCGTCCATGCGGACCAGGACGCGGCAGCTGCCCTGCACGCGAAGGCGGACCTGGACGGTCCATTCCGGGTCACGGGGGCGCACCGCCAGCAACGCCGTCGCCGCGGGGGCGGCCTGGCTGTCGATGTGCAGCCCGTTGGGGGTGCTCCGGGTGAAGGTGGCGGGGGCCACCCCGGGAGCGACCCAACGCCGGTCCAGCTCGACGGCCTCGAAGCGGTCGGTGAAGGAGTGGTCGCGGACGGGGACGGTGAAGGCGTCCTCGTCGATGCGGGGCCAACCGTCGACCCACTCCAGGCCGGCAATGAACGTCTCGCGTCCGTTGACGTGAAACAACGGGCTCTGCCCACGGGCACGGACGCCGTGGAACACCATCGCCCAGGACCCGTCCGGGCGTTGCACCAGGTCGGCGTGGCCGACGTTCTGCACCGGGTGCTCAGTGCTGCGGTGGGTCAGGACCGGATTGACCGGCGCCTCCTGCCACGGTCCGTGCAGGTCGCGCGCGCGGGCCATGGTGACGGCGTGACCGCGTTCGGTGCCGCCTTCGGCCAGCAACAGGTACCACCAGCCGTCGATGCGGTACAGGTGCGGTCCCTCCGGGGCCTGCAACCCGAGTCCCTGCCACAGCGGGATCGGCTCGGTGAGCAGGCGCCCGGCCTCGGGGTCGACGACGGCACTGACGATGCCCGGGCAGCGTACGTCGAAAGACTTCCACGTCAGGTGGCAGACGCCGTCGTCGTCCCACATCAGGTCCGGGTCGACGCCCAAGGCCCCCTCGACGAAGACCGCGTCGGACCAGGGACCGGCCGGGTCGTGGGCGGAGACGATGAAGTGCCCACGCGTCATCTGCGCGACGTCAGTGGTGACGAGCCAGAACTTCCCCCGACCGTGGCGCAACGTGGGGGCGTAGACACCGCTGTTGGCGCTGCCTGCGCTGGGGGTCAGCTGAGCGGAGCGGACCAGGGCGTTGCCGACCTGTGTCCAGGTCACCAGGTCGGTGCTGCTGAACAGGGGCACCCCGGGGACGTACTCGAAGCTGGAGTGCGCCGTGTAATAGGTCTGGCCGACGCGGCAGATGGAGGGGTCGGGGTAGAACCCGGGGATGATCGGCGTGTGCATGGTGTCGGCGGCTCCTGGGTCGGGGGACGTGACGCGGGTGGAGGGCGACGAAGGCGCACCGCGTGGTGCGCCGGACCTCGATGGCGTGCGTGGCGACCTCACACGGTCTGCAACGCCGCCTCGAGGTCGTCCCGCAGCTGCGCGGAGGCGTGGGGAATGAGGCCCAGCAACGTCCGCAGCGGCATGGCTGCCGCTTCCGGCGCCGAGCCGTCGACGGGAAAGGGCAGGTGCTTCTTGAAGACCCGGCTGACCGCCTTCCAGGTGAGCGGGTCGTCAGCGATGGTCTTCAGCGGCGTGTCCAGCGTGAACATCGTGCGCTCGCCCCATCCCGCCGGCGCCGGGTAGGACCAGTGATGGGTGCCGCCACCCACCTCGGTCTCGGTCAGGTCCGGGTGCAGGGGAAGGACGACGCGAGCTCTGGTGCCCTCGGGGATGGTCACGTCCAGGGAAACCGTGCCGGCCTGCACCACCCATGCGACGTCTACGGTGCCGTACCCGGTCTGGTGGCTCACGTGGGCTGAGGTGACCCCCGGGCCGGGCTGCGGGGCGATGCGCATCCGTCGGTAGCCAGCTTCCTCGGCTTGCAGGCCACCGACGACGCGGTGCAGCCAACTGGCGACCGCCCCCAGCGCGTAGTGGTTCAGCGAGGTCATGCCAGTGGAGTTGAGCGTTCCGTCGGGCAGGACCGCATCCCACCGCTCCCAGATCGTCGTAGCACCCATCGTGACGGGGTAGAGGAACGACGGCCGGTCGGTCTCGGTGAGTAGGAAGTAGGCCGCGTCCAGGTGCCCGGTCTCAGAGAGGGCGTGGGCCACCAGGGGGGTACCGGCGAAGCCGGTGGAGACGGTGTAGCCGGCCTTGCGCACCAGCTCGGCCAGCCGGTCGCCGGCGGTCCGCCGCTGGTCCTCCTCGAGCAGGTCGAAACACAGGGCAAGGGAGTAGGCGGTGGCCGATTCGCTGACCAGGCGTCCGGAGGCGCTGACGAACTCGTGGCGGAAGGCGCTGCGCACGCGTCGCGCCAGATCCGCGAAGTGCTCGGCGTCCGCGGTCTGCTCCAGCAGGGCCGCGGTCTGGGCCATGATCTGCGTGGTGCGGCAGAAGTAGGCCGAGGCCACCAGGTACCGATCCGTCTTACCGCCGGCTGCGTCCTCGGGCGGGGCGTCGGGGTCCAGCCAGTCACCGAACTGGTAGCCGGTGTTCCACAGGCCCCGCTCGTCGAGCAGCGCCTCGACCTGGTGGACGAAGGCGGACATGGACAGGTAGCTGCGGCGCAGGATCTCCAGGTCGCCGTGTTCCCAGTACAGGGTCCACGGCAGGCTCACGGCGACGTCGCTCCACAGGGCTGTGGGGGCGGAGGGGGTGCTGAGGACATCGGGGACCACCCAGGGCACGACCCCCTTGTCCGCCTGCTCCGCGGCCAGGTCGGCCAGCCAGGAGCCCAGGACGCCGCGGACGTCGTAGAGGAAGGCAGCGGTGGGGGCGAAGGCGTTGAGGTCTCCGGTCCAGCCCAGTCGCTCATCGCGTTGAGGGCAGTCGGTGGGTACCCCGACGAAGTTGCCGCGCATGGACCACACCACGTTCTCGTGCAACCGGTTCAGCAGGGCGTGGGAGCTTTCGAACCAGCCGGTGCGGGTCATGTCGCTGTGCACGACGACAGCACGCATCGCGTCGGGGTTCAGCTCACCGGGCCAGCCCTCCACCTCGACGTAGCGGAACCCGTGGAAGGTGAAGCGGGGCTCGAAGTGCTCCACGCCAGCGCCGCGCAGGACGAAGCGGTCGGTGGCCTGCGCGGTGCGCAGCGTCTCGTACTCCGGCTCACCCTGGGAGGTCAGCACCTCGGCGTGGCGCAGGGTGATCGTGCGCCCGGCGTCTCCCTGCACCTGCAGGCGCACCCAGCCGGTCAAGACCTGGCCGAAGTCTACGACGGTGCGTCCACTCGGGGTGCTCAGCACCGTCAGCGCAGCGAGCTCCTCGACGCGTCGGATGGGTGGGGTGATGGCCACCTGCAGGGTGTGCGAGGGCCAGTCCAGGTGGGTGGGTGCCTGCCACGTCGAGTCGTCGAAGCCGGGAGCGCACCACCCCTCGGGCTCCAGGCCCGCGTCGTAGGTTTCGCCGTCGTAGATGCTGTTGGCGCGCACTCCCCCGGTGCCGACCCGGAAGGTGGCGTCACTGCCGATGACCTCGCTGTGCGTGGCGTACTCCAGCTCCAGCTGCGCGAAGAGCGCGGGCCGGTCGCTGTAGTGGTGGCACTGGTGCTCGAAACCCAGGCGCCCGACCGCCCACCCCTGTCCCACGACGGCGCCCACGGTGTTGGGTCCCTCTCTCACCTCCGCGGTCACGTCGTGACGGCTGACGTTCAGACGGTGCCGGTAGGAGGTCCAGCCGGGGGCCAGGACGTCGTCCCCGACCCGACGCCCGTTCAGGTACGGCTCGATGACGCCGAGGGCACTGACGTGGAGCACGGCGCGACGCAGTCCCGGTGCGACGGTGAAGTCCCGCCGGAAGTACAGCGCGGGGTCTTCGGCCGCGGCGGGAGTGGCGGTGCTGATGAAGTGGGCGGTCCACGGCGTGGGCACGGGGTGCGGTCCTTCCTGGTCCTGGTCTCGGTCTTGGTCGGGTTCTGCGGGGGGCGGCGCCCCCTCCGCCGCCGTCATCGGGCACCCTTGACCTGCGAGGCAGTGATGATCGCGCCCAGGGAGATGACCCCGCCGGCGGCGAAGAGAACCGTGTAGTTGGCTCCACCGGCTCCGATGGCCAGCACGAGGGGCGCGACGATCGGTCCGATGGCCCCGGCGAGAGAGCCTGAGAGGTAGTAGATGGACATCCATTTGCCGCCCTCGCTCTGGCTGGGCAGCACGTCGGCGGCCAGTGCGAGGTCGACGGAGTTGAAGGCGCCGGTACCGGCTCCGAGGATGAGCCCACCGATGGCGTACACGAGGAAGTTGGGGGCCAGGCTGGCGACCACCAAGCCGGTGGCCACAAGGAATGCGGCCACGTACAAGAACGCCTTGCGTCGGCGCAGCCGGTCGGAGAGGTACCCTCCACCGAGGGTGAAGATCATGGTCACCACCAGGCTGAGGCCCCCGACCGCAGCGAGCTGGCGGCCTGCCACCTCAGCGCTGTAACCAAGCCGTTCGAGCAGGAAGTACAGCTGGTAGGTGCCGAAGAAGGCGATTCCGATCTGCAGGCAGAACTTGCCCAACCACACCCAGGCGAAATCGCGGTGGCGGCGGGGATCGAACACCAGCGCGCGCAGGACACTGGCAGGTGAAGGTCGTGGCATCTCGGCGGGAGCGGGCGCGTCAGGGATGACGATGAGCCACAACGCGACGCCGACGGCCAGCACGACACTGGGAAGGAGGAAGAGCAGAAGCAGGTTGCCGGTGAGGAAGCTGCCGAGCAGGGTCGCCCCGACGCCGGCGACCGAAGAGGCCACTCCGCTGAGCGCGCCGATCTTTCCGCGCTGGGCGGGGGGCACGTGTTCGGGAAGGGCGGGGTTCAGCGCGGCGCTGATGGCGCTACCGCCCAACTGCGCCACGATCCAGCCGAGCAGGACGATGGCGAGGTTGGAGGCGGTGGCGAC
The DNA here is from genome assembly GCF_000017305.1 of Kineococcus radiotolerans SRS30216 = ATCC BAA-149. Classification (GTDB taxonomy): domain Bacteria; phylum Actinomycetota; class Actinomycetes; order Actinomycetales; family Kineococcaceae; genus Kineococcus; species Kineococcus radiotolerans. Next base: position 4,468,589 of record NC_009664.2, on the reverse strand, counting down.
GATGAGGGCGCTGAGGGCGCTGAGCAGCAAGCCAGCGACCAGGAAGGGCCGGCGGCGTCCCCACCGCAGGCGGGTAGCGTCGCTGATAACGCCGAAGATCGGCCCGGCGACGAGGCTGACGAGGGACCCCACGCCCACCACGACCCCGAGGCCGGATTCCTTGTTCGCCGGGTCCATCATCTGGATCTTGTAGGCCAGGCTGAAGAGGGCCGGCATGAACAGGACGAGGAAGAAGCCGAAGTAGGTGAACGTGTAGACGGCGGTGAAGCCGGCCCCGACCCGGCGCGTGGGCGCGGACGCGGACGCGGATACCTGATCGTCCGTGATCAGATTGGCGCCGGTGAGGTCGAGTGACGCTTCGGTCGCGGGGTCGAGGGGTACAGCGGGATTGGCTGGCCGACGTCTCATGACGTGTCCTTTCGCGACCCATCATCGGGTGGGCGGCACGGTCGAGGGCTCACACCTGCGTGAGGCCTCTGTAGAGAACCATGGTCTATTGACGCGCGTCAACCGGCGTCGGGTACTTTTTGAATCGTGCCAAGCTTTGCTCGGGTAGCCACGCACCGACCTGCGTTCAGCCCATACCTACGCAGGCGTTCGTTGCAACCAGGACGACCACCACCTTGCGCCGTCGACGCGTTCGCACCCACGGCGTCGATGCAGCGCGCTAGCGCCACCACGTCCTCGCCAGCACTGCCAGGTGAGCCGCCCGGCGCAGGCGATGTTCAACGATGGCCGCGGCGGACGAGGTCGCGGAACGGGCCACCGCGCTCACCGTCTCGACGGACGTGGTGCACGCTCCTCGCCTGCACTCACGGCCCAGCAGTCCACACCGCGGCCGATTCTGCCCCGCCCAAGTGCTCCACACCTCGCCCCCACCTTCGGTATCGGCTCTCGACCCGCACACCGCGAAGCGAATGGACCTCATGACCACCCCGCAGCCCACACCCCTGCTGCTCACCCGGCGCAGGATCTGGATCATCTTCAGCGCCCTGATCGCCGGAATGTTCCTCTCCAGCCTGGACCAGACCATCGTCGGCACCGCCATGCCCACCATTGTCGGCAACCTCGGCGGGGTTGAGCACCAGGCCTGGATCACCAGCGCCTACCTGCTGGCCACCACCATCGTCATGCCCATCTACGGCAAGTTCGGCGACGTCTTGGGCCGGCGACGCCTCTTCCTCATCGCCATCGCCGTCTTCACCCTCGCCTCGATCGGGTGCGCCTTCGCCACCGACTTCTGGACCTTCGTCCTCTTCCGCGCCGCCCAGGGCCTCGGCGGGGGCGGGATGATGATCCTCTCCCAAGCGATCATCGCCGACATCGTCCCCGCCGCCGAACGCGGCAAGTACCTCGGACCCCTCGGCGCCGTCTTCGGCCTCTCCGCCATCGGCGGCCCACTGCTCGGCGGCTTCTTCGTGGACCACCTCAGCTGGCGCTGGGCCTTCTACATCAACATCCCCATCGGCATCGCCGCCTTCGTCATCGCCCTACTCGCCCTGACCCTGCCGAACAAGAAGGCGACGAAGCCGATCGACGTGGCCGGGGTCATCGCCCTCTCCCTCGCGACCACCTGCCTGATCATCTTCGCCGACTTCGGTGGCGACTCCGACCACGGCTGGGGTGCGGTGGAGACGTGGTTGCTGGGCGCCGGGCTGGTCCTCTCCGCCGCAGCCTTCGTGCTCATCGAGTCCCGCGCCGCGGACCCGATCATCCCGCTGACCCTCTTCCGCAACCCCACCTTCATGAACGCCACAGCCATCGGGCTGACCTTGGGCATCGGCATGTTCGCCGCCATAGGCTTCGTGCCGACGTTCCTGCAGATGTCCTCGGGCACCTCCGCCGCCGTCTCGGGGCTGCTGCTGCTGCCGATGATGGTGGGGCTCATCGGGACCTCCATCGTCTCCGGTCGCGAGATCACCCGCACCGGGCGCTACAAGCTGTTCCCCATCCTCGGCACCCTGCTCGCCGCGATGGCGATGTTGGCCATGACCACCCTGGAGGCCGGCACCGCCCTCTGGCTGATCTGCGGATACCTCCTCGTCTTCGGCGCCGGCCTCGGCCTGATCATGCAGGTCATCGTCCTGGTTGCGCAGAACGCCGTGACCCCGGACCTCATCGGCACCGCCACCAGCACCAACAACTACTTCCGCGAAGTGGGAGCGGCACTGGGCACCGCCGTCTTCGGCACCATCTTCACCACTCGCCTCACCGAAGGCCTTACCGACGTCTTCACCGGTGCCGGGGCCTCAGCTGGAGCCGCCGCGCGGGCCACCGCCACCTTGGACCCCGCAACGCTGCAGCAGTTGCCTACCACCGTGCGCGAGGGCATCGTCGCCGCCTACGCCGACGCCCTAGCCCCGGTCTTCTGGTATCTGCTGCCCTTCACCGCCATCGCTCTCATCCTGGCTCTGGTCCTCAAGCAGATCCCTTTGGCCGACGTCGCCGGCCTCATCGCCCGCGGTGAAGCCATCGGCGGGGAGGAGGCTGAGGCTTTGGAAGCCGCACACCGCTCATCCTCGTTGCAGGCGAGCACCAGTGCGGCAGCCGACGGGCCTGCCCTGCCGGCACCTGCTGCACGCAGCGACGTAGTCCCTATCGAGGGCCGGGACGGACATCAGCCCAGGCCGCCTCAGCTCCAGTGACGCCGGCGCTGACGTCGGCGCCGGCACGTCAGCCCCTGAGAGGAAGATCGGCGACTGGTCGCGACCACGCCTGACGTCGTTCGCCGCGGCCGCTGAGCGGTCGCGGCGAACGACGCGGCAGGTCAGGACGTGCCACGCACCAGCCCGGACAACCCGTCACCCGTGCAAGGCGTCAGTTCGCGCAGCTCCTCGGCTCCCCTCAGTGGTGTGAGCCCAGTGTCGGGTCGCCGGTCACGCCTACTTCGTGATCGACCAACCGCACTGCCAAGCGGCTCACTCTCGCTGGGAGTCGAGCTGCTCCGAGGCAGCGGGACCGCGGGGAGCCAGAGATGGCGACGACGGCGGTGTGGCCTGAGGAGCAACAGGGTGCTGATCAGGGCGGTGATCGAGACGGTGCTCGGCGTCCTCCAGCGACAGTCCCTCAGTGTCCAGGTGGGGCAGGACGCGCTCCAACCAGCGCGGCATCCACCACGCGGTCCGCCCCAGCAGGGCCAGGGTGGCGGGGACGAAGATCATGCGGACCAGGAAGGCGTCGGCAATCACTCCCACCGCCAGACCCAAGGCGATGGAGGCGACCAGGGAGGAGTGGCTGAGAGCGAACCCACCGAAGACGGCGGCCATGATGGAAGCCGCGGCGACCACGACCGGAGCCGATCGACTGAATCCATCGATGATGGCTTGGCGCGGGGAGGCACCACGCACGTGCGCCTCGTGCATGCGGGAGACGAGGAACACCTGGTAGTCCATCGCCAGCCCGAACAGGATGCCGGTGAGGATGATGGGCAGCAAGCTCAGTAGCGGGTTGCCTTGCGGGGCGGGGATGACGGCGTCCAGCCAGCCCCACTGGAACACCGCGACCGCCGCACCGATGCCGGCGCCCAGCGAAAGCAGGAAGCCCAGGGTGGCGATGACCGGGACCAGGATCGAGCGGAACATCACGATGAGCAGCAGCAGGGCCAGGCCGACGACGACGACCAAGTAGGTCGCGAGCGCATCGCGCAACTGCTGGTCGGAGTCCAGTCCCAAGGCGGTGGCCCCGGTGACCGACAGCCGCACCCCAGGTACGTCGGCGGCGTGTTCGCGCAAGTCCAGCACGAGCTCGCGGGTGCGCTCGTCCAGCGGGCCGGTGGTGGGGACCACCTGCAGCAGCGCCGCGGCGCCGTCTGCGCTGGGCAGCGCCGGTGTCACAGAGGCGACCCCCTCGACACCGGCGATGAGCTTCTGCACCTGCGGCAAGGACGGGGTCAGGGCCGCCGCGTCCCCTTCAGCCAGCACCACCAGCGGGTCCTGGAAGCCGGCGCCGAACTCCTTGGCGATCAGGTCGTAGGCGGCGCGCTGGGTGCTGTCGGGGTCCTCGCCGCCAGGATTGTTCAAGGTGGTGCTCAGCGAAAGCACCGGCACCGCAGCCACCAGCAACACCACGATCGCGGACAGGGCCGAGACGATCGGGCGGCGGGTGACCAGCAGCACCCAGCTGCGCAGGAAGCCCGGCGTCGAGGCGCGGTGCGCGGCCTCGCGCGCGGTCTGGTGCGACTCGTCGTGCGAGTCGTGCGTGTGCTCCTCCTGCTGGGCGTAGGCCCGGCCGGCCTCGAGGCGGCGTCGGTCACGTCGGCTCAGCGCGCGGTGACCCATGCCGGCCAGCAGGCCCGGCAGGAAGGTGAGCGTCATCAGCACCGCGACCAGGACGGCGAAGGCGGCGGCCAACCCCATCTCGGTGATGAAGGAGATGCCGACCAGGCTCAATCCTGCCAGAGCGATGATGACCGTGGCGGCGGCGAAGACGACCGAGGAGCCGGCGGTGCCAGTCGCACGCCCAATGGCGTCGAGGACGTCGCGCCCGGCCAGCAGCTCTGAGCGGAAGCGGGCGATGACGAAGAGGCAGTAGTCGATGCCGACGGCCAACCCCAGCATCACGGCCAGGATGGGGGTGGTGCTGCCGATGGGGTGCACCACCGAAGCGGCCAGGACCCCCAGGATTCCGACGCCGACCCCGAGCAGCGCGCCGGCCATGTTGGCCCCGGCCGCGACCAGGGAGCCGAAAGTGAGCACGAGGACGCCGAAGGCCAGCAGCGCGCCGACGATCTCGGTCGGGCCCAAAATCTGCGGGATGGGGTTGGCCAGGGTCCCCCCGACCTCGGCGTCGAAGCCATCCGCGCGCAGGGTCTTCGCTACGTCGACGACGCTCTGGTGCACCCGGTCGGCCTCGTGCTCGGAGACTTCCTCCACGGTCACGGTGGCCACGGCGGTGCTCCCGTCACCGGACACGCGAGGGTTCGTCGGGTCCAGCGGGTCGCTGACCGACGTCACGTGCGGGAGGTCTCGGATCTGCTGCAACGCCGTCTGCAGATCCTGGGCGTGGGCCGGGTCGCTGATTGCGCCGGCCTCTGCTCGGGTCACCAGCTGCAGGGAGGAGTCGCTCGGCCCGCTGGGGAAGTCCTCCTGCACCGTGGTCAGCGCCCGGCTGGACTCGGTGCCCTGGACGTCGAAGGACCCGTCGCTGAAACGCATCCCGGTCAGCGCGGTGACGACGAGGACGCCCAACGCCACCAGCCAGCCGATGAGGAAGGCGATCCGGTGCCGGGCGCTGAAAGCGCCCAACCGGTAGAGCAGACGAGCCATGAGAAACCTCTCCGAAAGCGCAGCACCGGACCGGCGAGCCAGCCGGGTGGTCGGTGAGCGCGAGAAACCTGACTCCACCAGGTTCGCCCTCGAGGCGGGGTCGTGTCGTCGTCCAGCCGGAGCGCGCCGGTCCTCGCCGGGGAGTACTCCCACGGGAGTACGCAGGGCGCCGGGGGCGCACCGGAGTCGGAACGGTGCGCCGCTCAGCGCGGCGGGTTGGCGATCCCGGCGCGGTAGGCGATGGCGACCAGTTGGGCACGGTCTCGCACGCGCAGCTTGGTCATGGCCCGTGAGACGTGCGTCTTCACCGTCAAGGGTGAGATGAAGAGTTCTTCACCGATCTGGGTGTTGTCCAAGCCTCGGGCGACGGCGACGACGACGTCTCGCTCACGGGCGGTGAGCAGCTCCACTCGAGCCCGCAGGCGTGCGACCTCCACTGCCCCCTCACCTCCAGCCCCCGTTCTCTGGGCGCGGTCGTCGGCGGGTGTGGGGGTGGGCAGGCCCGCGACGACGGCCCGTAGGGCGCGCTGGGACAAGGCGATGTCACCGGAGGCCACGCTCGTGATCGCCTGCAGGATGTCGTCGGGGTCACTGGCCTTGCTGAGGAAGCCGTCGGCGCCGGCGGCCATGGCCTGCACGACCTCATCGTCGCCGTCGAAGGTCGTCAGCACCACGACCCGGACGGCGGCGAAGCGCTCCTGGGCCCGCAGGCGGCGCAGGACCTCCACGCCACCGAGCACCGGCATCCGCAGGTCCAGCAGCACGACGTCGGGCTCGAGCTCTTCCATGAGCTCCAGCGCCTGCTGACCGTCGGCAGCCTCCCCCACCACCTGCACTTGCGCGGCACCGGCGAGGATGCCGGTGATGCCCGATCGAGCCAGCGGTTGGTCGTCGACGACCAGGACCCGCAACGCGGTCGCCGACCCGGTCACGGGCGCACCGTCGAGGCAGCGCGCAGCGGTAGTACCGCCTGCACCCGGAAGGTGCGGCCGGACGGACCGGCGATCAACGTCCCCCCGAGCACGGTGGCCCGCTCGTGCATCCCCATCAGGCCGAATCCCCCGCTGATCACATCACCGCGTTGCGCCCCGGTCCCGGAGGGCGGTGCAGCGATGGTATTGCTGACCTGCAGCACGACGTCGTCCCCGACGGTGCTGAGCTCCACGCTGACCGGCCCGGTGCCGTGGCGGCGGGCGTTGGTGACCGCCTCCTGGGCGATGCGGACCAAGGCCACGGCGGTGGCGGCGGGCAGGGCGGAGAGCTCAAGGTCAGGTGCCACGGTGACCGCTCCCCCCTCCTTGCTTGTCTCAACCAGCAGGGAGGCCAGGGCCGGAGCAGGCGCGGAGGCGGCAGGGTCTTGATCGCGCAGGACTCCGAGGATCTGCTGCAGCTCCACGAGGGATTCCCGGCTCGCGGTGCGGATGGCGGCTAAGGCGGCGGCGGCGTCCTGAGGACGCTGGGTCAGGGCCCGTTCGGCGGCACCAGCCTGCAGGGAGATCCCGGAGATGGTGTGAGCCACGGAGTCGTGCAGGTCCTGAGCGATGCGCAGCCGCTCGGCGCTCAGATGCTGCTCGATCTCGCTGTCTCGCGCGGCGAGCACCGCCGCGGTCCTCTCCGTCAGGGCCTGAACGGTCTCGTGCTGGGCGCGTAGCGTCATGGCGGCGCCGGCCACCGCCACGGTCCACAGCAGCACCGCCAGCGACATCGGATCCAGCGGCGCAGGGCCGTAGACGCCGACGGTGACCAGGTACAGACCGACACACAGCAGAGCCGCCACCGTCAACGACCACCGGCGCTCGCATCGCAGGGACACAGCGAACAGCGCCACCTGGGTCGTGACCCACAAGCCCACCGGAGAGGAGGGGTGCCACCACGGCAGGATGACCGACGCCAGCATCAACAGCACCAGCACCGCCCGCGGAGCGCGCCGGCGGACCGTGGCGATCGCCACCCCGGCACAGGTGCCGGCCAGCTCCAGCGCGTCGGCGCTACCCACGATGAAACGCAGACCCACCACCACCAGCGTCGCGATGAGGACGAGGTCCCAGATGCGCTCCCACACCCGGGCGGTGAGCCACAAAGGGCTGCCACGCCACAGTGCTCGGGCGCGGAGGAGCACCTGAGCCTTCCCCGGTCGTTGTCGAGGTCCTGGCTGCACGCCCACCTGAAGAGGGTAGTCGCAGGTGCTCCGGGCTCCGTCAGTGACGAGGTGCCCCGCCACCCCAGGAGTCCTCGGCGCTGGAGGCGCGCTCACAGCCGGGGTGTCCTCAGGCTGGTCGGCATCAGGGCAGGGAGTGCGCCCGCACCGTGCTGCTCAGAGCGCGGGTGGCGCCGGCGCGGTGAACGTCGCCGGTCAGTGTCACCCCCGCGCGCAGGGGCGTCTCAGCCGAGGAGCCACCGACGAAGAGCTCCACAGCACCGGGTTCGACGATCCAGCCGTCTTCGGGATCCCACAGAGCGAACAGGCTGGCGGGAACGACTGCGCTCACCCGCGCGCTCTCACCGGTTTGAAGGTGCAGGCGGTGAAAGCCCACCAGCTTGCGATAGGGGCGGGCGGTGCGGGCGGTGACGTCTCGGCCGTAGACCTGAACCACCTCATCGCCGGGACGATCGCCCACGTTGGCCACCGTGAACGACAACCTGATCACGTCCTCGGTACCCACCGCGGCCTGGGCGAGGGCTAGGTCACTGTACGCGAAGCGGGTGTAGCTGAGGCCGTGGCCGAAGGCGAAGACGGCCTCAGCGACACCATCGACGTAGCTCGGCTGTTGCAGCGCGCGCCAGTACGGCAGGGGTGCGGCTGCGGCGGTGTTCAGCAGCGCGATGGGCAGGCGTCCGGCCGGGTTCACATCCCCGAACAGCACCGACGCCAACGCGGTACCGGCCTCCTCACCGCCGAAGAAGGTGGTGACGATCGCCGGAACCGTCGCGGGCAGCCAGTCCATGGCATAGGCCCGCCCGTGGCTGAGGACCACGACCGTAGGAGTACCGGTCGCTACCACGGCCTCGACGAGCTCGCGCTGCACACCGGGCAGGTCACAGTCGGCGCTGTCCAGGCCTTCCCCCACCGTGCCCCAGGAGTTGATGCCCGCCTGGTCACCGACGACGAGGACGGTAACCTCGGCGCGGGTGGCCGCCTGCACGGCGGCGGCGAAGCCGGAACGGTCGGCCTCGGCGACCGGGCAACCACGCTCGTGCAGCACCTGCGCGTGGGGCAGGCGACGGCGAATACCTTCCAGGAACGTCACCACCGGAACTGATTCCACCATCCGGTGGGCCGCATCGGCGCCGGTCTGTCCGGCCAGGTCGGCCACGTCCTCCGCCCTGGCGCTGGGGTCAGCGGCCGCGGCGAAACGCCGGACTGTGCTGTCCAGGACGTGGTAGCTGTAGTGGCCCAGCTGCCCCATGAGGCGATCGGCGTTGGGACCGATGACCGCGACGGTGGCGATGGCGGGGTTCAGGGGCAGCAACGGAGTATTCCCCGGCGCATCGTCGGGCGTGGAAGCGACCGGATCGTTCTGCAGCAGCACGATGGAGGCTTCGGCGATGCGCCGAGCCAGTGCGCGCTCCGCATCGGAGTCGAAGGTCTGCGGAACGGCGTCCACGTCGACGTAGGGGTTCTCGAACAGGCCCAGCTCGAACTTCGCCCGCAGGACCGCAGCCACCGCCCGGTTCAGGTCGGCCTCGGTGAGCAGCCTGCGCTGCACCGCCTGCACCAGGGCGGAGGTAGACACCTGGTTGTCCAGATCCAGGTCGACACCGGCCCCGATGGCCCGGGCTTGAGCGGCCACCAGGTCAGGGGTCGTGAGGTGCTTGGTGTGCAGTTGGCTGACCGCGGCCAGGTCGGAGATGACGAGCCCGTCGAAGCCGAGTTCGTCGCGCAACAGGTCGCTGAGCAGGGCGCGGGAGCCGGTGACGGGAACACCGTCGATGCTGTTGTAGGAGGGCATGATTCCCCGGGCGCCGCCGTCGCGGATGGCCATCTCGAAAGCGACGGTGTGCACCTCCCGCAGCTCCCGCGGCCCCAGGGACACCGCGTCGGTGTTGCGTCCGCCGGCGCTGGCGCTGTAGCCGACGAAGTGCTTCAGGGTGGCGATCGAGGGCCGGACTGGGTCGGCTTCCTGGACCCCGCGGACGAAGGCGGTGGCCATGGCGCCGACCAGGTAGGGCTCCTCGCCGTAGGTCTCCTCCACGCGTCCCCAGCGTGGGTCGCGAGCCACGTCGGCCAGCGGGGCGAGGGCTTGGCGCACGCCGAGGGCACTCATCTGGCCCCCGATGGTGCGCCCCATCGTCTCGATGAGCTGCGGATCCCAGGTGGCGGCTTGGGCGATGGCCTCGGGGAAGGTCACCGCGTCGCGGACCTTCAGGCCCAGCAGCGCCTCCTCCGCCACCAGCACGGGAATGCCCAGGCGAGTCTGCTCCAGGTGTTTGCGCTGCAGCTCGTTGATCCTGATGGCCGTCTCGCGCGATGGTAGCCCCAGGGTCGAGAAGCCGGCCAGGACGCAACCCCACCCTTCGACTGGGGGGTGGTGGACATCGACGGTGGCCCCGAACGGTGCAGCCACCTGCGCTGCCCGCTCCTGCAGGCTCATGCGGGCCAGGAGGTCACTGACGCGTTCGTCGACGCACAAGGACGCATCGCGGAAAGCTTCGGGTACCGACACGGTGTTCCTCTCGCTGACGACGTCGTCGTCCCTAGTGCGTCGTGGAAGGCTGCTGCTCGTGCCTCAGGTCCCTGGCGCTGTATCGGCCGGAGAACCGGCGCTGTCTCAGCCGGGGAGCATGAGCGGAGGCGAACAGGCTGGGCGCTGCGGGCTACGAAGATACGTGGCGCACCGGTGGAGTCTGGCGGACTCCCGGGTCACTACGGCAACGACGCAACCTGCAGCTGTCTGCGTCTAGCGCGGTGGATCGGTCGCCCTACCGGCTGTGTCTCGGCTCAGGTGCTCGCTCGGTGGAATCGCTGACGTCCCCTGCCTGCTCGCGACTCAGCGGCGCTAAGCAGACAGGGGCGTCGAGGCGACCGGGGCGAGACGTACTGAGGCGCGCTGCGTCGCGTCGCGTCGTGCTGGGGCGGCGACAGTGGGTCGAGCGCTACCCAAGGGTCAGAGGGTAGCTTCCCGCGGATCCCAGGTCTCCGCCAGCCGGGTGGGCTGGGGCACCGTGGAGGTCACGTCCACGCTCTGGCCCTGCTCAGCCGCTTCGGAGATGGCGAGCAGGGTGTCGAGGACGTGGGCGGCCACCGCACCGCTGGCTGTCTCCGGCGTTCCCGCGCGCAAGGCGCGGGCGAGGTCGACGACTCCCGCTCCACGCCCGTAGGCGCTGCCCTGCTGCGGCACGGTCGTGGGGGTGTCCTCACCGAAGCGCCAGAGGGTGCTCTCCCCCTCGAAGGTGTTGGGGTCGGGCAGGACGAGGGTGCCTTCGGTGCCGCTGATCTCCACCACGCCGAGGCGCATGAGGGCGCTTTGGAAGCTGAAGGTGGACTGGGCGGACTGCCCGGACTCGAAGCGGATCAGCGCCGCGTGGTGGGTGGGCACCTGCACGCTGAACCGCTCCCCCTGTCGGGGGCCGCTGGCGATGGTGCGCTGCTCGTGGGAGCGGGAGGAGACGGCACTGACCGCGGCGACGGGCCCGAAGGTGTGGACGAGGGTGGTGAGGTAGTACGGGCCCATGTCCAGCAGCGGGCCGGCGCCGGCGGCGTAGAGGAAGTCCGGGTTGGGGTGCCAGGCCTCGGGGCCGGGGGCCTGGAAGGTGGTGCTCGCCGTCAACGGCTCACCGATCGCCCCGGCGGCGATCTGACGCATCGCCGTCTGGATGCCCGCGCCCAGGACGGTGTCCGGTGCGCACGCCACCCGCACCCCCGCCGCCTCGGCGGCCTTGAGCAGCTGGGTGGCGGAGTCGCGGTCCAGGGCCAGCGGCTTCTCGCTCCACACGTTCTTGCCGGCGGCGATGATTTGGTGGTCGATCTCGGCGTGCACGGCGGGGATCGTGAGGTTGACGACGATCTCGATGTCGTCGATGGCTAGCAGGTCCGCGACGCTGCCGTGCCAGGGCACCGCGTAGGCCTCGGCCTGGGCGCGGGCCCGCTCGGCGTCGACGTCGGCGATGCCGAGGACGCGCAGGTCGGGGTACTGGTGCATGTGCTCGAGGTAGGTGCCGCTGATGACGCCGGCGCCGATGACGCCGACGCCGACGGCGTTCGCGCTCGGGGTCACCTTCACGCCCGGGGTGGTGGGGATGCTCATCGGTCGTTCTCCTGCAGCCAGGTCAGGGAGGCGGCGAGGCCCTCGAAGATGTCGTGGGCGTAGTCGTCGAACTCCACCACGCGCACGGCCTGCGGGGCGGCGGCGAGGATGGCCTTCACGCCGACCTCGCCTTGACCGGCGGGGGTCTGCTGCTTGAAGGCGGCGCTAAGGCTGGGCGGTACGTCCAAGGCGCTGTCGCTGCTGGGCAGGGAGGTGGCGATGTCGCCGCCGATGATGCCGTCCTTGACGTGGATGAACTGCACCCGCGCGCCCAGCGACTGCAGCAGGGCGGGGGTGTCCATGCCGCCGACGGTGGACCAGAAGGCGTCCAGCTCGAGGATGACGTCGAAGTTGAGGTGCTCGACGAAGTGCTCGTAGACGGGGCGGCCTTGGACGCGGTTGGCGAACTCCCACTGGTGGTTGTGGTAGCCGAAGCGCAGTCCGCGCGCTGCGGCTAGGGTTTGCAGCTCGTTGACGCGCTCGGCGAGGCGGTGAGCGTCGTCGATGCTCTGCCAGCGCTCGCTGGGCACGAAGGGATCGATGACGGCGTTGATGCCCAGGCGCTCAGCCGCGTCGAAGATCCGGGCGGGGTCGTCAGCGTCGATGACGGCGGCGTGTCCGGAGGGGGCACTGACCCCGGCGGCGGTGAAGGCGGCGGCGAGTTCCTCGGTCCGTTCCGCGAAGGCGTAGGGCTCCACATGGGTGAAGCCGATGTCGGCCAGGCGGGCGATCGTGCCCGAGAGGTCACGCTCCATGGCGTCTCTGACGCTGTACAGCTGCACGGAAGGGGACGAGGACGCAGACGCTGACATGACAAGGCTCCAAACGGTGGAAGGCGGAACGGGTGAGGCAGCCGGCGGTGCCGGTAGAGCCGGGTGGCGCTGGCGCATCGACAGGGCCCGTCACCGCGTCGAGCAGCAGGTCGAGCAGCAGGTCGAGCAGCAGGTCGAGCAGCAGGTCGAGCAGCAGGTCGAGCAGCAGGTCGAGCAGCAGGTCGAGCAGCAGGTCGAGCAGCGGGTCGAGCAGCGGGTCGAGCAGCAGGTCCAGCCGGGTGGTGCTGCTGTGCAGGGCGTTCGAAGCGGCTGCCGCAGCGCTGACCGGAAGCGGGGTGCGCCGCGGTCGGTCCGTTGTGGACCGCGCTACCCCGGCACCCATCCGGCAGCGACCCGGCGGCCAGCGTGCGGCGCGCAGGTGCGGTCAGCCCTTGATACCCGAGCCGACCGAGGATCGGATGAAGTAGCGCTGAGCGAAGAAGAAGATCAGCAGCACGGGCAGGATGTACATGCCGGCCGCGGCGGCTTGCACGGTGGGGATGACGTTGCCGTTGGGGTCCTGGTAGTAGGCGGTGATGGCCACGGCCAGGGTCGTACGGTCCAGGTCCAGGAACAGGGCGGGAGCGATGTAGTCCCCCCAGGTCATGGTGAAGGACAGTAGGAAGGAAGTGATGAGGACGGGCCGGGAGAGGGGCAGGAAGATGACGAAGAAGATCCGTCCCCAGCCGGCGCCGTCGATGATGGCGGCGTCTTCGAGCTCCTTGGGCAGGCCGGAGAAGAACTGCCGGAAGAGGAAGACCAGATAGGGCGAGGCTGCCAGTCCCCACAGGATCCACGGCCAGTAGGTGTTGATCAGCCCGATGCGGGAGAACAGCACGTACGTCGGGAGCAGGGTGAGGATGTTGGGCAGCATCATGGTCGAGAGGACGACCAGGAACAGGCCGCGCTTGCCGGGGGCCTTCAGCCGGGCGAAACCGAAGCCGACCGCGGCGCTGGTCAAGGTAATGAGCAGGGAGTACGCGGTGGAGAGGAACAGGGAGTTGCCCGCGTACCCGACGAAGTTCATGTCGCCCAGGGCGCGGGTGAAGTTGCTCCACTGCGCCTGCTCGGGCAGCAGGCGCAGGGGCAGGGCCGCCCACTCCCCTGGGCTCTTCAGCGCTGAGATCACCAGCCACAGGAAGGGCCCGACGAAGAAGACCGCCAGAGCCAGGAGCAGGACGTAGACGAAGCCGGGGCGGCGGCGGGTAATCGGGACCCGCTGCTTGCGCAGTGCCCGGGAGTTGGGCGGCTGCACCGGCGCCGGCTGGGTCGTGGTCTCGGAGGTCATCGAGCTGCCGCCTTCTGGTCTTCGTCGGTGTCGACTTCGTAAAACACCCAGGAGCGGCTGCTGCGCAGCAGGATCAGGGTCAGGCCCAGGATGATGAGGAAGAAGACCCACAGCATGGCCGAGCCGTAACCGAAGCGGTTGCTGAGGAAGAACTCCTGGTAGACCTGCACCATAAAGAGGCGGTTGCTCTCCGGGACCGCTCCGGCCCCGGCGATTCCGCTGGAGCCGGTGAGCAGCAGGGGCTGGACGAACACCTGCAGGGCGCCGATGACGCCGGTGATGACCTGGAAGAAGAGGATCGGGGAGATCATCGGGACGGTGACGTGGCGGAAGACCCGCCAGCGACCCGCACCGTCCATCGTGGCCGCCTCTTCCAGCTCCACCGGGACGCCCTGCAGTGCGGCGAGCATGATGACCATGCCCCCGCCCAGGGCCCAGAGCATGAGGATGACCAGGGCGTAGAAGGAGGCCGGGGCGGACAGCCACGCGACCGGTCCGAGGCCGATGGCTCCCAGGGCCGCGTTGAGGATGCCGGCGTCGCGGTTGAGCACGAGTTTCCACATGATCGCCATCGCCACGACGGGGACGACGGAGGGGAGGAAGAACACGGTCCGCCACAACCCGACCGCCCGCAGCCTGCGGTTCAGCAGGACCGCCAGCCCCAGGGACCCGGCGATGCTCAGCGGGACGACGATGGCGGTGAAGGCCAGGGTGCGCAGCAGCGCGGACCAGGCGTCACCGTCGCTGAGCAGTTCGGTGTAGTTGCGTAGTCCGATCCACTTCCAGCGCGGGGAGCTGCCGTCGTAGTTGGTCAAGCTGACCAGCAGCCCGTAGACCAGCGGGATGGCGGTGAGCAGGGTGAACCCGATCAGCCAGGGGCTGATGAAGGCGTAGAACGCCCCCGTCGGGTACCGGCTCCACTTCCGTGTCTTCCTCATCACTTAACCGATCTGTTCCTTGCCCTGCGCCAGGGCCTTGTTGATCTCATCCGTGGCGCCGGCGCAGGCCGCCTCGATCGTGAGCTCCTGCTTGATCGCTCGCACCACGTACTTGTCCAGGGTGGAGATCAAGAACTCGTTGGTGATGTAGGGGGAGTCCGGCAGCGCGAAAGCGTACTGCAGCTCGTTCTGTGCCACCGCGTAGGCGTTCTGCTGCAGCGGCGTCTCCTGCGGCAGCTCGGTGAGCAGGGGCGTCAGCGACTGCAACCCCCACCCGCTCTCGGCGCGGGCCTGAGCCGGGGGGCCGGCCATGAAGTACTCCATGAGCTTCCAGGCCAGGTCCTTGTTCTTGGCCTTCTCCGGGATCCACCAGCCCTGTCCGGAGAAGGTGGGGTTGGCCCGGGTCTCGCCCATGACCGGTGCCGGGGCCATGCGAGCGGTCTGCAGGGAGTCGGGGGCGGCGAAGTTGCCGCCGAACCAGTACCCGTCCTGGGTGATGGCCATGCGCCCGGCGGCGAAGGTGGAGTAGTCCGAGGCGTCGGCCAGCGGATTCAGCGAGGTGGGCCCCACCCCGGCGTTGGCGAAGTCGACGAACCAGGTGAAGGCCTTGACCGCGGCCGGGGAGGTCAGGTCGATCTCGGTGAGGTCGCCGTTGTAGAGCTCCCCACCCTGCTGGTGGATCATGGTGGCGATGGGTCCGTAGAGGCCCCAGGCCCACTCCATGCCCAGGCCGTAGACGGTGGTGGTGGCACCGTCCTTGAGGGTCAGCTTCTTGGCGATCTCCAGCAGCTGGTCGTAGGTGATGGGCTCGGTCTCACTGAGGTAGGGGATGCCGGCCTGGTCGAAGAGGGCGGTGTTGTACCAGAGCGAGGCGTCCTGGCTCCAGTCCTTGACGATGCCGTAGAGGGGCCCTTGACCGCTGCTGGTGCCGTCCCAGCGGAAGCTGTCGTTGACCGGCTGCAGGTCGGCTTCCTTCAGTACCGCGCTCTTGTCGAGGTACGGAGTGAGGTCGGTGGCCAGGCCGCGGGCGTTGAAGTTCGCACTGCCGACCGCAGGCCCGGTGGCGATGTCGGGGGGGTTGCCGGAGCCGAGCATGGTGCTCAGGCGGGTGGGATCGGTGTTGATCACGTTGATCTTGACGCCGGCGTTCTGCGCCTCGAACTCTGCGATCTGCTCCTTGGAGAGATCCTGGGCTCCGGCCATCACCGTGAGTGTCGTCCCATCCGAGGAGCTCGCCCCGCTGGTGCAGGCACTGAGGATCGGCAAGGCCGCGGCGGCGGTCACCACCCCGGTCAGGGTGGCGCGCCGGGAGAGGGGGGATGTGAACGGCATGCGGACCTCCTTGTGAGCACGGCAAGGCTCGTCCTCGAGCCTTCGGGGAGGACTGTACCCCCCAAACCAGAACAAGTGAACATTTTCGTGGAGATGGCACTCCTACGCCCCCTATCACCCCGTGACCACGCCCCCTGGGTGGGCAACCCGCCGCCACCCCATGCGCTACCCGACGCCGCCCGCTGATCCAGACGCGAGCCAGACATGAGCCACGCGCGGGCCACGGGCGAGCCACGCGCGAGCTCGCATCGAGCGAAGCACGGCGCGCTCGTCGGGTCACAGGTCACCTCGAGCGGTCCGGCTCGAGCCGAGGAGCGGCGGGCGCACGCCGGCGGCCGTCACGGGCTAACCTTCGGCGGGTGACTGTAGAGAGGCAGGCCGGACCGCGAGGTCCCTACGCGAAGTCGGCCCAACGCGCCAACGACATCCTTGACGCCGCCACGAAGACGTTCTCCACCCACGGGTACCGCGGTGGCTCGATGCGCGACATCGCCCGCCAGCTCGACGTGAGCCTGACCAGCATTGTCCATCACTTCGGCACCAAGTACGCCCTACTGGAAGCCGTCCTGGAACGAGCCGACAAGACCGAGACCGGCACCGAGGTGTTCGACTTCGACGCCGCCTGCGCCGAGCACGGTGTCGCCGCAGCCACCTTGGAACGCGTTCGGTCAGGTCTGACCCGCCCCGCGCTGTTGCGGCTGTTCGCGATCCTGGCGGCGGAGTCTTCCGAACCGGGACACCCCGCCCACGAGTGGTTCGTCGACCGCTACCGGCGCAAGCGAGAGTCGCTGGCGGCGGCCTTCGCCTATGACCAGGAACGCAACCGCATCAACCCCGCCCATGACCCCCACGCCTTGAGCCGCCTCCTCATCGGCACGTGGGACGGAGCGCAGTTGCAGTGGCTGATCGATCCGTCGATCGACATGGTCGCCACCATGCGGGAGTTCTTCGAGTGGAAGCTGCCCGAAGCCACGTTGGACTGATTCCCCAGAAGGTCTGCCGTCCCCGGGTGGCGCCAATAAACAACCAACGCCTCATCGATGACGAGGGTGGCTGGACAACTACCGTCGCCGCGATCACGACCAGCACGGGGACATGGCGTATCCGGATCGCGCTAGGGAGCCTGGCGACGTGCCGGCTGCTGCGGCGGCAGGAGTTCTTGATACCGCCTGCCGTGATTCCTGTCATGAGGTAGTCGTGATGCCGCGGCGATGCATGCCGCGGCGATGCATGCCGCGGCGCCGCGGTCAGTGACGAACCCCATCCGGAGTCCGTGACCTCGCCCCGTCACTGAGCTGCACGACGACCAGGTCCGACCGCGGGCGCAGGACGTCACTCCTCTGGACAGAATTGTTTCAGGTGCTCTACATTCGCTGTACATCGTCCGCGGGTGCGCCGCAGCGGGGATCTCAGACTCAGCCCCCCCCGGGCCACCAGCGCCTCTCGCTCTGCCTTCCCAATGAAGGGACACCTGAACGATGAAGAAGCACCGCAGTGTCGCGATGCTCGCGGCCGTCGGTCTTGGGCTGACGCTGTCAGCAGGCCTCACCCAGAACGCTACCGCCGCCCCCAGTGGGGCGCAGCCTGCGCACCCGCGCAGCTCCGATGACCCCAACTCGCTACGCGAAGTGGCTGAAAGCGCTGGAGTGCTGATCGGCTCCGGCGCGATCAAGAGCATGACGACCACGTCCGACGGGCGGCCCTCGAACTATCTGGCCGAACCTCAGTTCCGGGAGGTGCTGGCCGAGGAGTTTAACAGTCTGTCCCCTGAGAACGACCTGGAGTGGACCTTCGTCCAACCTCAGGAGGGCGTCTACGACTTCGAGGGCCTGGACCGGCTGGTCGCCTTTGCCCAGGAGAACGACATGGAAGTCAAGGGCCACGGCCTTATCTCCGCCTGCTGCAACCCGGATTACCTGGTCGCGAAGATCGGCGACCCGGTCGCGTTCCGCGCTGCCATGGTGGAGCACTTCACCACGGTGATGCAGCGCTACGCCGGCAAAATGGACCGGTGGGACGTCGTCAGCGAGGCGCTCACGACCTACGGCGGAGAAGGGCTGCAGCACACCGACTTCTACCAGGCATTGGGCCCGGAATACGTCGCCGAGGCGTTCCGGATCGCACACGCCGCAGACCCGAACGCAAAGCTGTTCCTCAACGAGAACCTGGTTGAAGCGTTCCCGCAGAAGCGGCAGGAGCTCTACGAGCTCGTCTCCGGCCTCGTCGCTGACGGCGTCCCGATCCACGGTGTCGCCCTGCAGATGCACCAAACCCTGCAAGGGCCGCAGCCGGGCGTGATCACCGAGATGGCCAACGCCTACCACGCGCTGGGCCTTGAGGTCTCCATCGCCGAACTGGATGTGCACACCCTTGATTCCGCAGCGCAGGCGCAGATCTACCACGACGTGGTCGCCGAGGCACTGAACTCCGGGATCACCGAGATCAGCTTCTGGGGCTTCACAGACAAGCACCTCTACACCTGGCTGCCCGGAGCGAAGCCACTCATCTTCGATGAGCAGTATCAGCCCAAGGCGGCCTACTTCGCCGTCCTCGACGCGTTGCAGGATTTCGAGGCACGACCCGCTGTGGCCCTGCAGGGTGTGCAGGCCGACCTGGACCGCTACATCGCCGCCGGTGAGGCGCGCGGCCCGCTCGCGCAGCAGCTCACCAACGTGCTGCGTCAGGCCGAACGCCACGAGGCAGCCGATCGGGACGCCGAGGCGGTGTCCGCCCTTCAGCGAGCCCTCTCACGACTCGAGAACGTCAAGCGGACCGACCGAGTCAGCGCCACTGCCCACGACTCCCTCACCCGGGGCATCAACGAAGTCACCGCCTTGCTCGCGCGACCGGAGGTGCAGGCTCAGCCCGCGGCCTGAGAGGCACCGGTGGGGCATGACGTCCGAACCGGGCGTCATCCCCCACCGTCGTCCGAGCCCATGGCTGACAGGGCCGGTCGGCGGTAGGCGGCGATGGGCATCAACCACCGCACAAAGATCCTCAACATGAAAACATCGGCCCGCGACGTACGTTTACCCATGTTCCGCGACGCGCCCACTCGCGGCGAACGGCAAACGTGCTGTCACCACAAGACGTCGTCGACCGCGCCGAGCTGGTCCGGGGACCTCTCCCCCAGGACCTGCGTCAAGTCGATCTCGATCGTGCGGCACAACGACGTCATGGGGATGTCGTGCACCCCGTCGCGGAACGGTTCCGCGAGGTCCTGGCCCACCTTGATGGCCAGGAGGAACATCACCCCGACCAGGCCCGAACCGATCGGCGTGGCCCACCCCAGGTCCTGGACCACCGCGAACGGCAGGACCACGCAGAACACGCGGGCGAACAACCCCGGCAGTACCCGGTAGTGCACCGGCAGAGGCGTGTTCCTGATGCGCTCCAACCCGCCCTGGGCGTTGGAGAGGGCGACGAAGCTCTCCTCCAGCTGAGCCCGGGAGATCTCCTCGACGTCCCCGCCGGCCCGGGCCCGACTCACCGCACGGTCAGCCGCCACCAGCACCGCTGAGGGTTTGTTGGTGGCCGCCTCCACGGCCTTCACCGCTTCGGGCCGCAGCCGCGTCAGCGCCTCCTCCGGCAGCGGCTGACCTCGCAGGGACGTCCGCAGCGCGTGCACGTAGGCGATCTGGGCGTGCACCACCTCCGTGGAGGTGACGGGGTCGTCGATCAGCACTACCGCCTGGCGGGCCAGGCTGCGCGAGGAGTTGACCACCTGCCCCCACAACGTCCGCGCCTCCCACCACCGGTTGTACGCGGCGTTGACCGCGAACCCCACGAACAGTGCGATGGCGCTGCCGAAGAGGGTGAAAGGGAAGTTCGCCGTCTCGAACCACCCCGGACGCTGGAAGTAGGCCACCGTCACCAGGACGTCCCACACCACCAGCACCGCGCTGCTCCACAACAGAGGACCCCAGGCGCCTCGCAACCTGGCCCGCGGCGACGTGATCAATGTTCTCCCAGATGTGCTGCACAGACGATGGATAGACGACGGGGGCAGACGGATGACGGACGGTAGGCAGGGTGCGCCGCCACGACCTGACCGGTTGACACCTCACCATGATCCCCTACTCGCTGAGGACGCAACCGCAACAGGCCGCAGCGAGGCGACGTGCGACCCATCTCACTCCGGCTCACCGAACGGCCGAGGCGACCGAGGCCACCGAGACCGCTCAAGTCGCTGCGGCCGATGAGACCTGGCCAGCCTGACCGCGGGAGGGTGCTCGAGCTGGTGACCGACGAAGGCAGCACTCCGCTGACGATGAGCAACCACTCTCGTGGGCTCGGCTTTCCGTCCGTACGCGAACGCACGGGCGTAGGTAGGGAGCGCCGCCGCGGCCACCTGCGTCCGCTGCCGCCACGTTTGATCCCCGACCTCAGCTGCCCCCCACTCTCAGGAGTGCACGTCCAAGGCGGTGACCCGCCAGTCGGTGAAGACCTCGACCACCCGGTGACCGTGCTGCTCCAGCAGGACCCGCAGCTCCTGCAGCAGCCCGTACTCCCAATCCAGGCGGGCCACGCTCTCAGTGGAGGTGGCGCTGATGTGCGCCACGCTGACGGTGACCATGACGCTGCCACGGCCGGTGGGGAAGACCGACCAGCGCCGGTGGGCACTGAACCCCTCAGCAACGTTCTCCCGCGGGTGCAGACCGGCGACGTAGCCGGCGACGATGGTCTCCACGTCCTGGCGTAGCCGGCGCCGCTTCCACAACAACGCGGCGAGCTGCGCGCCGGCTCGAGGCGCGCGCAGCAGCGCTGAGGGGCGCGGGGACGGCATAGACACAGGAGGAACTCTTCTCAACGCAGGACGGGTGCGGTCCCACCCAGGGTAGGCGCGAGGAGCGGTCCCGCCCCCTGCGTGGGCCTGACAGCCATAGGGACAGCACGGCCGGGACAGCATGGCCGGAACGGCCAGGCCGATTCGGGTACGTCCCCAGGCCCCCGTCTCAGATCTACCGTCCTGACCCCGCAGAGAGTGACCGCAGGCTCACGCCGCGATGCCCGCGGTGTCTGCGGCGGCGGGTGGCTGCGCATCTCGTGCACGCAGCCACCCGCCCTCGTCACGCCGGTCGCGGATCGCGGTCAGTGAGCCGCAGTCAGTGAGCCATGGTCAGTGAGCGGCCAGGTACTGCTCCCGGACCTTGGTACTCAGCGGGCCGCGCGGGGGAACAGTGATGCCGTTGGCCGCCGCCCACTGCCGCACCACCCGCGCATCCAACGGCGTGGTGTCGGTGCCCGCGCCGGGGACGGTGGAGGTCTTCGCCCGGGCAGGGGCTGAGGTCACCTCCCGCGCGGCCGGCTCCCCCGCCTGACGCGGCGGGGCCTTCTTCGCGCCCCTACGAGCCGCGGCCCTGCGGCTCGCCGGCTCCGCTGCCGCTGTGGCGTCCGACTCGGCACCGGGTTCGGGCGCAGAGGTGAGTGCGGTGAGTGTGTCGTCGGCCTCGATACTGATCTGAGCCCCGGCCCCGGTGGGATCAAGGGGGTCGCGTCCCTCTAGAGGTAGCGCCTGCTGCCCCGGCACCTGCCCGCTGCCCACGTCACCTGTGGTGCTGCCGACGGTGGTGCTGCCGGCGGTGGAGGTGTCGGCGGGGTTGACGGTGGTGTCCGTGGTCGCGGGTGTCCCCGACGGCGCGGCCCCTTCCAGGAAGGCCTCCAGGGAGAGCGCCTCAGCAGTGGCGGCTGCCGTGGTCGGCGGCTCGTCGCTCGAGCCTGCCGTGGTCGGCATGTCGGAGAGGGAGGTGACCGCATTCGTGGTGGCCTCGGTGCGTCCGCTCGCCTGGCGTGCCGCCCCGGCGGTCTTGCGGCGTGCTGCGCTCCTACCCGCTGGGCGCGAGCGCTGAGGTGCCGCCTCGTTGCTACCGGCCTCACGCTCACCGGCCTCGCGGTCACTGGTCTCGCGGTCGCTGGTCTTGCGGTCGCTGGTCTTGTCAGCTGGCGCGGGTCCGGCCGGTGTACTGGCGGTGCTTCTCGAGGCGGCTGCCGCTCGGTTGCGGGAGGCAGGGGCCGCGCTGCGCTTGGTGGACGGCCTCGGGCTGCTCGCCGGGGTAGCGGATGAGGACGTCGCCGACTTCAGAACGGCGGGGAGGTCCTCCCAGCTGACGTTGACCGGTGGCCGGGTAGTCGATGGGTCCCACTGCACGCCCTGACCGCTGATGCTCAGCACCCCGACACGGCGGCCGTTGCGCCGTACCGGCACCTCCACGGTGCGGGAGCCGACGGTGATGGCGGCGGACATGTTCAGTGAGACGGCGTGGTCAGCTTTGGCCATGGCGGTGCTCCGGTTCTCAAAGGGCGGGTGGTCGACCGTGGAGGAGATTCGTCGTGGTCAGTGAACGCAGAAGAATCACCGGACGCAAGAGATACCGACTCTCGACCCCACGCGTCGGCCACGAACGTCCGTCCCGTGCGTTACGCCCTACGTCTCAGCCGCGTGCGTCAGCCGCGTGCGTCAGCCACGTGCGTCAGCCACGTGCGTCAGCCGCGCTGGTTCAGCGCGGGCCGCTTGCCACGTCCCACGTGCGGTGGAGAGGGCCGCAGGCGGATCCCGTTGCCGACCTCGTCCACCTTCGCCTCCCGGTAGATAGCCAGCACCCACCGCAACGCCTCGGAGAAGTCCGCCCGGAAGTGCCGGTAGCCACGTGGGGTGGAGACCTGGGTGCCGAACTGGAACCGCAGCTGCTCCCAGGTAACGACCACGGGCTTGCGCAGGTAGCTCATCCGGTACGTCAGCCACGTGTACACGTCCAAGCGCAACGGGGAGCCGCGCAGCAGCCGCAGCGCGCCGATGTCGACGGGGACGGGGCGGTGGGTGACTTCCTCGTACAGCTCCGCGCTGAGGGTGACGCTGGAGGGCAAGCTGGTCTCCACCGTCACTGCCGTTGGCTTCGCACCCCGCTGGGCGGCGCCAGTCTGGGCAGCGCTCTGGGCGGCGGCTTGGGCGGCGTCTGCTTTGGTGCCACGCCGCACGGCCGGCTTCGCGGTGGGCTCAGCGGCCGCCTCGAGCTCGGACGTCTTGGCGCTGCGCTGGGTGGTGGTCCACAGCTCGTAGCGGGAGGCGATGAGCAGGTTCTGCCCCGCCTCCTGACGCACCTGACGACGCTGTCCTCGCGGGGATGGGTCGGTCTCGAGGTGTTCGACGTAGTGCACGGAGAGGCGGGCGTTGAACAGCCGCCGGGCCTGGTCCTTCAGCCGGCGGATCTGCAGCCCGGTGATGGGCAGCTCGAGCTGGCGGCAGAAGTCGCTGAGGGACTCCCCCAGCGGGATGGTGCGGCTCTTCGTCCGCACCGCCTCCGTCGTCAGCCACGCCAGCAGCGACCGCGGCAGGGTCCTGTAGGGGTAGCCGATCAACTCCTACACCCCGTCCGGGTCCAGCAGCGAAACATTGGGCTGCAAGGTGAGGGCGAGACCGCGGTCACAGGCGTCGCACTCGCCTGACTATTGATTATCGCGACTTCGACGCGGGCGACGTCACGGAATGCTCGCCGAACGATCGTCCGAGGCGATCGGACCCGGCGTGAGGTCGTCCTCGTCGATGCCGGCCAACACCGCTTCGGGCATCTCGATGAACGCGGAGGCTCCCTCGATCCGGGCGCCGGTCTCGTCGTCGGGCACGACGTTGAGGACCAGGTCCACCATGTCGGTGGCCTCGGAGGCGTGGTTGATGATGATGACCTGCCGGTTCGGCAGGTCCCGGATGGCGGCCATCATCGCCGTCCGGCTGGCGACGTCCTGCGCGGTGAACGGCTCGTCGAGGAACAGCAGCCCTCCGCGCTGACCGGCCCACAGCTCACCCAGCGCCACCCGCAACGCGAAGGCCACGACGGACTCCTCGCCTCCGGAGAGCCAGGTGACCGGACGCGTCTGGCCGGTGTCGTCGGTGACCGCCGCGGTGAACTCCTCGTCCAGCTCGATCGAGACGTAGCGGCCGCTGGTCATCCGCGCGATCAGGTCGGTGGCCACCTCCGAGACCTCCGGAGCCAGGCGCGCGATCCGGTCCTTGCGGAAGGTGTCCAGCGCCTCGCGCACCGCGGTCCGCCGCTCGTACTCCGCGGCGGCGGCGGCCCGGTTCTTCAGCCGCAGCTCAGCCTGGTCCCGGGCCATCTCACTGTGCTTGACCTGCTGCTCCGCCAGCCGGTGCTCGGCCTGCGCGGCCTGCATCGCCGAGCGCAGCTCCTGCACGCGCTGACCGGCCGCCGTCAGCAT
This sequence comes from Kineococcus radiotolerans SRS30216 = ATCC BAA-149, assembly GCF_000017305.1. Lineage (GTDB taxonomy): Bacteria > Actinomycetota > Actinomycetes > Actinomycetales > Kineococcaceae > Kineococcus > Kineococcus radiotolerans. Next base: position 4,444,499 of record NC_009664.2, on the reverse strand, counting down.
CGCCTGCGCCTGCACCCGCTCAGTGTCGGGAACGGCCGCGGCGGCAGCCAGCGCGGCGGCCTGCTCAGCGGCGGTGACCGCGGCGGCCGCTGCGGTCTGCGCCTCCTCCGCCGTGGCCAGTGCCTGCGCCAGCGCCGCAGCGGCTTCGGCGGCTGACTCGGCCTGGCGCAGCCTGGCCGAGGCGGCCTCGAACGCGGTTCGTACCCCGCCTTCGGCAGCCACCGCCGCCTCCGCCCGTGTCTGCGCCTGCCGCGCATCCTGAGCGCTGGCCTCGGCCTCGGCCTGCAACAAGTCCGCGGCGGCTTCGGCCTCCTGCGCGGCCGCGAGCGCTGCCTGGTGCTGCTGTCGGGCGAACTCGGCGGCCTGCTGGATCTGCTGGGCCTGGGCGATCTGCGCGGCCAGCGCCTGTGCTCGCTCGGCGGCCTGTTCCTGCTGGGCTTTGGCCGTCACCCCTTGCTCACGGACGCGGTCCAGGGCTGTGCGCAGGGTCTGCAGCAGCTCCTGGGGGTCGGCCAGGGCTGTGGAGCAGGTCGGGCAGGTGGGGTCCACCGTGGCGCTGAGGGCTTTGATGGATCCTTCGAGGCGCTGGTACTCCCCGCGCAACACCCCTCGCTGTTCCTGCAGCTCGCCGGCCCGGGCGTTGGCGGCCTGGAGCTGCTGGGGCAGGTCCGCCGGGACGGCGGTAGTCAGCCGGGCCTGCTTGTCGGCCTCAGCGCTTGCCGCGGTGAGCGCCGTCCGTGCTCGTGCTGCTGCCGCCTGGGCCTGCTGAGCCCGGCGCGCGTCGGCGGTGGCAGCGGCGGTGGCCGTGCGGGCGGCCGCACGGGCGGCCTGGTTCTCGGCGACGGCCTGCTGAGCCTGGGTCAGCGCGGCGCGGGCGGCGTGGACGGCTTCGGCGGTGCCGCCGGCGGAGGCGGCGGTGAGCCGGTCGACCTCGCGGGCGGCGTGCTGGGCGCGTTCGGCGGTCAGGACCCGGTGGTGCTCGACCTGTTGGGCGGTCTGGGCGGCTTCCTGGTGGGCGCGGACCCGGGCCGTGACGTCCTCGAAGTGCTCGGTGGCCTGTGCGAGGGCCTGGTCCTCAGCACCGACGGCGGCGCTGGCGGCCTCGAAGTCCTTCCAGGCCGTAGCGGCGTGTTCCTGGGCACGCTGAAGGTCGGTGCGGGCGGCGGCGGCTTCCTCGGCGGAGCCGGGCAGGTGCTCCAGGGTGGTCTTGGCGGCGGTCTCCTCCGCGCGGGCGGTCTTGACGGCATCGCTCATCCGGTCGATGCCCGCAAGGCGCTCGAACAGCGCACGCCGGTCCGCGGCGCGGGCCTTGACCAGCGCGTCCAGCTCCTTCTGGCGCACGACGAAAGCAGCCAGGAATCCCGTGGCGTCCAGGTCCCCGAAACGGCGGATCACCCACTCGTTCGCGGCTTTGATCTTGCCGACGGTCTGCTCGATACCGTTCAGGGTGACCTTGGCGTACGGGGTGTCGTTCCTGCCCTTCAGGCCGCGTTCGAGGACGATGCGCTGACCGTCGTGCACGAACGTGACGACGATCTTGACCTCACCTTCACTGCCCTGTCGGCGCAGCGCCTGAGCCGGTACCCCGTCGGGCGTCGTGCCGAACAGGGCGTACAGCAAGCCGATCAGGACCGTGGACTTGCCCACCCCGCGCGGGCCGTTCAGGGCGGTCACTCCGCCGTCGACGAGCGGCTCGACGACGGCCCGGCCGATGGAGCGGACGTTGACCAGCTCCACCGATTCGATGGTGATCATCAGAAGAGCCCCTCCCCGGCGCCGGCGTCCGTGGGGACCCCAGGTGCCGGATCCGCACCTGCGCCTGGGTTCGTGTCTGGGCTGGTGTCTGGGCTGGTGTCTGGGCTGGTGCCCGGCACGTCTGCACCGGCCACGGCCTGAGAGGGGGAACGCCGCGCTGCAGCCCGCAGACGTTGTGTCTGCTCAGCCGCGGTCTGCTCCTGTTCACTGCGCCGGGCGCGGGCGTCGGGGATGGCGAAGTCACCGGTCTCGACGAACTGGGACGCAGCCTTCAGGTGCCGGATCCCCTCGGTGATCACGGTTGGCTTCATCTCCTGCGCCAGACCCACAGCGCTCGCGTAGTCCTCCACCCAGGATCCGTACACCGTGGGCAGATCGGCTGATCCGGCACTCGTCAGCGACGCTGCGACGCTGTCGGCAGTCCGCGCGGCGACCACTGCGGCAGCCGCTCCAGGGACTGCTTCCGTGACGCCGTCACCGACCGAGTCGACCACCAGGCCGGTGACGGGATCGATCAATTGGTCACTGACTCGATCAAGGGTCTGATCGAAGGCTTGAGGGCGCACGAAGTCCGGCATCCACATCAACGCCGACTCCGTCAGCTTGGCCAGGGCCGGCTGGTCGATGCCCCGGCGTGTGCTGGTCGAGCAGTTGACCACGACCTGGCGGATGATCGCGTTGGCGACGTCCACGGTCTCCAGGTTGGCGCGGATCTCCTCCTCGACCTGCGCCCCGGTCTTGCCCTTGGCGTCGATGCGCGGCAGGTCGAACTGCGGGCGCTGGTCGATGTACTGCGGCTCCACCACCACCTGACCGTCGGCGAACACCTTGCACAGCAGCCAGCCGCGACCTCCCGCGGGGTCGGCGAACCCGCGCCGCACCAGCGAGCCGGCGTACCAGACGTTGGGCAGGATCTCCCCCATGCCGTGGTAGTGGCCGAGCGCTTTGAACGCGAACCGGTCATCGGCCAGGATGTCCAGCCCGATCGGCACCTCCCCGGGGGAGTCCACCGAGCGGAACACCTCGTGCCCGGGCAGCATCGCCGCCCCGTGCGCAGAGAGCAGGTTGACGACCCCGTCGATCGGCTCGGGCAGCAGGCGCTCGCTCTGCGCCAGCCCGTAGTGGCTGATCATGTGGACGGCCAGACCTTCGAGGGGCTCGAAGACCCTGTAGGGCTCGGTGACGTAGTCGATGCCGCGGGCGGGGTCGTTGATGGCTGCGGTGGCCGGGGACTTGCTGCGGTCTGCCGAGGCGTCGTGGTTGCCGGTGTTGCCGATGACGGGGATGCCCGCGGCGGCGAGGGCTTCCATCTGCCGGCGGGCCCAGACGATGGCCCCGATGCTGGGGTGGGACTGGTGGAAGGTGTCCCCGCCGTCGATGACCAGGTCCACCTCCTTGGCGATCATGTCCCGCACGACCGCGCGGTAGCTCAGGTAGCCGTCGCGAACCCGGTGGTTCAGTCCTGAGGCCGGGTGGGAGCCGCACCGGGCGGCGTAGCCGAGGTGGGCATCGGCCACGAAGCCGACCTCGTAGACGGGCTCACTCACCTGCGCTAGCTCCTTCAACCGTGATCACTTGCTCGGCCGACACCGTAAGGGCACCGACCGTAGGGGCACCGTCGGACATGATGTCTCACTGGGCAGGCGGCACGCCGGGCTCACTGACGTGCCGGCGGCGCCGCGCCGTGCAGGGACCCATGCCGGACCGACACGAGGCGAGGCCTCCGGAGCCTCACGGAAGTGAGCCCGGGCGACGCGGACGTCCCGGACCGTCCCAGCGAGCGGCGGCACGCGAGCGCCACGGCGCGGTCAGAACGGCGGCGGGTCGTCGTCGTCGATGCTGCCCAGTCCCCCGCCGAACCAGGTGTCGCCGGCCAGCCCGGCGAAGGCACCAGGGGCGATCCCACCGGTGGCGGCGTTCTCGCGGACCCGCTCCATCGCCTCCTTCGTCCCCGCAGCACCCTTCACAGGACCGGCCGTGGCAGTGGGGCGTGGGACCCGGGCGGCCACGACCGGCCCGGTGCCCCTCAGCTGGGGGACGCCGGACAGGACCGGCAGACCCTGACTGCGGCGGGCCTGGCTGATCCACGGATGGTTGTCGCTGCGGAAGGTCTCGAAGTCGGTGTAGGCGGCCAGGAACACCGGCGCCCGGGTGAAGGACAGCGGCGAGACGGGGCCGGTCACCATGAAGGGGTACACCTTGGGCTTGGTGGAGTCCGGCGGGGCGAAGGCCCGGTACAGCTTCAGGTGCTCCGGGTCGTCCATCTGCTCGGCGACCTTGGCCAGGTCCGCACCACCGAGGCCGTAGCCCATGATGCGCACCGCCATCTGGTCGAAGCAGTCCGCGTTCACGCTGCGGGGGGACTGGCTGATCAGCGTCCAGCCGATACCGAACTTGCGGGTGTCGCGGAAGTAGCCGGCGATGTCGGCCGAGAGGGCCTTGATCTCCTCGTCGCCGGCCAGGTGCAGCGGCGGGGCGTAGCGCCACGCCTCGTCGAAGACCACCATCGTGTTCAGGGTGTCGCCCAGCCGGAAGGCGGACTCGGAGGCCTCCTTCAGGGTGCGGCACGCCTTGCGCAAGATCGCGGCCTTGATCGAGTCCTGGTCCAGCACCCGCAGCGCCTCCACGGCCGCAGCCTGCTCCGGGCCGGCGAGCAGGGAGGAGACCCAGGAGACCTGCCCGGAGGTGGACATGTCCAGGATGAGCACCGGCGCCGGCGCCCCGGCTCGCTGGGTCTTGTCGAAGACGTGCGCGACCGTGCCCCACATCGAGTGCCGCTTCCCCCCGCCGGGGTTGGCGGGACTGAACAGGTTGTGCAGCGGCTGGAACTGGCTGAACACATCACCGAAGCGGTCCGCGTCGTCAAGGACCTCGAGGACCGCATCACGCAGGCGGGCCTGGCGGGTTTCGTCGACGTAGATGCGACCCAGCACACCGGAGTCGGTCAGCGAGCCCAGGAGTTCCCTCAGCAGGTCGTCGGAGTCCTCGGTGTCCCAGCTGCTGCGCTTGCGCAGGGCCTTGACCAGCTCGTCGATGAACAGACCGGCCGTCTCCGGGGCCATCTTGGTGATCTCACCGGTCAGTTTCGTCTTGCTCAGCAACTCCCCGAGCAGCGGGGCGTCCTTCTCCAGCCGCAGGTCCTCACTCACGCGGCGCACGACGACCTCGCGGCCCATCTCCGCTGCCCACGCCTGCAGGGAGAAGGGGAAGCCGGTCTCGGAGGAGAACTGCCCCTGCGGGTCCACCACGATGAAACCCTGGTCGGCGTTGCGCATCTGGCCGGCCAGGAAGTAGGCGGAGAAGGCCGTCTTGCCGCTTCCGCTCATCCCGAAGACGCCTGCGTGGAAGGCGCCGCGGTCGCCGGAGAAGTCGCGGATGCTCATGGGGACCCGCACATCACCGGTGCCGTGCAGGTGGCCGAGGTAGTGCAGGTCTTCCTCACCGCTCATCAGCTCATCGAGGACCTCGTTGGTCACCCGCCGCACCGCAGTACCGGTGGGCGGGGACATCCGCAGCGACGGCCCGGCCTGCACCCACGGCCCGGCCTGCACCAATGGCCCGGCCTGCACCCCCGACTGGGGCTGGCCGAGAACGCTGCGCTTGTAGCAGGCCTGCAGCTTGATGCTGGCTGCGCGCACGTCACCCAGGTCACCGGACATGCCGGGGATGTGACCCTTGGCCTTCACCACCCCACGCAGCAGGGGCTGGGAGTGCCACTGGTTCATCGTGGTCACCTCGGTGACCATGCCCAGGGCCAGCTCCTCACCCCCGCCGGACGGCTGGGTGAGCAGCAGCATCGACCCGACCAGAGGCTCGTGGATGGCGGTGTCGAGCAGGTCGAGGGTCACCTCGTAGTTCGACGACGGCGTACCGACGACGGCAACCTGCTCGGCGGTGGTGATCGGATCCACGGAAAGACTCCCTCGCGCTGCTCATCCTGCTCGTGCTGCGTGCACTGCTCATGTCGTTCGGGCTGCTCGTGCTGCTCAGGTCGATGGTGCAGGTCCCGCGGCCTGGGCCACCGGGGCGCAGCCCGTGACCGCACCCTGCCTACGGCCGGTCACCGACCACCTGCCGGTCCACCGGACCCACCGGGTCCACCGGATCCACCGACGCGTCCTGCGCCACCGGGGTGCGCGCTGCCCCCACGCCCACCACCACCACTGCCGCCACCTGTTCGCGTGCGGTACGAGCGGGCCAGCAGGGTCAGGTAGTCCTCCGACCCTGGCGGCAGCATCGCGATCATCGACTGGTTCAACGCCTCAGCCCCCACCGACACGCTCTTGGCGACCAGATCCACCGCGTACTGCGCGAACGGCTCCTGCAGGTGCGGGCCCGGCGTCTCGGCCGACAACAACCCCGCCAGCCGCTGGGCCTCACCCAGCGCCCGCGAGGACGTGCTCGAGGACATCCCTGAAGACACCGAGGTGCTGGCATCCCCCAGCGGCTCCGAGACGCGGAACTCGACCTTGAGCACCGTGTCGGCGCTGGCGGGCTTGACGTAGGTGACCAGGAGCTGCCCGCTGCCGACCGCATCTCGCAGAGGAGCGATCGCCTGGTTCAGCTTCGATGCGGCCTCCTGCACCCGCTTCGAGGCCTCCTCACTGACCGTGAAGTGCACCCCGGCCACCTCCGTGGCCGCCCGCGGGTGGAGCATCTCCCCCGGCTCGAGAACCTGAGCGGCCAGGAACCGGTCCCCACCGGGCAGGTCCAGCTCGTAGCGGGCCCGGTAGAGGCCGGCGAAGGCATGCGCGGAGTCCGCCTTCGGCAGGGCCACCACCTCCCCGGGATGAGTCCGCTGATCCGGATCGGCCAGCGAGCGCACAGCAGCCACGACCTCATCGGTCACCAGCTCCGCGGCCGTCTCAGCCACCGCCCGGCTACGGACGGCCAGCGCCGTGGACAGGGCGATCACCGGGGTGCTGTGCGAGCCGTCCAGGATGCGCACCTCGTGGGAGAGGTCCGCCAGCAGCTGCAGCTCCAGACTCGCCATCGCCGCCGACAGCAGCCGGTCGTTCTCCGACTCGTGCTCGCGCACGTGAGCCCAGTGCCGGTGCGGCAGGGCGTGCCCGCCGACGCTGGTCATCCCCTCAGCAGCGACAGCGACCGCGACCATCAGGTCAGCGGCGTACAGGTGCTCGCGCACCGACCCACCGTCCACCGCCGCGACGCTGTGCCGGGGAGCCAGGGCAGCAGCGCGGTGAGCGAAGGGAACGATCTGCCCGTCGGCCAGGAGCCGCTCACGCAAGGTGCTGCGGAAGGCAGCTACCGGTGAGAGAAGCCGGTGGGCTTCCTGCGCCAGCGAACCGGCCTCGCTCAGCAGCGCCGCCATCAGCTCCACGGCAACAGGCCCGGCCTGCTCGCCGGTGTTACCCGCCCCAACGGACCGCCCATCCGGCCGCCCGCCTGACGGCCTGACTGCGCGACCATCCAACCGTCCCGGCGCCCGTCCGTCTGGCGTCGCTTCGCTCACGCGTGCCCCCTGGCCCTGCTCGTCTCGATCACCTCGCGCCAGGCCCGCCGGCAGCGGACGCCGCCCCGGCGCCTGGGCAGCAGCACTCGGCTGGTGGCAGTCACGTCTTCCTTGTACACGCAGGCGGCGACAAGCGGTCTTCCCCGGTAGGTCGAGGCGCCTCTCGCCAACGGCACCGGCCCGGGACGCCGCCGGCTCGGATGTCGGCGGCTCGGCATGGCCCCATCGTGGTCTAGCCCCATCGGTGCGGCCAGCATCAGCGGCCCCGGCTCTTTGGAGCCCCGCACCTACAGGTAGCGCTGCTTGACAAGCAAAAGTGATCTTGGGACAATCATCACCATCACCCCGCAGCGGCCCACGGCCCGCGGGGTTTCGCCATTCCAAGGGCCTCTCCAAGCCAGTCCGCCCCAGCCCACTGCCGCCACCTGATCACCACGCTGTCCGAGCCGGGCGGCAGGATGCCGCCCGTGCCCGCACGCGACCTGCAGGCCCCCCACACCCAGCAGCTCAGCCCGTGACCTGTCGAGCGCCCCGCCGGCTGCCCTGGCAGTCGACCTCGCAGTTGACCTGCCCGAGGGCTACGCCGAGCTGCTCGAGCAGCTCAAGGCCCGTGTCGCCACCTCACGGGTGCGCGCCGCGCGCGCCGCCAACATCGAGCTCCTGCGGCTGTACTGGTCCATCGGCCACGACATCCTCACCCGCCAACACGACGCCGGTGGGGCGCGAAGGTCATCGACCGCCTCGCCCACGACCTCCGCCGAGCGTTCCCCGATCAGCGCGGCTTCTCCCGCCGCAACCTGCAGTACATGCGCGCCGCCGCCACCGCCTGGCCCGAGGAAGCCGGCTTCGTGCAACAAGCCGTTGCACGATTGCCCTGGGGTCACCTCACCGTCCTCCTCGGCCGCCTCGACGAGCGCGCCACCCGCGACTCGTACGCCACCCACGCCCTCCAGCAGGGCTGGTCCCGCGACGTCCTGGCCAACCAGATCGACTCGGGGCTGCACACCCGCATCGGCGCCGCCCCCTCCAACTTCGAAGCCCAGCTGCCCCAGCCGGACTCCGAGCTCGCCCAGCAGCTCACCCGCGACCCCTACGTCTTCGACCACCTCGCCCTCACCGACCGCGCCAGCGAACGGGCGATGGAGCAAGGCCTCGTCGACCGCCTGCAGCAGACGCTGACCGCGTTCGGGCACGGCATGGCCTTCGTCGGACGCCAAGTCCGCTTCACCGTCGGTGAAGAAGAGATGATCATCGACAGGAGCCGCGGCGCCCTGCGCCGTGGAATCCTCTTCCACATCCCCCAAGTCCGCTACATCGTCATCGAACTCAAGATCGGGCGCTTCACCCCCGCGTACACCGGACAGCTCGGCGCCTACGTCGCCCTCATCGACGACCGCCTGCGCGACCCCACCGTGCACGCCCCCACCGTCGGGATCCTGCTCTGCAAAGACCGCGACGAACACGTCGTCCGCTACGCCCTCGCCGGCGCGCCCGCCCCCATGGCGGTGGCCACCTACACCTACGACACCCTCCCCCCCGACCAACAAGCCAGCCTGCCAACCCCACCCAGCTCAGCGACCAGCTCGGCAGCGACCTCACCGACGCCCTCACCGACGCCCTGGACGACGCCCTCGACGAGACACCCCCACCGCCCGCGAGCGCCGACAACCACGACAGCAACGACCACTGACGACCTACCGGTCAGCCTGACCGGTAGAACAAGGCCATGGACGCCGCACCAGAAGCCTCAGCCCGCATCCGAGACGACCCGCAGCGGTGGGCCGACGACGTCCACACCGCTCTCCTGCGCCAGCTCACCGACCCCGCCCGGCAACTGCCCGCCACCGGCGGCCGGGTCCACGTGGTGCGGTCCTGGGCCGGCGTCCACGACGGGCACCCGGTGCTGCACGTGGTGTACCACCACCCTTGGTGGGACTTCACCACCGGCCTACGCCGCCACCTCGACGAGGTCGAGAACTACCCCTTGAACCTGCCCGCACCCGACGTCGATCCCGCTGTGGACCTCGCCGACAACATCGCGACCTCCGACATCGAGGAGCCCCTGGGCTCGGTACTGGAGTCGATGGCCCCCGACGAGGACGGAGTGTGGTGGTGGGGCGACCCGCCCCTGCCCGCCGACGAGCGTCGGCGAGGACCCGCCCCAGGAGCCACCAGCCGGCCGCGACCTCGACTGCGCTGATATCCGGTCATTCCGCAGTACGGGCGCAACCGGGGACGGCTACAACGTCACTCTCATGTCAACGAGCAAGTGGTTGTCGAGACGCGATGATCACCCGCACGCAGCGAGGTCCTCATGCACCGCTCGGCTGCGAGCACGAGCCATCCGTCTGCCTGGCGTAGGCGGCTGCCCCCCGCAGTCGGCCCCACTGCGGGACTGACCGCGTCATGCTGACAACGTGCCCGCGCACCACGTCGAAGCCGCTCCCGGCCTCTTCGGTCCCCTCCCCGGTGTCGAGCCGTGGCTCAACGAGGACGAGAGCCTGCTGATCCGTTGCGAGGACCCCGAGGCGGCTGCTCACGCTCCAGCCCGAGCAGCGCCACGCCTGATGCTCATCGCCGAAAACGGCCAGGTCTTCCTCACCGTTGAGGAGGCGAGTCAGAACTACTCTCGCCCCGACCCCTGAACACTCCCAGCTACATCAGTCCCGTCTACCGAGACCCGCAGGGACCGTGGATCCACATCGACGCGGATGGCTTCATCTCCCCACCGATGGGCCAGGCAATCGTGACCCTGGTGCGCGAGGAGCTGCTCGCTGCAGGCATCACCCAGGCATGCCTGGTGCCAGCGCCATGGCCTCGATCGTCGCGCGACGTCTGGATCGACATCGACTGGAGTGGGCTGAGGTGAGATGCCTCTCCATGTCTTTGGCGCAACCGCGGCCGGAGACCTCTCGCCGCGCTCTGTGCGACTCCACGGTCATCCCGCGTTGTGCGCGGTCGCCCCGGGGGTTGACGACGACCGGATCTGCCGATGACCAGGCGGTCATTCGACCTGGATTTGCGTTCTCGCGACCCCTCGGAGTGGTCCTGATCGCCCTGCCAGCTGACACGATGCTGAGATCACTGGCTGCAGGAGGACCCATGCGACACCCCCGGCGACACCTCGCTGTGCTCGTACTCACCGGAGCGGCCCTCCTGCCCTTCACCGCGTGCTCCAACGGCCTGGCCCCGGACAGTCCCACCGCCCGGGCCCTGCAGGCGGTCAACGACCCCACGGCCATCGCACAGCTGGCCCAGGACGCTCCCGCGCCACAGGCGGCAATCCTGGAGGACGGCCAGGTGAGCGGCGGTGAGTACGAGCAAGCTCTCACTGCAGAACGCGACTGCGTCAGCGCCGCCGGCTACGAGCCCTCCAGCTTGGCTTGGGGTGATGGAGAGCTGGGCTTCACCGTCACCGCCAGCTACGAAGACGAAGCTGACCCCCAAGCAGCAGACGCCGCTTTCCGCGCCGCCACAGATCAGTGCCGAGATGAGAACAGCACTCTGGTCGCCACGATCTGGGCCAACCAGGACTGAGGTCGCACGCACCCACTGGGCGAGTTCAGGCGCACCTCATGGTCATCCCGCGTTGTGCGTGCTGTTGCCGGCGGCCTGCGGCGTCGCGGTCTTGTCGCTGGCCGTGCGAGCACGCTAGGGCTACCGCTCCTGAGTCAGTCGCGTCGAGCCATCAGCAGAACCACCTCCAGAGCCGCCACCGGGTCCATCGGGTGCCGACGACCACGGGCTGGTGGCCGCAGCAGTTGAGGTCCGTCGGTTCACGCAGGGGCGAACGCCACAGCCCACGCCGACGCCGACGCCGACGCGAAATCGTTGACACGACTCGGCTTGAACTGGACGCTCCCGGTGTCCGGGACCACAAGCTCGGCGACTTCTCGGACCTGGCCGTCACACGCCAGCTCCTGCGCAGTGCCCGCCAGGTCCAGCTCGAGGTCTCCGCCGCCGGTGCACACCGTGAAGGCGCGGAAAGTCGCGTTCGCCGTCAACCCGATTGAAACACTCGTGGTGGTGCTCGCGTCTCCACCAACGGCGCTGATCCCTTCCTGGGGACGCGTGATGTCCGCCGCGGTGATGCCCGTCGCGGTGCTGGCGGCCGTGGAAGCGAGCCGCGTTGTTTCATCCATCTGCGTCGTGGAGACACCGGTCTCCTCCTGGGCTGAGCAGGCCGCGCCGACGGTCAGGGCAAGAGCCGCCAGGGCAAGACCGAGGCCACGAGCGGGGAGGTCGCTACTGCGTCCCTGGCTGTGCGCTCTGACCTGCGTGGACATGGTGGCGGCTCCCATTGCTTGACCGTAGAGGATGGCGAACCGCCGCTGCAGGAAGATCACGCGATAAGGGCGCGGCGGCTGCTAGACGCATCAGCACCACCACTAGGACTACCGCCGCCGACCAACGACTTCACGGTCATCCCGCGACCCGGGCGGTCCTGACTGATCTGTCGACGCAGCGGTCATGTCAACAGCCAAGTGGTACGGCAGATGAGCGGGGCTCACAACTTCTTGATGCGATAACTCACGGACCTCCTGCTGTCTGCGCCCCTCGATCCGAAACGCGGAGTGGGTAGCCTGCAAAGATGAGTGAGCGCGCTGCACCCCGCGTGGTCGTTCCCGACGTAGTGGGACTGCCCTTCCACATCGGCCGGGACGTCGCCAGCGACGCGGGCGTGACCCTCACCAACCCAGACCCCGATGGACCACCGATCGGTGCCCTCGCCTGGCCGGGTCTGTTCTACATCACCTCTCAGCACCCGGCTGCGGGAGCCGAGGTGTACCAGTGGGACTCGATCGCCGTAGAAATCACCGCGGGCGGAAACGCGCCTTCCCCGGCCTTGCCGCTGAAGCCCGACAGCCCACCCAACGATCAGGCGAGCGCCCGCGGTACGACCGCCTCCTGACAGTCAGCCCCCCAGCCGCACGACACGAACACGCGGTCATCCCGCGGTGCGCGCGCAGTGTTGGAGCAGGGCCTGCGGCCAGGTGTCGTCGTGCCCAGACAGCAGCTCGCACGGTGGGCGCGAGCGTGGAACGGTCCTCGCGGTGTCGGCGGCTGGCCGTGGTGGCTCCGCTTCGTGGCCGCTGTGGTGGTAGCGCTCACGGGGCGATACCTCACAGACCTGCGGCTGCCGCACTGGCCGAGCATCATCGCTGCCGGCCTCCTCATGGGCGTCTGCATCGGCCTCTTCCGGCTCAGCCGCCCACGCGTTCGCGATGACGCCGCCGCACCCAGCGGAGACTGATCTTTCAGGGTCATGCCGCCCCCCGGCGCTCCGGACGACGTCGCGGTCGTGGCGCGAGCCAGGACGTCGACGACCGTCCACACGACGTCCGCGACGTCGCGGTCCCGGCGCCCTCCACGCGCCATCGACCTCGCGCCATCGACCTCACGGTCGGGTCTGCCGGTGACGCCTGCGGCGACGGCGACCAGGTCGGAAGAGGACCTCGCGCCGACCGCCGGGACCTGAAGGTTCCCCCCCCCCCCCCCCCCCCCGCGGTCCTGGCGCGACGGCCCGACGCCTTCGCCGTAGGTTCAAGACGTGGACGACCGGAGCGGGCAGCCCGAGACCTCCCAGCCCGACGAGGAGGGGACGGGAAAGCCGGAGGGGCGGGGTCCACTGGTGTGGGTGCCGTGGTCGCTCGTCGCTGGCGCGGCCGCCAGCGCGGTGGTCCTGGCCGAGGTGTTCCGGCGTTTCCTGACCGGCGGCGCGGACACGGTCTACTTCGGCAGCTACGTCTCGGAGGAGACGCTGCGCACCCGGATCGACTTCACCTTCTCCGTGCGGTTCCGCCTGCTGTGGGCGACGGTGGCGGTGCCGGAGGCCCTGCTGGCCTCCTCGCTGGCGCTCGTGGCGCTGGCGGCCCTGATCGCGGCGGGGCGGCCCGGCTGGCTCGTACCCTCCCGCTGGGCCGGTCGGGTCGCGGCGGGGGCGGCGGCGCTGACAGCGGTGGAGAGCGCGCTGTGCCTGGTGATGCTGTTCGACCTGACCAACGAACCGCTCAGCGAGCCGTTCGGGAACCTGCAGCGGACCTACCTGCTGCCGAACACCGGCGGGTTGCTCCAGATCGCCCCCGTCCTGGCGCTGCTGGCGGTGACAACGGTGCTGTCGCTGGCCTCGGCCCTGGTGCTGTGGCGGGTGCAGGACAGGCGACCGGACACCGCCGACACCACCGACACCGCCAACACCGCCGGTCCGGTCCCGGTGGACCCGGTGGACCCGGCGCCGACCGGTGCCGCGAGCGGGGCACCACCGGGGGCGACGGGTGAGACGGTCCTCCCGCCGGCCCCCGACGAGGCTCGCGACGAGGCTGGCGACCGGGTGAGCGGAGGGGCACCGGCCACCCCTGTCCACGCGGTGCCCAAGCTCCCGGCCGAGCAGCTGGAGGCGTACCGCCGTCCTCGGGCGTGAGGCGCGGGCTGGCGGTCCGCCTCAGCAGGGTCGCGTCTCGTGGACGTGGAGGAGCGCGGCGGTGCTGAGCAGGGAGGCCGGATCGAGGTCTCCAGAGCCGGGGTGATCGTCCGCGCATGCCGAGGACCAGATGCTCCCCGCACCGTGCATGGGCACCACCAACGGCCCGCGGCGCAGCATCCGTCCTAGGCTCCCGCCGTGGATCAGGACACTCTGCGCGCAGCCGTCGACGCCGCCTTCGAGCAGGACCCGGCGTCCACGGCGGCCTGGCCCGACCCCCACCCCGACCACGAGCCCGACCCGCAGGAGTACTCCCGCTGCCTCGACCCCGCCAAGTACCGCATCCTCACCGCCCGGGCCAACGCCTGGACGCGAGTCCTCACCGAGGCAGGACTGGCCACTCTCGAGCCCATCGACCTCACCCGCGAGCACGACACGTGGCGCGACGGCTCTCCTTCAGGCATCGCCCCCGTCCGCGCCCACCGACTGCGTCCGCACCAGCAGAACGCTGTCCCCCTCGTGCTGAGCTTCCGCGGCTTCGACGGCCCCGACGACAACCTCGTCACCATCAGCGCCGGTCAGCCCGCCGTCCCCCTGGCCACTGTGCCCGCCTGCGGGTGCGATGCCTGCGACGACGGTTCTGAACACCTCCTGACCGAGCTCGACGAGCACCTCCTCGGCGTCGTCACGGGCGACTTCGTCCACGTCAACACCCCCCGCCTCACCGCCTTCGGTGACAGTCGCGGCTGGCAGGCCAACGCCGCCGACGACAGCGACGGTCTCGGTCACGTCGAGCAGCTCCTCGAGGACGCCCGGACGGGCCGCTCACCGCACCGCGTCGTCCACGGCGCCCGGTGGTGGTGACACCCACCCCACTGCCCGAGTGCCTCAGTCCTAGGGGCTGCCGCACGCCGTAGCCGATCGCACGGTCATCCCGCCGTCCGCGCGCTCTGCCGCCGCTGGGATCGCCTCGACACGAGCAGGCACTGGCAGTCTCTGCCCTCGGCGATCATCCTGATCACATGCCCGAGTTCAGCGGTCCGCTCTACCAGGACTACCTGCCACCGGAGCTGCGCGCTCAGACCGCCGAGGAACGCACCCGACTGCTGGAAACGGGCCTTCAGCCCACGATCTACCCGCCGCCGCGTCCTGGGCACGGGACCGTACGGGTCATGCCACCCCACGACGACGACGTCTGGAGCGGTAGCTGGCAGGACGACGGCAACCGCATGAGCAGCGCCGAAGGGTCCTACCGCCGAGTCCGCGACTGGGTCGAGCATCAGCCGGCGGTGGCCGAGGTCATCTTCATCGCCTCCCTCGGCGATCACATCGATGTCGACGACGCCGCCTGGGAGCAAGCTCTCCGCCGTGACCCCGGCCCGACGCCGATCCGCTTCTGCAGGTGATCACGGTCCGCTGACCTCACGGTCATCCCGCACTCCGGACACGACACGGCCAGGCCCAGCAGCCACGATCGGTGGCACACGGCTCAGCAGCTCGACTGCAGCAAACGCCGCCGGGCAACTCCCTGCGTCGCGGCGAAGGCAGCGACGTCGACCGCGACCACCACGACGGTCAGGACCACGACGACACCCACCAGTCACGTCGACACGACGGTCAACCCCAGCGCAACCACCACGTTCGCCGCGGCCACCAACTGCAGCGCACGAACCAACGGCAACCTGGAGGTAAGCACCCAGACCAGAACACCCCAGGCCACCACCACGACCCCGAGCGTTGCGACCACCGGGGCCGCCAACCCCACGTGCGGCGCGCTCACCGCCGCCGAGGCGGCGACGAGAAGCCCCACCAGGACGCAGTAGAACGCGTCGAGCCGCAAGCTGACGATGCCGAGACGCTCACCTCGCACCCCTGCACGCTAGCCACGGAGACCGTCAACGACTACCCCTGCCGCAGCGGGAAGGGTGGGCGCCCAGGACGCCGACCTCGCGGTCATCCCGCTGGCCAGCACGTTGCGGGCGCCTTGAGCACGCGATGTCGAGGCCCTCGTGCCCATCAGGCACGCTGAAAAGAGTGACGGACGAGGACGTGCCACCCGACGTGGCCACCCACCAACACCACCTGCAAGAACTGCGCAGCGCCGACATCGACCACGACCACGCCGCTCTCACCGCCGCGCTCAACGATCCCGACCAGCTCGCCGGTGACGCCGCCGCTGTCGACCACCTCGACCGTGTCGCCGCGCAGCGATCCAGCGCCGCGTCCTTCACCGCGTGGCTGCGACAGCACGAGGACCTCTTCCCCGCCGACAGCTACTGCCACCACCGCGCCCAGCAGTGGCTGACCCTCAAACACCTGCAGGAGAACCCGCAGACGCCCCTGTCCCTGGCCGAGCTCGACGACTGGACCCAGCGCCAGCTCTCCCACCACAGCGACTCACCGCCGCACCTACGAGCCCTCGCCGACTCCGGGCGCACCCGCCGCATCCGCCAGCTCGCTCAAGCCCGACTGGACCAGCTTCAACCGAAGGACTCTCCGAGCTGACTGACTTCACGGTCATCCCGCGGTGCGCGCTCCTCCCACGAACCAGAGGGCCTTGGCAGAGGCTCTCGGTGGTCCTCGGAGCCGTGCGCGAGTACGGCTACGTGAGGGTGGGGCCGGTAGGTACCCAGTAGCGCAGCTTCGGTCCACGCTGATCCTGGAACAGGCCCCCGTTGGCCTCGATCGTCCTGCGCGAGGCGGTGTTGCCCACATCGCAGGTCACCAGCGCGCACTCGATGCCCAGCGCCGCCGCCACCGGCAGGGCGGCAGCGAGGATGGCGGTCGCGTGCCCACGCCGCCGCTCCCTGGGCACGACGTAGTAGCCGATGTGACCGCCGAACTCGCGCAGGAACGGGGTCAGGCGGTGCCGGATCTGCACCCGCCCCAGGTACTGCTCACCCTCCACCCACCACAGGTTCGTGGAGGGGACGAAGCCGTCCGGGCGGGGTGAGCCGGCCCGGGCGTCGTCGATGAGCTCATCCACCCACGCGGCGAAGGCCGCATCGTCGCGGTCGGCGGCGCCGACGTAGACGGAGTGCTCGTCCCAGCCCGGCTCTGCGGCGACGGCTCGCAGCGAGACCGCGACACTGGCTCGGGGGTTGATCAGGTGCGCCACCCCGCGACCCTACGGATCGCACCCGACGGTCGATGCGGCACCCCGTGGTGCCCACGGGGGGGGCGCCCGCAGCAAGCTGGCGACCTTCCGGTCATCCCGCAGTCCGCGCGATCATCCTTGGGTCAGTGCGTCTGCACGTCCCTACGGACGTCCCACGGCTGAGAGTCCGCCCGCAGCGGGCCGCTCTTGGGTCGAGCCGTGAACATCGTCGAGTTGGAACGGACCCGACTTCGAGCAATCGTCGACGTCGACCGCCACGTCCTCGAAGACCTGCACCACGCCGACTTCGTGCTCTGCACCCCCAGCGGCGACCTCTGGGACCGACAGACCTACCTCAGCGGCCTGTACGACGGGAGCATCGACTACGCACGCTTCGAACCGCAGTCCGAGATCCAGGTCGAAGCATCGGAGTCCGTCGCTGTCGTCAGGTACCTGTCCGTCATCGACATCGCAATGTCAGGTGGTGGCGGCCATCTGGAGTGCTGGCACCTCGACGTGTACGTGCGCGAGGATGAGGGCACCTGGCGCTGCAGGTGGTCGCAAGCCACCGACACGATCCGGGATTAGCTGGTGTGCTGCGACGGCGCGGGACCAGCCTGCGACTTCACGGTCATCCCACTACCCGGCACGTTGATGACGTCACCACTGCCCAGGCGACGTGGTCACAGCCACGACGATCGCCCCACGCTCACCGATGAGGGTCTGGAACTGAGCGACGACCTCACCGTCCTGCGTGCTCACCGACAGCAGGTGCTGAGCTCCCAACTGCTGCTCCTCCTGGTCCTCGACCCTGAGGGCGCCGGCTCCACCGGCTGCCTCGATCCGCTGACGCAAGGTCTGATCCTGGACGGTGGAAATGGTGTAGCCCGCGCCTACGCGCTGACACAGACCGCGCTCGTCCTCGCCCTCAATGGCCCGCAGCACCCCGAACACCGCATCCTCCGGGTCCCCGACGCCCACCCCGCACGGTCGCGCTGCGCGGTAGGCGTGGAGACCCCCGAGTACCAGGGCCACGAGGACGCAGACGATGACAACCGCTCGCGCCGGCCGGTGGGGCCGCAGCGGCCGTGGGCGCGTCACGGGGTGGGTCATCAACCGATCATGTCGGGTTCAGGCCCACCAGGGGGCCGTTCACCGCCTCCGCCCTGGCACCACACAGCCGGAACGCACGGTCATCCCGCGCTCGGTGCGCGGTCGTGGACAGCCGGCGACGTCGCGGTCTTGCCGATGAGCGCGCTGCGGGCGCATCGTGCTGGACAACAGCTCGACCGGCTCCCGCGCCACTGGTAGTGCCTCCTCGGACCCGCCGGCCCGCGTCTGTGGCGCTGGAAGGGGCTCAGGCCACGATCCGGTCAGCGGTCAGCTTGCGCTCGGCACCGGCCAGCAGCTTCCCCAGTCGCGCAGCGGACAAGGGGGAGCCGGCGTCGGGGGCGGGCAGCCGCGGAGCCCGGCCCGCGCGCAAGTCGTCCACCATCTGCTGCCAGCCCCGCAGCACCGCCGCGGGGTCAGCGGCGTACGCCGGCGCGTAGGCGGCGGTCTCGGGTTCGAAGCGCCAGCTCTGCGAGAGCGGACCGGCATCGACGGTGTCGAACCCGAGACGACCGATGAGATCCGCTGCCTCCGCCCTAGCCATGGCGTCGTCCCCGGCGATCGGCAACGCCGACCGGTCGGCTGCCCCGGCCGGGCGGGCCAGGGCGGGGATGTGGAAGGCGGCGATGTTGTTGAAGGCCTTGACCGTGCGGGCTCCGAGCAGGTGGGCCTGGACGAGCTCGGACGTCGTGATCCGTCCGGAGTCCAGGTCCTCGATGTGCCCGTCACGGGTGGCGTAGTAGTTGATGGTGTCCAGGACCACCTTGCCCTGCAGGGTGGCGACGGGCAGGGAGCGGTAGGCGGTCAGGGGGACGGCGACCACGACCTGGTCCCCGGCTCGGGCCGCTTCTTCCGGTGTGGCCGCGCGTGCGGCTGCGCCGAGGGCAGCCACCGTTTCCGTCAGGGTGTCCGGGGTCCGTGAGTTCGACAGGACCACGTCCAGTCCGGCTGCGATGGCGAGTCGTGCGATGGCGGTGCCGATGCTGCCGCTACCGATGATGCCCAGGGTGGTCATGGTGCTCTCCGTCTGATCTGCAGGTGCGCCGTCCCCGAAGACGGGACAAGCGGAGCAGGCGCTCCTCTTGAACGTAGCACGACCGGAGCAGCTGCTCCGCATCTCCCGACTCGGGCGTATCCTGAGGGAGTGAGAGAACCCCGCGCCGCCGCACCGACGACGGCGCCAGCTGCAGGCGCACCGGCTGCCCCGCGTGGGCGACGAGCCGACGCCGAACGCAACCGGGCCGCGATCATCACGGCCGCCACCGCCGTCTTCGCCGAGCACGGCGCGGACGTGGACGTGCGCGAGATCGCCCGGCGCAGCGGGGTGGGCATGGGCACCCTCTACCGCCACTTCCCTTCCAAGGAGGACCTGCTCCGCCTGAGCCTGGAGCAGGAGTTCACCGCCTGGCTCACCCAGGCCCACGAACGCGCCGCAGCGACGGAGGACCCCTGGCAGGCGCTGTCGGGGTTCTTCGAGCAGGTGTTGACCACCCAGGCCCACAACCGCGCACTGATGGACAGCTACGTCCAGACCGGCGGCCCGACGGAGTCCTGCGTGCACAAGTGCCGGGTGTTCATCGACGCACTGCGCCAGCGGTGTGAGCAGGCGGGAGTCCTCCGCCCCGGGGTGAGCACCGAGGACCTGCTCTCCCTCAGCGGATCGCTGTGCACCACGGTGCAGACCGTCGGCGACGAGCGCCGCTGGCGGCGGCTGATGACGATCTCCCTCGACGGGCTCAGCAGCCGCCACCGCGAACCCCTGCCGTCCTGAGCGAACAGGATCACGGGACGACCGAATTGTCCCCGACTCACGTCAGGGCTGCTGCAACCGTCTGAGATTGGCGACTGGACCCACAGCAACCGGACCCGCGGCCGCATCACGAAGAGACCGCGCCGGCGGGCACTCCGGTCCCAGCGGTGTTCGCAGCCGAGACCGGCAGTTCCACGTGGGCTGACCGGCCGCCATCGTGGTGCGTGCAGTTGGAACGCACGGACATCCCGCGATACGGGCGGTCCCTGGGGGCCGGCGGCACCGTGGTCATGCCGATGTCCGTCCAGTCGGTGAACCGCGCGGTCAGCCTTGGCGCGTCGGTCGGATGGTGAGGTCCCCGATCTCGACGTCGTCGGGCTGGTCGATCGCGAAGGCGATCGCTCTCGCCACGGCCGTGGGGTCGATGCCGAGCTCGGCCATGGTCTGCTTCACCTGCTCACGCAGTCGCGGGTCGTCGAGAGCGGAGTCGATGAATTCGGTGCGGACGTAACCCGGGGAGATCGACGTCGTGCGCAAGACCCCGTCGGTGCTCTCCTGCCGCAGACCCTCCACGATCGTGCGAACTGCGTTCTTGGTCCCCGCGTACACGGCCTGGGTGGGGACGATCTTCAGACCGGAGGTGGAGACCACGGTGACGAGGTGGCCACTGCCCTGAGCGCGGAACACCGGCAGGGCAGCGGCGATGCCGTTCAGGACGCCCTTGACGTTGACGTCGACCATGGCCGACCAGCCCTCGACGTCGACGTCGGTCATCGGGCTGATCCTGCTGACCCCGGCGTTGCCGACCAGGACGTCGAGGCGGCCGAACCCCTCCACCGCCCGGTCCACGAGCGAGTGGAGGTCGTCGGGGTCGGTGACGTCCACGCGCACGGCCGCGGCCCGACCGCCGGCGGCGGTGATCTCCTCGACCAGCTGCTCCAGGCGGTCGGTGCGACGGGCACCGAGGACGACGGCGGCACCGCGGGAGGCGAGGTGGCGGGCGGTGGCCTCACCGATGCCGCTGCTGGCACCGGTGATGGCGATGATCTTGTCGTGGATGGTCACAGAGCTCCTCCAGGAGGCGTGGCGCTAGAGTGGACACGTGTCCGGATACGTCGACGACCATAGCGGACAGGTGTCCGTTTCCGTCGAGGAAGTTGTTCCTACCGTGAGTGCCCGTCGCGCTGACGCCCAACGCAACCGCGAACTGATCCTGGACGCGGCGCGCGAGCAGCTGCGCGAGCCCGGGGAGTTGAAGCTCAACGCCGTCGCCAAGGCCTGCGGCATCGGGCAGGGGACGCTGTACCGGCATTTCCCCACCCGCGAGGACCTCCTGGTCGAGGTCTACCGCCACGACGTCGAGGAGCTCGTCGCGGCCGCATCGGACCTCGTGTCGACCAGGAGCCCCGTCGAGGCGCTGGCGGGCTGGTTCGAGCGGGTCGCCGCCTACGCGCGGGTGAAGAACCACGTGTTCGCCGCCGTGGAGGCAGCGACGTGGCGCGACCTCGCCGCCCACAGCCTGGGGCCGATCGGTGAAGCGGTGGAGCTGCTGCTCGCCGCGGGCCGCGCGGAGGGCAGCATCCGCGCCGACGTCGAAGCCCGGGACGTCATCGTGCTGATCGGCTGGCTCTCACGCCTGGACGACACCGAGCTCGACGAGCGGGGTCCGCGGTTGCTGTCGGTCCTGCTCGACGGACTGCGCACGCCCCAGGGCTGACCAGACCCCACGAACACCGGCGCGAACTCTGCGCGGCCCTCTCGTCCGCCGGTCGGCTCGATGTCGCCTCACGCCGAGGACGGTGAACCGAGGACGGAGAGCAGCTCCAGCTTCTCCTGGTCCTGCGTCCCGGGGACCGCGGTGTAGACCAGGAGGAGGTGCGACTGCTGCGGGTCCAGCAACGTCTGGCAGTGCAGCTGGATCTGGCCCACCGAGGGGTGCACGAAGCGCTTGACGTCGTGGGGGCGGACGCCCACCTCATGCAGCTCCCACAACCGGCGCAGTTCCTCCGAGTTCGCCAGGGCCAGTTCGGCCAGCTCGGCCGCGCGGGAGCCGGGCCCGCGGCGGGTGACGACCTCGCGCAGGTGCGAGGCGTACAACCGGGACAAGAACGCGTGGTCCTCCGGCGGGTACCACGCTCTGGCCGCGGGGTCGGTGAACCAGCGGTAGCCCAGGCTGCGAGCCGGGCCGCTCCACCGCGTGGCATCACCGGTCAACGCGATGCCCATCGGCGTCTGGCGCAAGGTCACCCCCAACTCGGTGACGATCTCGGCGGGGGTGTCATCGAGTCGGTCCAGGATGCGCAGCAGACCGGGACTGACGTGCTCGCTGAGAGCGCCGCGCACCGGCGGCTGGTGCCCGGCCAAGCGGAAGAGGTGGTCGCGCTCGTCCAGGCCCAGGTGCAGCCCCTGGGCGATGGAGGCGATCATCTGCACCGAGGGTTGCGGTCCGCGTTCACGCTCGAGCCGGGCGTAGTAGTCCGTGGACATGTGGGCCAGAGCGGCGACCTCCTCGCGCCGCAGCCCGGTGGTGCGCCGCCGCTGCCCCCGGGGTAGACCGACGTCCTGAGGCTGCAGGGCCTCACGCCGTTGCCGCAGGAACTGCGCCAGTCCCGTCCTGTCGATGTCCATGGTTCTCCCTCGCCGTCCTCCCCCCTTCCTACCTGCTGCGGTCGAGGTCAGCCACGACCTGACGATCCCCCTCTCCCGACCCTCCCCGCCGGGGCCACCCCACCGTCGAGCGGGCGCCGGTCGGTGGGGCGGATCGCCAGGCCCTGGATACGACCACGGACCTGGCTGAGGCTGGTCTCACCACCCCGACCCAGGAGGACCCGTGACCCAGCGAGCCGTGACCGGAGCCACCGGAGCCGAGCTCCTCGAACACACCGGCCCAGGCCACCGGACCGAGCCCCAGCAACCGGTCGCCAGCCCCAGCGCCACCACCCGACGCATCCTGGGCCTGGACGAGGCCGTGGAGCAGTCCCTGACCCGCACGACGGTGGACGGGGCCCTCCAGCGCGTCGGTGGACCGGTCGGGCTGGCCTCGGCCGCAGCGCCCACGATCGCCTTCGTGGTCGCCGATGCCGCCGCCGGTCTCGTGCCGGCCCTGATCGCCCTGCTGGTCACCGCGGTGGCCGCCTGCGTCGTGCGGCTGGTCCGGCGGGAGTCTCCCGGGGCCGCAGCGGCGGGGTTGCTGGTGGCCGCGGTGTGCGCCGGGGTCGCAGCGGTGACCGGGCAGGCCCGGGACTTCTTCCTGCCGGCGATGGTGGTGCCGATCCTGTTCGTCCTGGCCTACACCGCCTCCCTGCTCGCCCGGCGCCCCCTGATGGGGTTCGTCGTCAACCCGCTCTCCGGTGGGCCGCGCACCTGGCGCACCCACCGGCGGCTGCGGCGGCTGTACACCGCCAGCACGCTGGTGGGTCTGAGCCTGGCGGGGCTGACCCTGGCCGCACGGGTCGTCTTCTACCTCGCCGACCAGCCGGCAGCCCTGGCGGTGGTGCAAGTCGCCTCCACCACCAGCTTCGCCCTGCACTTCGCCGCGACCGTGGTGCTGGCCCGCCGCAGCGCCGGCGGACCCGTCGACGCCGGCGCTGCCCGCTAGCCGCCCACGGGACCGCTCCCCCCGGAACGTCCCCCGTCCATCACCCCGTCGCGCCCGACCTCCCTGCACCCCCACGACCGGAACCCTTCACCCCGTAGGAGAACGTCATGCCTCGCACTCCCCAGCTGTCCCTGCCCGACCTGTCCGGACGCCGCGCCTTGGTCACGGGCGCCAGCGACGGCATCGGCTTCGGCATCGCCCGCCGGCTCGCCGGCGCCGGCGCCGAGGTGCTGCTGCCCGTGCGCAACCGCACCAAGGGCGAAGCCGCCCTGGCCCGCATCCGCGAGCAGCACCCCACGGCCAAGGTCACCCTGCACGACCTCGACCTGTCCTCGCTGTCCTCCGTCGCCGCACTCGGCGACGAGCTGCGGGCCGAGGGGAGCCCGATCCACCTGCTCATCAACAACGCCGGGGTCATGACCCCACCGCAGCGCCAGACCACGGTCGACGGCCTCGAGCTGCAGCTGGGCACCAACCACCTCGGCCACGTCGCCCTGGTCGCCCACCTGCTGCCCCTGCTGCGCGCCGGGCGGGCCCGGGTCACCTCCCAGATCAGCGTCGCCGCCCGCAGCGGCGCAGTGCACTGGGAGGACCTGAACTGGGAGGACAGCTACCACGGCATGCGCGCCTACAGCTCCTCCAAGATCGCGTTGGGCTTGTTCGGTCTCGAACTGGACCGTCGCAGCCGCGCCGAAGGCTGGGGCATCACCAGCAACCTGTCCCACCCCGGTGTCGCCCCCACCAGCCTGCTCGCCGCCCGACCGGAACTGCAGCGCGAACGCAACACCCCCCAGATCGCCGTCATCCGCAGGCTCTCCCGCGCAGGCATCCTGGTCGGCACCGTCGACAGCGCCCAGCTGCCGGCCCTCCACGCGGCCACCGCACCGCAGGCCCAGGGGGGACGGCTTTACGGACCCACCGGACCCGGCAACCTCGGGGGCGGCCCCGGTGAGCAGCCGCTGTACCGCCCCCTGCGCGACCAGACCGAAGCCGACCGCGTCTGGACGGTGTCCCAGGCCCTGGCCGGCGTCTCCTTCACGACCACCGCGCGAATCTGAGGTCGTCCTCGACCCCGTCACCACGCTGAGGCACGCGGCCCGATCCTCGACCTCCTCAGCGACTGGCGCCGTCTCCACCCCGCCCCTGGACGGGACGGCCTCCGTGGATCCACCCCCACCCGGACGTGCGCTCGCCCGGGTGGGGGTGCGCTGATCAGACCGGGTCGCCGAAGTCCGGGACGGGCAGTCGCGCCCCGCCCTGCTTGGCCGACTCGTTGGCCACGATCCCCGGGAGGGTGAACCGGGCGGCGACCCAGGCGTTGACCGGCGGCTGGACGCGGTCACGCACCGCCACGACGAAGTCGTCGGCGAGGAAGTGGTGCGCCCCCTCGTGACCGTTGGGGGCTCCTTCGAACTCCTCCGGCAGCCGACTGCGGTCGTGCACCTTCGCGGTGCCGGAGCGGAAACTGCTCAGCAGCGCAGGATCGATGTCGGTGAGGTCCTCGGGGACGTCGGAGTGCTCGCCGGCCCGCAGTTCGTCGCTGATGTCGAGGGTCTTGCCCTTGCGGTAGTCCTCGCCCTCGGTCTTGACCGTGACGACCGTGCTGGTGACCGATTGCTCCATGACCTGTTCGGTGCCGTAGAAGCGGAACCGCGACTCCGGGCCGTTCCAGTACCCGACCCGGCGGAACTCGTTGGTCCGCATGACCCCACCGTCGGCGAGCTCGAACAGCGCCGACATGTTGGAGAAGTCGTTGTCCCAGCGCGAGACCGCCTTGTCGAACACACCGTCGCCGCGGGTGTCGCTGATGCCCGTGCAGCTGACGCTGACCGCGTGGGTGGGCCAGGCTCCCAGCACGCCGCCGATGGCGTGGGTGGGGTAGAGCATGGGCGGGTAGCTGGCGGTCTCCTTCCAGTCCTCCCCGCCGCTGTAGCGGTAGGCGGCGTAGAAGCCGTTGTCCATGTCGTGGACGTAGTCGCCCTCTCCGTAGAAGACTCGGCCGAAGTCACCGTTCGCGATGTGCTCGCGGGCCCACACGACGGCGGGGTTGTAGTAGCTGGTCTCGCCCATCATGTAGATGAGGCCCGTCTCCCGCACCGCGGCCACGATGGCCTCGATGTCGTCGACGGTGGTCGCCATCGGCACCGCGGAGTAGACGTGCTTGCCGGCGGCCAGCGCCTGGCGCACCAGGGGGCCGTGCGACCAGCGCTGGGTCATGATCGCGACGGCGTCGACGTCGGAGGCCAGGGCGTCCTCGAAGCTGGCGAAGGACCCGGCCAGGCCGTGGGTCTCGACGTGCTGCTGCGCGCGTTCGGGGACGATGTCGGTGACCCACACCTCCTCGACGTCGGGGTGCAGTTGCCACAGGGCGATGAAGCTCCGGGCGAACTGGCCGGTGCCGATGACAGCGATCTTCACGAGGGACTCTCCTGCGAGTCGAGGGTGCGAACGGTGACCCCCAGGATGATCCACATCGACGCCGTCGGCGATGCGGGGCGCCCTGCCCCCACCTGCGGCCACCGTCCTCCGTCACCGGACTGGACCGCGTGGTCCTCCTCGTCGAGACCCACCCGCCTCGCACACCACGTGGGACAGCAGTCACCGTCTCCCGGTGCAGACCCGGCGGGCACTGGGGCCGGCAGCGTCAGCCCTGCACCCGCCCAGACCGTCGACCAGGGCGTCGACGAGGTCGTGGTCCTGCGGCGAGCCCTCGCGGGGGAAGCCGGCACGTGAGCGGCGGACCACGTGGGACCACGTGCCGTCGCGCCGGGTCGGCGCCGGGATGCTCGTCGCCCCGTTCAGCCGCTGGCCCCACCCGGCCTGCTCGACTCCTGCACCGCGCTCGTCCACGCCGCCACCACCGGCAGGACCCGCGCCGTGGGCGAGTCGGGCTCGACGGTGTAGACGACCAAGCGCTGCTCGGGGTCGTGCGGGCCCACGACGGATTCGATGCCGAAGGTGAGTGGTCCCGCGCTCGGGTGGGCCACGTGCTTGGTCAGCGAGGTGCGGAAGGTGACCCGCTGGTCCTCCCACGACTGCGCGACGTCCGCGTCAGCCCGGCGCAGTTCCGTCACCAGTTCCGCCAGGCGACGGTCTTCGGGGTGGCGCCCCACCTCGTAGCGCAACGCCCCGACCGCGGCCGCGGCGAAGTCGGCCCAGTTCACGATCCGCACCCGCGCGTCCGGGTCCAGGAACAACCACCGCGCGAACGACGACCCCGGTTCCACCTGCGCCCCCAGCACCGCGGTGAGCAGGGCGTTGCGCGCCAGCACCTGCGAACGCCGCCCCAGCAGCAGCACGGGGACGTGGTCCAGCACCCCCATCAGGCGCAGCATCCCCGGGTCGGGCCGTTGCGCGGCCTCGGGCCCCGACCACCGGCGACGCGAGGACGGAACAGCCAGGTCACGCAGGTGCGCACGCTCGACCTCGTCCAGCTGCAACGCCCGCGAGAGCGCGTGCACGACCTCGTCGGTCACGGTGTGCTGGCGCCCCTGCTCCAACCGGCTGTAGTGGTCCGGGCTCAACCCGGCGAGCACCGCGAGCTCCTCCTTGCGCAACCCCGGCACCCGCCGCGGGCCGGGGAAGGCGGCGATCCCGGCCTGCGCGGGGGTCAAGCGGTCCCTCCGGGAACGCAGGAAGGCTCCCAGGGCAGCACGGTCGGCAGGCACCCGGCCAGCGTAGGAGCACCCGGCACCGCGAACCTGGTCGCGCTGTGACCAGGTAGCAGGTGACCAGGCACCGCGCGTCCTGGCACCCGCTGCGCGCCTGCGGTGCAGTGAGGACATGACCACCCCCAGAACCCCTCAGCAGACCCAGGCTCAGCCGACCCGCACCCAGCCGACCCGGACGGTGCTGGTCACCGGCTCCACCAGCGGCATCGGCGCTGCCACCGCCCGCACCCTGGCCGCCCAGGGATGGCAGGTCGTGGTCACCGGGCGCGACCGGGCCCGCGGCGACGCCATCGTCACCGACATCGAGGACGTCGGAGGACGAGCCGTGTTCCTCGCCTCCGACTTGAGCGCCGCGCCCGCGGCGCTGCGCAACTTCGCGGCCGCCGCCGTCGAGGCCGCCGGTGGGCGGCTGGACGCCATCGTGCACAACGCGGCGTTATGCCCGCCGGTGGACACCGTGAGCCTGAGCGACGCCGACCTGGAAGCCACCCTCGCGGTCAACGTCCGCGCCCCTCACGTCCTCACCGCCGCCCTGGTCCCGGCGATGGCCGAACGCGGCGCCGGCGCCGTCGTCGTCGTCGGTTCCTGGATGGCCCACGTCGGGCACCCCTTCGTCGGGTTGTACTCCGCGACCAAGGCCGCCGAGATCCAGCTCGCCCGCAGCTGGGCGGCGGAGTTCGGTCCCCGCGGGGTGCGGGTCAACACCGTCTCCCCCGGCGCCACCCGCACCCCGGTCAACGCCGCCGCCGGGGACGTCATCGACGCCATGACGAAGCCGACCCCGGCCGGGCGCCCGGGCACGCCCGAGGAGGTCGCCGACGCGGTGGCCTGGCTGCTCTCCGAGCGCGCCGGATACCTCCACGGCGCGGAGATCGCCGTCGACGGCGGCATCACCGCGACCCGCTCGGCCTGAAGCCGGGAAGAGGTCAGGCTCAGCCTGCGGTGGGGCACGAGCTCGAGGATCGCGGTCCACCGGCGATCCCGTCCTCCACCACGTCCTCGGGTCGTGACGGTGCGCGGCGCACCGTCAGCAGGGCCCGGGCTTGCACCTCCCGCAGCATCACGGGGTCCCTGGACCCACGTACCGCCTGACGGAGCAAGGCCCCACCCGTGCACCCGTCCCTCCTTCCCCCGCGTCGGGTCGAGATCGGTGACGCGGCGTCGTTCGTCGGCACCACACCGCGCGCGATCCGCCACCACCAGATCGGCCTGCTCCCCGAGCCCCAGCAGGGAAGCGACGGCCGCCGCCTCCACGGCTACGACGAGGTGATCCGGCCGCTGTGGATCCGCAAGACGGCCGACGCCGGGATGGCCATGGGCGACATCCGTGACGACCTGAACACCCTGCTGATCACCGAGCAGATCTCCGGTCCCTCGGTGCGGCCGTCCAGGCCACCCGGTTCATCGCCTTGGCCGCCCCTCCGGATCTGCAGGTGGCGTCCGACCGCGTCGACGCCGCCGAGGATGCCCTCGACGACACGAGCGCGATCGACGACCCCCTGTCGCGCGAGTGGTTGCGCAGCGACACGCCTTCGAACGGGCGCTGCACGCCGTCATCGAGGAGTCCGGCCTCGCGCAGAGCGAGGGGGCACTCCTCGACGCCTGGGAGGACCCGCGCCCCGCGACCCCTGACGGCGAGGAGGACGAGACCCGCCGAGGCCGGGGCGAGGACCCGAGGCGAGGACCTGCGAGCGCCGCCGAAGCCGTCGGGAGGATGCCGCACGACCTCTCCCCCGCCCGTTCGCGGCGCCTGGAACTGGCGGAGGAACTCGCCGCCCACGAGTGACCCGCCCGCCGAGCGGGACACGAGGTCCCACACCTGCCACGTGACCGCACTCCCCCAGCAGTCACCCCGCACCTCCGAGCGACCGACGACCACTTCACCGTCATCCGTGCCCCGGGCGCAGTCGCGGCGGATCTGCCCTGTTGCGGGGACTAAACTGCAGCCCTCCGCACCGTTGCCCGTCGTCGACCGAGAACACGAATGAGAGAAGCGATCCAGTGAGGTGTGAGTCGCGTGAGCCGTCGAGATCGAGGACGGGGCGCTTTCGCGCCGGGCTGGTCACGGGATTGATCCTGCCGCTCGCGTTCGGGGCCTGCACCGGCGGATACGACGGGACAGCCGCAGGTGCGGTGAGCGAACTGCGGATCTTGGACTACTACACGTCGACGACGAACAACGTTCCGTGGGAGCGTGCACTGGACGTTTGTGGGCGGGTCGTGGGGGTGGAGATCGACCGGGAGTCGGTTCCCGTCGACGCGTTGATGCAGCGGGTGCTGCAGCGGAGCTCTTCCAAGACGCTGCCCGACGTCCTGATGCTCGACAACCCCGACGTCCAGCAGGTCGCGGCCTCGGGCGCGTTGACCCCGCTCGAGGACCTGGGGATCGACACCACTGGTGTCGCCGATGGCGTGCTGCGGGCCTCGACGTACGAGGGAGATCTCTACGGGCTCCAGCCAGTCACCAACACGGTCGCGCTGTTCTACAACAAGAAGTTCCTGGATGCCGCGGGCGTGGTGCCGCCCACCACGTGGGAGGAACTCGAGGTCGCCTCAGCGAGGCTGACCCAGGGCGACCGGTACGGGTTTGCCATGTCGAACATCGGCACCTTCGAGGGGACGTGGCAGTTCCTGCCGTTCATGTGGTCCAACGGCGGAGACGAGAGGAACATCGACACGCCCCAGACCGCGGCCGCACTGCAGCTGGTCAAGGACCTCATGACGTCGGGTTCACTGTCCCAGTCGTCGGTGAACTGGCCGCAGGACGAGGTCACCGACCACTTCATCGCCGGCAACGCCGCGATGATGATCAACGGCCCCTGGAGCTTCCCGGCCCTCGAACGGACCGCTGAGCTCGAGTACGGCGTCGTCCCGATCCCCGCCCCGCGGGCCGGCGGTGAGATCGTCCTGCCGTTCGGCGGTGAGGCCTGGACCGTTCCGCAGACCGGCGACGAGGAGAAGCAGGAGAAGGCCGCCGAACTCGTCCAGTGCCTCAACCGGGACGACATCGAAGTCGAACTCGCTCTGCGCACCGGCACCGTGCCCACCAAGCCTGCCCTCGCCGACCAGATCGCATCCCGCAAGCCGCACTTCAGGGCCTTCACCGACCAGGTCCCGAACCTGCGTGCTCGGACCGGCGAGCTGGGGCCGGACTGGCCCGAGGCGGCCACGAGGATCCACACGGCGGTCCAGGAGGCACTCGTCGGCGGCATGACGCCAGAGGATGCGCTCGAGCAGGCGCAGAACGGTTGACACCTCAGGCGGCGCGGTTCTTCGCCCAGCGCCTCACCGCTGACAGCCTCCTGCGTCCACGGCTGCCGCTGCGCTGATGGAGAGGACCGCCGTGTGTCGGCTCCAGGGCTCGCCGCTCGGTCGAAGCCGCTCACGTTCCGCCGTCGCTCGGGAGTCAGACCCGGCCCGCCTGACCGGGAGCGGGCTGGCTCACGGTCATCCCGCAGGTGGCGCGTGGCCCAGAGGTGAGGCGCAGAGCGGGTGACGGCTGCTGCAACCCGATCACGACGTCCAGGACGCGAGTCGATGACTGGCCTGCGCTGCAGCAGCGCATCGAAGAGACCTCGAAGCACCGCCTCCTGACCCTCCAGGGGAAGGTCAGGACCGCCGGAGGAGCGGGCTACCTCGCCGACCACACCGCCGACGACCTCGTGGGACGATCCCTCATCGTGGAGCACTTCGGACCTGCCCCTCATCGCGCGGTGCATGCGGTGCGATCGACCAGCACGAAAGCGCACGCCGCCGGACGAGAGGCACCTCACCAGCCGAGAGCGACGACCGAGGTCGCGGGGGCAGCACAGCTCGACCCTCCTGGTGCCCGTGGCCCTGGTCGAGCAGGAACGGCCCGCGAGCTGCGGAGATCGACGAGCGCCCGCGGACGAGGACAGCGGTCCTCCCCGACCGCATCGCCGGGCCCACCGCAGCGGACCACCTCCGGTGCCACAATGGCGCGGTGATCTCCCGTGGGTGGCACGCGCCGACGCTGCAAGACGTCGCCCGAGTCGCCGGTGTCTCCGCGCGAACCGTCTCCAACGTCGTGAACGACCACCCCCACGTCAGCCCGAAGCTGCGCGCTCGCGTCCGGACCGCCATCGCCGAACTGGACTACCGCCCCGCCTGGGGCGGTCGCTCCCTCCAGAGCGGGCAGCGGAGCAGCGACCTCCTCACCCTCGTCGTCCCCGACGTCAAGGCGGCCTTCTACGGTGAACTCGCCCACGCCGTCGCCGACAGCGCCCGCCGGCGTGGACTGCGCCTGCTCCTGGAACAGACCGGCGGCGACCTCGACCTCGAACGGGACGTGGTCGCCCACCGCGTCACGGGCATCAGCCGCGGGCTCATCTTCGCCCCCATCGGAGTACCCGTCGACCTCCTGCGTCGCCAGCGCGACCTGCCCGTCGTCCTCATCGGCGAGCACGGACGCGGGTCACCGCTGGACCACGTCTACATCGATTCCGTCGAGATCGGCCGCCTCGCGACCCAGCACCTGATCGATCGTGGCCGCCGGCGCATCGCCTTCCTCGGCGCGCAGGGCGCTCAGCCTCACACCAGCGCCGTGCAGCGCTTGGAGGGTTACCGGCAGGCGCTGCACGGCGCCGGGTTGGTGCTCTCACCCGACACCGTGCGGGAGCTGCCCGCCTGGGACGAGGCGGGCGGCTTCGAGACCACGACAGCGTTGATCGCAGAACAACCGGCGATCGACGCCCTCGTCGTCGGCAACGACGCCGCCGCGCTCGGTGCCCTGCGGGCGCTGCGTTCTCTGGGTCGGACGGTCCCCGCCGATGTCGCGGTCGTCGGCATCGACGACATCCGAGCCGCCGCGTACGCGAGCCCGCCCTTGACCACCGTGGCTCTCGACCGGCCCGCGATGGCCGACTTCGCCGTGTCCCTCATCACGGACACCAGCCCGCACACCACTGTGGACACGGGTACGGACGACCTCGGGACCAGCACGGGCTCTCGGGAGCGGGGACTCCCGCAGGGAGAGGGTCCAGCCGTCCTCGACCCGTCGCGGGGGTCACCGCCCCTGCGAGCGCCTCGCACTGTGCTGTCCCCCATCAGGTTGGTCGTGCGCGACAGCACGTGAACCCCTCGGAGCACGGGCCCAGCGACACCTGCGCACGACCGGTGCGGGCCGAGAACGCCGAGGCCGAGGGCGGATGCGTCGCGAGCGAGCCCTGGAGGGGGCACGGGGATCCCGCGCCTTCCTCACCGGCTGCTCTCCGCTGGCCCTGCGGGAACCTCTCCGTGACTGCTGCGCGGGCCGTCCTCCCCGCCGATCGCGATCGCGACTCGAGGTGGCGGTTGACGTCGCCGTGGAGGCAGCCAGTGCGATCAGGCCCCCAGGCGCACGTGCGGCTGGCGGTGGGCGCCAGCCACTGTCGTCACGATCCAGTCCCGGTGGCGTTGGGCCGTTGGTGCGGTCGCGCCTGTCCGCTCAGGTCAGTGAGCCCACTGGGCGGTGAGGTCGTCCGCGGACCGTGGGCGGCCGCAGTGGAAACCTTGCAGGTAGTCACACCCCGCATCAGCTGCTCGATGGGCTTGGCCTCGGTCTCCACACCTTCGGCGATCACCCGCAGGTCCAGGCTGTGGGCGACTGTCACCACCGCAGCGACCACGGCCTTGCGGCGCGGGTCGTGACCGAGACCGGTGTGGACCAGCCTGAGGTCGGACACCGCGCCCAGCCGAGCGGCGCCGTCGGGGTACAGGCGAACACCGGCGGCGAGCTGTGCTGGCTCCCGGTGCAACGTGGACACGCGCTGCGCCACTCCACCCTCCCGGGACGTCGATGAGCACAGGTCACCGCCGTGAACCGGGTCCAGGGTCCACGATCGCGCTGAGCGCACCGGTCCGGCCTGCTCCTGTCAGCGCGACCGCATCCCTGATCACCGGCAGAACCAGCGAGCCGCAGCAGGTCCCCGCAGGCGATGACGCAGGTCGGGGCGTCGGGGCCGCCGTCGTGGCCTCAGCAGGCGACCAGCTCGAGTGCTGCGCTCAGCACGCAGCGCTTCCGCACGGGCCCGCTCAGCGGTGGGCCCCTCACCCGCGTGCCGGCTCGCAGCGCGATCGCCAGCGAAGCGACGGCGGTCCCCGCAGGCATCGAGACGGTCACTGAGGACCCGATCCCGCTGGGCGGGGGCGTCGTGGTGCTCCCCTGCGGCAGCACCGAGGCGGGGAGCAACTCCACAGCAGCCGCGCCGACTGCACGTTCAGCGGCGTCCAGGGCCGGTCTGACCCTGCCGGCGGGCCTCCTCGAGCAGCACCGGTCATCGGGAGCACCGTGCCGGCACCGACCTCAGCCTCGGCCAGCGCATCCGGGTCGAAGTCGCCTCCGACTCCGGGCGAGGCCGTGACCCGATCAGCCCCTTGGGCCTCCTCGTCCGTCCTCCGATCGTTCCTAGGTGGAAGAGTCCGCACGACGTCGATCGATCGAGCACGCACCCGTGCGTCTGGTGCTGCTGTGCGTGACGACAGCGGTCGTCGCACTGGTCACCCAGGTGGCCGTGCCGACCGGGACGGTGCTGGCCCCGCCTGCGGGTGGGGATCCCTGGGCCCTGCCGGTGCTGGTCGTGCGCGGGGTGGGTCGAGTCGTGATGTTCGCCGCCGCCGCCGTGGTGCTGACGTGGCGGGCCCGGACCGTCGCTCCCGAGGAGGCCGTCTGGCGCTACTTCTCCCGGGCGGCCTGGGTGGCGACCACCGCGGCTGCCGGCGCGGGGATCGCCGACTGCCTCTCCCTGACCGGATCCTCGAGCGCCACCGGCGCGGGCGGGCTGATCCTGGGACTGGGCGTCCTGAGCGCGTGTCCGCTGATCTACCAGGGGCTCGTGCGCTGGAACCGCCACGGAACCCTGCTGTCCGAGCCCGGCGATTGGCTCAACGGCGTCGGCGCCACGTTCACCCTGACCGCGATCGGCAACCTGCTCCTGCCCGTGCTCGGTTCTCCCATCGCGCAGTGGCCGATGTGGCAGGAGCAGCTGTGGCTGCTGCGGACGTCAGCGGAGATCGTGCTGCTGGGCAGCGCCGCCACCGTGCTCAACCTCGGTGGTCTGGTCCGCGACGCGCGTGCCTGGGCGCTGGTGCTCTCCTTCAGCCTCGTCGTGGTCATCGACCTGGCCGGCGTCCACGACCCGGTCGCCGCCGCGGGCAACGGCCCGCTCTCGGAGGTGGGCTGGACCGTCACCATCACGACTCTGGCCGTGGCCGCAGTGGTGCACGCAGCTCCCCCGCTGTCGCGACCAGCGACCACTGCTGCCCCCACCACCGGTTCGTTCGTCGTGCTCCTGGCCTCCATCGCGGTGCTCGCGGCGGCCGGCACGATCGGTGCCGACCTCCCGGGGGACGCGGTCCGAGCGGGCGTGGTGGCCGGTGTCCTGGGGGGCCTGAGCGTCTCGGTGCGCGGAGTGCAGCTGATCCGTCTCCTCGCTGATCTGGTCACCACCCGCCGTGAAGCCCTCACCGACGACCTGACAGGACTCGCCAACCGGCGCGCCCTGGACCGCACGCTGGACGAGCACCTCCGCACCGGGCGCCCCGTCAGCTTGATGCTCATCGACCTCGACGGCTTCAAGGAGGTCAACGACCGCTTCGGGCACGCCGTGGGCGACGAGCTGCTGCGCCGCGCCGGGGCCCTCCTCCAGC
Source organism: Kineococcus radiotolerans SRS30216 = ATCC BAA-149 (assembly GCF_000017305.1). GTDB lineage: Bacteria > Actinomycetota > Actinomycetes > Actinomycetales > Kineococcaceae > Kineococcus > Kineococcus radiotolerans. The sequence goes on along the minus strand of NC_009664.2, from coordinate 4,409,977 downwards.
GGGTCAGCCCACCCCAGGCGGTCTCCGCCCGCCTGGGAGGGGACGAGTTCGCCATCGTGCTGCCCGGCAGCTCGACCGAGGAGGCGCTGGCTCTCTTCGCCGTCTTGGCGGACGCCACTCAGGCGCCGGTGCTGATCGACGGCCGGCGCCTGCTCGCGCGCGCCAGCGTCGGTATCGCCACCGCCGCGGGCGAGACCCCGGAGCAGTTGCTGCGCCACGCCGACGCGGCGATGTACCGCGCCAAGACCGCCGGCGGCGCCGGGGTCGCCGTGCACGACGAGGACGCCGCGCTCGCCGATGAGCAGCGAGCACGACTGGTGGAGGAGCTGAAGGTCCTGCTGCACTCCCCCGACGCCGTCGACGACCTCGACGCCGGCGCCATCGCGGTGCACTACCAGCCCCAGCTGGGCGTGGGCGGCGCTGTCGCCGGCGCCGAAGCCCTCGTGCGCTGGCAGCACCCGCGCCTGGGCCTGCTCACCCCGGACCGCTTCCTCGACCTCGTCGAGGAGTACGCCCTCATGCCCGACCTCACCGCCCAGGTGCTGCGCGAAGCCGCCGGCCAGGCCGCGCAGTGGCACCGGCGTGGTCACCGCCTGCGCATGTCGGTGAACCTCTCCGCGTCCTGCCTCTCCCACCCGGACCTGCTGCCCCTGGTCGATGGAGTGCTGGCGCAGAGCGGACTCGATTCCCGTGACCTGGTCCTGGAGGTCACCGAGACCTCGCTCATGGCCGACCCGCAGGAGTCGATCGCCCGGCTGCACGACCTCGCCGGGCGTGGCATCGACATCAGCATCGACGACTACGGCAGCGGGTACTCCTCCCTGGCCTACCTGCACGACCTGCCCGCGAGCGAACTGAAGCTGGACCGCTCCCTCACCCGGCAGGTCACGACCAACCCCCGCACCGCCGACATCGTCGCCGGCACCGTCGCCCTCGCCCACCGCCTGGGCCTGCGCGTCATCGCCGAAGGCGTCGAGGACACCACGATGCTCCACGCCTTGCACGCCCTGGGCTGCGACGAGACCCAGGGCTACCTCCACGCCCGGCCCATGACCGCCGAAGGCTTCGACGACTGGCTCGCCACCGCAGGTGGGAGCACCACCCGGAGCACGGGCACGGCACCCGTTGCCGTCCCACGCTCGACGGCTGGGCTCTGATCGATCTCGCCACGAAGTGGCCGTGGGGCAGCCGACACGTCGAACGACGAGGAGAACCACGACCACGTCGCTGCACCGACGACCCGCCCTCCTGGACCCTGAACCCTGAACCCTCGACCCTCGCCGTGTCCGTGGCGGGGCAGGCTGGGGGTGAGCAGGCACCGGGCATCGACCTTCGCAACCTCCGTCGTTCTGCCGAAGCACGCGCATCCTCGGCCGGTGCTCGATTCTCGCCACAGGGGGCCCGCTCAACGGGTTCACGAGCACCCCGCGCTGTGATCCCCGAGCATCGCAACCCGTGACGTTCTCCGCGAGCGAGGACCGCGGTCGCCGGCCGGTTCCCCACGTGGCGCATCCCCGGACGGTGGGGCGGTCGCCGCGAGCAGCTGAGCCACACCCCGACGCCGGCGTCACCCATCGCGGCCACGCCCCGTGGGAGGCGTGGGGCGTGGTGAGGTCACCGACAAGACATCGGTACTCGTCCGACCACCAGAGGTGGACCCGCCGGCGGTGGCGTCCCTTCGTGGTGGTGCTTGGACCCGGGGATACCGACGCGGTGAGCGCTGATGAGGGTGCCGGCGAGGTTGACGTGGGTGTGCCTGGCGGCGCAGGCGGCCGGCAGCGCCGAATCGCGAGCTCGTGTCCCGGAGGGCGAGGACGGCAACCGCTTGGTGGAGGTAGCGGCAGCAGGTGGGTGGACCAACACCGTTGTCGCGAGCTTCGTGGTCCGGGCGCGGCATCCAGGAGGAGCCGACAGACAGGACGGCATCGGCAAACACGCCGGGAGCGCGGCGTCCGGTGCGAGTGCTCAGACGGAAACGATGTCGATGCGGGAGTCCGGCGACGTGGCGGACGGTCGACCGGGATGTGGGCAGCACGGCGATGTCGGTGACAGGATCGAGAACGGTTCAGCTCCGCTGGTGCCGGTGATCGCCAAGAGCCCTTCACCCAACGACGTTCCACTCTCCCCAGCCGCACCCGGTGATCCCGGGCGTGTCACTGTCCCCGTTGTCGGCTCCCAAGGTTGCAGTCAGCTCGTCAGGGAGCCGAGTCGGTGCCGTCATGCAGCGATCGCCCCGCCGTCGACGGGCAGGATCGCCCCGTGGATGTAGGAGGCGTCATCCGAAGCCAGGAACGCCACTGCGGCAGCGACCTCGACGGGTTCACCCAGGCGCCGAGCCGGGAGGGCACGAGCTACCGCATCGAGGCCAGCACCGTTCGCTGTGCCCTCGGTCCGGATCGGCCCGGGACTGACAGCGTTCACCCGCACTCCCGAAGGACCGAACTCAGCTGCCCAGGCGGTGGTGAGCAGCAGCAGGGCCGCTTTGCTCGACCCGTACAGGCCTGCAGTCACCGACCCCCGGTGGGCCGCTCCGGTGAGGACGTTGACGATGGTCCCCGAACCCTGCTCGACCATCTTCGGGGCCAGTGCCTGGACGAGGAGGTAGGGCGCCTTGACGTTGATCGCGTACATGCGGTCGATGTCGATCTCGCTGTTGCCGGCTGTCGAGCCGAAGGAGAAGACGCCGGCGTTGTTGACGAGGATGTCCACCGTGCCGGCCAGATCGAGAGCTGCGTCGGCCAGCTCGCGCACACCACTCGCTGCAGAGAGGTCGGCAGGGAGGTACTCCGCCGTGCCGCCTGCGTTCACCAGCGACTGGACGGCGTCTCGTCCCCGAGTGTCGTCGCGGCCGGAGACGAGGACATGGGCACCGCGAGCGGCGAGGACAGCAGCGACGGCGCGGCCGATACCGCTGGTGGATCCCGTCACCAGGGCAGTGCGCCCTTCCAGACGATCAGCCATTCGAGTTTCTCCTTGCGCTTGAGGGGACGACCGTGGTGGAACGACCGCGAGGGAACGACATCGACGTCGGGCGGCGAAGCCGGGACGGGAGTGTCAGCCCCGCCATGAGCTGCTGGTGGAACCGCCCTGCCGGACGCACGGGGTGGCGCTGGGTGGCCACGGTGACGTCACTGCGGCCAGCGCCGGTCTGCCACGACCTTGCCGGGCCCTGGTGACCACCGGGCCTCGGTCAGCGACCAGTAGCCGCTGACGGCCCGCTGTTCCGTCGTCGCCGTGCGCGGCGGAGCAGGGCGTCGGACGGCGTGGAGCACGACGTCGTGGGTGTGTCCCGTCGTGCTCGTGGCGTCGTTCGCCGGGCGCTGGTGGGTACCGGCGTCGATGGTCCACCGCGCCGGGTCGAGCACGGAGGCCATCTGCTCGGCGGTGGGGAACATGTCTGCGGGGAAGGTGAGGTTTCCCGTTCCCGGCTCTGGGGGCACGTGCAGGACGAGGAGCAGGGTCCCCCCGGGTTTGACCGCTGCAGCGAGGCGGCGGTGCAGGGCCTTCAGCGTGGGGCCCGGCAGGTGCATGAACTGGGCCGAGACCAGGTCGAAGCTGTTCTCGGGGGCATCGAAGTCGAGCATGTCGGCCTGCTGCCAGGTGACGCGGGCAGTGATCCGGGGACCAGCCCGCTCGGCCAGGCGCGCTGAGCGGGCAAGGGCGACAGGAGAGATGTCGGCGCCGGTGACGTGCCAGCCACGCGAGGCCAGCCACAAGACGTCCGCGCCTTCACCGCTGCCCACGTCCAGCGCGGTGCCGGGCGTGAGGTCTTCGGCGTGGTGCACCAGCCAGGGGTTGGGGTTGCCGGAGAAGACGGGCGCCCCGCTGTAGCGATCGTCCCAGAACTCCTGGCTGAACATCCGCCAGACGTCGACACCGGGGTCATTCACCTGCGTCCTCCTTCCGATCGTGCTGGTCACCGAGCCTGGCGCGGTGAGCCGTGACGGCGACCCGGGTCTCCTCGGCGATCAGGTCGGCGTTGATGGCCGCTCCAGCCGTCAGGCCGGCGGCAGCGGAGGAGACGACTTGGGCTTGCGGGTTGGCGACGTTGCCCGCCACCCACACCCCGGGCACCGCCGTCGCACCGCTGGGGTCCGCAGCCACGTAGGTGGCGACGACGTCGTCACCCATCCGCATCTCGCTCACCACCAGCCCCAGGCCGGTGAGCAGGTCGGCGTTGGCCGCGAAGAACGGGGCGGCGACCAAGGCCTGCAGCGGGACCACCTTCCCCGACTCCAGCCGCACCCCGCGCAGCCGGTCGTCGTCGACGACGAGGTCGACCACCTCCCCCTCGACCACGGTGATGTCACGGGCGGCCAACACCTCGGCCTCCTCCACGCTGAGAGTGGGGCCGCTGTGGGTGAAGAGGGTCACGGTGGCGCTGAGCTGGCGAAACAGCTGGGCCTGGTGCACGCCGGCCGCTGCGGTGGCGAGCACCCCGATCGCCTGGTCGCGCACCTCCCAGCCGTGGCAGTACGGGCAGTGCAGAACGTCACGACCCCACCGCTGGGCCAAACCGGGCACCGCGGGCAGCTGATCGGCCAGCCCCGTGGTCACCAGCAACCGCCGGGCGGCGACGGTCCGGCCGTCCTGCAGCTGGACGAGGAAGCCGTGGTCCCGCACCCGACCTGCGCCACGGCCTGCGCGCCCGCCGGCGTTCGCCCCCGGGTGCTGGTGGACAGTGCGTAGGGAGGTGACGCGACCGGTCAGAACCTCGGCGCCGTAGCCGACGGCCTCCGCGCGTCCGTCGGACAGCAGCTGCGCCGGTACGACGCCCTCGCGCCCGAGGTAGTTGTGGGCGTGCCCCGCCGCGGAGTTGCGGGGCTCACCGGCGTCGATGACCAGGACGCTTCGCCGGGACCGGGCCAGGGCCACCGCAGCGCTCAATCCTGCCGGACCCCCTCCTACGACCACGACGTCGTACTCCTCGCCCACCTGCTGCAGCGCCATGACAGTTCCTTCGCCTCCGCGCGACGCCGAACGCGCCGCGGTCAGAGGCACGGTGCATCGCGCCTCGGCGGTTGACAAGAAGAGTTGCGGGTCCGGCAAAATGAGGGGGTGCGTGACGATCACGAAGACCTCCCCGCTGTCGCCGACGACGACCTCGCTCCGGTGCTGGCGGGCGTCGGTAGCCGCCTGCGGGCGCTGCGCCGCAACCGCGGGGCCACGCTCAACGACCTCTCCACCAACACCGGTATCTCGATCAGCACGCTGTCGCGGTTGGAGAGCGGTCGACGACGGCCCACCCTGGAACTCCTCCTGCTCCTGGCCCGGGCCCACCACGTACCTCTCGATGAACTCGTCGGCGCTCCAACCACCGGGGATCCGCGCATCCACCCCCGTCCCACCACCCGCCACGGGATGACGATGCTGCCCCTCAGCCGTCGTCCTGGGGGGCCGCAGGCCTACAAGCTGATCATTCCGGCGCGCTCACCATCAGAGGCCCGGGAGCAGCAGGTCCACGAAGGCTACGACTGGCTCTACGTGCTCTCCGGAGGACTGCACCTGCTGCTGGGTGAGCACGACCTCGTCCTGCGTGCCGGAGAGGTCGCCGAGTTCGACACCCGAACCCCCCACTGGTTCGCCTCCGCCGGTCCCGGCGCCGCCGAGGTGCTCGCTCTGTTCGGTCCGCAGGGTGAGCGCATGCACGTACGCGCCCGACCACAGTCAGGCAAGACCACAACCACGTGACCGAGTCCACAGCCCCGTGACTGTGTGCGAAGGTCAAGGCGCGGCGACCACCTCGGGCTAGGGAAGAAGCGTGACGAAGGCGTCACCTACGCGGGCAAGACCCTCACTGGTGAATACCGCAGCAAGGAGGAGAGGGCTCAATCGCGCCTACAGCCGGGGGGCATATCGGACACATCGGAGGAGTACTCTTCGGAAGAATTTCCTCGTCCGGTGCGCGGTGACCTCCACTCGTGGCGCATCGACACCATCGCTACAGCCACCCACGCCGTTCTTCACGTCGAGCAGAAGTTCACACTGAGCTCTTGTCAGGAGCGAATTTCGGTTTCCGGGTCCCGGGTGGGAAGGGGCGACTCCTGGAGTTGGCTCAACTCTCTACGATGCTTCGCAGCGTCCGGCGGAGCTGAATCGTCGCAGTCGGAGTCACCCCGGCCAGGAACACGTCCTCGGCTTGGCGGTGCGCGACCTGTGCCGCGTCATAGACCCGTAGTCCCTGGTCGGTGAGCGATACGACGTTCCTGCGCCGGTCCGCGGGGTCCGGTCGTCGCGTGATGACGCCTTTGCGCTCCAGCACGTCCAGCAACGCCACCATCGTGGTGCGGTCGACGCCGAGCGTCTGCGCCACCTGTAGCTGCGACGCCGGCTCCCGGTGGGCCAGGACCCGCAGCACCCCGAAGTCCTTGCTGTCGATTCCCAACGGCTCCAGTGCTGCGTCCGTCAATGTCGTGAGCTTCAGGGTCGCGTGCTTGAGGAGGTACCCCAAGACCTCGTGGGGGTCAGGGCTGGTGCTCGGCTCGGTGGACACGACCCCCATCTTAGGCTTAGCCTGATCGTCAGTAGTACTGACGATCAGGTACTCCACGAAAGGCACTACCATGATCCTCGTCACCGGAGGAGCCGGTTTCATCGGCTCCCACACTGTCCGCGCCCTCACCGAGGCCGGCCAGGAGTGCGTCCTGCTCCAGCGCCGCACCCCTCAGATCCCCGCGCACCTGGCGGACCTGCCCATCCACGTCGTCCAAGCCGACGTCGCCGACCTCGACGCCCTGCTCGCCGTCGGCCGGCAGTACCCGATCACCGGAATCGTCCACCTCGCCGTCGCCGTGCCCTGGTCGGTGAGCGACACCGGCCCGATCGAGGCCACGGGAGCAGCCCTGGAGGCGTTCCTCAACATCATCCGAGCAGCACGAGCCTGGAGCGTGCGCCGTGTCGTGACCGCAAGCACCATCGGCGTCTACGGCTTCGCCTCCGAAGGCGCCCTCACCGAGGACATGCCGATCCCCTTCGGGCACTTCCACGCCATCCCGACGTTCAAGAAGATCACCGAGCTCCTCGCCGGCCACCTCGCCGAGGTGACTGACGTCGGCATCGTCAACGCCCGCATCTCCGGCACCTGGGGACCCGGCGGGCACCTGCCCGACCCGTTCTTCGCCGCCCCCTCCCTCGCCCACGCCGCCGCCCAGCGCAGCGAACCCGACCTGTCCGGGCTCATCACCCCGCCGCACGCCGAGGACGCGCTCGACCTGCTCTACGTCAAGGACACCGGCCGCGCCCTCGCACTGCTGCAGCTCGCCGAAAAGTTGCACCACTCCACGTACAATGTCGCCTCCGGTCGCGCCACCAGCAACGCCGACGTCGCCACCGCCATCACCTCCATCGAGCCCGACTTTCATCTCGACATTCCCTCCGGAGGCGACCACCCGGTGAGCTGGCTGGACATCACCCGCCTACGCGAAGACACCGGGTTCCACCCCCGCTACGACACCGCCGCAGCCGCCGCCGACTACATCACCTGGCTGCGCGCGGGAAACCAACGGTAAGCCCAGTCCCCTCGGCAGCCCTGGCGCTGATTCGACCGCTGCCCCGACGGAGACAACCGCATCTCTGCGTGGTGGTCGTGGGCTCTCGACCAGCATCACAATCATCCGCAGAGCAGGCACTTCGGCGCATCTACGACCCGTGTCGCCGTCCCGGGTCAGGCTCTCCGTGAGAGGTCGAGGCGAGTGACTACGGCAACAAGGACGAAGAAGCTCAACCGCGCCTCTAGCCGGGGGACAACCGGCTCTTCGAATCTGCGGGTGGGAAGCCACGCCAGGCTTCGAAAGCGGGACCGCTCGTGGCGACCGAGCCGGTCGTCCTCGCTAGGAGTGGACGCGCAGGGACGGCGCGATGAACCAGCGGTGCCGCCCAGATGATGAGGGGCCCCAGACCTCGACTGGCGACTCGGTGACGGGGCCGTCCTTCACAGCGGCTGACTCCTCAGACAGGTGGAAACCGCACCGTGACACGGACGCCACCTCGGGCATCTCGGGTAGCGACGCCGTGGCCGGAACGCGGTGAGCCGTCCAGGACCAGAGTCAGCGGAGCGCCGTCACCCGTGAAGTTCCGCCACCACGCCTTCTTGTCCGGGAGCATGACGGGGATCTCGACGACGTCGTCACCGTGGCGCTTGTAGCCGACAGGAGTGCTGATGACGCGACCGGATCGGCGACCCGTGTACGTGACGGTTGTCATCCACCTCCGGACCAACGGACTCAACCAGCGTGAGGTGAGCACGGGAGCCACGAGCTTGTTCACGTGGGTGGCGGCGGCGGAGAAGGAAAGCACGGCACGAGTATGTCAGGGTGATCCCTCGTGCTGACCTCCTCGCCGGGATCGACGGCCGAGACGTCAGCATCGAGACGTCGAGCCGGTCGGGTTCACCTACCACCCGCAGATGCGGGGAGCCGGCCTTCCGGCACTGGCGGAGACTCACTGGATCGTCGAGGACCGGGTTCACCGGATCCGCGACGTCGCCTTCGTCGAAGACCGTTCCCAGGTCCGCACCGGCGCTGGCCCCGAGGTCATGGCGACGCTGCGGAACACGACGTCGTCGTCATCCTGGAGTCTCGCCCGCCTTCGGCTCGCGGGATGCTGATGAGTACTGCGATCCGCCGCGCATCTCCGTCGTGGATGTGGTCTCGGCCTGGGGCCCGGAGCCGGGCGGCGTGCGAACCGGTTCCGGGTCCCGCTGGCGCGAAACGGCCTCAGGCGCCGTAGCCGCCGTCGATCGGCAGGATGGCACCGGTGACGTAGGAAGCCTCCGGGCTGGCCAGGAAGACGACGCCGGCCGCGATCTCCTCAGGACGACCGAATCGGTCGATAGCGGTGGTCGCGAGGAACATCTCCGCGTAGGGGCTGTCCTCAGGGTTCATCTCGGTGTTGATGAAGCCGGGCTGGATGACGTTGACCGTGATGCCGCGGTGAGCCAGGTCGCGTGCGGCGCCCTTGCTGAGTCCCTCGAGGGCCGACTTGGTGGCCGCGTAGTACGCCATACCCGCGAAGCCGGTCCGCGTGCCCACCCCCGAGCTGATGCTGATGATCCGCCCGCCATCGCGCATGACCGGCACCACCGCGCGGATCGCGGCAGCGACGCTGGTGTAGTTGATCGCGAGCTGCCGGTCGAGAGCCACCCGGTCGACCTCTTCGGCGTCGATCGGCGCGCCGCCGGCGACGGCAGCGTTGTTGACCAGGATGTCCACCCGACCGAACTCCTCGGCCACGCGCTCGATCAGGCCGACCGCCTGGCCCTCATCAGCCTGATCGGCCTGGATCGCCAGAGCCCGTACGCCCTTGGCCTCGATCGCTGCGACCACGGCCTCCGCCCGCTCTGCCGAAGCGACGAAGCTGATCACGACGTCGGCACCCTCCTCCGCCAAGGCGAGTGCCGTCGCAGCACCCATGCCCCTCGATCCACCCGTCACGATCGCGACCTTGTCGTCCAACTTGCCCATGCGCTGCCTGCCTCCAGAGATGAACGACGTTCTTGACGATCTAGTCCAGTATCACTGTTCTGGACTAGATCGTCAAGAACGGAGCCGCGAAGGCACACCGACGCTCCCCCCAGGCGGGGGAGTCGCCGGCCGGAGAACTGCTCGCCGGCGGCGATAGTCGTCGACGACGCCGGGACGTCGGCTCCGAAGCCGCAGGGCCGAAGACGTCGGGCGCCCGCGCAGGACCTGGCGCCGCTGCGGCGGGCGCGCCTCGCCGGGGATGCGGCATCCGCGAGGAGCCCAGGCTCACCCGGGGCGACGTCGCGTCGCGCTGTGCGGTGCGCGGGAGCTGCTCGAGGGTCTGTCGTGAGCGCTCCAGGACGACCCCGTCGTGCTCGGTCAGCTCAGCGGCACCCTCGGCGAGGAAGCAGCCGCGGCGGGCGCTGTCGGCGGAGGCCGAGGCAGTGACGAGCAGGAAGGCGGTCAGCCGCTCGAACGCCTGTTCGTCAGCCCCGGCGAGTCCGCGCTCCACCCCGCCTGCGGCCGAGGCGCAGCACTCCTCGAGGACGCGGTGGAACAGCTCGCGCTCGTCACCGCAGGCCCCGTACAAGCCGCCCCTGCCCAGGCCCGTGGCGGCGACCGCATCCATCGTCGTACCCGCGTACCGCGTGCGCCAGAACACGTCACGAGGTGACGGAGGAGGACCCACCGCTGCCGTCGTCCGTACCGGCTCGCTGTCCGCGCAACGCGACGGGGTCAGGCGAACGCGTGGTGGCGCGGTTCCTCGGCGCATCCAGACCCCGCCCGGAGAGCGCCGCACGCCGGGGCCTGACGGGTCCGGGCCGGGCCACCACCGTGCACACCCAGTGCCGCTAGGTCACCAGTCCGTGCCGGTACGCGTAGACCACGGCTTGGACGCGGTCACGCAGGTCGAGCTTGGTGAGCAGCCGCGACACGTACGTCTTCACCGTCTCCGGGCTGAGGGACAACGTCGCGGCGATCTCGACGTTGGAGAGGCCGTCGGCGATCAGGCGCAGGACCTGCAGCTCGCGGGGCGTGAGAGCGGAGCCTTCCTGCGCTCGCTGCGGCGGGCGGATCCGTGAGGCGTAGCGACCGACGAGCTGGCGGGTGACCTCCGGTGCGAGCAGGGAGGTTCCGGCGGCCACGGTCCGGATGCCCTGCAGGAGCTGCGCGGGTCGCGCGTCCTTGAGCAGGAAGCCGCTGGCGCCGGCGCGCAGGGCTTCGTAGACGTACTCGTCGAGGTTGAACGTCGTCACGATGAGGACCTTCGTCGGCGCCTCGACGTCGGGGCCGGCCAGCAGGCGGGTTGCGCCGATGCCGTCGAGGATGGGCATGCGCACGTCCATCACCACCACGTCGGGGCGCAGTTCGTGGGCGAGGTCGACGGCCGCGCGTCCGTCGCCGCACTCGCCGACGACCTCGAGGTCGGCCTGCGCGTCGATGATGGTGACGAAGCCGGCGCGGATCATGGCTTGGTCATCGCACACCAAGACCCTGATCGGCGCCTGGATCGGGAGGTTCACGACGGCGCACCGGAAGGGATGCGAGCGCGGACGACGAAATCGCCGTCCGGGCAGCGGCGTGCGCTGAACTCGCCGCCGAGGAGAGCGACCCGCTCACGCAGACCGGCCAGTCCGCGCCCGCTACCACCCACCGTCTCGCCCACCGACTCCCCCGTCGCCGCAGCGGCGCGGGTCCGCACCTCCACGGTGATGTCCTGCGGGCGGTGTTGGACGCTGACGGCCGTGGCACTGCCGCGCGCGTGCTTGAGGGCGTTCGTCAAGGTCTCCTGCACGATGCGGTACGTCACGAATTCCGCACTGCCACTGCTCACCGCAGCCTTCCCCTCCTGGACGAACTCCACCGGCTGACCGGCCCGGCGTGCCTGCTCGACGAGGGCTTCCACCTCTCCGGGACGCACCGGCCCCTCGCTCCCGTGCTCGGGGTCGAGCAGGTCGAGCAGGTGCCGCAGGTCGGAGATCGCCCGCCGGCCCGTCTCGGCGACCTCGGTCAGGGTAGCTGTGAGCTTCTCGGGTGCGGCGGTCAGGTAGTGCGCCGCTTCGGTCTGCACCACCATCGCGGTCACGTGGTGGGTGACGACGTCGTGCAGCTCCCCGGCGATCCGGGTGCGCTCGGCAGCCAGGGCGACCGCGGCCTCGGCCCGCCGGCTCCTGGCTTCGGTGGCGCGGGTGAAGCGCCACCACACCCCGGCGCCCCAGGCGAGGACCAGCAGCAGGTAGAACTGCACGAACCCGCCCACCTGCTCCCCGGAGCCGAGCTGGTCGAGCCGGACGGCCAGCACGACGTAGGCCGCCGACAGCAGCACCACGGTGCTCCGGCGGTGCCGTTCCTGGTACGCCCCGGCCGAGAACAGCGCGACGGCCAGTGCGGTTCCAGCGAGGGAGTGGTAGCCGCGGACCTGGTCCACGGAGAAGCCGAGCGAGACCACGGCCAGGCACGCCAGCGGCCATTTCCGCCGCCCCAGCAGGGGCAGGGACTGCATCAGCACGACCACGACGGTCAGCGCGTCGAAGGGTCGGGCCGGCAGGTTCCCGAGCTGCGTGCCGTGGCCCTGGGAGGAGGGCAGCAGCGACCCGACCACGAGGACCAGGGCCAGCGGGAGGTCCCGCACCGTGACGTCGAGCTTGCGCCACCGCTCCAGGAGCAGCTTCTCGTTCACCGGACCGGCCTCGGCTCCTCGTGAGAAGCAACGATCTCCCCGGCACGGTCGACACCCCGGGGGCGCAGGTTCCCGCGGCGGTGGGCCAGGAGGAGGAACCCGACGGTGACGATGCTGCACACCAGCACCGAGAACACGCTGGCCTCCGGGCCGAAGTCGCCGCCGGTGACCCAGGTCGAGCCGGACAGGGTGCTGTGGAGCAGACCCTGGGGCTGATCCGTGCCGGACACGCTCATCCCGAAGATGCCGCCTTCGGCGAAGTTCCAGGCGAAGTGCAGGCCGATGGGCAGCCACAGGGTGCGCGTCGCCAGGTAGGCGGCGGCGAGCATCGCCCCGGCTTCGACGGTGATGGCCACCGCTCCCCACGGACTGGCGTGCGGGTTGAGGAGGTGCGAGGCGCCGAACAGGGCTGCCGTCAGGACGAGGGCGAGCCAGCTGCCCAGCCAGTCCTCGAGGACGCGGAACAGCACGCCGCGGAAGATGACTTCCTCCGTGACCGCGGCTGCGGCGCTGAACCCGAGCAGAGCCACAGCTCCGGAGGCGGACCCCCACCCGTCGATCTGGTGGTTCCCGAAGACGGCCATCAGGGCGATGACACCGCCGAACAAGGCGAAGCCGATCAGCATCCCGCGGCCCAGGGCGCGGCCGGCCCCGGGGAACAGCAGTTCGGTGGGAGCCCGTCGCTCGGTGCGGCGCACGATCCACCGGTACGCCAGGACGGTGGCGGCCGCCGCGGCGAACCCCAGCAGCAGGGTGAGCGGTGCGTTCCACTGCACGGCACGAACCACGAGACTTCCCAGCAGTGCGACGATCATCACGAACCCGAGTTGCTTGACCACACGCATGACGACTCCTCCGCAGACGGACCCCGGCGGCCCGGTCTTCCACTGAGGACGATGCTAGGGATGCGAAGTACCGGGGGTCGTCACCGTCGGGTGGACATTTCCCGGTAGCTCTCACGGGGGACATCACGGGTGACCTCACGGGGATTCCGCGGCCGGCGCCCTGGGCTCCAGCGCCGGCGGGGAAGGCGTCCGGTAGGCACCAGCGGTGTGCGGAAGGTGGCTGGCGACGACCTCCAGGTCGTCCGGGCCAGCGCGGTGCAACAGGTGGGTCAAGAAGCGAGTGGAGGAGCCGATGGAGGATCCGGTGGTGAGCGGGTGTCGTCGAGGTCGAAGACGGCGCCCGACGACGTACCGCGGCCGGCGCACCCGGGGGCCCTGGACAGGCGCGGTCCACGCACCGGGCCACGTGGGCGGCCTTCTCGGCGAGGGTGCCGCGTCCAGGGGCTTGGAGCATTCCCGCTCCGGAGCTCGACCCGGTTTCCCGCAGAGTCTGCTCACTGCGAGGCACCGGCTCATTCCGCGGGGACCGGCAGGTGTGCCGTAGGTGGCCGGCTTCCTGACGACGTCAACTCGGTTCGTGGGGCCCCCTTCGTGCGGTGGCGAGCCCGAGTCGAGTGGATCACGCACGTGACCCGACAGGGTTTCCAGCGTCGGCTCGTCCTCTGCTCAGCGGCCGCCACGCGCTCCACCCCCGGCACAGGACGTAGGCCAGGACCCCGCTGAGGACCAGCCAGCCATCGACCAGTGCGGTCTCTCGCGCACCGGGCACGTTGCCGAGAGTGAGAGCGAAGACGGTGATGGCAACCTTGTGGACGAAGATCAGCTCCCACGCTCCGGGGACCTGGCGCGGCCACACGGTCACCAGAACCCACAGCGAGAAGAAGACCAGGAACCCGAAGGTGCGCCAGGCGTTCACGATCAGGTCCTCAGGCGTGGCCTGGAACATCGTGTAGATGCCGTACCCCAGCGCGATGAGCGTGAGGAAGGCGTTGAAGCTCGTCACTACCCGACTGACGCGATCGGCCAGCACACTGCGCTGACCCGGGACCGCGTCGTTCGGTGCAGCAGTCATACCGTTCACTTCTCCTCGTCGTCGTTCGGTGGGGCGCGCCCCGCCGAACTGGTTGCCGGTCGTGGTGGTGGTGCAGATGCCGCGGGCCCGCGGAGAGGGCAACACCTCGACCTCGGCCACCACGCCGCCGGCGCTGTCGGGCGCTTGGACGCTCTGCGGTGGTGACGTGATCTGCCTCGTGATCCGTTCGTGGTGCGTCTGGTGGCCAGCTCGAGCGCACTCGGCGCCCGTGAGCCTGTGCGGCTCGGCGTCCTGGACGGCTCGGTCCACGCTCTGCTGGTGCTGAAGCGGGCTCGGTGAACCAGGCGGCGGTCCTCCAGACCTGCACCGTGGAACGTCGACACCTCCTCGGCACAACGCGCAAGGACCAGGTCGCCCCCCTTGCAGCGCCGGCCCTGATCCCTGATCGCCGCACCGAACTCAGGGCGTCATCGATGTCGGTGACGTCCAGTTGATGACGTCGGGTCGATGACGTTCATGCGTTCGACCAGCGCTGGGCCGATGGCGCAGCTGGGCGGGTGGGTCAGGTGCTCGAACAGGCCCACGAGGTCCCCCAGGACAAGGAGGTAGCTGCGGGTGCCGCCACCCCCGTGGTCGTGACCCACGACGCAGGACCCGGCCGGTGGGATCGTCTCGTCGATGGTGCGCCAGCCCGCCTGCGCGGCCCGACCTGCTCGAGGTCGTCGTGAATCCCGGCCTCACACGCGGTCGAAGAGGACCACGATCTCCTCCTAACGTCGGTAGGATCTCTAACGTTGTTAGCGTCGCAGGGGGGAGGGAGGGCTGTCAAGGCTGCAGCTACCGTCTGGAGGACTCACCGAAGCGGAGCAACGGAGGACCATGCCCAGTAGTGAGCGGCGGGCTCGGGAACGGGCGGACGTCCGTGAGCGGATCATCGCGGCGGCGATGAAGATCCTCATGGCGGAGGGGACCGCCGCCCTGACGATGCGGCGGGTCGCCAGCGACATGGACTACACCGCGCCGGTCATCTACCAGCACTTCGCCAACAAGGACGCCCTCATCGCTGAAGTCGTTCGGCAAGGCTACGACGAGCTCGTGGGGCGCTTGGACGCCGTGCAGCACGCACCAGACATCGATGCGCGCCTGGCCGGCATGGCCGCGGAGTACCTGCACTTCGCCAGCGAGAACGAGCACCTCTTCGAGGCGATGAACGGCACCGCCCTGAGTGCCGACGAGCGCCGCGCCGCTGCCCAGTCAGTCATCGGCGTGATGTGGAACCTGGTGGACGAATGGGCCCAGAGGCACCGGGTCGAGCTCGAGATCGACGAAGCCTGCGACATCATCTGGGGCACGCTCTACGGCGTCGCCACACTCGGACGCCTCGGCACTTTCGGAGAAGATCGAGCACGCCGACTCGGGGTGCAGGCCCTGGACCTCCTGCTGCGGGGGTGGCGCTGCACGACGTAGGTCCACCAGGGCCGCCCACCGGCTCCCGGCAGGTGCAGGCGATGCGGTCCGAGGAGGTGGGACGGTGGTGTCGAGCAACCCCAGGGGCCAGCCCGTCGAGTGGTCTGGGGCAGGAGTCCGTACCCCTTCCCGCCCGCCGCCAGCAGTGATCCTCCCTGGACGGGATGCAGGTGGTGACCACGGGCCAGGGACTCGGAGGTCACCAGCGTGGATCTATCCAGCACTCGGCCAGGCGCGACCGGTCAGTGCACAGCAGCCTCCAGCCGACTCCGTCGACGCCTGTTGCTCCACACCCGTCCCACGCACTAACGTCGGCCTCCGCGCGGCTGTGCGTGCGAGCTGATGTCCAGTCCGACCTGTCTGGCAGCTCGCGATGATGAGCCGTTGGAGCTTCGCGTGGCTACGGGTCGTTCATTCCCCCTTTCCGCTGCGGCAGGGCGCTATGCGCACGTTCTCGCGCTCCCCGGCGCGCTGAGGTTCTTCCTCCCCGCGGCGGTCGCGCGGCTCGGCGTGGCCGTGACCGGCGTGGCTGTGTTGTGGACGGTGCAGGGCACCTCCGGCTCCCTCGCCCAGGCGGGGGCCGCGACAGGTGCCTTCGCCCTCGCCGACGCCGCAGCGGGTCCTCACATCGCCCGCCTGATCGACCGGTGGGGACAGCGTCCGGTCGTCGCGGTGAGCGCACTCGTCTTCCTCGCAGCCGGCTCGGCGCTGATCGTGGCGTGCACGTCGTCGTCGCCAGCCACCTGGATCGTGCTCGCCCTGGCGGGGCTGACCGGAGCGACGGCGCCGCCCGTGGGAGCGCTGGCGGCAGCACGGTGGAGGCGGACGGCGGAGCCGACCGGCCTCCTCCCCGCCGCGTTCGCCCTGGAGGGATCGCTGAACGACCTGACGTTCCTCATCGGCCCCCTCCTCGTCACCACGCTCAGCGCGACCGTCGCCCCGTCGGCTGGGCTCGTCGTCGCCCTGTCGTGCGTGGCGGCCGGGACGATCGGTCTGTTGACGGCGAGGAGCTCCGAGCCGGCTCCGTCGCAGAGCACGGCCCGCAGCGTGCTCTGCGATCCCCGGTTGCTCAACCGAGGCTTCCTCACGTTGTTCGTCGCCCACCTCGCCACGGGCTTCTTCTTCGGCGGCATCGGCATCGGCATCACCGCCTTCGCACTCGCACACGATGCCGGCGCGCTGGCGGGGCCCATCGCCACCGGAAGCAGCATCGTGAGCCTACTGGCCGGTCTGGCCCACGGTGGCGCGCAACGGCGGCGCCCGGCAGAGACGATGCTGAGCGCCGCCATCGTCATCACGATCGGCTGCGCTCTGCTGGCGCTGGTGCCGGGCGTTCCGCTGATGTTCCTCGGGTACCCGATCGTCGGGGGGTGCGTCGCACTGGTGCTGATCCCGGCTTCGGAACTGCTGCAGAGGGCGACTCAGGTCTCGGTCTACACCCAGGCGATGACCTGGATCAATTCCGCGAGCGCGGCCGGGATCGCAGCATCCGCCTCCATCGTCGGCCACGCCGTCCAGGAGTGGGGCTGGCAGGAAGGATTCCTCTGGCTCTCGGCTTTGACGGCCCTCCTCCCCCTGACGCTGGTCGTCAGCTACCGGACACTACGCACCCTGCAGCATGGGGCGCCGCGGCGGTGAGCGTGCGAAACGTCCACCCACCACCGCCGCGGGCCACCGACGACCGGCGCGAGGCGCCGCCGGCGGTGGCTGATGGACCATGTGGACAACAGCGACACGCCCTGCGGACGCCGCTGGTACCGGCCGTCAAGGACGGGTGCGAGATGCACCAGACGGCGCAAGAGGACAGCTGCCCACCGAAGACGGTGCGCGAGTGGTGGCGGCGCTGGCACCGAGATGGTGTCACGGGTTTGGTGGACGAGCCCCTGCCCCACCTGCTCACGACACCCGGGAGGGCACCAGTGCCCCGGCTGCCGGCGGTCACCTGGCCCCGGGACCGGATCGGAGAGGTCACTGACGCGGTGACGATGATGCTGCTCGTCATCCGCGAGCAGCTCGAGAGCAGCACCCCTCAGGGGTGACGGGGGCTGCGTGCTGCAGGAAAGCAGGACGCGGGCGCCGGCGTCCACGCCGACACCACATACGGCTGACGGTGCTGCTCGACGGTGTCGGTTGACGCTGCCGTCGCGGGGGCGCTGGCGAAGGTCCTTCTCCCTGCTCGTGGAGACCGCCCGAACGCGCGCAGTGCCGGCGTCGAACACGACTGGTCTCCGCCCCCGCCCGGAGGGTGCGGCAGTCACTGCATCAGCGGCTCACGAGCCGCCAGCTGTTTCCGCGTCGTAGCGCTCTTGGTGCGAGCGGATCTGCGCGCTGTGCTCGATCGCCCAGGTGTACAGGTGCCCGAACGGTTCCCGCAACGATTCCCCCATCGGGGTCAGGGCGTACTGAACGCCCACCGGGGAGGTGGGAAGGACGATGCGTTCGATCATGCCGTTGCGCTCCAACCGGCGCAGCGTCTGCGTCAGCACCCGCTGCGTCACCCCGTCCAACCGGCGCTTGAGCTCGTTGAAGCGCGTCGGTTCCTCCAAGACGGCCATCACCATCATCGACCACTTGTCCGCGATCTGATCCAGGATCGGCCGGCTCGCGCAGTCGGCCCGGAAGTACCGCTGCGGATTGACCGCGAACGGGTCCGGTGCTCGCCGAGACGCCGACTCGTCAGGATCCAGCAGTGGTTGTCCTTCTCGCGAGCGAGGAGCCCGAGGTCGCGTTCCTCCAGCAGGGTCGCCGGTCGCTCCTGGGTCGGCGGTTGCCTCTGGATCGGTCTTGGAGAGAGCCACGGTGGTGTCCTCGAGGATCCTAGGGGTGTTGAGAGTGCGTTCTTGACCATCGTAACCCCACCACCCACCCTAGGTATGCAACGAATACCTAGTTGCCTCACCCGACATGATGGAGCACAACCGATGGCTCTCGGTGATCACTCGACGCTGCGCGTGAGCAGCGACCACGGCGTGGTGACGATCACGCTGGACAATCCCCCCGTCAACGTGCTCAGCGCAGTCATGATGCACGAACTCCACGAGGTGCTGAACATCCTGCGTGAGGACCCCACCGCCAAAGTCATCGTGTTCGAGAGCGCCGACCCGAACTTCTTCCTCGCTCACGTCGACATGACGATCGCCGAGCGGATGGACATCCTGCAGCAGTTGGCGGCCACCGCTGCGGAAGGGGTCAACGTCTTCCAGCTCACGGGGGAACTGATCCGTCATCAACCACAGGTCACCATCGTCAAGCTGGCCGGCACCGCGCGCGGCGGTGGCGCCGAGTTCGTCGCCGCCGCGGACATGACCTTCGCCGCGACCGAGACCGCGCAGCTCGGGCAGGTCGAGGCCCTCATGGGCATCACCCCCGGCGGCGGGGCGACTCAGTACCTGCCCGAGAAGGTGGGCCGCAACCGCGCTCTGGAGATCATCCTCACCGGCGACCTGTACGACGCCTCCACTGCCGCCGGATACGGATGGATCAACCGCGCCCTGCCCGCCGGCGAGCTCGACGCCCACGTGGACCGCGTCGCGCACCAGATCGCGACACTCCCCGACGGCGTGGTTGCCGCCGCCAAGCACGCCATGCCGCCGACGGAATTCGGCCGGGGTCTGATCACCGAGGACGAAGCGTGGGCGTCCCTCGTCGGGTCGCCCGCAGCGCAGCAGCTCATGACCAGCGCCCTCCAGCGCGGGGCACAGACCCCCGACGGCGAGCGGGACCTCGAAGGCCTCCTGCGCAGTCTCCTCCCCTGACCCTTCCAGGGCCGCAGCAGCTCTCCACCGACCCGGGCGCCCCGCGGGCCAGGGATCACCACCGCACCTGCCGACATGTCGCTCGCCTCGCTGCCCGCACGTCGGCGGGGGCGGACAGCCCATCAGCGGCACGTGCACCGATCACCAGAACGGGCGCCCGGGTACTGCTTCAGTCCCCATCGACCCAGCCCGAGTCAACCCAGCAGGGTCAACCCAGCCAGGCCGGTAGAGCACCCCACCTCGACTCGGTCGTCGCCTCGCCGGCTCCCCCGCCCGAGGCGAGGACCGCCCCAGCCCTCGCGCACACCCCGTCGGCACTCACCACCTTTCCCACCCCCACCCCTGGCGCCACGCAACGATCGCTTCCCCACGTGGGACCGTGTTCGCCGATCAGCGTCGTCCCCGCAGACGACAACCGGTGTCGGAAGCTGCAACCACCCAGCGCCTCGAGACCCCTGATGTTCGACTCCGCCTCTAACCCCTGGCGCACCGCCCCGTGTCCCCGTGCTGGCGCGCGAGTAGGGCACCGCGGGCCGCTGGGGCGGCCGAGTTCGTCAGTGGTTGCTTAGCAGCGGGTCCCCCCCGCTTGCGGTCGAAACCCGCCGCCTGCAGAAACCGAGTCGGTGTTCCCGCCGAGAGCTACCGTCCCCCTCCACGTTCCCCGGAGAAAGTACTCCGCCGCCGGGGCTTGGCGGCCCCACCGTCGAGACATCCCCACCATCGCCGCCAGCATGAACGCACCCCCTGAAACCGGTGGATATGCAGGTAGTTGAAGTCCCTCTACTGCGCCAGTGCCGGCTTTGAAGCCGCCCGTTCCTCTGCCCGTCATCAGGAATCAGTCGATACCGGCCGGGATAGTCACTGCACCGGAATAGTCGCTACAAATGATTTGGCGGCACCAGCCCCGCCACCGAACGCATCGTCTTCACCCTCGGTGGCGACGCTCACGAGATCGACCTCACCAGCGACCGCGCCCGCCAACTGCGCGCCAGTCTCGACGTGTTCATCCAGCACGCCCGCCGCACCGGCGGACAGACCATCGGGCACCGCGACAACTACCGGCGCACGACACTGGCCCCAGACCACCGCAGCATCCGCTCTTGGGCCCGCACCCACGGCCACCCCGTCCCCGTCACCGGCCGCATCAGCCCCACCCTCCTACGCGCCTACCACGACGCCCACTGACCCCCGTCCGCGCCAGCCCCGCGCCAGACCACGGAGCGGCCCTCTCCGTCCGTGAGCGCCGGAGGGGCCGGCGAGGACCCGGGAGGGTGGGCTCACGGCAGGGGCAGCTGGTGATCACGAGGACCCCCGGCTGCGAGACCAGCGACGTGACCGCGAGACCGGTGACGTCACCGATCAAGTGATCGACATGTCCGCGTCTCAGGACGTTGCGAGCGATGTCCTCGGCGCCGATGACCCCACCCGCTAGCGAGGTGCCATCGCTGCTTCCACCGACGTGGCAGAGGGTCTTGGCGCCCCAGGAAGCATCCCTGCGACTCTCGCCATGCTCCAGACCCCGTGCCATCAGCGCACCGGTGTGGCAGGCTCAGCCCAGGGTGAAACGGAACAACCTCTCAGCCCGATGATGTTGCATCCACCGGACTGAAGGACACCCCGGTGAACCGGCAGCTGTAACAGGCACTTGAGCAGACGTCTGAGCAGGCAGGAGTGACGACGTGCCCCGCACCACCAACCGCGGCAGCCGCGTCAACATGCGCCGCGCCACCACCGTCGGCCTGACCGCCCTCGCCACCCTCACCCTCATCCCCCTGCTCACGCCGGCCAAGCCCACCGAACGCGCCCTGCTCCTGCTCGCCGCGGTCCCGGCTGCCGTGCTCTTCGGGTACCTCGCCGGCTACGCCGCTGGCTCTGCCACCGACCTCAACGCCGCGCAGCAGGACCTTCAGCTACAGGCCGCTCAACTGCAGGCCGCCCAGCGCAGCACCTCCACCACCGCCCCGCCCGGGGCACCGGTCATCAGACTCATCACTGAGCCCGTCTCCCCGTCGGGGACCGGCTCACCCGTAGGCAGCAGCCACCTCGCCGTCCTCGCCCGACCCCCAGCCCAGCAGCAGCACGAGCAGCAGCAAGGGCTTCACCTGGTGCCCACCCCCAGCCGCGGAGCCACCTCGCCTGCCGCCGATGACGCCGCCAGCGGGTGCGGCAACAGCAGCCCCCACCTCAGCCTCATCATCACCCAGCCCCCCGCCAGCTGACAGACCAGCGCGGCTCGAGCACTCCCCTCGAGCGAGCAGCACCACCCCGACCGTCCCACCGGCCGCCTCACCAGGCCCGCCACGTTCGGCAGGACACCGAGGCCGCAGACACGGCTCACGGGCACGGCTCACAGGCAGCAGGGCCACCCGCGCCTCCCGTAGCCCCCTCACCGCACTCCATCCCAAGGCTCCCCGCCCCGAACTACCCACTCAAGGACCCGCCATGACCGAGACCCCCACCCATCAGCCCGCGAGCGCCAGCAGCAGTGCCGGCGCCGACGCTGTCACCAGCATCACCGCCCTTCCCCGCGACGACGAAGATCCCGCCACCCGCGCCGCCCGAGCCCGCCAGAGCAACGCCCAACGCGCCGCCTACGCCGCTCAAGCTCTGCAACTGCACACCCACGTCAGCAGCAGCACCACCGACGACATGCAACAAGCCCTGATCGAGCTGCTCACCGACCTGCACCACCTCTGCCACACCTGCGACCTCGACCTGGCCCCTCTCCTGCAGACCGCCCACCTCATCTACGCCACCGAGACCCAAGCCGCCTGACCCGCCTTGCTACGACGAACCGCGACGAACCCCGACGGACCCCGACGGACCCCGGCGCAGCCCCGCTGGGCCGGTCTCACCCAACGCCCGAGCGCCGCAGGTGCACCTCGACCACCGCACCCTGCCCGCTGCACCCCGACCACCTCTGCACGGCACCACCCGCAGACTCGCCGAGAAGCAGCCGGAGCTCCGCGCCCATGGGTAGCGCTGCTTGACAATCCAACGCGATCTTGGGATAATCTTCTACATCACCCCGCAGCGGCCCACGGCCCGCGGGGTTTCGTCATCTTCAGAGGCCCTCCAGCCCAGCCCTGGCCACTTCGCCCCAGCCCGCTGCCGCACAGCTGGCCGCCACCTAGCCGCTCCCTGATCACCACGCTGTCCGAGCCGAACGCCCGGATGCGGCGCGTGCCCGCACGCGACCTCGAGCCCCCCAGCCACGACGCCGGTGCTCCCACCAGCACCGCGGTGGACCTCCCCGCCGGCTACAGCGAGCTGCTCGAGCAGCTCGAGGTCCGCGCCGCCACCTCCCGCGTGCGCGCCGCGCGCGCCGCCAACACCGAGCTGTTGCATCTGCACCACTCCACCGGGCGCGACATGCTGCAGCGTCAGCACGACGCCGGGTGGGGAGCCGAGGTCATCGACCGCCTCGCCCACGACCTCCGCGACGCCTTCCCCGACCAGCGCGGCTCCTCCCGCGCCAACCTGCACTCCATGCGCGCCTTCGCCGCCACCTGGCCCGACCAGGAGTCATTCGTCCAACAGGCTGTTGGACAGTTGCCCTGGGGCCACATCACCGTCCTGCTCGCCCACACCAAGGACCCCGCCGTCCGCGACTGGTACGCCGCCGCGGTGGAGCACGGCTGGTCGCGCAACGTCCTCACCCACCAGATCATGAGCCATCTGCACCTGCGTTCCGAGGCCGCGCCCTCCAACTTCGCCACCCAGCTCCCCGCTCCGGACTCCGGACTCCGGACTCGCCCAGCAGCTCACCCGTGACCCTCACGTCCTCGACCACCTCACCCTCAGCGACCGCGCCTCGGAGAAAGCGCTGGAGCAGGCGCTGGTGGACCGCCTCGAGCAGACCCTCACCGCCTTCGAACCCGGCTTCCTCGGCCAACTCGGCACCTACGTCGCCGTCGTCGACGATCAGGTCCGCCACCACGACCTTCACTCCCCCACCGTCGGGATCCTGCTCTGCACCGGCCGCGACGAAGCCGTCGTCCGCTACTCCCTCGCCAGCGCCGCCACCCCCCTCGCCGTCGCCACCTACGACACCCTGACCCCCGAACAACGCGCCGGGCTGCCCGGCCCGGCCGCGCTCACCGCCGCCCTCCACGACGTCCTCATCCGCACCAGCACCGCGGACCACCCGCCCGCTAGCGCAGGCACCCCACGACGCCACCCGACCTACCGCTCACTTCGATGACCGAGGTCAAGCTGGCGTCCTCCCATCCACACCAGCTACCTTGATCAGGTCGCCCCTCTGGTGAGCGGCAGCGCCCGCTGCCCGACCAGATCGAGGCGGCAAGGAGATCACCGGTGAACGACTCGCCGACCCCCCGCATCCACCCCCGCCTGGCGGAGTGGCCCCGCAACCTCCACCTCCGCTGGTGCGGCCCCGACGACGTCGCCGATCGCCTTCACCTGCAGCCAGGCCACCCCGGCTTCCTCGTCGTCGGCGATGAGGAGGGTGTCCTCCTCAACTGGACCGACACGTCCAGGATCTTGCAGTTCCACGGTCACCTCGAAGCCGACTGGCTCGAGGTGGTCTCCGAGCAGGAGCACCAGCAGGCCAGTGAGCAGTTGCGGGCCTCTACCTGGTCCGGTTTCCCCCTCGACGGCGAAGCCTTCATGGCGGCCTGGCACGCCGAGCCGCACCTGCACCACCGCCTCGATCATCTGCCGATCTGCAGCTACGTCCGCTGGTGCGGCCCCGACGAGGTCGCCCGCCGTCTGCACCTGCAACCAGGCCACCCCGGACTGCTCGTGGCCGCCGACGAGGCCCACGCCGTCATCGACTGGGCCGATGTGCCCGAGGTCCTGCAGTACAACGGCCGCTTCAACCCCGACTGGCTGCAACTGATCACTGAGCAGGAGCACCAGCAGGCCAGCGAGCGGCTGCGGGCCTCGGGCTGGGCCAGCTTCCCCTGGCGGGACGAGCAGGCGATGGCCACCTGGGGCGAGGACCCGTGGATCACCGGCGGTGAAGCCTTCCCCGCGGGGACACGGGTGCGCTTCGCCAGCGAGCAGGTCAGCGGTGACCGATCGATCCGGGACAGCCTGGATCTGCAGCCGGATCACCCCGGCACGGTCATCAGCAGCGGGGAGAAGCACGCCATCGTGCACTGGGTGGACGCCACTGGCGTCTACGAGCACGAGGGCGTCATGGCCCCGGGATGGCTGGACGCCATCGACGAGGAGGACTACCAGCGTCGGGCCCAGCTCCTCCGCAGCTCCGGCTGGCGCGGGGTCTACCGCCACGTCGCTCCTGGCTTCGAGTAGCTCAGCCCATGGAGGCGATTCGCCCGGCCCTGGGTGTCGCTCGACGTCACGGTCATCCCGCGATGAGCGCGCAGCAGCTCAGCCGAAGAGGTCGAAGGCGCGGATGAGGATGTCGGTCCCGATACCCACACCCAAGGCGAGCGCCAAGCGACGCCACCACGCTCGGCTGCCCACCGGACGAAGGCCGGGTTCTTCGACGAGCCGTAGGCGCTCCGCCACCCGCCACGCACGAGACCGCTGTCGCTCCACGTCACCAACGTAGGGATGAGCGCGGTGCGTCGCCCACCCCGCGATGAAGGACTGTCACTGACCTCGAAGTCCCCGCAAAGGGCAGGACGTACGACCTCACGGTCATCCCGCTGTCACGGCCTGACCGCTTCCCGCCCTCTCATCAGGGGACGACCACGCTGGCCACCGCGCAGGGGACCTCCTGACCGGGCCACGTGCCGCTCAACGTAGGACCGGCTCCCGGCGTGGCGGCAGCGTCGACGACGCGCGGCAAGGTGATCCTGACGCCGGCGTCGATCGTGGTCGTGGTCCCCTCATGGGTGACCGCCGGCGCCGTCAGAGCCGGGACGCCGCCCGAGGAGCCGCTGCCGCGCACGTGCGTCGTGGTCGGCTCCAGCACCAGTCCTCGCTCGGTGGCGGCGTACAGGTCGGCCTCACGCCCGCCGGTGACGATGGTGGCGACCAGGGCGCTGACGTAGACGGGGTCGTGGCAGGCGTCGTAGATCCAGCGGTCGCCGAGCGTGGTGTGCGTCATCGTGGTGATCAGTGAGTCGTCAGCTCCCGCGCGGGGGGCGCCGCGGTAGGTCAGCGGCACCTGCAGCACCTGCCCGTCGGCGGTGGCCAGCAGGTGCGTCTCCATCCCCACCTGACCGTCGGGGTCGTCGAAGCGGTAGGACCCGAGCTTGGTCAGGACGGAAGTGTCGGCGTTTCCGGTCCAGGTCTGGTGCGGCACCCATGCCTGCAGCAGCTCCAGCTTGGTCGGCACGATCGTCGCTGGGTGGTGGACGGCCATCGAACAATCCTGGCAGGAGGTGAGTCACCACCACCTGCACTTCACGGTCATCCCGCGTCGAGTGCGCAGCGGCCGGCGGTCGAAGCCCTCACACCTCCGCCGCCCCGGCGTTCCTGCTCGCCGTCGGTCGGGACCCGACACGGGACCGACGGAGGCACTGCTCGAACGATCGGTACGCCGGTCCTCCGACCGCACCCAGCACGATCCGTCGGCATCGGCGTCGGGCCGGTGTGGGCGTTCGCTCAACCCTTCGGCGCGACGGCACGTCCTACGGCGGCGGCCAGGGCCGTCTTGCGTCGTTCGTGCACGGCCGCGGGTTCGTCCACCCCGGCGGAGAGCAGGATGCTGGCCGGGCTCCACGCCATCGCCAGGGCCACCACGAGGGACAGCACGTCGGCGGCGTCGAGGTCGGGGTCGACGTGCCCGTCGCGCTGGGCCGCCGCGATCACTGCCACCTTGGGTGCGCTGTGGTCCACGCCGTCGGCGAACAGGTCCCCGCCGCCGCCGTGGCGCTCCAGCCGGGACCAGGTGGCTAGACGTACGACCTGCGGGTGCTGCAGGTAGGCGTCGTAGAGGGCGGTGGCGTAGCCAGGCAGGTCGGCGCCGTCCAGGGGTGCGGCGTTGACGATGAGCTCGAAATGCTCTTCGAGCACGGCGTCGAAGAGGCCGTCCTTGCTGCCGAAGAAGCCGTACATCTGCGCCTTGTTCGAGCGCGCCGCCGCAGCGATCCGGTCCACCCGTGCTCCGGCGATGCCGTGGGCGGCGAACTCCTCGGTGGCGGCGTCGAGCAAGCGGCGCCGGGTCGCTGCAGCATCTCGCACCCCACCAGGCTACTCGCAACAGACTGGTCGGTTGCTCCACAGGCCCTGAGGAGCTACGGTCGCTACCAACCAGTTGGTAGCTCACCCCGGAGGCGATGTGCCCGATCCCACCGGCCAGGCCGTGCACCGCGTGCTCGACCTCGACCGGTCCTCACCGCAGCGCAACGCACCATCGACATCGCCACTACCGGCGCCCGCACCGGAGTCCCCCGCCGCATCGAAACCTGGCTCTACGCCGACCAAGGCCGGTGGTTCCTCAGCGGCCTGCCCGGCCCGCGCGGCTGGTGCGCGAACCTGCTGACCGATCCGCACCTGATCGTCCACCTCGAGCACGGCGTGCGCGCGGACCTGCCCGCCGTGGTCACCCGCATCGACGACGCAGCAGAACGCCGACGGATCTTCTGCGCCTTCGTCGCCGACCTCACCCAGCCGCCCAACCCCGCCCGCCTGCCCCGCCCCACCCACCTGCAGGACGGGGAAGCGGGCAGCCCGCTGCTCGAGCTCCACTTCGGGGTGTTCAGCACCACCACCCCCGCGACCACCCCCGCGACCACGACCGACACCACGAATCAAGGAGACACCCCGTGCGCACTGTGACCGCCTACCAGGCCCCCGCCCCGAACACGCCTCTGCACCCCACACGGATCACCCGCCGCGACGTGCGCCCCGACGACGTCGCGATCCGCGTCACCCACTGCGGGGTCTGCCACTCCGACCTGCACGCCCTCAACGATCTCGCAGGCGTCTTCCCCCTGGTGCCGGGCCACGAGTTCGTGGGCGACGTCATCGCGGTCGGTTCGCAGGTGCGCGATTTCACCGTCGGTGACGCCGTCGCGGTCGGCAACATCGTCGACTCCTGCGGGGAGTGCGACATGTGCCGGGCGGAGCAGGAGAACTACTGCCGGGAGTTCCCCACGTTGACCTACGGCGGCCGCGACCGTCACGACGGGACCCCCACCCACGGCGCCTACGCAGGTGAGTACGTGGTGCGCGACCGCTTCGCCTACCACCGCCCCGCCCACCTCGACCCCGCCGGCGTCGCACCCCTGCTGTGCGCGGGGATCACCGTGTGGGAACCGCTGCGTCGCTGGAACGTCGGCGCCGGCACCCGCGTCGGTGTCGTCGGGCTCGGTGGGCTGGGACACCTGGCGGTGAAGCTGGCCGTGGCCCTGGGGGCGCAGGTGAGCGTCTTCACCACCTCAGCCGCCAAGGCCGACGACGCCACCCGGCTCGGCGCGCACTGCACCGTCCTCTCCACCGACCCGGCCGCGATGGCCGCAGCCCAGGGGTCGTGCGACCTGGTGCTGGACTGCGTCCCCGCTCCCCACGACCTCGCTCCCTACCTGCAGGTGCTGGCCCTGGACGGCACCTTGTGCTCCCTGGGTCACCTCGGCCCGGTCACCGTCGAGACCACCGCCCTGCTCATCGGACGCAAGTCGCTGGCCTCCGCGGGCAGCGGGGGGCACCGCTACACCCAGGACCTGCTGGACTTCGCCGGCCGCCACGGCATCACCGCCGACGTCGAAGTGGTCCCCTCCGCGCAGGTCAACACCGCCCTGCAGCGCCTGGCCGCCGGTGACGTCCGCTACCGCTTCACCCTCGACCTTTCCGACGTACACCCCTCGTGACCTCGATGCGGCCGAGGACGCTCAAGGCCACCAGTCCCGGACCGGCAGTGCTGATCGGTTCCGCGGTTCGGACACTCGCCCGACTCCACCTGAACGTCCTCCCGCGGTGGGAGCCGACACCCACCACCGGCGATCTCGACCCCCTGCACCGTCCCTGCGCCTCAGGCACGTCCGGTCGCCCGTTCAGCGCGCCGTCGGGGTCGGTCGACGGCGGCGCGGTCGCGCTCTGCACACCGCAGGCAGTCGGAGCGGTGGACGTGACGGAGCGAGCGAACTGGTCGACGGGGCGCATCCGTGAAGTCGCCGCCCGCCCCCTGCGCGTGTCAGCTGGTGGTTCCGCTGACGTCGAAGGCCTGACCCCTCCGGCTGTTCGATCGAGGTCAGGCCTCCCGCCGCGCCGTCGGCTCGACGCAGTGCCACCTGCCGACCTGGCGGGGCGGGCACGGCCGGCTCCCGAGGTGAGAGACCCGTACGCAGACTCCTCCCCACCGAGTCATCAGGTGGTGCTGCCACCGCGCCGGGTCCAGGGCACGAAGGACTCCAGTGAAGCACGAGCACGCCGCAGAACGAAGCGCGCGGTCATCCCGCGTTGCCCGCGTTTCGAGGAAACCCGTCAGGCGCCCACCAGGGCCTGCACGATCGCGTCACGATCGTGCATCCACCCGATGTGCCCCGCCTCCGGCAGCCGGTGCAGCACACCGTGCGGCAACGCCGACACCGCGGCCTCAGCCGCGACCAGCGGAACAGCGACGTCGTGCTCCCCGTGCCACCAGGTGACCGGGACGTCCACCTGCGCCGGCGCCACCGGCCACGGGCTCCGGACCAGCAGCGCGTCCCGCACCCACCCCTCGGTACCGCCCGCGAGCGCGTCGGCGACCCCGTCGAGCAGTTCAGCCCGCAGCGACGGATCGGCCAGCACCTCCCGGTCCAGGCGGGGCGCCTCGACGCCCAGGCGGTCCACCGCCGCTGCGGGG
Organism: Kineococcus radiotolerans SRS30216 = ATCC BAA-149; assembly: GCF_000017305.1. Classification (GTDB taxonomy): domain Bacteria; phylum Actinomycetota; class Actinomycetes; order Actinomycetales; family Kineococcaceae; genus Kineococcus; species Kineococcus radiotolerans. Next base: position 4,381,012 of record NC_009664.2, on the reverse strand, counting down.
TCAGCGCGCAACGCCTCCGCCGCGCCCTGCCACGCCTCCACCGGGGGCGGTGGGCCAGGTCGCGCCGGACACGATTCCCACGTGCGGCACCACCTCCGGGCCCAGATGGGCCGCGGCGGCGAAGGCTACGGCCGCGCCACCGGAGAACGCCAGCAGCCGAACCCGGGCGACGTCGAACTGCTCCAGCAGCACCTGCACGTCGACGGCGTCGCTGAGCAGGTCCCGGTCGGGGTGCGGGATGGAAGTGCCGAAGCCGGGGCGGTCGTAGGAGAGGACGCGCACGGAGTCCACGACAGGGGCGGTGCGGGCGCTGCCGGTGTTGCCGTGCAGCCACAGCAGTACCGGCGCGCCGGTCGGGCCGGTGCTGCGCCACGACAGCGATCGCCCGCCGGTCGAGGAGGCTCGGCCGTCACGGGTGGTCGAGTCGGTGCCACCGGTTGCCACGTCCGCGACCCTAGGGGCTGGTGACCACCAGAGTGCGGCAGCCGGGGCGACTTCCGGTCATCGCGCGATCCGTGCGGAAGGCTTCAAGCCCGCCGAACTGCTGTCACGGCTGGCGCCGGTCATGACGGCTGCGCGCGGCGCCGGTGAGGAGGGAGGACGGGGGGACGAACACGGTCAGACTCCTCAGCGAAGGAGACGAGCCGTGCAACCATCGTCGGTGCGCCGCGGCGTCCACCCGACGTCACGGCCATCCCACGTCCGGGCTGGGCCATGGCCGGCTGCGATCCGGCGGTCGTGTCGAAGGACGCGCGGTCATCGAGACGCTTAGGGTGCCTCTCGCGTGAGGCTGACGCCGCCCGAGTGGCTAAGTTCTCCTCATGACGGTCATCGTCGAAGTGGGCGGCTGGGAACACGAGTGCTGCGGACCCGCCATCGAACGCGGCGACTTCGTCACCTTCACCTGCATCCGCTACCTGCAGCCCGGCGGCCGAGTACGGCTCATCGAGAGCCACCACGACCTCGGCCCCAGCGAGCGGATCCGGGGGCGGGTGCTCGACATCCACGTCGTCGAGCAAGCAGGAGCGACCCGCCCCGTCCTCCGTGTGCCGAGCGGCGCCGCCTTGTGCGGGGACGACCCTGAGGATGCCGGGCACCTGCAGGACCCTGGGACCGGTGAGGTTGCCCCGTCCGACAGCACCGACTTCCTCATCACCGTCTCGACCGGCAGGTAGCGTTCGTTGCACGGCAGGAGCCGCCGGCAGCGCGGGTGGCCTCCAACCACCGCGCGGTCATCCCGCGAGCGTGGACGTTCCGTGGACGTTCATGATTCGCACCTGGCCGGAGTCAGCCGCCCGCGCGGTCCCAGCGGTAGCGCGCCCCGTGGATGAACACCGCGTGCACCGTGGTCAGCAGGAGCCACCCCGCGAACACCACGAACCACCACACGGGCAGAGCGTCGGTCCCCGACGACGCAGCCTGGACCATCGCAATCGTCGTCGAGAGCACCAGCACGTTGGTGCTCGCCCCGAAGAGCAGCGCGTCCTCACGCAGCCGGCGACGCAGCTCCCCCTCCCGACCGGCCTCGATCCAGCGCTGCTTGTCGGGGACGTTCACCCACTCCATCGACATCCGCGGCATCCACCACGCCAGGGCCGCGAACAAGCCCGCCATGCCCAGGGTGAGCAGAGCCAGGAACGTGACCGCCTCGGTGCGCGAGCTCCAGTCGTCGGCGTCGCCGCCGGCGCCGAAGTGCGTCGGCACCCGCTCCGGCAGCAGCCCCGCAGCGATCACCACCGCCGCGGCCGCGAGCACGGTGGTGACGGCGAAGACGACAGACGCAGTCTTGCGGTACACGGTCCCGACTCTAACGACGTCGTCGTGCGTCTGACCCCGGTGTGTGCAGGTGGGCGCGTCGCGGTCGAGGCTCGAGACGCTCCCGGGGCGAGGCGGAGGTCCGCGGTGCAGCAACTGGATCAGGTTCTGTGAACGCCCGCGATGAACCGCGCCGGAAGATCGAGTGGAGTCCCAGCGACGTCACTTCAACCGCAGGTGGCGGCGAGTCCCGCGGTGACTGCTGCACTGGTGGGTTCGGTCAACGGGTCACGCGCGGGATCCGCCGCCGTCCCCGTCCACACCAGCGCCGCCTGGCGCTGCCCATCGGGAGAGGACAGGGCCAGGGCGCGGTAGCCGACCCCGTTGCCGCGCTGACCGAACACCAGCTCCGGCGTCTGCCCCGCCGGCACTGGGAACGTCCCGCAGGGGTCCCCGCCGGCGAGCAGGCCCAGGCCGTAGCCCTCGACACCGATCTGCTGCATCTGAGCCACCCCCTCGGAGGAGACCAGTTCGCCGCTGAAGAGGGCGCGGAAGAAGGCGTTGAGGTCCGGGGCGGTGGAGATGACGGCCGCCCCCGCATCCCACGCCGAGGGCTCCTGCTCAGTGGTGTCCAAGCCACCCGGTCCCGGGCCGGTATCGGGGAACTGGTAGCCGCGCAGCGCGTCGGTGGGCATCGAGGTGTCGGAGGGGTAGCTGGTGTCCTGCATCCCAGCCGGGGTGAAGACCCGCTGCTGCAGCACCGTCGCGAGGTCATCGCCGGTGACGTGCTCGATGAGCATCCCCAGGACGGCGTAGTTCTCGTTGGAGTAGGAGAACGCCGCCCCCGCCTCGTTCGTCCACGGCAGGGCCAGCGCGGCGGCGACCCGCTCCTGCGGGGTCCAGCTGCGCCGCACGGAGTCGAGGAGGCGCTGAGCGGAAGAGGTGTCGAACACCGGCGCCGAGGGCAGCCCGCTGGTGTGGTTCAGCAGCTGACGCACGGTGACGCCACGTTCGGCGGGCAGGACACCAGGCAGCACCGAGTCCACCGGGTCGTCGAGACCGAACTCCCCTTCCTCGGCGAGTTGCACCACGACGGTGGCCACCATCGACTTCGTGGTGCTCGCCACCCGCGCGGGCGCGTCCACCGCCGATGTTCCTCCACCGGCGTCCACACCCGCGTCCGTGCTCGCACTGGGGGCGAGGGTGCCCGCGCTACCGGCCCAGGTCCGGTCCCCGTCGCGCACGTGCAGGACCGCGCCGACCGCGCCGGCCGCCACCGTGGCGTCGACCGCGGTACGCACCTGCGGCGGCAACGGCTGCACGGGGGTAGCGGTGACGGTGATCGAGGAACTGAATCCGGACGCGGAGGCGCCGGCCGTGGCGGCGCGGTCATCGGAGGGGGCGGGGCTCGACGTGCTCGTGCAGCCGGTCAGCAGGAAGGTCACAGCGGCGCAGAGGGTCAGGACGCGTCGATCGGCCATGCCACGATGTCGATCGAGCTACATCTTCCTGCTCCCCGAGGCTCGCGGGGACCGGCACCACCTCCAGGGGCCGGGTCTGCGGCAACCGTCTGACGAGAGCTCGGACAGGTCCGGCACAGCCTCTCGGTGCGGTGACGACCGCCCACGCCCGCGCGTTGACCTTCCGCCTCACCCTCACCGGACTCGCCGCCCACGCCGCCAACCGCCACCTCGGCATCAGCGCCGGAGACTGGGCCAGCACCGTGCCCGATCGACTGGTGGCCGGAGGGCGGTTCGGCGTGCGACTGGGCGAGGCGGTGGAAGTGGCCCGAGCGGCGTTCGAGAGCTGCGTCGCCGCCGCGTGCGCGACCCACCCCTGGCTGGCTGAGCACCCCGCACAGGTGGAGTGGGTCGGTCAGCAGGTGCCACCACGGGTGACTGGGGTCGGCCCCGGCCTCGGTCGGCCCTCGGCGATCCGTGGGCGAGTTTCCGCTTCAGCCCCGCGGACCAGGCCATGAGCGGTAGTGAGGCGCGGGTGATGGCGGAGCCGACGGGAGTGCTGCTGGCGAGGATGCGGTTGACGGTGGTCATCGACAAGGCGGTGACGGCGCTACCGCGGTGGCGCATGTCGGCTTCGAAGGTGCTGACGGCGGTATGCAACGTCTGGGTGCCTGCCCGGACCGTTGTCAGTTCCTCGACCAACCGGTGGGCGTCGATGATGGCCGTGCCCGCGCCCTTGCCCGCTGTCGGTGGAGTGGCATGGACGGCGTCGCCGAGAGCGGTGATGGCACCGGCCGGCCAGGGCGCCATGTCGCGTGCGTGCTCGGGTCCGACGTTGAAGCGGTAGGCGGCCATGGACTCGACGCTCGTGCGGGCGATGACTTGCAAGGGGGGCTCGCCCCAGCCGGCAGCGCGCAGAGCCTCGATGGTCGTCTGGAGCAGCTGGCTGCCTCGCTGCTCACGCAGGCCCTCCGGTGCGGTGGAGTCGGGGAACATCGCCCCCCAGATGTAGGTGGGGCCGGTGGTGATGGCTGCTCGCGCGTGAGCGGCGTCCAGAACCGCGAAGCCGTCCGGGTCGAGGTAGCCGGTGTAGAGGGCGGTGCCGCGGGGTCCGACGGTCAAGCTCGAACGCGGCCCGAGGCGCGCGGCTTCGGCCGGGTCGAGATCAGCCACCGAGGTCCGCCCGGAGATTCCGGTGAGACCGGCCGGGCGGCTCGTCAGGTGCCCGGCCAGGTGGCGCACGACGAGGGAGTGCGGTCCGTCGGCACCGACCAGCAGGTCGCCGTGGGCGGTGCTGCCGTCGGCGAAGCTCGCACGGACCCGCCCGCCTGGACCGGGATCGCGCTGGACGGCGGTGCAGGTGCTGCCCAGGACGAGGTCGCCGCCGACGGCCTCGGCCAGGAGCAGGCGCAAGCTGATGCGGTCGATGTCGATGCTGTCGGGGTCCAGCCCTTTGACCTCCAGCTCGCCGAGGAGGCGGCCTCGCCAGTCGAACCAGACGTCGGGGGGTCGACGGCGCACCGCGGAGGCCGAGGCGAGCAGCTTGGCGAACAGGGAAGGCTCCAGGAGCGCCCGCAGCGCGTTCTGCGCGGGGGTGTCGAGGGTGATGTGGTACCCGCCAGTGGCGGCCGGGTCGAGGTCGCGGTCGTGGACGACGACGTCGAAGCCCCTCCGGCGCAGCCCGGCGGCGAGCGCGAGCCCGCCGATCCCCCCTCCGATGACGACGACGCGCAGGGGCGGCGGGGCGGTGACCGTCTCCCGAGTGGATGCGTCGTGGGTCGGCGAGATGGTGTCCATGGCGCCACCATGGACACCGAAGCGGTCACCGAGTGGCCACTACGTCAGGAGGAACGGTGGCTACGACGTCAGCTCGCGCGCTGAGCCTGCTCTCGATGCTCTCCAGCGGCTCCACCGTGGCCGGTGAGGAGATCGCCCGCCGCCTCGGGGTCTCTCAGCGCACGGTGCGCCGCGACGTGGAGACCCTGCGCGAGCTGGGCTACGCCATCGAGCCGGTCAAGGGCGCCGGTGGCGGGTACCGGCTCGGACCGGGCGGGTCGCTCCCCCCGCTCGTGCTGGACGAGGAGCAAGTGGTCGCCATCGCGGTGGCCCTGCAGACCACCTCCGCCGTGCTGCGCGGGATCGAGGAGACGAGCCGACGGGCCCTGCAGACGGTTCGGCAGGTCATGCCCCGCCGGCTGCGCCTGGACGCCGACGCCTTCACCGTCACCGCCCTGCCCAACCAGTGGGAGTTCCCCGCCCCCGCACCCGAGGCCGACCTGGTCCGCGCCGTCGGCACCGCCGTCCGTCAACGAGTCCTGCTGCGCCTGGACTACGACGGCACGGACGACGACAGCACGGACGACGCAGGTCCCACCTCGCGGGTCCTGGAACCCCACCACCTCGTGGTCTGGGCAGCCCGCTGGTACCTCGTCGCCTACGAGGCCACGCACCAGCACTGGGACGTCCTGCGACTCGACCGCATCACCCACCCAGAACTCACCGGCGTGCCCTTCGTCGAACGCGACCTGCCCGAGGGTGGGCCCGGAGCGCTGGTCCAGCGCACTCCCGCACGCGGGGACCGCCTCGCACCCTGGCCCTGCACCGGCTCGGCCGTCCTCGCCCTGCCCGCTGAACTCGTCGCCCAGTTCGCCCCCGGCGGCGCCGTCGTGCGCGGCCTCGATGAGGACCGCTGCGAGCTGTCGATGGGTGCCTGGTCCTGGATCGGGCTCGCCGGCCTGTTCATCACCTTCGGCAGCCCCATGACCGACGTGCAACCATCCGAGCTGCGAGCTGCCTTCACCCGCGCCGGCGAGCACCTCAGCGGCAGCGCGACCTCAGGTCGCACGCAGTAGCGCGCAACCGGCGTGGGCCGCCCGCCCCCGACCGGCCCGAGGGTCGGGCAACCTCCCGGTCATCCCGCCGTCCGCGCGATCAGCCCTTCATCGGGACGGGTGGACACTGGCCTCATCGGCTCCACCCCTCCCGGAGCCGGGCGACGTCCCCTCGCAGTTCCCCCAGCGCACCACCGCCGCCACCGCCACCACGCACGACGATCGAGCCCCACGCCTCGTGCGCGTCGACGAGCAGCTCACCGTCAGCCGTCCCCCACAACCGCTCCGGATCAGCCCCCGGCGACCCGCCCAACGCCGATGCTGAGAAGGCGCCGCCCCAGCGGCAGGGCGAGCCCGACGACCGGGTCGAGCCAGCAGCCGTAGCCACCGGCCGATCTGCCCGAGTGACGTCGCCCTCAATCCGATCGGCCCGCCACCGCTGCGCCCACGCCAGGACCAGCCGCCACGTCTGCTCCAAACGCTCGTCCTGGACGCCGTCCGCCAGCAGCTACCAAGCCTCCGGTAGATCACGCTCCTCTAGCGGTAACAGCTGCTGCTCGTAGCGGACCAGCCCGGAGCTGGGGTGCAGCAGGTAGCCATCGCGGGGCCAGGCATCGCTGACGCTTCACGATGTACCCGCGACCGAGTACGAGACAGACGCACGGTCATCCCGCAGACAGGACGCGATCGCCGCCGCTCCGATGAGACACCGGGCTGTGACAGCAGCGAGACTGCTGATGCGTCCCCGCAGCGACGCGATCACCGGCGAGGGGACAACATGGGCGGAAGGACACGAGCGGTGCGGCGGGTCGCCGGCCTGACCCTGGCGCCGTACGCCCTCTGCAGCTGCGGCAGCGCGCCCAACGCCACCTCCCCCGAAGAGAGCAGCCAACCCGCACTGGTGCTGACACCTTCTCAAGAGAGCGCCGTCGCAGCGCTGACTCACCCGGAGTTCGCCCGTCGCGGCAACCCTCTGGGGTTGCTCAGCACCACCCAAGACCTCGTAGGCGACACCCTGGCGTGTGATGAGGTCGCCGAGCACCTCGGCATCCCGATCCCGACGTTCCCGATGCTGCAGGAACGCGGCTTCACCCTGACCTGCGGCAGCTCGGAGGGCACCGATGTCTTCGAGCACCCGGTGCCCTCAGCGGCCGACCCACCTGCACCGCCGGGCGACCCGGCGGCCGACGTCCACGGCGTGACCATCGCCTACCTGCCCCCAGGTGTCGACGTCGACGGCACGCCCTTCGACGAGGCCCGCAGCCGGGGGCTGGTGTGGATGACGATCCTCTACGGCGGTCACATCGCTGAGCCACCCAGCCACCCAGCTGCCTCGGCGACCAGCGAGCCGCCCCGTTCGGACTTCACCACCCTGCGCTGGCGCAACGGCAACGTGCTCGGGGTGCAGTACATGGATCCTGGGGACACCCGCATGGCCTGGCGCGCCACCGCAGCCGGCCACGTCTTCGCCGTCAGCGTGGACACCTCCAGCGACCCGGTCGCTGGGGTCGCCCTGCTGAAGGCCGGGGTCGACCTCCCCACGTGACCCTCCGTGCGGTCCACGCCGACTCCACGGTCATCCCGCGGTCCGGGCGGTCGTACGCGGCTGGCGAGAGGCGTGCTGTCGTGGGGCGCGACGATCTGCACAACGCAGCCCCGCGGGCGGGGCGGGCTCGACCAGAAGCTGTGGCCTGCCTGTCAACCGTCCACGACGCGCTGGCGTCTGGAAGGGTGACCCAGCCAGACCAGCGTGAAGGACGGCACCGGTGCAGAAGCTCGGGCAGGACTCCCAGCAGGGCCCTGACCCCACCTCACGGGCACAGCCCACCCCGCGAGGGGATCGCGACTTCGAGGACTGGGCCCTCGCCCACGCCGACCAGCTGATGCGCACCGCCGTCTTCCTCACCGGCGATCACCACCTGGCCGAGGATCTCCTGCAGGACACCCTGGAGCGCACCTACCTGCACTGGCGCCGGGTGCAGGAACCCGCCGCCTACGCCCGCACCGTCATGGTCCGAGCCGTCACCGACCGCTGGCGCCGGCGGGGGCGCCGCCCCCGCGAAGTGACCCTCGACGGTCTCTGGCCTGAGCAAGGCAGCGGCCACGACATCGCAGCCCCCGGCTCCAACCGCCGCACCAGCCACGACATCAGCCACGACACCGCGGAACGCTACGCCGAGCAGGACGAGGCCGTCACCGCGCTGCGACAGCTCTCCCCGCGCCAACGCGCGGTGCTGGTGCTGCGCTACTACGAGGACTGGACCGAAGCCCAGATCGCCGATGCGCTGAACTGCTCCACCGGCACGGTCAAGACCCAGGCTTCCCGCGGCTTGAGCCGACTGCGACAACTGCTGGACACCTCCCGCGCCGACCCACCCGGCTCCGAGCCGCCCCGCGTTGACCCGCCCCGTGCCGGAGCCGCCCAGGGAGCGCGGACCCGTTCGTCCGCCGCGACAGCACCACCATCAGTGACAGCAGCCGCGGCGGCCCCTGACGTGACGCCATCTGCCGCGACGCCACCTGACCTTGCCGTTCCCGGCACGCACCCGGTTCCCTCGCACGAGGAGCGCACCCGATGAACCACCACGACCCCCACGACCCCCACGACCCCCGCGACCTGGGCGAGGACCCCGGCGAGGCCATCGGTGCTGACGACCCGACCGCACGGCGTCTGCGCTCAGGCCTGGACGCGGCCGGCCGCGGCCTGCACGCCCCCGCCGGCATCGCTGCTGCGGCTCTGCGCGGGGGCCGGCGCCGACGCCGGCAGCGCCGCGCCGCCGTCACCACCCCCCTCGCCCTCATCGCCCTCGCCGCGGCGGGACTGAGCTGGCAGCAGCCGTGGAACAGCGAGCAGGTGCGCACCGTCCCCGCCGCAGACCAGGTCCGCGACGGCCAACGCGCCGCCGCCACCGTCGACGACGTCCTCGCCCAGCTGCCCATCGCCACCCGCGACGGACTCGACCTGGGCGTGAGCGAGCAACTCCTCATCGACCGATGCCTGACCGATCAAGGGGTCACCATCCAGCGCAGCCCCGTCGCCGTCGACACCGGCGACCGTGTCGGGGAAGCGGCCCGCCGTGGGCGCGACCTCGATGACCTGTCGGCGTGGAGCACCCACGCCAGCACCTACGGCGTGGCCAGCTCCATCCGTGCCGTCCTCACCGACCCCGGCTCCGGCCAGCTCGGCGACTTCATCGACGGCGTACCCGACGGCTACTACCAAACCCTGACCGGAACCCCGGCGCGGGAGCTGACCCTGCCCGTGGAGGACAACGGCAGCCTGACCGTGACCACCAGCGGCTGCGCGGGCCAAGGGGTCGAGCAGCTGTACGGCATCGACGCGGAGACCTACACCCGCACCTACGTCGCGGTGCGGGGCCTGCCCGAACAGCTGCTCGAGGACGTCGCCGGCGACAGCGCCCTGCGGGTCCCGCTGGAGGAGTGGTCGCAGTGCATGGGCACCCGCGGCCACCAGGTCGCCACCCCAGCCGACCTGCCCGTGCAGGTGCAGACCTTGCGTCGTGACCTGCTGACCGACCAACCCGACGGCACCCGCGCCACCGAGGCGGATCTGGACACCTTCACCACCGCCGAGGCGGCGCTGGCGAGCGCCGACCGTGACTGCAAGGACACCAGCGCCCTGGGATCGGCCTTCGCGCAGGCCCTGGTCCGGCACTGGGCGCCGCTGGCCGAGGAACACGCCGGTGAGCTGGCTGCCTACCGTCAGATGCTTCAGCACGCGCACGCCGTCGCCGCTGAGCTCAACCCTGTCGACCCGGCACCAGCCAGCTCGCCCGCCACCTCCCTCACCACGTCCGCCACCACCCGCACCGCCGACCCGCAGCTCCTCGCCACCGCCGCCTTCCGTGACGCCCTGCTCAGCATCGACCCGGACCTGGTCCGCTACTACGCGGTGGGCACGATGACCAACGGCGACACCGGGCAACGAATCGGCTGGTGGATGACTCACCAAGACCCCCGCAGCACCCCCCAGGCCACCCTCACCGTGCAGATCGGGCACCTGGCCGACGAGACCCCCGGCTCAGAACGCACCACCTGCCAACCCCAGGCGCAATGCACCGACGAGCAACTACCTGGCGGTGCTCGGCTGGTCACCACCCGCACCTTCGACACCCGTCTCGTGCGAGAAGATCAAGTCCCCGGCGGTCAGCTGCAGGGCTGGCACACCACCGTCAGCGTCATCCACCCCGACGGACGCGTCGTCAGCGCCGACACCAGGCTGGACGCCACCACGAAAGCCCAGCTGGCAACCGGGAACTCCTTCGACTCCCCCCTCACCAGCACCGAACAGCTGCGCGCCTTGGCCGTTAACCCCGCCTTCGCCGAGGTGCCCTGGCCGTGAGCGGAACCGTTGGAACATCCCGCGGTCCGGGCGGGCGCTGGACGGCGGCGACGTCACGGTCATCTCGAGTTCCGGATGGTCGATGCGGCGCGGCCAGCACGCCGAACGGGTCAGACGGTGATGCCCGCGGCAGCCTGGTCGCGATGGACGACCTGCTCTTCGACGCTGCCGCCTCACTCGACCGGCCGCTGGCGGCCGAAGCGATCAGCGGCCGCCGCGGCGTCCACGGGTTGTACGCCTACACCTGGGGTGAGACGCAGCAGCCGCCGACGATGCCGCAGCGCCGCTGGTGGTGGGACGAGCAGATGCGATGGCTCACCACTCACACCCGCGTCCTCGACCCGCACCACGGCAGGCCAGCCCACCACCGCTGACAGCGCACAGCCCCACCGCAGGTGGCACATCTTCGCCGACCTGGATGAGCAACGACAGCGTTCCAACCGCTCGACCTTCTCCTCTCCCCGCCTCAACGCCTCAGCGCTTGTCGATGGACGTCTCCGTCTGCACCGTGACCTGCGTACGAGTCGTGGTGTGCGTGCAGATCCACCCCACCTCGCCGGCAGTACCCGTCACCTCGAACGCCTCCACTGCCCCCGACGCCGCCTCATCCACGTCTTCGACCTCGTCGACCTCAGCGTCCTCGCGCCCGTACTGGCTGACCGCCAGTTGCCGACACGCTGTGCTAGCCGCCTCACGGGGCTCGAGATCGGCCGTCCCACCGCAGCCGGCGATCAGCAGCGCTCCAGAGAGCACACCCACGCTTCTGCGCCACGGCTTGGCTGCCCACAAGCCACTCAGCTCACCACCCTGCGCGCCGCCCCGCGCAGACGCACAGTGCACGAACCGCAGCACCGACGCAGCAGCTTCGGCACACCCGTGATCCATTGCCTCAACCTGCCACGGCCAGCCCCTCCCTGTCAGCGGTTGACCCCGCACAGTCATCCAGCGGGCCGGGCTGTATCGACTGAGGCGGGCGACGTCACGGTCCTGGCGATGATTCAGGCGTCGATGTCCAGGCGGCGAGGGCGCCGCGCCCCAGCGCGACTGCCACGATCACCTCGTGAGCACCGAACTGCTGCACCACACCTGGCAGGCCCTGCACGGCAACCCCCACCACCTGACCCGCCTGCGCGTCACCGGCCAAGCCGACCTCCCCTCCCCGCTCCCCGTCGCAGCTCTGGCCGTGGACACCGTCGCGGTGCAACTGCTCGCCGCCGCCGCCCTCGCCGCCCCCGCCGGCGCGTCAGAGCGCGACGGCGACCCAGACCAGCAGGGCGAGGTCGTGGTGAACGCCACCCACGTCGGGATCTCCTTCCGCAGCGAACGCCTCCTGCGCATCAACGGGGCACCCGCCGGCGCCGGGTTCGCGCCCCTGTCCCGCTTCACCCCCGCCGCCGACGGCTGGGTGCGCCTGCACGCCAACTACCCCCACCACGCCACCGCCCTGCACCACGCGCTCGGCTCCGACCCACTACGCACTATCGCCGACATGGGCCGCTTCGAGGTCGAAGACGTCGTCACCGCCGCCGGCGGCATCGCCGCCGCCGTCCGCACCCGGACCGAGTGGGCCACCCATCCCGCCGCCACCGCGGTGGCCGCCGCCCCACTGCTGGACCTGCACCAGGTGCCCCGCTCAACCGCCGGCACCACGAGTCACGCCGCGAGTCACGTCCCGGGTCAGCTCACCCGCCCGCGGTGGCAACCCACACCCCGACCAGTCGTCGGCGACCAGCACTCCCCGGCACGACCGATGCGCGGCCCGCTCCCCGGCCTGCTCCCCGGCCTGCTCGCGGGACTGCGGGTGCTGGACCTCACCCGCGTCATCGCCGGACCCCTGACCACCCGCACCCTGGCCTCCTACGGCGCCGACGTCCTCCGCATCGACCACCCCCACCTACCCGAAGACCACGCCACCTGGCTGGAGACCGGCCCCGGCAAACGCTGCACCACCCTCGACCTCACCCAGCGCAACGACCGCCACCGCTTCGACCAACTACTGGCCGAGGCGGATGTCCTCGTCCACGGCTACCGTCCCGGCGCCCTGGCCCGCCACGGCCTCGACGAGGCCACCCTCGCCCGCGAGCACCCGCACCTGGTCGTCGCCTCACTCTCCGCCTGGGGCGTCACCGGCCCCTGGGGGAACCGTCGCGGGTTCGACTCCACCGTCCAAGCCGCCACCGGCATCGCCCACCTCACCCGCACCGTCGACAAGACCGGAGAGCGCGCGACCGGGGACCGGGGACCGGGCGACCCCACGAGCACTCCAACAGCCCCGATCCCTCACGGTTGGCGGCCGGGGGTGCTACCGGCGCAAGCTCTCGACCACGGCAGCGGACACCTGCTGGCCGCCGCAGTCCTGCGCGCTCTCGACCTCACCCGACGACACGGTGGCCCCTGGCACGCCCAGCTCAGCCTGGCGGGACTGGCGCAGCGGTTGCTCCCCGACCTCCAGCCCACCGCCCCGAGGATGCCCACCTCGCAGGTGCTCGCCCAACCGACAGACCCGCAGGACAGCGATCAGGCGAAGTACCTGGTGAACGTGCCCAGCGACGCGGGCACCCTCACCCTCGTCACCCCACCCGGCTCACCAGCATGGGCGGCAGGACCTCGCCACACGCCCCCCGCGGCCACCACCTGGTGGAGGTGAGCTTTCGCAACGACAACCGGCGCACCACGCGAAGCCACCATGAGCGACCGTCCGACTTCACCGTCATCCCGCCTTGAGCGCAAGGGCGCGGCCCACATAGCGTGCTGACCATGGACGAAGGATCGGCCTGCTCCAGCAAGCTGACTCTTCGCCTCGGCGCCTCCAGCGGACCTGCCCGCGCCAGGCCCGGCGACACCACCGACGCCGACGACGAGCACCTGCACACCCTCAAGGACACCGTGGCTCTGCCCGTCGTGACCTCGCTGCTGAGCCAGGAGGAGCTGCAGCAACTCACCCTGCACCGGGGCGTCGACGGCGACCCCGGCGACGTGTGGATCACCGTCACCGCCGCCGGCGAGACGTTCCAGGACCTGCTGAGCTCACCGACGTGGCGCGGCGGCCATCTCGACAGCGAGCAGCACTCCTCCTTCACCGCCCAGGAGTGCGCTCAGCGTCTGGCCAGTCACCTCGAGGACTGGATCGCTGAGAGCCGCTTCGGGTGGGGCCAGCAGCGGATCGCGCGCTACACCCCGCCGCACCCTTGATCGACGTCGCGCGTCGGTGGCGGCCCCACCGCGACCGCCGCGGCTAGGGCGAACCGCTCATCTCAATGCCCTTCGTCATCGTCATCATCGTCGTCATGGACGTCCAGCCACAGCTCCCCCGGCAGGGTGAGCAGTCGAGCAAGGACCGCCCGATCCAGCTCGACAGCATGCTCGGTGGCGTGACTGCCCACGTAGCAGAACCAGTTGGCCCAGTACCCCCGCCCAGCCAGCTCCCACAGCAGCGGCGCGAGGGGCTCCACCTGGTCCAGCACCCGCCGCAAGGACTCCCCCAGCTCCACCGCCTCCGGCGACGAGCTGCTCCGCAGCGACCAGTACGACTGCTCGCGCACATGACCACTGCGACCCCGACCCACGGGGTCACCGGCCTCCGCGGAGCAGGTGGGCTCGATGCCCAACCGGGCGGTGACCGCCGAAGCCGAGCCACCGGACTCTCCGACGAGTCGGAACGTGACCATGGTCCTCACACCACCAAGCTTCGCAGGACCGGTCGGGGTCAGCTCCGCATCCGCCCACTCGCTGCTTGCGCGGAACGCACGGTCATCCCGCGTTGGGCGCGGTCTCAGACTGAGCATGCTGGTGCTGCGCAACTGCTCGCCCCGTCGAGCTGCCTGTGTCCTCCACCGGCAGACCCAGTGAAGATCAGGAGCGAGGGCGTCGGCCCCGCTCTTCACTGACCATGCTGACCGCGTGGACTCCTTCGTAGCTCTACTTGCCTTGGCCGCCTTGACGACAGGCGGCACCACCGTCCTGTTCGCCGTCGTCCTCGCCCTGACCACAGCACCACGGCGACCGGCAGCGGTCCTCCTCGCCCTCACCGGCGCCGTCCTCACCGCTGTCTGGGTCGAGCTGTCCTACCAGGGCGGGGTCCACGCCGATAAGACGGGAACCAGCAGCAACATCCTCGACGACGTCGCCTGGTTGATCGCTGCCGTCGTCCTCAGCGTCACCTCCCTGGTCCTCGGTGCTCGGCACCGCCACCACTCGTCGCTCACGCCGTTGCCGTGACCCTCTCCGCCGTCCAACGGGCAATGACGGCGGCGATGACGTCGACCCCGGCCGTGAACGCCGGCTCGTGGGGGCGACCCAGGAACCCGTGAACGGACTCGGGCAGCACCTGGTGCTCCAGGCGCACGCCCGCGGCGGCCAGGTCCGCGGCGAACAGGTCGCTGGAAGCTCGCATCGCGTCCCGGTCGGCATCCAGCAGCAGCGTCGGCGGGAAGCCGGCCAGGCGGTGCCCACCGGGGAAGGCCGACGGGTTGCCCAGCCGCGAGCGGGATCCGGTGTAGTTGAGGTTCATCGCCGTCATCGGCCAGCGCGTGTGGGTGAAGCGGCGCCGACCCCGCAACCGCGCCCGCAGCGCCCGCGGTCGTGGGGGCAGGCGGGCGTGGAAGAACCCGTAGGCCAAGACGGCGCCGTCCAGGCGCTGGCCCCCGTCCCCGGCCGCGGCAGCCACCGCGGTCCCGGCCGCCAGGCAGGCGCCGGCACTGGCCCCACCCAGCAGCACCGGGCCGGCGGAGGTGGCTCGCACGTGGGTGAGGACTGCGGACAGGTCGTGGACCTGTCCGGGGAAACGTACCCGCGCCACACCGGAGGCCGAGCGGTGCGGGAACGGCCACCGCGTCGAGAGCAGGGGCGCGAGGGGGTAGTCGACGCTCACCACCCGCACGCCGCGTCTGGCCAGGGCTCGGGCGAAGGCGTCGGACTCGGGCTGGTCCAGGCCGCCGGCGAAGAAGGCACCTCCGTGCAGCCACACCAGTGTCGGTGTGGGCGTGCCGATGGGGGCGGGCGGGGGCAGGTAGCAGCGCATCGGGATCGGCCCCCGCGGCCCCGTCACGGCGCGATCGACGGCGGGAGGATCGAGCTGGGACACCCGGGAACGCTACCGATGCAGCCGGCTGAGGGGGCGGGCGGACCTGCCGGTCATCCCGCGATGAGCGCGCGAGCAGGACGGGCCCAGGACCTCGCGGTCGTGGCGAAGACCGAGCAGCCGGCGGTCGATCGACGATCTCGCTCGACAGCCTCAGAGGTAGGGACGAGTCAACAGTTCGATCCCGTGCCCTGCCGGATCCATCACGTAGACACCACGGCCGCCGTGGTCGGTGTTCCAGCGGTCGGGCTGTCGTCGTCGAGGATCAGCCCAGTGCTCGATGCCGCGCTCGACGAGCTTGCCGTAGGCGCGGTCGAAGTGCTCATCGTCCACGAGGAAGGCGTAGTGCTGCATCTGGATCTCCACCGGTGGCTCGGCGAACTGCAGGAGGACGCCTGCCCCGATCAACAGGTTCGTGAACAGCCCCCAGGAGGGAGCGTCTTGAGCTTCGAGGAAGTCGCGGTACCAGGCAGCGGATCGTTCGCGGTCGGTGCTGGCGATGATGGTGTGGTTAAACACGGCAGTCACGGGTGCTCCTGTGCGTGGGGCGGGGATGAGGTGCACGGGAGCGACGGGCCAGTGCCAGATGCACCGGACGAGGAGCCCCCGGGCGGCGGGGAACCGGCCAGACCATCGTCCAGCCGGGAGGTGATTCTCCTTCGTCTCGCCCATCGGGGGCTCCGGGGCAGGGTATCCAGTGCGGGCCCGCCCACGTCAAGGATCCGCTGGACCCGCCGGATCCAAGGCGTGCACGGGGGCGCGTACCGGCGGCGGGGGCGCGCCGGGCCGCACACGTCCGAGGCCCTCCTGTCCACCGTCGCCAGGAGACCAACCTCAGCTCGGCCGTCCCCTGACGTGGGCACCGCCTGCTCAATGCTCGGAGGCGACCTCACGGTCACGCCGCCGCGAAGGACGTCATCGACCTGCGGTCCTGCCAACCAGCGTGGAAGTGCAGGCCGCCGGCGATCCCGTGGTTGACGGCACCCGCGAGCAGCGGTGGGAGAACTCCGTGCCTGGAACCACCAAGGGCCCCACGTCCTGCTTCCCCGCCGTCGAAGCCGAGTACGGACATCCCATCGAACACTGGCAGCAACTGCTGCGTGAGCACCGCGCTGAGCACCCTGACTCCCGCCACGTGCAACGAGTCGCTCGGCTCGAGAGCGAGTACGGCATGGGGCACGGGCACGGCAACGCGCTGGCGGCTGCACTCATCTGTCGAGAACCGCGCACTCGACGCAGGAGTAAGACCGTTGAGCCCATCGGGTGACCAGCAGGCCGTCAGCGACGCTGCGAGGTAGACACGGGGCACGGGAACGAGCGGCGACTCTCTCCTTCTGCCGGTTCGGCTGGGGCTGGTCCTCGTCATCGTGGTGGTTGCTCTCGTCATCCACCGGAGGCAGCGGAAGTGGTGAAGCAGCTCGGCCCGGTCCCGCGGCGCGAGGGACAGCGACGACGCTGAGGGGCGTCCCCGTGGCCGTGATCGGGGTCGTCCTCGTCCTGCTGGGGTTGGCCGGGCGGCCGGGCTCCTGGACGAGTCCCGCTCCAAGCTCCACCGAGACCACCAGGACCGAGAGCCAGCCGCAGGCCGCCACTGCTCCTACCCGCGAGGCGGAGGGATTGTGATGATGGCGAGGCGCGACCTTCCTCCACGCAGGGCTGACCAACAGCTAGCAACTCCGCTGTGCTCAACTGCCGCGGGTCAGGCGACGAGCCCACCGCGCGGTCATCCCGCAGATCGTGCGCGGCCAACGACTGCACGACACGTCAACCGGCGGGCGGCACACAGGTGTGTCCCCGGCTACGACGCGACACGACTCGGGCAACCGTCACAGTCGGCGCCACCCGTGCGCGACGTGCCGCGTCACGCTGTCGAAGCTGTACCAACTGCCCTGCCCCGGCTGGTCGAAGCGCCGCTCGATCGCCACCCCCCGCAGCGCGCACTGCAGCAACGTGCCCACACCACCATGCGTGGCGATCACCACACCGCCGTCCTCGGGGGCAGTGGCGACCAGCCGCGCCCGCTCCAGGATCCGCTCCACCGCCCCCACGATCCGCCGCTGCGCATCGACGGCCGTCTCCCACCCCTGCACGCTGCGCTCAGGCTCGGCGAAGAAGGCATCAGCCAGCTCCTCGAACCGCTCCGGCGGCACGAACCCCGTCGCGCTGCGGTCGTTCTCCCCCAGATCCTCCTCGACGTGCACGGTGCACCCGCTGACCTCGGCCACCACCTGCGCCGTCTGCACCGCCTTGCGCTCGGCGCTGGAAGCCACGAACGAGGCCGAACGCGCCCACGGCATCGCCAGCAGCCGCCGCAGCCGCTCATACCCGGCCGGCGACAAGCCCCACTGCGGCACCGGGACGCCCGGGTCGATGAGCACCTCGGGGTGGGAGACCACGTGGACGATCACGTCGGCAGCCTGCCAGGACAGCGAGCGGCCCGTACCGCATCGATACCTCGACACGCACGCTCATCCCGCGATCCGGGCGCGATCGCGCGCGCGGGCGATCTCGCGGCCATGACGGTGATTGCGCGGCCGCGCTCCGGCCGAGCGGGCCAGGACGGCGGGGTGCGGGACACGTGGCAGGAGGGGATGAAGCACTGGAACCCGCAGCGGTGGGGGCAGTGGTTCGGCGAGCACAAGCGGCGGAGACTGGCGGAGCGGGAGCGATCACGACGAGGGGCTGCAGAGCGGAGGCTGCGGATCGAGCCGAGGTGGACGCCGTCGGGCGATCCGGAGCGGGACGCCCAACAGCGTTCGGAGCTGTGGCATCAAGACCGTCCAGAACGTCCCCGGAGCGTCCGGTACGAGTGGGAGGAGCAGCAGGCGCTGCGCCGGCAAGAGGTGCTCACCTACCCCACGCTGCCCGTGCGCCACCCCGCCGACCTGCGACGCCCCGAGGGCGCGCCCGATCATCAAGACCCGCTGACCGTCGGCTCCGGCCCTGCCGGGGAGGCGCTGGCCTTATGGGGGAAGACCAGCGAAAGGGCGACGCACCTCAGCCACGACGACCGCGATGGTCAGCTCAGCGCGAGCACGCCGTGGGAGACGAGTCGGGCCGGCTGGTGCGCACCATCGACGTCGGTCGAGGCGTCACCCGGGTGCTCAGCACCATCCAGGGCCAGGTGCGGATCGGCTAGGGCGAGGAGTCCGTGCGTGAAGAACACCTCCGCAAGCACGGCTCGGTCCACTTCGGCACCGATCTGAACCCCGAGTGGCGCCACCCGATGAACGGGACGACTTCCTCACCGGACATCCACGACTGCATCGTCCTCGACGTCGAGGAGAAGGCGGCGTGGGCGTACAGCCACGACGCCTTCCACCTCATCAGCGCCGAGGGCCGGCAAGCTCACGACCACGGCCGCGTCCCGGCCGACTTCGCCCGGGCGGTGCTCGTAGCCGGTAACCGCACGGAGCCGACAAGAGCGTCCTCGCCGATGAGCTCACCACCGCCCTGCGCACCCGAGGCCGCCCCGTGATCCACGCCTCCATCGACGGCTTCCACCACCCTCGCGCCCTGCGCCACGCCCGTGGTTCCCGCGACCCCGAAGGTTTCTACCGCGACTCCTACGACCTCGCTGCCCTCCAGGAGCACCTGCTCGACCCCTTCGCCCCCGGCGGCCACGGCCAGTACCGCACCCGCGTCTTCGACGCCCGCACCGACACCCCTGACGTCGCCGAGCAGCAGCAGGCCGCGCCCGGCACCGTCCTCATCGTCGACGGGATCTTCCTGCACCGCCCCGAGCTGCGCGGGTACTGGACGTGGTCGCTGTGGCTGGACGTCGAGCGGGCCACCACCTTGCAACGCTGCGTCGCCCGCGACGGCTCCGGTTCACCCGCCCCAGCAGACGCCTCCAACCGCCGCTACGTCGAAGGTCAGCAGCTGTACCTGGACGACGCCGCACCGCAGCAGCAGGCCACCCACGTCGTGGACGACAACGACCTGACCCGCCCGGTCCCGCTGCGCTGACCGGACACTGCGGCGAGCTTCCTGCACACGTCTGCCGACCTCACGGTCATCCCGCAGTGCGCACCGCCTACAGCAGCAGCACGCAACACGACTGCCATGAGGACCCCAGGAGGAGAGGACATACCGATCGGTGCAGGTGCGTTCTTCGTGACAGTGCTCCTGAGGATCCTGGCCGCGGCGGCACGACCTGGAGAACGCCGGCCGCCGCCTGCCCATCGTCGGCCGCCGCTTCGACCCGCACCAGCACAAGCAACCCTGGGCTACAGCTGGTGGGCCTCGCTGCCGAGATGGGCAGAGCGCACGCGCACTTCCTGGACGCAGCGCCCGGCAGGAGGTGCAGCAGATGATCATCCGTGTGAGCCGACGCGCCCTCGTCGCGATGCCCATCGTCCTCGCGACGATCGCGGTCGCCGGCTATCTCACCGTCTCGTCTGGACCCTCCGGTACCCGCACGGTGAACCTGCCGCCGACCTTCATGGGCCTGAACACCTCTCCCCACAACGATGCCTCCCTCCTGCAGAGCATCTCGGAGAGTCTCGGTGGCGCTCCCACGGCGCTCACCAGCTACGGTGCACCCGGTACCACGATGCTCAACGTCGTCGCGACGAGGACCGACATGACCGGCAAGGTCGACCTGCACCTGCTCGGCGACAGCGGCCGCTCGATCGGCGGCACGCGCTGCACCCGCAACGTCGTCCTGCGAGGAGCTGACGAGGACGTGGACACCCCGGGAACCCCGCTGAGCGGCAAGGTGCTGTGCTGGCGGACCTCCGAGCAGCTCAGCATCTCAGCCTTCGTGCTCACCAGACCTCCCGCGGAGGAAGACGTGGCGGCCGCGGTCGATGCCCTCTGGCTCACGCTGGACTGACGCGGGTGGTGGGGCCACGCCTCACTCGGGTGCGGTCGTGAACGGCTGACGACCTCGCCGTCGCACCGATGACCACAAGTGCGCCGGGCACCGCGAAGCAGCCGCTTCGACGTGAGTTTCAGGCCCTCGACTCCACCGCCGGAACGATCCAGCTGGTCGGCCCCGCCGACATCACCGACGGGCGCCGCACCGTCCACCATCACCGGCTCCTCACCACGGTTCCAGCCAGGGCAGGAGAGCAGAACCGTCATCCAGCCTCAGCGGCAACGCGTCAGGACCCGGTCATCCCGCGGTGTGCGACGTCACGGTCATCCCGCGATCCGGGCGGACGTCGACGGCTGGCGACCTCACGGTCCTGTCGGCGAGCGAGCGCAATCCACGCATGAGGATCACCCGCACGTCGTCGATGAGCGGGCGAACACGAACCGTGCCGATGAACCGCGCAGACCTCACGGTGCCCCTGAAACGGATACGGATTGATCAGTTCCGTTTAGTGGTAGGGTCACGGCATGGCCCCGAGCAGTTCCACCTCCACCCGCGCCCCCCGCGCCGACGCCGAGCGGAACCGCCGGCGCGTCCTGGACGCCGCGACGAGGGTGTTCGCCGACGTGGGCGCGGACGCGACGCTCAACGACGTCGCCCGCGCCGCCGGCGTCGGGGTGGCCACCGTCTACCGCAAGTTCCCCGACAAGACCGCCCTCCTCGACGCCCTGGTGGAGGACAAGGTCGAGGCCCTGGTGCGGCTCGTCGAGGCTGCGCCCGCCCAGCGCGGCCCCGGGGAGGCCTTTCGCGACTTCCTGCTGGCGCTCATGGAGCAACGCGCCGGTGACCGGGGCCTGGAGGTGGTCCTCACCTCACCCACCGGCCGCAGCCACTTCACCGCCGAACTGCAGCGCCGACTGCTTCCCGGCGTCGACGACCTGATCGACCGCGCCGTCCGGGCCGGGCAGCTGCGTCCTGGCTTGAGTTCGCACGAGGTGTGCCTGCTCGCCTTCATGGTCGGGAAGGTCGCTGACGTCACCCGCTCCGACGACCCCCGCGTGTGGCGTCGGTACGCCCAACTCCTCATCGACGGAACCCGCCCCTCGCACGATGTCGAAGCGTTGACCCCACGACCGCTCTCCTTCGACGCGACCACCGCGGCGCTCGGCCGTTCCGTCTGAGCGTCTCCTTCGACCGGAACCGGTGCACCAGCATGCCTTCCTCCACCCCGCCCCTGGACATGCCCGTCGAGACCCTGCGGGCCACCGGCACCGCTCGCCTGCCCTACCAGCAGAACGTCCTGCTGCGTTCCTTCGTGCTGCAGCGACCTGCAGGCAACGTCGTGGTCTACAACTCCCCCGGCATCACCGCCGCCGCCGAGGCGATCGCCGACCTCGGCGGGGTGTCGCGGCTGTTGCTCAACCATGCGCACGAGGCGATGTACGGCGACCCGCCCGTGGATGCGCCCGTGCACGTGCACGAACGTGACCTCGCCGAGGCAGCCCGCTCGATGCGCATCACCGCCACCTTCGATCACCGCCAGGTGCTGGACGACGACCTGGAGATCATCCCCACACCGGGGCACACACCCGGCACGACCAGCTACCTGTGGGACAGCGGCGTGCACCGCTTCCTGTTCACCGGGGACTTCCTGTGGATCGAAGAGGGAGAGTGGAAGGCCGTGTTGCTGGATCCGGGATCGCGACAGGACTACCTGGACAGCCTGGCCCTCGTCCGCGACCTCGACTTCGACGTCCTGGTGCCCTGGGGCACCACCGAAGGCGGGCCCTGCTTCGCCACGACGACCACCGCGGAAACCCGTGAACGCATCGACACCATCTCCGCACGACTGCGCCGCGGCGGTCACCGCTGACCCCAACCGGCACCCGTCACAGTCTTGCGTGACGTGCGGTCATCCTGCTGGTCATGACGTCGACGACCTGGTGCGACGACGGATGCCGCCTACGGTGAAGCCGTGAGCGGTGAACCGGCCTGCACCAGCACCCACCCCCCACCGATCCAGGATCCTGCCTCTTCCCCGACACGTTCGTCTCACCAGGCACGGAACCCACCAGGGGAAAACGCCTGACCGAGTTCGTTCCGGTGTCGCCCGAGCGGTTCGATCCACTGGGGCCGGGATGGTTGCCGATCGCGGCGAACCATCCGAGCGGGGGATCCCGGGCTTCAACCTCGGAAGCACTCGAATCAACCCCGACCTCCTGCAGGTCAGACTCTTCCGCCACACCTGCCTCCAGCACCTCGTCAACCTCGGCACCGACATCTCCCTGGTCCAGGAACTCGCGACCACACCAACGTGCAGGCCACGATCGACTCCTACGTGCGGGTCCAGGACGAGAAGCTTCGCGAAGCCGTCGAGCTGCTCGCCGCGCACCGGCTGAACACTCACGGGCGACCAGCGACCAGGGGGCTGCTGGCCAGTGCGCCGGCCCGGGACATCGGGACGAACAACTGCTCCCGACCCGCAGGTCCTCGCCCTGGGCCGGGAGGGCTGCGAGTACGACCGCATGTGCTTCAGTTGCGATCACTTCGCCGCTGACCCCAGCAACATCGCCGACATCAAGACCGAGATCCACACCTGCTCGATTACCCTGCAACGCCTACTGATCGAAGGTGACAGCGACCTCGAGCCCCACCACGTCGCGGTTCTGAGCGCCCGCCGGGACGGGTGGCGGCGCATGCTCACGCTCCTGAGCGCTCATCTGGACGCCTTGACCCCGGTCGAGCGTGACTTCCGCACACGAGTCCGCACCGGTGGCCTCAACCTCGGAGGCGGCGCGACCACCTCCGGTCCGGCGGTGCTCTCGTGAGCCCGGACACGCCCACTGGCGTCAACCCAACACGAAGGGCGACGGCAGGCGGCCAGAACCCGAGCCGGGCGATCGCGGCCAAGAAGGAGCAGGCCGCCGCCAACCGCGGCAAGATCACGGCGGCGATCACCGCTCTGCAGCGTGGTGGCCGACCCATCAACGTCCAGTCGGTTGCCCGGGCGGCCGGTGTCCACCCACACACCCTGCGCCGCAGGCCAGACCTCCTCCAGGAGGCCCGGCATCTGCGCGAGAACAGCCATCAACGGCCGCCGATCGACCACGCCGACCCCACTGCGGCGGCCTCCTACAACGCCCTCAAGGCACGCCTTCCTGCTTCGCAGGGCGAGGTCGCTGAGCTCCGGGTCCAGCTGATGAACGGACGCGACACCACCCGCTCCCTGGAGACCACGATCACCACCAGCAACGAGGACCTGACCGCCGCCCGCGAGGTCGCCCGCGACTACCTCCGCGAGCTCGACCAGACCAGAGAGGAGCTGCAGCGCGCCCATCAGAAGCTCACGGGGCTTCGCATTCGAGCCCCCCCCCCGGCGAACGGGGAAGGCGATGTGCGCTAGATCGATCGCGCGCTGACGAGCTGCCAGCTCGTGGCCGGGAGCTTCAGTCGGGGCGGTGGGCCTCATCGTCTGCGGCGCGCTGGAGGCGGTCACCGACTTCGCGCAGCTGCTTGACCTGCGTCTTGGTCAAGGGGTCGAAGACGACCCGGCGCACCGCCTCCACGTGCCCGGGGGCCGCCGCAGCGACCTTCTCCCAGCCATCTTCGGTGAGGGTGGCCAGGGTGTAGCGCCCGTCGGTGGGGTCGGGCCGGCGCGTCAGCCAGCCCTGCTTCTCCAGTCGGCGCGCCAGGTGCGAGAGGCGGGAGAGGGAGCTGTTGACCAGCTCGGCCAGGTCGCTCATGCGCGTGGTGCGCTCCGGCTGCATCGACAGCCACGACAGCACCGCGTACTCGAAGTAGCTCAGGCCCGCGTCCCGTTGCAGCTGGGCATCCAAGACGGCGGGCACCTTCATCAACGCCCCCGCCAGTGCGATCCAGGCCGGCTGCTCCTCGTCGGTGAGCCAGCGCGGCTGGTCGGGGGTGTCCATGCCCCCAGCTTACGTGAAATTTCATGCGATGCCGGGCCAGTTTTACTTGACGTCTCAAGTTGGAGGGGTCTACAGTCGATTGAAGATTCAAGTCGTAGGGCACCCGCCCCGCACCTCACCGCCTGGAGCACCTCATGAACGTCGTCCTGTGGATCGTCGCCGGCCTGCTCGCCCTGGCCTTCCTCGGCGCCGGCCTGATGAAGCTGGCCCAGCCGCGCACCAAGCTCGCCGCCTCCGGCATGGCCTGGGTCGAGGACTCCAGCGACGGCAAGGTCAAGGCCATCGGCGCCCTGGAGGTGCTGGGCGCGCTCGGGCTGATCCTGCCCGCCGCCCTCGGCACCGCGACCATCCTGACCCCCCTCGCTGCGGCCGGTCTGGCGATCGTGATGCTCGGCGCGGTCGTCGTCCACGCCCGCCGCGGGGAGTCCAAGGCCCTGGGCGGCCCCCTCGTCCTGGGCGTGCTGGCCCTGGTCCTGGCGATCCTGCGCTTCGGCCCCTACAGCTTCTGACCCGCTCCTGCTCGGACCGGCTCTCGCTCGGACCGGCTTCTGCCGATCCACCCCCCGACGCCTCACCGCCCCACCGATCCACCGCCTTGCACCTCCCTGCTCTGCACCTCCCCGCCCTGCGCTGACTCTGAAGGAGCCGACCGTGCCCAACCCCTTCGACAACCCCAACCCCGCCGGCGCCTTCGACGACTTCCTGCGCACCGTCGCCCCGGCCGCCAAGACCCGCCACGCCTGGACCCCCGCCGACGGGCCGATGCCGGCGCTCTACCTCAGCCACGGCGCCCCGCCGCTGTTCGACGACCCGCACTGGATCAACCAGCTCTTCGGCTGGGCGCAGAACCTGCCCACCCCCCGCGCGGTCCTCATCGTCTCCGCGCACTGGGAGTCCCAGAGCGCGATGCTCTCCTCCCCGGTCGCAGCGACCCCGCTGGTCTACGACTTCGGCGGCTTCGCCCAGCGCTACTTCGAGATGACCTACGCCACCCCCGACGCCACCACCCTGGCCGCCCAGGTCGCGGCCCTCATGCCCGACACCGAGTCCCTGCACACCTCCGCCACCCGCGGTCTGGACCACGGGGCGTGGGTGCCGCTGAAGGTGATGTACCCCTACGCCGACGTGCCGGTGCTGCAGCTGAGCATGCCCACCCACGACCCGCAGAAGCTGCTCGATCTCGGCCGGCGCCTGCGCCCGCTGCGCGAGCAGGGCGTCCTGGTCATCGGCTCCGGGTACATGACCCACGGCCTGCCCTACATCACCCGCGACATGATCATGTACGGGACCATCCCGGGCTGGTCGAGCGAGTTCGACGCCTGGAGCACCGAGGCCCTGCTGCGCGGCGACATCGACACCCTCGCCGACTACCGCCGCGCCCCGGGCATGCCCTACGCCCACCCCACGGTGGAGCACTTCACCCCGCTGTTCATCACCATGGGCGCAGCCACCGACGCCACCGCCGCGCCGAAGATGATCATCAGCGACTACGCGATGGGCATGGCCAAGCGCTCCTTCCAGGTCGCCTGAACCAGGTCGCCTGAACCGCGACGCCTGACTCGCGGCGCCTGGACCGGCTACGAGGCCAGAGGCACAGCTGGGTCGCAACCAGCAGAACCGCTCGATCCGCCAGGACCGCCCACCACGTCGAGTCCGAGTCGTGGTCCTGACCCCAAGACTCCGTCGCCGTCATCGACGACGGTTCACCGAACACCCGCACCACCCCAACCACGAGGAGACCTCCATGTCCACTGTCACCGTCATCGGCACCGGCAACATGGGCCAGGCCATCGCCGGCCTGGTCACCAAGGGCGGCAACACCGCCGAGGTCATCGCCCACGCCGACACCGACAAGGCCGTCACCGGCGACATCGTCGTCCTGGCCGTCCCCCACGCCGCGGTCGCCGAGATCATCTCCGCCCGCAAGGACCAGCTGGCGGGCAAGGTCGTCGTCGACATCACCAACCCCCTGGACTTCGCCACCTTCTCCCTGACCGTGCCCGCCGACTCCTCCGCGGCCGCGCAGATCGCCGAAGCCCTGCCGGACTCCAAGGTCGTCAAGGCGTTCAACACCAACTTCGGGCCTACCCTGGCCGCCGGCACCGTCGGCGGGCAGACCACCACCGTCGTCCTGGCTGGGGACGACGCCGAGGCCAAGGCCGCCCTGGTCGCGGTCGTCGCCGCCGCCGGGCTCAAGACCGTCGACGCCGGCCCGCTGGCTCGCGCCCGTGAGCTGGAGGCTCTGGCCTACCTGCAGATCGGCCTGGCCGCCAGCGAGCAGATCGGCTGGACCGGCGGCTTCGCCGTCGTCTCCTGACCCCAGCACCACCCCAGCAGCACCCCCACCGGCTGCGCCACCTCGTGAGCGGTGAACATTCCCGCTCACGAGGTGGCCCGCCCGCTCCTGGTCCACCCCGGTGTCCAGACCCACCGCTAGATCACCACCGTTCGGACCCCCCGGAAACGTCGTGAACGCTGCGCGGCCCCGAACCAGCTCGCACCAGGAGAGATCCATGACCACCTACGCCGTCACCGGAGCCACCGGCCACCTCGGCCGCCTCGCCGTCGAGGACCTGCTCACCCGCGGCGTCCCCGCCGCGGACGTGATCGCGATCGTGCGCACCCCCGCCAAGGCCGCCGACCTGGCCGAGCGCGGCGTGCAGGTGCGCGAAGGCGACTACGACCGCCCTGACACCCTCCCCGCCGCCCTGGCCGGGGTGGAACGGCTGCTGCTGGTCTCCGGCAGCGAGATCGGCCGGCGCCTGCCCCAGCACGAAGCCGTCATCACCGCGGCGAAGGCCGCCGGGGTGAGCCGCATCGTCTACACCAGCCTGCTCAAAGCCGACACGACCAGCCTGCCCATCGCCGGGGAGCACGTGGGCACCGAGGCGCTGCTGCGCGAGGCCGGCGTCCCGTTCACCGTGCTGCGCAACGGCTGGTACACCGAGAACTACACCGGACAGCTGAGTCGGTACCTCGGCACCGGAGCGGTCGTGGGCGCCACCGCCGCGGGCCGGATCTCCGCGGCCACCCGCGCCGACTTCGCCGCCGCTGCGGTCAGCGCCCTGGTCGATGGGGCCGAGGCCACCGGCGCAGTGCGCGAGCTGGGTGGGCCCGCGTTCACCTTGGCCGAGCTCGCCGCCACCATCACCGAGGTCACCGGTACCCCCGTGGCTCACCAGGACCTGAGTGGGGAGCAGTACAGCGCGACTCTGCAGCAGGCCAGCCTGGACGAGGGGACCGCGGGGTTCTTCGCCGCCGTCGACGCCGCCATCGCCCACGGTGACCTGCACACCGACAGCGACGCGCTGACCCGCCTGCTGGGCCGACCCGCGACCTCTCTGAGCGATGCGGTCCGCGCCGCCCACACCACGCACACCGCCTGAGCTGCCGCACGGACCTCGCGGTCCACGCGGAAGAAGGCGATGCCCTCCGGCCGCAGGCCGGAGGGCATCCGGCTGCCAGCGGCCCTGGGGTGCGCCCGGGCGATGATCGGCCGGTCGCCGGGAGCGAAGCCGCACGCCCAACCACCACGTCCTCACCGCAAGAACTTTTACTTGACGGTTCAAGTCCTACCGCTTAGAGTCCGATGAAGCTTCAAGTAATCGTCCCCCGCCCTGGAGGTTCCCCGTGACCATCAACACGCCCGCCACGTCCAACGCCGCCGCCGCTGGCGGTGCCCCCGCTGCCCGGCGCTCCGGGCTGGCCCGCACCGGCATCATCGCCGCCACCGTCGTCGCCGCGTCCGCGGTCAACGCCGTCATCGCCCAGATCGCCCTCGCCGCCGGCGCCGATGCCACCTTCACCCCGCTGACCCCCGACGCCTACGTCTTCCTCACCGTCATCGGCGTCCTGCTGGCCCTGGCCGGCTGGGCTGTCGTCCGCCGCACCGCCGCCCGCCCGGCCCGCCTGCTGCGCGTCCTGGTGCCGGTGGTGCTGCTGGTCTCCTTCGTTCCCGACCTGACCACCGCCCCGAACATGGCCGGCTCCACCACCGGCGGCGTCATCGCCCTGGCCCTGATGCACATCACGACCGCCGTCATCGCCGTCGCCGGCTTCCGCCGCGCTCTGCCGGTGCGCTGACCCGCCCCTCGGTCCCGCCGCGGGAAGTCCTCGAGCAGCGCGTCGGCGCAGCAGGCGCGAGGTGCAGGATCCGGTGCGGCTCGCACGGGATCAGCCCGTCACCCACTGCGCGCCACATCGCCTGTCCCCCTCGCTCACCCTGATCGGAGAGTTCCCGTGTCCAGCCCCACCGAACCCGCCGGTACCTCCGAACCCGTCGGTGCCGCTGGGGCAGGTGTTCGTCCCGCCCGGCGACGCGGGCGGGGGGCGAAGCTCGGCTGGGCGATCTTGCTGACCCTGGCCCTGATCGTCGCCGCGGTCGTGGCGGTGCTCACGGTCGGCAGCCTGGTGCCCGGGCTCGGCCTGCTCAGCGCCATCGCCAACCTCCTCGCCGCCACCCTCAGCCCGCAGTTCGCGCTGGCGGGTCTGGTCATCGCCGCCATCGGGGTCATCGCCTGGCGGCGGGGTCTTCGCCGCAGCGGCGGAACCGCCGCAGTCCTCGGCGCCGCCAGCCTGGTCGCCAACGTCGTCGTCGTCGCCGTCATCGTGGGCGCGGTGAGCGACCACGGCGGCTCGGTCAACCTGGCCAAGGCCACGTTCGGCCTCTCCTCCATCAGCGCCCCGGCGCCCGACGAGGTCCGCACCTACGACCGCACGCAGGACGGCGAGGAACTCACCCTCGACATCTTCACCCCCGCCACCCGCGGTGACGATCCTGCATCCGACCTCGCCCCCGCGGTCCTCTACGTCCACGGCGGAGGCTGGAGCCAGGGCAGCGGCACCACCACCGCCGCCGACCACCGCGCACTGGCTGACGCCGGCTACGTCGTCGTCTCGGTCAACTACGAGCTCTCCACCGAGAGCAATCCCACCTGGGACAAGGCCCCGGCGCAGGTGAGCTGCGCAGCGGCGTGGCTGTCCGAGCACGCCACCGAACTCGGCGTCGACATGAACCGCCTCGCCTACTGGGGGGATTCCGCCGGCGGCAACCTGGCCCTGAACGCCGCCTACTCCGCCGCGCAGGGAACGGCTCTGTCCTCGTGCGGTGGCACGGTTCCCGTCCCCGCCGCGGTCGTCACCGACTACCCCGCCGCCGACGTCCGCGCCTCCGCTGCCTCCACCGTTTCTCTCGGCCCCCTCAACGGCGCCGGACTGAGCCAGCAGTACATCGGGGGCACCGCGCAGGAGTTCCCCGAGCGCTACGACGCCGTCAGCACCGCGACCTACCTCTCGCCCCAGGCCCCGCCCACGCTGATCATCGAACCCACCCGCGACACCCTCGTCCCGACCCGCAGCGTGCTCGACTTCGCCGAGCGGGCCCGCGCCGCCGGAGTCGACGTCGAGGTCGCGGAGATCCCGCTGAGCTGGCACATCTACACCCAGATCGCCGCCGATTCCATCGGTAATCAGGCGCACCTGAGCATCGGCATGAACTACCTCCGCGAGCAGCTGGGCTGAGCCGCCGATCGCGTCCGGGCTCAGGGACGCATCCCGGCCCGCACCGCCATCGAGACGAGCTGGGCCCGGTCGCGGGCGCCGACCTTGCTCATGGCGCGGTTGGCGTGGGTCTTCACCGTGAACGGGGAGACGAACATCGCCTCGGCGATCTGCTGGTTGTCCAGTCCGGTCACGATGGCCTCCACGACCTCCCGTTCGCGGGCGGTGAGGGCGGCGAAGAGCTTCAGGGCCTGGGGGTCGTCGGGCACGGAGTTGTCCTCAGCGACGTGGGTGACGACGGCGCTGAGGGCGGTGGGAGACAGAGCGCTTCCCCCGCCGGCGATGTCGAGGATCCCGGCGGTCAGTTCGGTCGGCCCGGCGCCCTTGCTGAGGAAGCCGTCGGCGCCGGCCTTCAGGGCACGCAGGACGTTCTCGTCGTTGTCGAAGGTGGTCAGGACGCAGATCCGCACTTGCGCGCTGCTGCGGGTGGCGCGGATGCGGCGGGTAGCCTCCACCCCGTCGATGCCGGGCATGCGGATGTCCATCAGGACCACGTCGACCGCTGTCGACTCCAGCAGCTTCAGCGCTTCGAGCCCGTCGCCGGCGACAGCAGCCACCTGCAGGTCCGGGTGGGCGCCGATGATCGTGCGCAGTCCCTCCCGGATCATCTCCTGATCGTCGACGATCATGACGCTGATCACCCCACATCTCCTCTCCGCACCGGCAGGTGCGCCCGAACACGGAACACGTCGCCATCGTGCGACACCTCGAGTCGGCCACCGGCGGCGGTGGCGCGCTCACACATGCCGATCAGCCCGTGCCCACCGGAGGACCGGTCCAGCCCCATCCCCCCGATGGCCCCGGTCCCCCAGGTCGGTGGCGGGCCGGTGCGGGCCGACGGGTTGACGACTTCGATGCGGACACCGTCCTCGGCGATGTCCAGCCGCAGCCGCGCACTGCCGGTCCCGTGCTTCTGCACGTTGGTCAAGGCTTCCTGCACGATGCGGTAGGTCGCCGATCCCACCTGCGCAGGCAGAGGCCGGTGCAGGTCGCTGGGATCGCCGAGGTCGGCGGCCAGGTCGAGGCCGGCCGAGCGCGCCACGTCCACGAGCTGCTCGACGCCACTGGCGTCGGGAGTCGGAGTCAGCGTCTGCCCGTCCTCCACCCGCAGCACCTGCAGGATCTGCTGCATCTCGCGCAGCACCTCCTGGATCCCGGTCCGGGCCGCGGCCAGGTCAGCCCGGGCGGCGTCAGCGCCGGCAGGCAACTGCACCTCCGCCGAACCCAGGCGCATGCTGACCACCGCCACGGCGTGCCCGACGCTGTCGTGCAGGTCCCGGGCGATGCGGACCCTCTCCTCGGCGACTCCTTGGCGGACCAGGAGTTCGCGCCCGGTGACGGCGTCGCGGGCACGCTGTTCCAGCGCCTCCCAGTAGCGGTCGTTGCCGCGGATGGCGCTGCCCACCGCAGCGGCGGCCACTGCTGTCAGCGCCGCGACTCCGGGGGTGATGAACGCTTCTCCGGTGAAGGCCCCGATGGACCACCACTGGGCGACGGCGTTGCCGACGGCGCCGATCGCCGCGGTGAGCACCGCAGGGGCGCCGCGGACTGCCACCGAGAAGGCCGTGAACGAGGTGACGGTCCACAAGGTGATCGGTTCACCACCCAGCCCCACCGCCACGGTGGGCGCGATCGCGACCAGCATCAGCCCCGGCAACCACCGTGACCGTGCGACCACGACGCCGACCGCGGCCACCGCGTAGGCCAGGTACCCCCACGACGGGTCGGCCTCCAGGACGAGACCTGCGATCATCGCCGCGACGATCACGAAGAGGGTGATCTTCTCCAGCAGGTGGACGGGCACCAGCCACACCGGCCGCTGGGGGCGGTCCTGGTCCCCGGCGCGCATGCTCATGGTGACGATCCTCCCAGCCACCCGCCGCCCACGACGGCCGCTCTTGCCGGTGCTGTTGCTGGTACTCGCGCTGGTGCTCGCGCTGGTGCTCCCCGCAACGCTCACACCGGGCACGGGCCGGTGAGACCGGGTGAGCACGCTCACCCCTGCCCACCCCGGCGGCCGGCACCTCCACGGTCTCCCACCTGCGTCAGGGGCAGGGCCGCTGTCGGGCTGGACTCCGTGTTCGCGCCGGCAGCGGAGTGCGGATCGTGCCAGCTGAGGCCGTAGGGACGCACCGCCATGTCGGCCAGCAACGGCAGCACGAGCGGATCGTGTCGGGTCCACGCCGCCACCGGGTCCTCGCCGAGGTGGCGCAGTTGCGCCAAGGGCGCAGTGGTGAGGGCTCGCAGCGCCAGCAGCTCCAAGGCGCCGGGCCGGCGCATGATCCGACGCAGGCGGGTGGCGCCGAGGACGAAGTGCAGGCGCGGGGGCAGCCACAGGAGCAGGGCGAGGACCAGCAGGACGGTGGTGGTGACCAGGCCGGCCCAGCGGGCCACGTCCTGCAGGGTGTCGGAGACGGAGCGCGCGGTGCTGGAGAGCTGCTGTGCGCTGTCGGCGACCTGGCTCACCGGTGCTGACAGCCGATCGCCGATCAGCGGAAGGTTACCCACGGACTGCGCGGAGTCGGCGACGTCGTCACCGATCTTCGCCAGGTTCGTGGTGTTCGCCCGCAGGGTTTCCGCCGGTGCGGCCAACGCCTGCTCGACGTGGCGACCGAGCCAGACCGCACCCGCGATCCAGGTCAGCAGGAGCGCGTCGGCGACGAACTGCAGGTTGCGCCGGTGGGCGAGTTCGGCGTAGAAGACGGGCACCTCAGCGCACCCGTTCCTGCGTCGAGGGCTGACGACGGACCACCATTGCCCGCACCTTGGCGGGAGGAGCGTTGAACTGGTGCGCGGTCACGGGTCGACGATCGCTGAACCGGCGCGGGGACGCGTCGTCGAGGCGGAGTACGAACGGCTACTGCGGGCGCAGTAGGCGAGCGTGGAGCGGTGGCGTCCTGCACGGTGACGCCGAACCTTGTCGCGTTCTCCCCGATCACCAACCCGGCACCGTGTGCAGGGTCGGCGACCATGACTGCGGCACCCACGCCGGTATGCCCAGCACCGCCACGCACGCCCACACCCCGGCCAGGCTGCACAACCCACCCAGCAGGCTCAGCGCCGAACGCCAGAGCCACGACAGGCGGGTGTAACGGTGCGCGACGTGCTGGAGGATCAGGAGGAGGCGTTCCCGCAGGCGGCGCGCCCAGAGGAACCTCGTGCTCAGCAGGGACAAACCCCCGAAGACCACGACCCAACCCGGCCCGGGCAGCGGGACCAGGATCAGTCCCACGGCGACCGTCGCGAACCCCAGGATGGCCAGGATGAACTGGTAGAGCTGCTTCAGCACGGGACGGGCCGCGATGCCCGCCCGCAGCGCAGCTGCGGCTCGCCGGGTAGAGCTGACCCGGGATCCACCGCTGCGGGGGTGGGCGTCGACGACGTGGTCGTCCGTGTGGTTGTCGGGTCGTAGCGCGTCGATCGACATGGTCAAAGAATCGGCGCCGAACGCCAGCGGGTCGTCGTCCCCGAGCAGTAGGGGGACGTCACCCCGGGGCATCAGGTCAGTGCGGCACGGGCGCGTCGGGCAACCGCTCCTCGGCTTCGCCCGGCTGATCCGTTCTCGCCCTTCTGGACGAACGACGACGAGCGGGCAGGTTCTGGTGGGAACCTGCCCGCTCGCCTGCTCGTCCGGCTCGGGGATCGTTCGTCTTTGGGCCGATCAGCAGCAGATCCTGGACGAGCATGACCTGCTCGCTGCCTGGCCCTTCGTGCTCCTCAGTCGTTCTGACGGCCACGGGTAGTTGGCGCCATCTCGATCACGCCGTCGCGGCTCGCTGCGCTGGCGGGGATGGCGGGCCCAGCAGCCGTAGCGGTCGCGGCGACCGGAGCCGGTGCGGGGGTGGTCTCTCCCTCGATGGAGACGCGGGGGGTGATGCGGTCCGCCCAGCGGGGGTAGGACCAGTTGCGGTCCCCGATGAGGTGCATGAGAGCCGGGATGACGGTCAGGCGCAGGATGAACGCGTCCACCAGGACCGCGACGGCCAGGCCGACCCCGATCTCTGCGACCACGCGCTGCCCGGCGAAGCCGAAGGCGATGAAGACGCAGAACATGATCACGGCGGCGGTGGCGATGACCTTGGTGGTCTCGGCCATCCCGACGCGGACGGCGCGGGCGTTGTCGTGGGCGTGTTCCCACTCCTCCTTCATCCGGCTGAC
This sequence comes from Kineococcus radiotolerans SRS30216 = ATCC BAA-149, assembly GCF_000017305.1. Taxonomy (GTDB): domain Bacteria; phylum Actinomycetota; class Actinomycetes; order Actinomycetales; family Kineococcaceae; genus Kineococcus; species Kineococcus radiotolerans. Next base: position 4,347,058 of record NC_009664.2, on the reverse strand, counting down.
CAGGAAGACCTGGTAGTCCATGGCCAGGCCGAAGAGGATGCCGATGCCCAGGACCGCGACGAAAGCTTCGATGGGGGCCCCGGTGCCCAGCTGCAGGACCTCGGTGATGTAGCCCTGCTGGAAGCCCAGGACGAGGACGCCGAGGCTGACGGCGAGGGTGACGAGGTTGCCCAGCGCGCCGATGAGGGGGATGAGGATGCTGCGGAAGGCGATGACCAGCAGCAAGAAGCCCAGGACGGCGATCAGGGCGAGGAAGACCGGGATCTTGGACAGGGTGCCCTCGGCGAAGTCCAGGCCGCTGGCGGTGGACCCGCCGACGTAGACCTCCAGGCCGGTGCCGGACTCCGCGGCGGGAATGACGTCGTCGCGCAGGGTGTCGAGCAGGTCGGCGGTCTCGGCGGCTTGCGCGGTGGTGCTCGGGTAGACGGTGGCGGCCGAGATGGCCTGCCCGGTAGCCGGCGCGGCGCCCACGCTCGCCACCCCGTCCAGGGTGCCGATCCGGGTCACGAGGTCGTCGAAGGCCTGCTGGGTGCTGGCGTCGGGGGTCCGCCCGACCACGACGAGGGAAGCGTCGAAGCCGTCGCCGAAGCCCTCGGACATCATCGCGTGGTACTGGTAGGTGGCGGAGTCGGTGGGGTCGCTGCTGGCGTCGTTGGCGCCCAGGCGCAGGCTCACCGCCGGGGCGGCCAGAGCCACCATGACCAGCAGGCCGAGGACGGCCAATCGGATGGGGTTGCGCTGGACCAGGCCGGCCCAGCGCCGGGCCGCGCCGCGCTCGGTGGTGTCGGGGGTGGTGGGGCCGGTGGTGGCCAGCTGGCGGCGCTGACGCTTGGACAGGACCCGCAGGCCCAGGAGGGAGAGCATCCCGGGCAGGAAGGTGATCGCGGCCAGGACGCTCATGACCACGGCCACGGCGGCACCGCGGGCCATGGCGGTGAGCAGGTCGATCTGGACGATGAAGACGCCGAGCAGGGCGATGACGACGGTGGCACCGGCGAAGACGACGGCGCGTCCGGAGGTGTTCACCGCCTCGGCGATGGCGTCCTGGACGCTCTTGCCGGCCATCAGCGCGTTGCGGTAGCGGTTGACGATGAACAGGGCGTAGTCGATGCCGACGCCGAGGCCGACGAGGGAGCCCATGGTGATGACGTTGGCGGACAGCGTCATCACGTTGGACAGCAGCAGGATCGACAGCAGCGAGGTGCCGACGCCCATGACGCCGGTGATGATCGGCAGCAGCCCGCCCCACAGGGAGCGGAAGACGATCAGCAGGACGATCAGGGCGGCGAAGATGCCGGCGCCCTCGGTGCCGCCGCTGGCCCCGACCTCGCCGGCGAAGGCGTCGCCGCCGACGGCGACGTCGAGGCTGGAGGAGTCCAGGCCGGAGGCGATCTCCTCGATCTGCGCGACGCTGTCCTCAGAGGAGAGGGTCACCGTGGCGTAGGCGGTGTCGGCGGCGGTGTTCAGCTGCGCGGCGCCGGCCTCGGTGTAGGGGACGACGACCGCCTCCACCCCGGGCAGAGCGGCGATCTGGTCGAGGGCGGCGGTGACGTCGGAGACCACGCTCGGGTCGTCCACGCCCACCCCGTCGGTGTGCCAGACGATGGTGCCGGCGGTCCCAGCGGAGTACAGGCCGGCTTCGGCCATCAAGGCGGAAGCGCGGACGGAGTCGCTGTCGGGGACGTTCGTCTCGTCCGAGAAGCTCGTCCCCACTCCGAGGGCGGCGGTGGCCAGGGCCACCAGGGCCAGCAACCACCCCGCCACCACGGTCCAGCGCCGGCGGGCGCACCAGCGTGCGAGAGCAGACATCGTGTTCCTCCTGAAAGATGGGTGGGTCCGAGCACAGCGACGGGCCGGCGAGACTCCTCGAGCATCGACCGAGGCGGTGATTCCCACGTCGTCCCGCTGCGGTCATCGCGACTACTGCGTCGGCAGTAGTCGCTGACCGCCGGTCCCCGGCGGCCGGGGTCGGCCTGACGCCGGCTCAGGGGTGCCGGGCGGCGATGGTGACGGGGAGGCAGTTGCGGGCGGCGGCGGTGGTCACGTCCACGACCGAGGCGGCCAACACCTGAACCACCCCGTCGTCCTCGTCCTGCACGTGCGCCGACATGCCGCGAAAGCGCAAGACCTCCACGAGCAGGTGAGGGTGGACGGCGACGACGGTCAACACCGTGACGGGCCCGCCTCCGCCTGTGGGAGCAGAACCCGACGGTGCCGCACCAGCCGAAGCCGTGTCATCACTCGACGAGGTCCCCAACTCCGTGGTCATGCCGTTCACCCTGATCGCCGGGCGCCACGCGTACGTCGTCCCCTCGCAGTGCCCGGGCCTGCTGCGACCGCAGCAGACCCGTCGTGCGGCAGAGTCGGTCGCGCTGGCCGCACCAGCGGTTCCCCCACGTACTGCGGAAGCAGCAGGCCAGGACCAACCGCCTGCACGACGACCTCCACCGCCAGCTCAGCGAACCTCGCAGACATGACCAGTCAGTCGCAGTCCCGCCCCGGCACGACCCAGCGCCTGCTCGCACTGCCCACCTCCCCGCCGGTGGCCTCACCGGGACCCACCCCCACCGGCCGAGCCGCCCTGGTGGTCAACCCGACGAAGTTCTCCGGCGAGCAGGCTTTGGCCCGGCTGCGTGCGGACGTCGAGCGGGAGTTCTCCCGGTTCGGGTGGGAGATGGTGTTGTGGTTGCCAACGACCGCGACCAGTCGCGGCCGGGACGAGGCTCGCCAAGCGGTCGAGGCCGGCGCCGACCTGGTGCTGGTGGCCGGCGGGGACGGCACGGTGCGCGTGGTGGCCGAGGTGCTGCTCGGAACCGACGTTGCGATGGGACTGCTGCCCTGCGGCACGGGGAACCTCCTGGCCCGCAACCTCGGCATCCCCCTGAACGACGTGGCTGCGGCTGTGCGTACCGCCTGCCTCGGGACCGACGTCGCAGTGGACGCCGGTCGACTGGAGGTCGACCGCGATGGAGAAGGCACGAACGTCGAACACCACCTGTTCCTGGTGATGACCGGCATCGGGTTCGATGCAGCCTTGATCGCTGGCGCCGGGGAGGACCTGAAGCGGAGGTTCGGCCACGTCGCCTACCTGGCCTCCGGGGTGCGCGCCCTCCGGGGCCCGTGCGCCAGGGTCACCGTCCGGGCTGACGGTGGGGAGAGCTGGACCCGCGCCACCCAGGGCGTCACCGTCGGCAACTGCGGGCAGTTGACGATGGGGCTGGCCCTCATGCCCGAGGCCGACCCGTGCGACGGGGTGCTCAACGGTGTCGTGCTGCCACCTCGTGACCTGGTGCAGTGGGCACGGGCGGTGTGGTCGGTGGCGGTGGGCGTTCCGGCGCCGCACCTGCTGCCGCGGCTGGGAGCGCGGGGCCTGGAGGTGCGCAGCGACGTCGCACTGCCGGTGCAGGTCGACGGTGACCTGGTGGGCCGTGCCCGGTGCATCCGCCTGTGCACCACCCCTGCGGCGCTGCGTGTGCGCCGGCCCTCGGCTCACCGCGTCGAAGGGCACGTGGAGGAGACGAGGGCGCCTTCCACCGCTGACTTGAGACTCGCCAGTTGAGGGCCCGGGCAGAGAGGACCTGACAGCGGCTCGGAGGCCCTTGGTCGGCATCCAAGCAGCGGATTCAGGTCCGACTGCGCCCCGTTGCACACGGGCGGACCGGCACGAAGAACGGATGAGCATGGATGACCGATCACCCGGGTCTCCCGCGCAGCGCCGCCGATCAGCTCCAGTGCCAGCTCCACGACGTGCGGGCGCAGCGCCGGCAGTGACTCAGCCCCGCGCAGCCAGTGCCGGTGTCGTCCATCGCGATCATCGCCCCGCGTGCGGACCTGCACCGGCACCGCCGGCGGACCCGCCTGGTCGGGAGCCTGGGGGTGCTCGGTCAGCTCCCGCACCAGACGGGACAGGTCGGCGTGCGTCAGCAGCGCGGCTGCGACGACCGCCGCGGGCTCGCCCGAGGGGTGGCGGGGCGGCGTGCATCCCCTCCCACCGGTCAGCACCCGGTTCAGCTGGTCCTGCCCGGCCAGGGCCGAGCCGCGGCACCGTCCAACTGCCGGGAGATCTCCTCCACGATCCACGTCTCCAACGCCTCCACCTCCGCGGGGGTCGCGAGACTGGCGTACCGGGGAGATCGGCTCAGACCTTCCAGGTCGCGCAGGCAGGCCCGCCACCGTTCGATCAGCACCAGGTGCTCCGGCAGCCGGGGGTAGGCCAGGTCGATGCGCTCACGCCCGTCCACCAGGGCCTGCAGAGCACGCGCCTCCACCGGCGTCAGCCGCCCGTACAGCGCGTCCAGCATGGCCCGCACCCCCTCGATGACCCCGGCCACATCGGTGCGCTCAACCGGCGCGCCCAGGACCATGACCTGCAGCTCCCGCAGCACCGCTTCCCGGTGCTCACGCATCCGCACCCCCAGCGCTACCGGGTAGTCGAGCAACCACAAGGCCGCCGCCCCGGAACCGGCACCCGCCGGTCCGTCCTGCTCCGATCCACCGGGTCCCGGCTCGTCGGGTCCCGCCCCGTCGAGCTCCGGTGCGTCGGGCCGGTGTGCGTCGGGCCCCCGCCCGTCGGGGCCCCGTCCTTCGGGTTCCGGACTGAGCAGTTCCGCCACCGCGTCGGCCCACTGGGCGGCCAGGACGGGGTCCACCTCGTCGAGACCGTGCACGGCCAGATCGTCGAGGTCAGCCGCATCCGATGACGCGGTCAGGGACGGTGAGGTCCTCCTCGGCTCGGGCGCCGCGTCCGCTGCACCGGCACGCCGCAGGGTCAGCTCGCACCAGACGTCCTTGCCGCCTGCGCCACTGGCAGCGTCGGTGCTGACCTGCGCCCCGTGCGCACGGGCCAGAGCACTGATGAGGGTCAGACCCCGCCCCGTGCCCGCGCCCAGCGTGTGCGGCACCCACCGCGGGAGGGTCGGGGAGCCATCACGGACGGTCAGGCGCAGCCGCTCCTCACCGCCGACGAGGAGCGTGGTGACGGTGAGGACGATCCCGCTACCGGCGTGGAGGACGGCGTTGGTGACCAGCTCGCTCACGCAGACCTCGGCGTCGGCGAGCACCGCCTCGGACACCGCCTCGGGCACCACCCGCGACGCCGCCTGCGAGGCCGCAGGGGAACGATCCGCCAGCACAGCGCGCAGGTGCCGGCGCGCCGCCGCCACGCTCGCGGCGGTAGCGGGCAGGGGCACGCTCGCCTGCACTCCGACGGTCCCCGCGCTCGTGCCGGTTCGCACGGCGGTACCCACGTCGGCGCCCTCATCGGCGTTCCCACCGGCATCGGTGCCCGCGCCGACCTTGGTGCTCACGGGAGCGGTTCCCACGTCATGTCCTGGACACTCCCCATCCGCAGGCAGGCACACTGTCATGCAGCATCGAACACATCACACCCACTCATGACGACTCAGAGTAATCACACCGGCGGTGTGCACCTGCCGCCACTCCCACCCCACGGCGAGCGCCCGGGCAGCCTGGAAGGACGAGCCGGCGAGTCAGCGGGTCGGCGGTCGGCTCTGCACTGCGCGGGTCCTGGTCACCCCCACGTGAGCCGGTCATCCGCGTCGTGGCGTCACCCCGCGTGGCAGAACCGGGAGGGTCGGGGAGCGCAGGAGCCCACGGCCGAGCCCGCGGCACACCACGACCGCGCAGTACGTCGTGAGGCGGGCGGCGACCTGCGGGTCCTGCTCGCCGTAGGACCGCTACCCCCGGCACGCGATCTTGAGACCTTCCACCACCGCCTGCGCCGCTTCACGGCCCGCCCGGGTCGGCACCAGGGGGTAGACGTGGACTTGACCGAACGCTTCGTGGAAGTCGACCTGAACACCGGCGCTGCGGGCCTTGGCCACCAGCAGGTGAGCATCGGGGTTGAGGATGTCGCGCGTTCCGCTGAACACGCTCAACGGGCCCAGCCCCGTGAAGTCCCCGAAGAGGGGACTCACCACCGGGTCGGTCATGGGGAGCTCGCCCCGCCAGGCGTCGGCGAAGAAATGCCCCCCGGGCCGACCCAGCCACGGGTCCGAGGGCTGCACCTGCGGGATCCGGGGATTGCTCCACGTCAGGTCCAGCGCAGGAGAGATCAACACGGTGCGGGGCAGGACGATGCCTGCATCACGCAGCCGCAGCGTCGCCGACAAGGCGATCTGCCCGCCGGCGGAGTCACCCGCCAGGCACGTCGGCCCTCGGGTGTCGAAGCTGCGACGCACGAGCTCGACGACCCACTGCCCCACCTGCGCCGCGCTGCCGTAGGGGAGCAGCGGGTAGATCGGGACGGTGACCGTCACCCCCGCCTCGGCGGCGATGTCAGCCGCCAGCTTCCAGTGGTGCGGGGAGATCTGGTTCACCCACCCCCCACCGTGGACGTAGACGACGCCTCCGGTGGGTGCGGCTCCGGTGGCCGGGGTGAGCGTGTACACCGGCCAGTGCCGGTCGTGGGCGACCTCGAGGTGCACGTCACGCCGGAGCCACCGTGGAGGCCCGTAGGAGCGGGGCCGCAGGATCGTGTCCTGCAGTCGCTGCCGCGCCCCCTCGGCGGTGGCGTAGGGCCGGTTGGCCCTGCTCAGGCGCAGGTACAGGGGAACCGCACGGTCCGGAAGATCGATCATGGTGCGCAGCCCTCCTCGACAGGTTCGACACAGCGCAGTCTGCCCCAGTGCCCGGTCACGCCTGCGGAGCCGGCCGTGCCTGCAGGCTGTCCACGTCTCCAGACAGCACCCGGGTCCTCGGAGCGAGCGCGATGCAGGATCACCCCGCTGTCGTGGACGTCGTCAACTCCGGTCCCGATGATGTCCAAGAGATCACCGACCCCGGCCAGAGGGTTCAGCCGTGACTAGACGCGGCGTGGACGGGCCCAGCGATGACATCCGACGATGACGACGGTCCATCGACGAGAGCGCCCGCCAGACCGAGGAGAGCCGTGCCCCAGCTGCTGAGAGTGCAGAACTTCACCGTCTCCACCGACGGCTACGGCGCCGGGGACGGCCAGAGCCTGCAACGGCCCTTCGGCCACGCCGACCCCGGCGTCCTCATGTCCTGGGTCTTCCCCACCGCCAGCTTCCCCGGCCGCACCACCCCCGGAGGTACCCGCGGGCTCGACGACCACCTGGCCCGGGCCTTTCACCACGACATCGGCGCCGAAATCATGGGACGCAACAAGTTCAGCCCCCACCGCGGACCCTGGACCGACCACCGGTGGCGAGGCTGGTGGGGTGAGGAGCCACCCTTCCACACCCCCGTCTTCGTCCTCACCCACCACCCGCGCCCCTCCTTCACCCTCGCCGACACCACCTTCCACTTCGTCCAGGGATCCCCCGCCGAGGTCTTGGGCCAGGCCCGCGCGAGCGCCGGTGGGAAGGACGTCCGCCTCGGCGGGGGCGCGCAGACCATCCGCGCCTTCCTCGACGCCGACCTCATCGACACCCTGCACGTCGTGGTCGCCCCCCTCGAGCTCGGCTCGGGTACCCGGCTGTGGGCCTCCCCGGACGAGCTGGACGACCGTTTCCACCACGACGTCGTCCCCAGCCCCAGCGGAGTCGTGCACCACCTGCTCTGGAGACGCTGAACGCTCACCCTCTCCAGTGGAGCGAGGAACCCCGAGCCGGTGAACGATCGACGATGAGCGCCCAGGAACGTACGAACCTCACGGGCATCCGGCGATGGGTACGCTGCGGCTGGCGGGCGACGGCGTCGGGGTCTCGTCGAAGAGTTCGGTGAGCGCCCGGGTCACCCCAGGACCGCGTCCGCCTCGACCTCCACCAGCAGACGCGGGTCGATGAGAGCACTGATCTGCACCATGGACGAGGCGGGGCGGATGTCGGCGAAGAACTCACCGTGAGCGCGGCCGACCTCCTCCCACCGGGTGATGTCGGTGACGAACATGCGGGTGCGCACCACGTCGCCCAGGCCCGCCCCGACCTGCGCCAGGGCGGCCTCGATGCGCCGGATGGCCTCGCGGGTCTGCTCGGCGATGTCGTCACCACCCACGGGGGCACCGTCCGGGCCGGCAGCGGTGGTACCCGCCACGCTGATCCAGGATCCGACACGCACCGCACGGGAGTAACCGACCAGCGGCTCCCACACGGCGCCGGACGAGACGACTTCACGATCGGACACGCTCTCGATCATGCCTGTCCGGGGCCGCCGGCGCTGCCCTGCGCGGTCGTCCCGCGTTCGGCGCGGCGCTGACCTGACCCGAGACCCACGACGGCCGCCGGGCTCGTCAGCCCGCCAGGCGCACGGGAACTACTACTGACCTCGTAGTCGCCGTGAAGCACGGGATGCACGACCTCGCGGGCCCCCCGCGGTACGAGCGGTCGTCGATGGCCGACGCCGTTCCACGGGCACGGCAGCCGGAGGGGACCAGCGCACGAGCGACTGGATCCCGGATGCGCGTCGCGGAGGCTCCCCACCGGCGCCCCGCGGGTCGAATCCACCCTCAGGTAAGGTCAGCCTCACTCGATGGCGACCCCTCAGGAGCTGACCCCCACCATGACCCGGTTCCCCTCTGCCTCCCGACGCGCCATGCTCCTCAGTGCTCTCGGCGCGGCCTTGACGACCACCGCCTGCGGGGCGTCCGACGAGGACGCACCCGCCTCCGACCCGGGGACCCCCAACCCCGACACGGGCGCCGAGACGGGCGCCTTCCCCGTCACCATCACCACGAAGTTCGGGACGGTGACCGTCGAGGAAGCACCACGACGGGTGGTCGCGCTCGGCTGGGGCGACGCGGAGACCGCGCTGGCCCTGGGCGTGCAGCCCGTCGGCGCCTCGGACTGGCTGGCCTTCGGTGGCGACGGCGTCGGACCCTGGGCGGCGGGCCGCTACACGACACCACCGCAGATCATCGGCACGCTCGAACCCTCCTACGAGGCCATCGCCGCCCTGCGACCGGACCTCATCCTCGACGTCAAGAGCTCAGGCGACCAGGATCGTCACGACACCCTCGCCGCCATCGCCCCCACCGTGGGCGTCCCCGTCGACGGGGACTCCTACCTCACCAGCCGCCGGCAGCAGGTGACGATGATCGCCCAGGCACTGGGACGTCCCGAGGAGGGTCGGCGTCTGGACGCCGCCGTGGACGAGGCATTCGCGGCCGCCGCCGCTGCCCACCCGCACTGGCGAGGGCGCACGGCCAGCGCGGCTGCGCGCACCAGCAGAGGTTGGGGCGCCTACGTCGAGGCGAGCGAACGCGTCCAGTTCCTCCAACGGCTCGGGTTCGTCCAGAACCCGCAGATCGCAGCCCTGCCCGTCAGCGGCAGCGGGTTCACCGTGGACCTCTCCCCCGAGCGCCTGGCGGTCCTGGACGCCGACGTGGTGGTCACCTTCCCGATCTCGGTGCCGGTGGACGACATCACCGACGACCCGGTCTGGCAGGCGCTGCCCGCCGTCACCGACGCCCGCGCGGTGATCCTCGACGCCGAGGTCTCCAGCGCCTACTCGCTGAGCAGCGTCCTGTCCCTGCAGTACGCCCTCGACGCCCTCGTCCCCCTGCTCGAGAAGGCCCTCCCCCGGTGAGGACGACGGAACCTCCACAGCGCCCCGCCCGAGCAGAGCAACCAGCGGGACTGAGGGCGACCGCTGAGATCGACCTCGGTTTCCGTCCCGGTCCCCGGCTCCGTTCCGTCCGACGTCTTCGCTCCAGGCGGCAGGTGGCGTCGAGGCATCCCACCCTCAACACCCGCGTGAGCGCGCGAAGGCGCCGGCCAACCGCCTCACATCCTCGTCCGGCATCCCCCGCAGCCATCGCCGGCGCACGTAGCCCTCGATCGGCAGCCGGATCGAGGGCTCATCGTCCCAGCGTCCCGCCACCTCGATGTCCACCACCTCAGACCACGGAACCAGCGGCCCGAACCGCAGGAACGAGCGGATCCGCACCCCGTCTGCGCTGAAGGCGATGGTGGAAGGCCGGGTGAGGAGGATGAGCACGAGAACAGCGCCGATGAGGACCGGAACCAGCCCCAGGACGACACCGGCGAGGTCATGCCGACCCTCCCAAACCCGGAAGGTCGCGGACCCGGTGGTGGCCGCGAAGCAGCCGGTGACCAGCCGCCGGAACAGGCTGGAGGAGCGCAGGACGTAGACCGGCTCCACCCCGGTCGAGTCCACGCCGGGAGGGGTGGTTCCGGGCGTGAGGGGGTCAGGTCCTCGGCTGGGTTCTCGGCTGCTCCCGTGCACTCCCGCAGCCTGCCAGCAGCGCGAGCAGCGGCGGAGACGGCGTCGAGCCGCCGGGGCAGGGCCAGCTGAGCCATCACCGCGAGTCCGCCAGCCCTGGCCGAGCCGCGGTTTCCCGATCACCTGGCTGTCACGACTGTCCGCTCCAAACCCTCACCGCCCGCCACGGGTCGAAGCACGCGGCTCACCGGGCAACCGCGGCATGCGCTTGCCCGTGTTGATCAGCTCGATGAGCTTCGCCGTGTACGGCACCTGGTGCGCCGCGGCAGCACGACGCAGCAGGTCCACCGCCTGCCGGGAAGCGGCCCGGCCGAAGATCGGCAGGTGCGCGATCTGCGCCGGCGCGTTGGGGCCCGGGGTGTCGAAAGGACCACCCCGCAGCCGCAGCACCGGCCCGCTGCCGGCGTACGGCCACGACGACCCCTGCCAGGACACCTCCAGCACATCAGCCCACGCGTACGTCTTCTCCCCCCGCCGGGTCACCACCACGATCGCCTGCTCCTCCAGCCGCACGGTGTCCAGACGGTGGCGGGCCACGGCGTACACGACGCACGCTGCGCTCAAGGCCAGCTGGCCGCTGAAGTACAGCAAGGCGAACCCGTCCCCCGGGCTCAGCCACCACCCACCCGCAGCCAGCAGCAGGAACGCGAGCGCCCACAGCAAACCGCGGCCCACACCACCAGCGCCCAGGACCACCGGCACCGGCGGCAGTCCACCGCCGCCGCGAGGCCCGCCGGCGTGCAGGTGCCCGCTGCCCCGCAGGTTCTCGCTGCGCTGCTGCTCGAGCTCCGCGGGATGGCCGAGTTCCGGGTCGTGCCCCTCCGGGGGGTGTGGGGGCGGATCGAAGGTCACGGCCTCATGCTGGCTCCTGCGGCGGCACCGTGGTGTACCGTCACCCGTTCGCACTAGTGCCTCCACGAGCAGACCCGCCAGCCACTGATCGCCCCGCCCGTCATCAGGCACGTCACTGGGTACGTCGCTGGGCACGGAATCGTCCTCGCCCGTCCGAGCGCGCACTGTGCGTTCCCCCTGCACAGCGGCCTCCTCGCCCACCAGCGGCGACGAGGTTCGGCCCTGCATCCTGCCGCTCCACGCCGTCGGCCAGGCGTCTCGTGCAGCGCCCGGTTCCATCAGCGGCCTGGCAGCATGCCCGCGTGAGCCTCGACGCGCTGCTGGCCTTCGCCGCCCTGTGCCTGCTGCTGGAACTGACGCCCGGCCTCAACACCTTCCTGGTCCTGCGCCACAGCCTGCGCGAAGCGCGCACCCCCGCCGCAAGGACGTGACACTCAACACCGACTCCTCCGCCGATGCTCGAGCCGTGCGCTGCGATGCCTCGTCGGTGGCCCTTCATCGACGACCAGCTGTGTCAACGCGAGCGCAGCATCCGCCCCGTCGCAGTCGGTTCGACCTCCAGAGCAGCAGGTCATCGCCGAACCGCTCCGCCGTGATCGTCTCCGCGTCGAGTCGGCAGTAGACCGCACCGACCGCGGACGCGGAGTCCAGCTCCTCCACCCGTTCCCTGCCACGGCTGCGCAGACCGGCGTCCGCACTCCTGGCGAGCACGACGAAGCCCACTCCAGGGTCGGCGGGCACACCGGCACGACGAACCGCTGCACCTTCAGCGATCTACCGGTCATGACGAGAGGTGGACGTGATCAGCTGTCACGGCATCGATGAATCATGGACTCGTCCCTAGTCTCACGATCATGGCCATCGACCCGTCCCCGCTGACCTCCGAGCAGACGACCGCCGCCGTGCGCGACGAACGCCACCGACTCGCTGACTGGCTGATGCCCCTGAGGCAGGAGCAGTGGAGTACGCCGTCGCTGTGCACCGCCTGGACGGTGCGCAACGTCCTCGCTCACCTGACCACCACCACACGCCTGACCGTGTCGAAGGTCGCACGCGAAGCGATCAGGGCTCGCGGCTCCTTCGACCGCATGGAACTCGCCATGGCCGCGGCCCGCGCCGAGCGCTACAGCACCACCGAACTCCTCGAGCAGTTGCACGACAGCGCCGAGTCCACCCGCCGCTTCCCCGGCAGCAGCCCCATGGACCCGCTGATGGACCTGGTCATCCACGCCCACGACATCGCCCGCCCCCTGCAGCTGACCTACTCCTCACCCGCTCACGTCGTCACCGCCTGCCTGACCCACGCCATCGGCAACCGCTTCATGGGCGCACCCCAGCGCGTGAAGGGACTCCATCTGGTGTCCACCGACTCCCCGTGGGAGCACGGGTCCGGCATCGAGGTCCAGGGACCGGACCGCGACCTGCTGCTGGTCGTCTCAGGACGGCCTGACGGCTTGAACACCTTGAACGGCCCAGGAGTGCAGACACTGCACGAGCGACTCCGGGCCGCGTGAGCGGGTGTGCGGCACGACCTCACGGTCATCCCGCGTTGTGCGCGGTCCGACGCCGGCGTCGTCACGCGCTCAGGCGCTATCGACCTGCCGGTAGTGCTCGACCGTCGGGAACGGGTCGTAGAAGTGATGCAGCAGCCGCTTCCACTCGTGATACTGCGCCGAGCTACGGAATCCCTTGGTGTGATCTTCCAAGGTGTCCCACTGCACCAGCAGGAGGTAGGCGTCCGGGCGCTCGAGGCAGCGCGACAGCGTCAGCCGCTGGAAGCCAGGCATCGCCGAGATGATCGTCTTGGCCTGGGAGAAGGCCACCTCGAAGTCGTCGGTCTGGCCAGGTCGGACATCGAGGACGGCCTGCTCGAGGATCATGGCCTTCATCCTCACCGCTTCGCATCTCAGCGCTTGAGGCGGGTCGGGCGAACGCACGGTCGTCCCGCGCTCAGCGCGTGATCACGAGGCACGGCCATGACGAGGTCCACGCACCTGGCCTGACTGGTACCAGAGCGGTACCATGCGTGCATGGCGATGAACCTCCGGCTGACCGACGACGAGGCCGACGCCCTGCGCCGCCGCGCCGAGCAGGAGGGCCGCTCCATGCAGGAAGTCGCCCGCGCCGCCATCGGCGAGTACGTCTCCGACCGTCCCGCTCGCCTGCGCGCGGCCATCGACCGAGTCCGCACCGAGGACGCCGAACTCCTCGCCCGCCTGGCGCGGTGACCCAGCCCGAACCCCCGCTCGACCACCTCTCCACCGAGGACCTGCTCGAGATCGCCGCCGGCGTCGTCGAGGACGTGCAGGTCCTCGACCTGGGTCTGCTCGCCTCGGCCGCTGCCCGTCCCCGCACCACCGTCTTCGGCCGCGAGGCCTATCCCACCCTCGCCGACAAGGCCGCAGCCTTGATGCACTCCCTGGCTCGCAACCACCCGCTGGTCGACGGCAACAAGCGCCTGGCCTGGTCCGCGACCCGCGTCTTCTGCCTGCTCAACGGCACCGACCTGGTCATGCACGTCGACGAGGCCGAGCAGATGGTGCTGGCCGTGGCCGCCGGAGAGCTCGACGCCGCGGAACTGGCGGCGGTGATCAGCCGGCACCTCGCGTAGGACGCACGACCACTCCGTGCTGTGGGCGGAGCAAACGCGATTTCACGGTCATCCCGCGTTGTGCGCGGTCCCGGGTGGCCGGTAAGGACCTCACATGGCGAAGTGAGGATGTTGCAGCGAGGGCCTGGGGCGGGTGCCAGTCTCAGTGGACCAGGACACCTGAGCCGGAAACGAGGACCAGATGACACAGGGCTTCATCCCTGAGCGCGACGAAGCAGGCAACGAGAACTGGGAGGTGCTGCGCGTCGACCTGGGCTTCGAGGTGCCTGACGACGTACTGGACGACGCCCCGTCTTGGCGAGCTCGCACCCCCCGGAGGTACGCGGACTACCGCCCGTTGGAAGGACGGGACATCGTCGACTTCCTCCTGGACAACGGCGTCTCGGTTGGCGCCCACGACCTGACGATCGCCGACTGGGCAGCCCGCGACCTCGACCCCGCCACACTGCTGACTCTGCTTTCGTGGGTGCGCCGCGCCACCGCAGGTCCCTCGGCGTAGTGCTCGCTCATCCCGCGGTGCGTGCGAAGCGCACGGTCATCCCGCAGACATGGCGCTGTCGTAGCGGCGTCCGCCGCAAGCTTCGATGGCAAGAAGGATCACGATGACGTCCGCGGAAGTCATGCTGAGGTCATGGCCGCAGTACCCCACCTCGAGGTCGACCTCAACGACGAAGAGCGCCTGATGCTGAGCACCGGCCTCGCCGAGTGGGGCGGCTCAGCCCACCCCACCGAGGAGCTGGCACGCCTGATGGGCTTTCGCGACGTCGCCGACCTGCACGAGCGCAGCCCGCGTCTTCTCCAGCGCTTGACGGAGCGTCAGCCGCTGACCGGGCAGGACCTCCAGCAGCTCCTCGCCGTCACTGAGCTGGCCTTCGTCAGCGACCGCTGGGGGTCGGGGCTGGACTGGGAGATGGTCAGCCCCCTGGGTGACCAGCAGACCATCACCGTCTTGAGGTCACTGCAACGCAAGCTCAGCCGCACCCAGCACAACACCTGACCAGCGGTCGCCCCTGGCGACTTCACAGTCATCCCCCGATCCGGGCGCGGTCATGCAGGGTCGATGATCTTTGGGCTACACCGAGAAGCGGACGATCGCGGCGGTCCTGTCACCATCCTCCAGTGGACATGCGTGAAGCCGCCCGGGTCTACTGCTCCCTCGTCGGCGAAGAGGACGATCAGGGCAGTCGGGACGAGGACGCCGCCTTCGCCCACCGACTGCTGACCGCCCTCGCCGACGCCGTCGCCTCGGCGTTGCGCCTGCCCGAGGTCGAACCCAGCGACGCGGAATCCCCGGTGGCCGTCTCCCACGAGCAGTGGCACGCCTGCTACCGGCGCATCGGGCAGCGCATCGGCGCCGGGGCCGGCTGCTGCTGGGAGGCGTCCTACCCCTTCGCCGAGGACGAAGCCCAGGCCGGCGTCGGTCTGGGTGACTTCGTCGACGACCTGGCTGACGTCTGGCGGGACCCCGAGAACGGGCTGCTGGCCCTCGACGCGGGGATGAGCCTGAACGACGTGCAGTGGCAGTGGCGTCAGGACTACTGGACGCACTGGGCCCACCACGCCGCCGGAGCCACCCGCGCCCTCCTGCTGCGCTCGACCGACCGCGGGCACCCTTCACCGTGATCGGACTCGGCTGCGTCCCACCGTGCGACCAACCGGCCGTGGGCGGGACCGCGCCGGCGGGGAAGCGGCCCCGGTCTGGCGAAGTGTCCGCGAGGAGGTGCACCGGGCGCCGGGTGCGGGCCTCCACCGGTCTGATCGGGTCCGCACGCAGCACTCCGAGGGTTGTTCAACGATCCGTCTGCTCCCGCGCGGGGACGGCTCATCGGTGGGCAGCGAGCAACTGCCCCTCGGCGCGGTCGAGGTAGGCCGCGAGCAACCGTCCCGCGCGACCGCGCTCGCCTGCTTCGAGGTGGTCGGCGATGCGTCCGTTGTCCTCCAGGTACGGCTCGTGGAACGGGCGCGGGTCGGTCACGACGACGAACGCCAGCCGCAGCTCGGCCAGCAGGTGGCGCATGCTGTCGTCCATGCGCGGGCTGCCCGCGAGCGCGACGACCGCGGAGTGGAAGTGGTTGTTCGCGGTGCCCACGCCCTCCCAGTCACCGGCCCGACGGGACGTCCGGCCCTCTTCGACGGCCTCGCGAGCTCGTTGCAGGGCAGAGGGTTCGTGGGGCCCGTCGATGGCGGCGAACTCCAGCACGCGCCGGAACCGGTACACGTCGACGACGTCCGCGGCGGTCAGCGAGCGCACGAAGACGCCGCGGTGCAGCTCGTGGCGCAGCAGGCCCTCGCGGACCAGGAGCCGGAACGCCTCGCGCAGCGTGTTCCGTGAGACGCCCAGGGACGCGCTCGTCGCGTCCTCCGGCAGCCGCGTCCCCGGCACCAGCGCGCCGTCGGCGACGAGGTCCCGCAGGGCCTCCGCGACCCGGTCCGCGCCCCCGCCGGCGACCAGGGCGCGGCCGGCGGAGCTCAACCGCTCCGGCAGTCGCGCGTCACCGTCCGGCGCCGGGGAGTGCATCTGCGAAACGTAGTCGAAACAGCAGGACCATTGCCAGGTCGTTCAACAACTCGCTAGCGTCGAGGCCGTCCGCTCGTCCCACCCCCACCTGGTGAGGTCACCGTGGCCCTTCCTCCTCGTCCGCCCCGCACCGGCTGGCGCACCGCCGTCCTCGGTGCCTCGGCCACCGCGCTCGTGCTGGGCGGTGCCGCGGCACCCTCCGCCGCGCAGAACGCCCCCGCCCCTGCCCCGGCGTGCGCCGCACCGTCGACCGTGCTCACCGTCGAGGAGTCCCGCCTCGGTCAGCCGCTGGTGCCCGGAGGGGAACCCGCCTCCCAGCAGTTCCTGCGCGCCGCCGGTTTCGACGGCCTCGTCGCGGACTTCTCCTCCCGGCTGTGCGCGGCGACCACCCTGGAGCAGGCGCAGGACCTCGTCCGCAGCAGCGGCCAGGGGTTGTGGGACACCGCCGTCGCCCGCGCCCAGGGTCGCCTGCAGAGCGGCACGATCGACCGCTACGACGACCGGCCGCTGTACTGGGCGCGCACGTCGATGAGCGCGGCGCTGCGCGCGCTGGACGCCACGTACCTGGAGAGCCCGTTGCAGCGGCAGGCCCTGCTGCACCTGCTCGACCGCACCAGCCGCGGGATCTCCTCGGTGGTCTGGTCGCAGGAGGAACCCGACGCGACGCGCGTCGTCATCAGCGGTTTCGACACGTACAGCCTCGACGCGAGCCTGCGCAACTCCAACCCCTCCGGGGCCAGCGCCCTGCAGTTGGACGGGCGGACGGTGCAGACCGCGCAGGGTCCCGTCACGGTGGAGGCCGTCGTCCTGCCCGTCAACTACACCGACTTCGACCAGGGCGTCGTCGAGGACGCGTTCGGGCCGGTGCTGGCCACCGGCGAGGACCGCACCGACATGATCATGACGATCAGCCAGACCGGCCGCGGCAAGATGGACATCGAGCAGTGGGCCGCCAACGCCCGCGGCGGCTCTCCGGACAACAACCGCAACCAGCAGTTCGGCCCGGTCTCGCGGCCCTCGCACTGGCCGCAGCCGTACGACTCGCCGGAGTGGATCGAGACGACCCTCCCGTACGAGGCGATGATCGCCGCCGGGACGGGCCCGTGGCCGGTGCAGCTCAACGACGGCATCTGCGAATGGCCGGCCGGGACGTGGCCGGAGCCGACGGCCCTGCAGTGCGGGGACGACCCGACGCCCGGCAGCCGGGCCGGGTCGGGCCCGGGGGGCAGTTACCTGTCGAACGAGAGCATGTACCGCTCCAACCGGTTGCGGATCGGCATGCAGGCGTGGGACGTCCCTGGAGGACACCTGCACGTTTCTGCGCTGGAGTACCCGAGCGACGAGTCGCTGCTCACCGACCCGGCGTTCGAGGCCGATCGGCAGGCCGTCGTCGATCAGACCGTGGCCCTCGTCACCGCCGCCGGCGCCGCGGTCCGCGCCGAGCACCCTGACGCCACGTCCTGAGCACCCGCAGCACTGCGTGATCGCTTCCGATGCCTGGTGAGTGCTGCGCCGACCTCGTCGACCGGCGCAGCACCATCCGCGCACAGGCGCTTCCCGCCACGGCGAGCGCCGTACTCACCGACCGCTCGAAGCCACGAGCCGACTGCCGGGCTCGGCTGATGCGAGCGAGGAGCGTTCCACCACCCGACGCCGAGGTAGGACGTCGGAATCCCACACCGCCCGGGTGCACTCGGCCATCACGTTCGTTCCGGGTCACTGATCGGCGGGAGACCACCGAGTGCGCCGTGGCGACGTCGAGGGTTGCGAGCCCGGTGCACGGCGCACGGGCAGCGCGCGTTCAGCGTTGCCGGTGAACGGAGGCCGCACCCGCGCGCCACGCCCACCGACCGCGACCGCCCCACCTGCTCCTGCGACGGACTCATCTTGCCTTCCCGCCGTCCTGGGCCATGCTCATCCAGTGCCCGACTCCCCCACCGACGACGTGCTGCTCGCCGTCGGCCGCATCACCCTCACCAGCTCCCGCCTGGACCACGCCCTCACCCAGCTGTGGATCACGCTGGACCGCACCGCCCGGGGCAAGAGGATCCGCGGCGGCAAGGGCATCCGCACCAGGATCCGCCGCCTGGCCATCGAGCGCCTCACCGGGCACCTCCTCGACGAGCTCCTGCAAGCCGTCGACACCGCCGAAGACCTCGCCCGCACCCAGCACACCCTGCTGCACCAGGACTGGGCCCTGGCCGGTTCCGCCGGTTCTGCCGGCCCTGCTGGGGAGCCGCGGCGGTCACGGCACTGGCGCCAGGCCCCCGACGGCCTCAGCCGGTGGCGTCCCGCCGCCTCCCCCGCGCCAGCAGCCCCTCCACCTGGATCCGACGTCGACGTGCTGGCCTCGCTGCAGCAGCTGCACGCTCACCTGTCGGAACTGACCGACCGCATCGGCGACCTCACCTGCGGAGTGGCCCGAGCCCGCGACCTCGGTGACCCGCCGGACTGGGACGGCCCCGCCCCCCGAGGGCAGCGGTTGAGGGCGACCTACACCGTCGTCAGTGGCCACGGTGGTGACCATCTCGACAGCGTCGTCCACCGCGCCCACGGTCTCGCCCACAGCCTGGTGCTGACGCTGCCCGAGACAGGCCAACGGCACTCACGCGTGCTGCTGGAGGACCCCCGTCCACCCGACGACCTGCACCAGCCGGAAGCCCCCTCCCCCGCCAGAGCCCTCTCGGGCGTCGGGGAGACGAGCCCGTCGTCCACGTGGACGCCGTCACGATCGAGGGAGCTGCGGGAGTGGTCGGGCTGGTACCGGCTGCTGCCGTGGGCTTCCCCAGTCTCTACAGAACCCATGAGCACCGACGTGCTGGACCGAGCGCTGCAGCGGGCCGGCTGGCACCGCGTCATGCCCTGGACCCACGGCGTCGGCTCATCGCTGTCCACCAGTGTCGAGCGCCTCCCCAACGCCGGGGCAGCACGCGACTGACGTACCCGCTGACGCCTGAGGACAGGCAGCCGCCACACCCGCCCCGGGCGACGTGTCCACCGCTCGGTGCCGACCACGTACCCCTCAACGGTGCGCGCTGCACCTGCGGCGGCCAGGCTTCCCCCGCGGCCTCGGGGGGACAGCAGCCGCGCCCGTGACCCGTGACGACCGGCCGATACCCCGATGGAACGCCCCAGCCAGCGGAAGCGCCGGTGCAGGATGGACATCCAGTCACACCGACGACGTCCGACGGCAGGCGTCCGCTCGCCGACCTCGCGCTCCTGACCTCCACGCCATCCCGGCGGCCCCCCGCACCACCTCGGCAACGCGAGGCCCCAGGTGGTAGCTGCGGCGGGAGCGACGGGCTACCGTCCAGCGGATGCCGGATGCACCCCAGGTGGCGCCGTCGCCGCTGCAGCGAGTTCGCGACCACCTGCACTCCGCGGACCGCGACCGCACCGCGCAGGGGCGGAACCTCACCCCGGCGCAGGCGACACGCACCGCCGACCTGCGGTCGCGCGTCCACGAGCTGGGCCAGGACGCCCTGGCCGCCGGTGACGAGGCCCTGGCGCTGAAGACGCTCTGGCTCATCGACGAGATCGCGGCCATGGACCGGGCCCTCCTGCGGGACCAGGGGTGAGGGCAGGCGCCCGCCACCGCTGCGTCCAGCCGCTGCCGCTGCTGCCGCGGTGAGCTGCAGGATCCAGCACGCGATCGACTCCCCGGCCCTGAGACGGAGCTGACCACCGGACCTCAGTCATCTCCTCGTGGGACGGCCCTTCCGCGGCCGAGGCGGTCCTAGCGGCCCGGGCATTGAGGGGCGTCACGGATCAGCCCTCAGGAGCGCGCGCACCACCCCGACACCGGCGTGCCCGCTCGTCCGCTCCCGCCGGGGCACATCACGCCGAGCTGAATGCCCAGCTGCGTGGACACGCCGTCGTGCGCCGCACCTGAGAGCACCTGGCGGGTTCGCCTCGTGGTTCCTCGACGTTTTCGGCCCCGGCATCGTCGCAGCTCCCAGCTCCCGCCTCGGTCTTCCCGGCTGGTGCGGCCTCACCCCCTCGCCGGCGCCACCACCGCGGCCGAGTACGAGCGGCAGCCTCGCGACATGTCGCCCCCGCCCCGGGCCACCGGCCGCTGGGGCACCAGCCGAGGGAGTTCGACCCACCCCCTCGAGACACCGCGGCCGCGTCTCGTCGGTGGATCCAAGGGGCTGGGCCTCACCGCCTGACGGCGTAGGTGGACTGCACGAAACCGGCTCCCAGGACGGTCGTGGCCCGGTGCTGCAGATCCACATCGGCTCCCAGCCGGCCGAAGAGGGGCAACCCCTCCCCCAGCAGCACCGGGACCGTGGTGATGGTGATCTCCTGGACCAGACCGGCGGCCAGGAAGGACTGCACCACCTGTCCGCCGTCGACGTAGACACGCCGGGCTCCGCAGGCGCTGATCGCGTCCACGGCCTCCGCCACGTCGCGCACGACGCGCACGCGGTCGTCGACGCCGGGCTCGGCGCGGCGGCTGAGCAGGAACACCGTGCGCCCCGGGTAGGGCCAGGCGTCGAAGGTGAGGACCTTCTCGTAGGTGCCGCGCCCCATCACCAGGGCGTCGATCCCGTCGATGAAGGACTCGTAGCCGGTGTCCCCGGCGTCAGCGCCGCGCTCGGTGAGCCAGTCGATGTCACCGTCCGGGCGGGCGATGTAGCCGTCGAGGCTGGTGGCGATGAAGACTGCGCCGGTGAAGGGCGCGGCCCGCGTGGGCGAGCCCGCACCGGGAGGGGCTGCCGCGGCGAGCGTCACCACTGCCGGGGAGGTCGCGGGAGGGATCTCGGGAGACGTCGAGGACGGTGGTGCGGAGGTCATGACTGCTCGCTCTCTGCGCGTGGTGGACGGTCGACGGAGGTTGTTGGACGCCGGCGGACGTCGAAGCCGGCGGGAGTGCGGGTTCGTCACCGCCGGGTGGGCAGGTACGGGCGCAGGACGGCGCTGACCGCGTCGTGCAGCTCGCGGGCCAGGGGTCGGGTGCCGGTCAGCGGCCACAGGGTGAGCACGCCGTTGTAGGTGAGGTAGACGGTGCGGGCCAGCGCGCCGGTATCGGTGGCGGCCAGCTCCCCCGCCGTCACCGCCTCCCGCAACAGCTCCTCGATCTGCGCCTGCGCCTGGCGGGCGTTGGCTGCCGCCAGCGCTCGGAAGTCCTCGTCGGCCAGGTCCAGCTGCAGGAAGCTGAGGTTGTTGGCCAGCTCGGAGCGCTCACGCACCTGCGCGGTCAGCATGGCCAGCGCGGTCTGCACGGCGTGCAGCGGTGAGGTCGACGTGGAGCGGGCGGTGGTGAAGCACTCGACGGTGGCCGCTTCGCCGCGGCGGGCGAAGTCGAGCAGCAACTGGCGTTTGGACCCGAAGCGCTGCACCAGACCCGCTGCGGACAACCCGGCGTGGGCGGCGACCGCCGCGAGGGTGGTGCCCTGCAGGCCGTGGCGGCGCATCACCTCAGCCGTCGCCGCGTGGATCGCTTCGTCGCTGACGGTACGTGGCCGTGCCACTCCCACCCCTCCTGGAGACCGAACCCTTGGTTAATGAACGTACGTTAACGAACTGAGGCCGTCAAGAGCCACCACCTGCGACCGCACCGCGCGCCCGCCCCGGTCACGCACCCGTCGACGTGTCGACGGCGGCGCCCACGGCTCCAGGAGTGCGGGCGTCTCACGCCTGGCCCGTCGGACTCCCCCCGGTCACGGTCGCCAGGCCGTTCACGTCGATCGAGCCGGCCGGGGTCCCGCTGATCCGGACGTGAACCTCCTCGGGCCCGGCGACGGCGTCACGGGTGGGGAACCACGTCCGGCCGGTGCGCACCAGCACCAGCAGGCCCTCGTCGTCGCCCACCGCACCGAAGCTGGACGACGGCGGGCCGCCGAAGGCCCGCAGCCCGAAGGCGCGTTCCAGACGCGCCGCCGCCACCGCCACGTCCGGCACCGCCAGCCCCACCTCGCTGACCGCGAGCAGGGCCTGCGGGCCGAACGCCGTGTCCCCCAGGTCACCCGCCAGGCGCCGGCGGGCGATGAGCTCGAGCACCGTCCCGTCCGGGGCGCGGAAGTACACCGACTGCGCCTGCCACCCCGCGGACGCCTCCAGGAGGGTGCTCCCCGCGTGCGCCAGCACCCGCACCCGCTCGCGCAGCCAGTCGTGCGCTCTGCGGCCGGCATCACCGGGCACCGTGATCGCCAGGTGCTGCATCAAGGGATCGGCGTGCGGATCGCGCACCAGCACCAGCGTGGTCGCCCCCAGCTGGACCGCCCGTGCGCACAGCCCAGCCGTACCACCGACGCCACCGACACCATCAGCGGTGTTCGCGTCGCCGCCGGCACGGGCGGCGCCGCAGCCGGCGGCTGGGCTCACTCCCACCCCCAGGACATCAGCGTAGAAGGCGGCGCTGGCCACCGGATCGGGCACGGGCACCTGGACGTGAGTGATACGCATGCGGCGAGTCCACCTGCTCAAGCGGACTTGAGGTCAAGCCCCGCGCGGGCGCGCTCACCGGCGTCCCGAAGGACCCGCTCCTCATCGGCGCCGACGTCGCCAGCACCGACTCCACCGACCGGCGGTCCACCACCACCGGGAACGCAGCCTCCTCGCCTCACGCCGCGACACCGATCGTCCGGGCCGGTTCCCCGCTCGGTGCAGCCCCACCCGGCCCTGGGCGCAGTCCATCAGCGCGGCGGGGGTTGCCACCGGCCGAGGTGGGTGAACCCACCGATGCCCTCTCCACGGCTCGGGTCGAGGAGGCGACGGCCGAGGTGCGGGTTTCTCCTGGCTGCGTGAACTCCTGGCTGAGTGGACCCACTGAGTGGCCTCGCGCTCACCGGCTCCGCTGACCAGGGAGCACGCTGCCTCACCCCGAGGAGCCCGAAATGGAGTTGACCTGCAGTGCGGTGCAGCTCCTAACGTCACTCCGGTGACCGGCACCGGTCGAGAGGCCCGTTCAGACCGTGAGCCTCCGGATGCCCCACCCGTTCTCGACGTCATCGTGATGAGGAGTACTCGTGCGCTTCAACCTGCCGCGAACCGCGGTGGTTGCGGATCCATCGTGCCCACCGGACTGCTGGGTCTGCGCGGTCCAGGACCGGCGTGCACCGGCCGCTCCGCTCGGGGTGACGCTGGTGCGAGCCGGTCTCGCCCGCCTCACGCGCCTCCAGCGGCACACCCGCGCCGCGGACGGCGACGTCCAGCGATCGTGGCCCTTGTCGGCCTGGTGGGAGGAGGCCCTCGGGTGATCCGTCCCCCGGTTCCGGCGATGGGGACGACGCCGGGTCCGGGAGGAACCGCGCCTGGATCGGTCCCGGCTGCGCGACTCCGGATCCGCCCGGTGTGCACCTCGACTCGTCCTCCTGGGATTCCCCGTGTGGCGTGGACGATTCCTGCGTCCCGACACCGCAGGCGTTGACGCAGACAGGAACCGGCCACGGTGGTGGCGGCCGAGCCGACCGCCTCGCCCACCTGGTTCCTCCGCGCCCTCCTGATCATCAGCCTCGACACCTCGCGTGAGGATCGTCGCCCCGGTGGCGCCGCCCGTGTCGACGCGGCCGGGTGGCGTGGCTCGTCGCAGGCCCGCTCCCGGGCGAACCGTCCTCGATCCGGCGCGGGTCGGACGGGGTCAGCCCGATCGCCGGTGGTCCACCGCGGCGCGCACACCCCAGAGGTAGTCGCCGGGGCGTTCCCAGGCCGCGAAGTGACCTCCCCGCTCGTACTCACGCCACTGGACCACGTCGAAGAAGCGTTCGGCGAACCGCCGCGGCGCGTTGACGAGGTCGTGGGCGAACACCGTGACGACGGTGGGCACCTCGACGCGGGGCCAGTTCTTCGCCCCGGCGGCGGCGTAGGGCGTGAACGACGTGCCGACGGCACCGCTCACCCAGTACGCGGTGATCCACGTCAGCGCCTCGTCGAGGCTGAACACGTCGGTCAGGGATCCGTCGCCGTCGCTCCAGCGCAGCAGCTTCTCCGCGATCCACGCCGCGAGCCCGGCCGGGGAGTCCCCCAGCCCCACCGCCAGCGTGTTCGGCCGCGTCGCCTGTTCGTGCATGTACCCACCCTCCTCCGCCTGCCAGCGGGTTCCCCGGGCCAGGTACGCCCGCTCCTCCGCGTCCAGGTCGGCAGGAACGTCGTGCAGGAAGTGGTACTGGGAGACGTCGGTGAGGTGCAGGGCGGACACGGCACCGGGGTGACGCGCAGCGAGGGCTTCGGCGACGTCGCAGCCCACGTCACCGGCGGAGACGACGTAGCGCGCGAACCCGAACTCCTCCATGGCCGCCGCGACCGCGTCGGCCATCGCCGTGGACGACAGACCGCCCTGCGGCACGGGCGCGGCGAAGGGGAAACCCGGCAGCGCTGGGGCGACGACGGTGACGTCGGACAGCAGCGGGAACAGACGCTCGAAGCGCAGGACCGAGTCCGGCCAGCCGTGCAGCAGCAGGACGACGGGAGCTGCCGACCCGCCCGGGTCGCCCGGGGCGCTCGGGCCGTCCGGGGCGCCCGGGGCGGCGAGCGCGGCCGGCGCCACGTCGGGGACCACGGCCTCGCGGACCACGGCCTCGCGGACCACGGCGCGCAGGGGGACGGCGGTCCGTTCCGTCTCGAACCAGGGGTGGGCGGCGACGCGGTCCTCGTGGACGCGCCAGTCGTAACCGCTGCGCCAGTGCTCGAGGAGCGCGCTCAGCAGGCCGGCGGGAACGCCGAGATCACCCGCGGAGTCCTCGGAACCGCCACCGAGGGGGTCGCCGTGACGGTGAGCGCTGGGCACGGCGCGGAAGCGCAGCAGCCGCTCCTGCAGGTCGTCGAGGACGGCCTGGTCGGCGCGGACGAACGCGTGCCGCCTCACGGGTGCTGCACCACCTGGGGCGAGAGGCTGCGGAAGAAGGCGGTGATGTCCTCCGCCAGCAGCTCGGGTTCCTCGTGGGCGGCGAAGTGCCCCCCGCGCGGCATCGTCGTGTACCGGGCGAGGTCGTAGCGGCGGCGGACCCAGCTCGGAGGTGGCGCGGCGCCCAGGTCGGCGGGGAACACCGCGACAGCGGTCGGGACCTGCACCCGGTCCAGCGTCGGTGCGAGGTCGTGGGCGCGTTCGTAGTAGGGCCGCAACGAGGTGGAGATGGTGGCGGTGAACCAGTACAGCGAGGCCTGGGTGAGCAGGAAGTCGTCGCTGAAGCGGGAGGACACCTGCCCGCCGCAGTCGCTCCAGGCCCGGTACTTCTCCAGGATCCAGGCCAGCAGGCCCGAGGGGGAATCGCTCAGCGCCTGGGCCAGGGTCAGCGGGCGGGTGCTGTGCTGGTGGGCGTAAGCGCCCTCCTCCGCCGACCAGGTCGCCATCGCGTCCAGGTAGGCGCGTTCCTCAGCGGTCAGGCCGGTGGCGTCGGCGGGCGGGGTGCGATCGACGTCGAGGAGGTGGATCCCGACCACGGCCTCCGGGTGGGCCTGAGCCAGCCAGCCGGTGATGCCCGCACCGAGGTCCCCGCCGTGGGCGCCGTAGCGAGGGAAGCCGAGGACGTCGTGCACGAGGCGGTGCCACGACTCGTGCGTCGGCAGCGCACGATCCAGGCTGGGGCGCTGGGTGGAGAAGGTGAAACCGGGCAGCGACGGCGCGATGACGGTGAAGGCGTCCCGGGGGTCGCCGCCGAAGCGGGAGGGAGCCGAGAGCCGCTGGGCGAGCTCCACCAGTTCGTAGAAGGTGCTGGGCCAGCCGTTTGTCAGCACGATCGGCAGGGCCCGTCGCGCGCCGCGACCTCCCTGGTCTCCCTGATCCTCCTGGCCCCCTTCAGCGTCGAAGCGCAGGTAGTGGATGCGCGTGCCGTCGATGTCGGCGACGTGGGAGGGCAGCGCGTTGATCCGGGCCTCGTACCGGCGCCAGTCGTAGCCGTCGGCCCAGTAGGCGACCAGGCGGCGCAGTTCGTCCCCGTCGGTGCCCGCCTGCCACGGCTCTCGGCCCGGAGCAGGCCACGGCGCGGCCCACCTGGTCGACCGCAGCCGGGCGCGCAGGTCCTCGAGCTCGGCGTCAGGCACCTCCACCAGGGGGTGGTCGACCGGACGCCGGTCGACGGGCGTGGTCGTTCCGTCCTCCACGGTGGTCTTCGAGGTGGTGTCCACAGCAGTCCCTCCAGCGGTCTCGGGGGTGGTCCCAGCGTCGGCGCTGTCGACACCAGTGAAGCGTAGAGCTGGTGTCGGTGGCCTTGTCAACACCGGATTCGACCTACACTGGTGTCGTGATGCACGGAGCGGGAGACCTCGACCTCGTCGAGCAGTTCCTCAACACCCTCGACCAGCGGGCGTTCACCCGCCACGGCCGCGAGCACACCGCCGCTGACGAACTGACCTCCCTCGAAGCCCTCACCGCCTGGCTGCAGGCCCGCGACCTCGCGAGCGCCGACACGGCCCTGCACCCGCGTGACCTGGACACCGCGGTGGCGCTGCGCACCGCGTTGCGCGACGTCCTGGGCGACGCGTCGACCAGCGCACCGCTCCGGGCACCCCGTGAGCCGGCGCTCTCCCGGGTCGACCCGACGCCAGCCGAGAACCTCCTGGCCCGCTTCCCGCTGCGCCTGGTGCCGGACCCTCCCGGCCGGCTGCGCCTGGCCGCGGCCACCGGCGTGGCGGGACTCGACGTCATCGTCGAGACGGTCGCCGCCAGCGCCGCCACCGGCCGCTGGGCCCGCCTGAAGCTGTGCGCGGCGCCGGACTGCCGCTGGGCCTTCCACGACACCTCCCGCAGCGGCGCAGGCCGCTGGTGCTCCATGGAGATCTGCGGCAACCGGCACAAGACCCGCACCTACCGCCAGCGCAGGAGCGGCTGAACCGGCCCTCCCGCCCACACCGCTGCCGGTGAACGGTGGATGCCGCGCGGCCTCGACGTCCGCGCTGCTCACCCCACGAGCACGTCGACGCTGATCGTGTTCACCGACTCCCCGGGCACCGTTCACCACGGCGACCCCCGGGTACCGGCCGAGGACGATCGGATGCCCAGGTGCCTCTCGAGCCCACCCCACCCGCCACCCCATCGACTTCCACTCCCACCACGTCGACCGTGTCCCCGTCCGCTGCGGCAGCTACCCCGCCGGCCCACCCGCCGGTGACGCCCTCGTGGTCGCGCCGGTCGCTGCTCACCACCGGTCTGGCCGTACCTGCGGCCGCGACCGTGTTCGCCGGCCCCGCCGCAGCTGCTCCACCGGCCGCAGCCGGGGACCGGCACCACCCCGCCCGCCCCGCCCGCTCGGGTGGCGTCGACCTCGAATCCCCCCGCTTCACCGTGGCCGTGCTGCCCGACACCCAGTACCTCTTCGACGCCGACAGCGCCGAACCGACCCCGGTGCGCGCCACCTTGCGCTGGCTGCGGGAGAACCGCACCGCGCAGAACATCGTGTTCCTCGCCCAGCTGGGCGACCTCACCGAACACGGCAGCGACGCCGAGATCGCCCTCGCCGCGCAGGTCTGGGCGGAGGAGATGCCGACCGGTGGACGGGAGGACCTGCCGTACTCGGTCCTGGCCGGCAACCACGACGTCTCCGGTGACGACCAGCGCGGGTCCACGCCCTACCTGGAGCACTTCGGTCCCGACCGGTTCCGCGACGTGCCCACCTTCCGCGGCGCCTCCCCCGACGGGTACCACACCTTCCACGTCTTCCGCGCGGGCGGGCGCGAGTGGCTGCTGCTGGCCATGGACTGGCGCGCCTCCGAGCGCGGCACCGCCTGGGCTGCGGGCGTGCTGGACGCCCACCCGACGCTGCCGGTGATCCTCACCACCCACGACCTCGTCGCCGCCGACGACACCGGCACCGCTTCGCTCTCGGAGTACGGGGCGATGCTGTGGCAGGACCTCCTGCGCGGGCGGGACCAGGTCTTCCTCACCCTCAACGGGCACTTCTGGCCGGTGGGGCGCACCGTCCTGGTCAACGACGCCGGCCACGAGGTCCACGCGCACCTGACCAACTACCAGGACCAGTACTACGGCGGATCGGGCACGGTCCGCCTCTACCACTTCGACCTGGCCCGCGGTGTGGTCGACGTGGAGACCATCTCCCCCTGGCTGCTCTCCATCCCCGAGGAGGAGCGGTCCCCGCTGCAGCAGCAGGCCCTCGAACGCAGCACCGACCTGGACCGCTTCAGCTTCGACCTCGTCCCCACCGAACGCTTCGCCGGGTTCGCCCCGCCCGTGGTGCCGCAGCCGCGGCCCGCCGAGGCCGTCATCACCGCCGACACCGCCGCCTACTGGCGCTTCGACGAGACCGGCGACGGCGTCGAAGGCGCGGTCGTCGGGGCGGGCAGCGTGGTGCGTGATCAGACCGGGAACGGCAACGACGTCACCGCCCGCCTCATCGGCACCGCCGGCGCGGGCGCGCTGACCTGGTCCCGCGACCACCACGACGACGCCCCCGCCCACGCCAGCCTGCGCTTCGACGGGCACAAGGACCCCGACGGCGGAGCGGTCCTGGAGACCGGTCCCGACGCGCCGGTGAACTCCGAGCAGTTCCTCGACGGGTTCACCATCGAGGTGTTCCTCAAGCTCCCCGACCCCTTCGTCGGCGACCACGCCTGGATGGGGGTCCTCAGCTGGGAAGGCAACAACGGCGACGCGGGCAAGACCAGCGGGTACACCACCGAGGAACCCAGTTGCAGCCTCAACGTCACGTCGGAGTGGTTCCTGCAGTTCGTGCTCTACCCCTCCGTCGACGACGTGAACCCGACGTCGTGGACGCACGCGCTGACCCCGGGCCGGTGGACGCACGTGGCGATCGTCAACGACGGCGAACACACAGTGGTCTTCGTCGACGGGTCGCGGATCGCTCGCAACCCGTCCCAGCGGGCACGGGGCATCGCCACCTTGGGCAAGCCGTTCGCGATCGGCGCCACCCAGTCCGACGAGCAGTTCGGGCAGGGCTTCTACGGCTGGATCGGCGACGTGCGGATCTCCTCGCGGGCCCTGGAGGTCCCCGACTTCCTCAGCGCCCCCGGGACGAGCGCAGGCCGTTCCTGACCCGGGGTCGGTGCCTGGCCGGTACGACCCGTGCGGGCCAGGCACCGCTGGGCTCAGGCGTGGGAGCGGCGGCTGGGCGGGGAGTCGGCGCACGACGACGGCGTCGGGTGTCACCCGCCGGCACCGCTCCCGAGCGGTCGTCCGAGGCGGGCGGCTCGCGGTGCTGCCGCCCCGGGGACGGGGGGCGGCGAGGAGCCCGACGTGGTCGCTGTCCTCGAGGCGCAGCCGCTCAGTCGAGGAGGTCCTCCACGATCGCGCGCTGGACGGCCAGTCCCGCCCACTCGTCGTCGGCGGCCGCGTCGTAGACCAGGGCCAGCGGACCGCTGTACCCGGCGTCGAGGATCGAGGACAGGCTCGTGCGGTAGTCCACCTCGTCCACGACGTTCCCGTTCCAGTGCGCCTTGGCGTGGCAGGTCTCCGCGTAGGGGGCGACCTCGGCCAGGTCGGCGTACTTGCCCGGGCCGGTCCAGTTCCCCAGGTCCACCAGCAGTCCCACCGCCCCGTCGAGGGGGTCGAGGACGGCCCGGACGTCCGCGGCGTCGCGCGTCACGTCTCCCCAGTTCTCGGTGACCACGCGCAGGTCCCCGGCGCGGGCGGCGATGCGCCCGAGCGCCGCGGAGCTGTCGGCTTGCGCGGTGCCGGTGCGGGTCCGCCCGGCCACCACCCGGATCCGAGTGGCCCCCAGCGCGGCGGCGTCGGCGAGGTAGGAGGAGATCCGCGCCTCCTCGCGCGCTCCCTCGCCGGGGTGCGTCAGGTCGCCGTCGTCCACCAGGAACGCGTCCAGCACGACACCGGCCTCCGCCAGCGCCGTACGGAGCTCGGCGAGGTAGGTGTCCTCGCGGTGCGGGAGGTGGAAGTGGCACAGCTGCACGGTGCGGTAGCCGTGGTCGCGCAGCGCCGCGGGCAGCTCGAGCAGCGGCAGCCCGGTGGGTTCGGTGGTGGTCCCGGCCCGGAACCGGCCCAGGGTGCGGTCCAGGGACCAGGCGTGGACCGCCGCGGTCCGCAGCACGTCGGAGCCGGTGCCGGGGTCGATGTCGTCGCTGACCGTCATGTCCCCAGCATCGCGCACACGCCCACCTGCCCCACCACCGGCCGGACTCCACGCCCCGGAGCACCACGGCCACGCCGAGGTGCGTGCGGTTCGACAGCCGCAGGCTCACTGCGCGAGGCGCCGGCCCTCGGCGACGGGAGGGTGCTCGGACGACGCGCGGATTCGTCCCCCACCGCGACGAGGCGGGCGACGAGGACCACAGCGTCCTGCGACTCGACCTGGACCACGTGGTGCCTGACCCGGTTCTGGACGAAGCCCCGGCGACGCACGGCGACGTGCCCCGCCGGTACGCGAAGTGCACCGGCCTCGAAGGGCGGGACATCGTCGACTTCCTCAGCAGCAGGGGCTCGTCCTGGGTGACCACGACCGGGTCACGGCAGGCACGGTGGCCCGCGATCTGGACCTGGCCGTCGCGCGGAGGAGCGCGGTCGACCGAGGCTCGTGCGCCGGTGCCGCCGGATCGGCTCCCACCGATGCACTCGTGCCCCACCGGCTGCTCACAGCTCCGGCAAAGCACGGCTGGGCACGGTGGGTGCCATGACGGAGACCGACGCGACCACCGCCCCCTCACGACGACGGCCCGCGCGGGCCCGCGCCACGCGGTTGGCCGCGGTGCTGCTCGCCGGCGGTCTCGCCCTGAGCGGGTGCAGCACCACCACGGCCGACACTGCCGCTAGTTCCTCGACCAGCTCCTCCACGAGCAGCTCCACCAGCACCTCGATCACCGACGCAGCGGCGACCTCGACCACCGACGCCACCACGACCGCTCAGACCATCAGCGGCACCGCGGCCGCCGCCGAGGCCTTCCTCGCCACCTTGAGCGAGGAACAGCGCGAGGCGGTGCTCTACGCCTACGACGACGAGACCAAGACCACCTCGTGGTCGAACTTCCCCGTCACCTTCGTCGAACGCGCCGGCTTGAACCTGACCGACCTCACCGATGAGCAGCGGACCGCCGCCCTGGCCGTGCTCGAAGCCCTGCTCAGCGACGAGGCCTACCAGACCGTCACGGGCATCGTGGGCGGGGACGAGTACCTGGCCGAGAACAGCTCATCCACCGAGGACAGCCTGGGTCAGTACTACATCGCCTTCTTCGGCGACCCCTCGGACACCGACGCTTTCGAGGTCCAGTTCGGCGGGCACCACCTCGGCATCAACGCCACCCTGGACGGCGCCTCCGACGCGATCACCTTCGCCCCCACCCACCTCGGGGTGCAGCCGGCGGTCTACACCGATGAGGACGGCGACGAGGTGCAACCCTTCGACGGGATCTACACCGACGCCTTCGCCTTCTTCGACAGCCTCACCGTCGAGCAGCAGGCGACTCTGACCTCGGGTGACGTCAGCTCCTGCGCGCCCGGTGACACCTGCGACTTCGCCGTCGGCACCGGGTTGACCGGGGCGGACCTGAGCGAGGAGCAGAGGCAGTTGCTGCTCGAGCTCATCGCCAACTGGGCGGGCATGGCCGACGAGCAGAGCACCGCGACCACCTTCGCGGAGATCGAAGCCACCCTCGACGACACGGTCGTGGCGTGGTCGGGTGAGACCACCTACGACATGAGCAGCGGCGACGGGATCTCCTTCTCGATCTCCGGAGCGAACGTGTACGTCTCCTTCCAGGCGCAGGACGGTTCCGCCGGCGCGGACGTCGACGGCGTCACCACCAGCGGGTGGGGCCACGTGCACACCGTCTACCGCGACCCGACGAACGACTACGCCGGCAGCGCGACGCAGCGAGCCGCCTCCGGCGCGGGCGGCGGCGCAGCACCCGGCGGCGCAGCACGCGGCGCGGCGCCGTTCGGCGGGTGACGGCCGCTCGAGCGCACCGGCACTCCCCCCGCGGGCAGGACCGCGACCTGCCGCCCCCGCACGCCGCCCGCGGACGGGGTGGCTCCACGGTCGTCCCGCGTCGTGCGCTGTCGTCGACGGCCGGCGACGTCGCCGTCGTACCGGTGAGCGTCGACCGCCTCGACGTTCGACGTGCGGTGGGGCGTGGTCAGCGGCAGCGGTCAGGACGGCAGCAGCTCCGGGGCGATCTGGTGCAGGCGAGCCGCCACCGCCGCCTCCAACCGCTCCAGGTGAGCGACTCGGAAGAACTCCGAGTCGAGCTGGTCCCACAGTGCGGCATCCGCGTCGGAGAGCTCCTCCCGGCCCGTGGGCCGGAACCGCAGGTACTCGTCGCGGGCGCGGGCGACGAGCCCAGCGACGTCGCTCAGACCGAGCCAGCGGTAGCCCTCGACGGCGTCGTCGATCGACGGCACGTTCTCGCTGAAGAAGCGGTTCTCGATGCCCCCACCGACCAGCCCACCGTTCTCGGAGATGCCGTGCAGGGCCATCACCGCGCCCAGGGAGCGCAGGCCCGGGAGGGCCGAGGCGTCCTCGCGTTCGTAGGCGTGGATGGCGCGGACGGTCAACGCGTCGATCAGCGGGGTCATCGTGGGGCCTCCGGTCGCGAACAGGTCGGTTCAGACGCTAGTGCCCACCTCAGACGCTCCTGGGGAGGAGGACGGGGCGGGTGGTGCCTGCGAGCCGGTGACGACCCTGGGCGTCGTCGTGGGCAGGGATCGCGAGAGGGCGGGACTCCCTCCCACCTCACGGTCGTCCCGCAGGCCGCACGTCGGTGACGTCACCGGTGCCCAGGCGAGGTGGTCACCGCACGACGACCGCCCCACGATCACCGATGAGGGTCCGGAACCGAGCGCGGCACACCGAGGCCTGAACTCGACCGAGAATCGCGACCGGGCCCCGGGGGAACGCCTCGTGGACGCCCGGGTTGCGTCAGGACCACCGACCGGAGACGACACCGGTGGTCTCCTGACCACCGAGCGGCGTCGGGATCGACCATCGGATCGGCATCAGCATCCCACCTCCACGACCCCCTGCTCTCCACCGTCGGCCCGGACCGTGCCCGTCGATCCGTTCCGCGTCCGACGAACGGAGTTCCCACGACGGAACGACAGCCAGGAGGATCCCCGCCTCCCCGAACGGTCGTTGTCCGGGCCTGCCCGGAGCCCGGCCCGGCGTCGGCGGAAAACCGGTGCGGGGATCTCGTGCGCTGAGGTAGCGTGCCGGTCGCGCGTTCCGGGGGGATCGCGCGCACCGCGCGACCTCGATCGCGCCGAACCGTCCGGGGGGACATCCGATGACACGTCAGGGATCCACGCTGCCTGCGCGCACCAGCGTCGCCACCGCCGCGAACACTACCGACACCGTGAGCAGGAGCTCCGCGTCCGACACGGGTGCGAGCACCTCGAGGCGTGGCCTGCTGCGCTGGGGCGCACTGCTGGGCGGAGGAACGCTGCTGGCCGCCTGCGGGAGCGGCGAGGGGGAAGTGGTGGCGGGCGCGGCGCCGGAACGCCCGGAGGAGATCACCGATCCCGACCAGGCCCTGGACCTGCTGCGGCAGGGCAACGCCCGGTTCGTCGCAGCCCGCGAACAGCACACCGCCCACACCATCGAGCGTCGTCTGCACGTGGCCTCGGGTCAGCACCCCTTCGCGATCGTCCTCGCCTGCGCGGATTCCCGCGTTCCGCCGGAACTGGTCTTCGACCAGGGCCTGGGCGACCTCTTCGTGGTGCGGACCGCCGGCCAGGTCCTCGCCCCTCCGGTGCTGGGCAGCATCCAGTACGGCGTCGAGCACCTGCACGTGCCGTTGATCCTCGTCCTGGGGCACGAGAAGTGCGGGGCCGTGAGTGCGACCCTGGAGGCGGTCCAGACGGGGGCTGCCGCGACGGGCACCGCGATCGATTCCCTGGTGGAGGCCATCCGCCCCGCGGTGGAGAGAGCGCGAGCCGGATCCGACGAGGACCACCTCCTAGCGGAAGCGGTGCGCAGCAACGTGACTGACGAGGTCGAGACCCTGGTGACCGACCCGCTGCTCGCGGAGGCCGTGGCAGCCGGGCACCTGCGCATCGCCGGTGCCACCTACGACCTGGACGAGGACGTCGTCACCTTTCTCTGAACCTCGAATCTGAACCTCGAACGCGCCGCCACCGGCAACCGGGTCTGAACCCCGGTTCCGGTGGCGGCGCGGACGTGCTTCCGGTACCCCGGCGAGGCGGGATTCCCGGTGCTCCCTCGGACGGGAGCACCCTCCGATCGCGCGGCGGGTGCGTCCGTCACGGGATCGCGTTCACGGGTTCTCCGGCGGCGGGTTCGCCCACTGCGCGAGGAGCGGACGCCCGACCAGGTGGTCGGTGGTCGCCCACGCCGGGGAGGCGTCCGCGTTCCCCGGTTCCCTCGTCGTGCGCGCCTCCCGGAGCAGGTGCGGCGCGCAGTGAGCGGTGTCGGCACCGTCGATCGGACGCCGACCGGTGGAACCGGCTGCGCCGTTCTCAGCGGGCTCCTCTCCGATCGCCGTGCCCTGGGCACGTCCCGCGGGGGGGACCTCGTTCCCTCCCCCGGGCCGTACCCGTCGCTCACCGGTCTGCCGCGGCCTCGGCGCGCTCGGCCTGCACGGCGAGGACCTCGGTGCGGCGAGCGGCGACGTCGGCCCGCCGCCGCAGACGCACCGCGCGCACCGCCCGCGCCCGGGCGGCCTCACGCTGTGCCTGAGCCATCCGTTCTGCGAGCAGGGCTTCCTCGACGTGCGGCATGCTTCCTCCAGGTGTCGGGTGGTTCGGGGAGCGCTCGGGCGAGACGTCGGCCGGACGCACGGGTCGTCGAACGGGTGGGACGGTGAGTCGTGGGCGCGGCCGGGCGCCGGGCCACCTCCGCGCCGGTGACTCGGCCGGGCTCCAGCTCGCGGACGAGAAGGGCCCTTCGAGGGCGGCCCACTGCAGGAGCAGGACGGTCTTGGCGTCGACGATGCCGTGGCCGATCTCGCCGAGCGCGTGGTCGACGTCGAGTTCGACGACCCGGATGTCCTCACCCTCGGCGTGCACTCCCGCCCGGGTGCCGTGGTGCACGCTGCCGTGCTCGTAGGGGGCGGCGAAGAAGTGCAGGCGCTCGGTGACCGACCCGGGGCTGGTGTAGAGGTCGAAGAGGTGGTGGACCTCGCCGACGACGTACCCGGTCTCCTCCTGGCTCTCCCGGCGGATGGCGACCTCAGGGTCCTCGTCGTCGAGCAACCCGGCCGGGACCTCGAGCAGCATGCCGTCGGGGTGCTCGTTGACGTAGGCGGGGTAGCGGAACTGCTCGGTCAGCAGGACGGTCCGCGCCGCGGTGTTGAAGAGCAGGACGCACGCGCCGTCGCCGCGATCGTACGTCTCGCGCTCCTGCCGGCTCCAGCGCCCGTCGGCGTGCTGGAAGTCGAAGGTGGTCACCCGGGTGACGTACCAGTTCGAGGTCAGCAGCCGCACGTCCCGGACGACGACGCGGGGGTTGCGGTCCAGGTCGCGACCGGCCCGGTCGAGGTGGGTCCGGCCGCGTGCGTCCGGGACCTCGATCCCCGGACGCGGTTCGCCGGACAGGGTCGGGGCGGTCATCCGGTCGTCCTCCTCGAGGGCTGCGGCGGTTCGCTGCGACGGGTGGGTGGCGGGTGCGGATCGCGCGGCCGCAGGACCTGCGGCCGGGACCGACGCTGCCCGGGGGCGGAGGTCCTCACGCACGGGTCGCCTCCCGCGGCCGGTTTCCGGCGCCGCGCGGTGTCGCCGCCGGGGTCGGCTGCCCCGCTCCGGGGACACGCAGCAGCCGGGGCGTGGACGCCGCACCGATCGCGAGCAGCGCGACGGCCGGGGTGAGGACGGCGAAGGCCCCGGGCAGCCCGAGGTCCTGGGCCGCCCGGCCCGCGACGAGGGCGGTGGCGGCCTGCGTGGAGTAGGAGGTGATGGACGAGGTGGCCAGTCCGCCGGCCCGCCGCCCGGTGGGGACGGTGGCGTGGACGAGCGCCGCACCTGCCCGCGTGAGCAGCCCGAAACCGGCGCCGGCGGTGAGGGCCGCGAGCGTGAGGGCGACCTGCCCGCCCCGGTCGACGAGCAGCAGGGCCGACGTTCCCGCGGCGCCGGCCAGACCGCCGAGCACGATGGACGCGCGCTCGGGCAGCGTCACGGTGAACCAGGGGACCAGCGCGCTGGCCAGGGGGAACGTCGCCAGGCAGGCGGCAGAGGTGAGGGCGCCGCCACCGGTGAGGTCTGAGCCGAGGTGCGCTCCGAGGGACAGGAACACCGCCGCCACCGCGTAGCCGACCGCCCCGACCCCGGCACCGACCCAGAAGGGCGTGCGAACCTGCGCCGCCGGCAGGGCGGGCAGGGCGGGCAGGGCGGGCAGGGCGGGCAGGGCGGTCGGGGTGCCGGGGGCCGACCCGCGTCCCCGGTCGTCCGCCCGCAGGCAGGCCAGGAGGAGGGTGGCCGCGCCGAGCGCGATCGGCCACTGCGCCAGGCCCGCCGCGCAGGCATCGACGAAGGCGGCGCCGACCAGGAAGGCGGCGACGGTCCCCGCCGCTGCGGCGCAGGCGTTGACGGTGCCGGCCAGGCGCGCGCCCTGCGCTCGCACGCCGAGCACGTCGCCCAGCTGCGCGTTGGCGGCGGGCAGGACGAGGCTGACGCCGAACCCCTCCAGCGCTCGTGAGGCGAACAGCGCGGGGGTGCCCGCCGGCAGCGTGCTGACCACGGCGCCGAGGGCGACCAGGGCGAGTCCCGCCGCGAGCGTGCGGGAGCGCCCGAACCGGTCGGAGATCCCGCCGGCCAGGAGCAGCCCGGCCACCAGGACCACGGGGTGGAGGGCGAAGAGGGCGGTGGTGCCGACGAAGCCGAGGCCGAGCTCGGCCTGGAACGAGGGGTACAGCACCGCCGGGGCGCTGCTGGCCCACAGGCCGGTGACGATGCACGCCGTGGCGACGGTCAGGTCGCGGCGGCCGGTCGCAGGGTCCCTCACGGGGCCGGTTCCAGACGCCGTGCGACGTGGGTGGGCAGCTGCTCGCGTTCGGGCGTGGAGACGTGCAGGACCTGGAAGACCTCCGCCCCCTCGGGGACCAGCGCCGGGCGCTGCCGGTGCAGGGTGAAGGTGACCAGCTCCCACGTGCGCGGGTCGATCCCGTAGGCCGCCAGCAACGCCTCGCCCGCCTCGACCGCCCCGGCCAGCCGGGTGTCGGTCTCGCGCGCGATCCCCGCGAGGTCGGCGTCGGTGGGCAGGGGGCTGCGGTGGCGCACGGCGTGGCTGGGCACGGCCGGCCAGCGCGCCGCCTGGTGCGCGGTTCCGCCGACCCACGTCTGCACGACGGGTCGGCCGAAGTCGCGCATGACGGCGCTGAACCCGGTACCGGACCACAGGAAGGACGCCGCGCCCGCCGCGTCGGCCCACAGGTAGAACGGGGCGTACTGGTTCACGCTCGACCCGTCGATCCCGCGCTCGCGCACCAGGAACGCCTTGACGCCCAGCCCCGGGTACCGGTCGAGCAGGTGCCCGGTCCTGGCGACGCGGTCGCGGACGACGCGCATGTCGTAGTCGGCGGGCAGGGTGATCTCGTACTGCATCACGAGCACGGTCGGCTCCTCGTCGTCGGGTGATCGGTCGTGCCCTCCAGCACGGTGCCGCCGCCCCGGTCGTCGTGCTGCTGGATCGCCGGGTGCGGCACCGGCGAGGTGGCGCAGGTCCCGTGCCGGTGCTCCTGGCCGGCGTCGGGGGCGGGGAGGGTGGGCCGCAGCCACCGGTGGGTGACGTTCACGCCACGACCACCACCTTCCCCGCGTGGGCGCCCGATCCCAGGTGCCGCAGGGCCGAGCGGACGTCCTCCCAGCGGTGCACGGAGTCGACCACGGGCACGATCCGGTGCTCGTCGACGAACTCGACGAGTTCCTCCAGCATCGCCCGCGAGCCGGTCTCGATGCCGTGGACGGTGGCGTTGCTCGTGACGAGCTGGTAGGTGCTGACCTCGGCCTCGACGCCGGCCAGCAGGCCGACGAACGCGATGCGGCCCCCGATGCGCACCGCGTCCAGCGAGACGTCCAGGTGGGAGCCGCCGACGGTCTCGACGACGACGTCGGCTCCGGCGCCACCCGTGAGGTGGCGCACCTGCGCGGCGACGTCCTGGGTGCGGTGGTCCAGGGTGTGGGTGGCGCCCGACCGCCGGGCCAGGGCGCGCTTGGCTCCGCTGCCGGAGGTGATGACGACCTCGGCGCCGGCGGCCCGGGCGATCTGCAGCGCCATCAGCGCCACCCCACCGGTCCCGTGGACGAGCACCGTCTCCCCCGCGGTGATCCGCGTCCTGCGGAGGGCGTGCCAGGCGGTGACGCCCGCGACCGGCAGCGTGCAGGCGTGCACCGCGTCCAGCGTGCGCGGGGCCAGCACCGCCTCCTGCTCGTCCAGGACGACCAGTTCGGCGAGCATCCCGCGGTTCACCGGCCCACCCGTGGGCAGCACGTACGTGGCGGCCGTGAGCTCACCGGTGCGCCACTTCGGCAGGAAGGTCGGCAGCACCACGTCGCCGACGCGGAACCGCGTCACCTGGCCACCGACCGCCTCCACCACCGCTGCGGCGTCGGACACCGGCACCACGGGACGCGGCGGGGCCCAGCTGCCCTCACCGCGGACCACGAGCAGGTCGCGGTAGTTCAACGCCACCGCCTGCACCCGGGCCAGGACCTCGGTCGGGCCCGGCGAGGGCGCGGGCACGTCCTCCTCCCGCAAGGCGTCGATGCCGTCACCGCTGGTCAACCACGCACGCACGATCGAACCCTTCCTCTCCTCGTCCAGGGGCCGGTGCCACGCCGGAGTGGCCGGCGAGGCACCGGAGGTCGCCGCCACGGCAACGACGGGGTGACCGGACGGGCCACCGTCGTCGCCGTGGCGGCCGACAGGTCCACCGGTCCAGGCCACCGGTTCACGCCGGCGGTTCACGCCGGCGGTTCACGCCGGCGGCGGCAGCACGACGAACGTGCCCTCCTCGCGGGTCCAGCCGATGCGGCCGTGCTGGAAGTCGGTCCGCGTGCCGCCGGCGACCGGGTACTCCCCCGAGGTCGGGTAACCCAGCGGCCCGTTCTCGTACCCCACCGAGGCGTAGGCGCCCAGCACCGCACCCGTCAGCACGTGGGCGCCCGTACCGGCGGTCCAGTACATGACCCCGCCCTGGTAGTTCTGGTGCACCCCGCCGTCGCGGATCGCCAACTCCTGGGTCAGCGGGTAACCCAGCCGCCCCCGCTCCCACCCGTTGTCGCGGTAGAGCCCCAGGAAGGAACCGGTGACGCTGTGGGCCCCCGTCGCAGCCGTCCAGTAGGTGACGCCGTGCTCGTGGTTCTGGTGCACACCGCGGTTCACCCCGCTGATCTCCTGCGTCAGCGGCAGCCCGAGACGGCCGTACACCCCGCCCTGGTCGGCGTA
This sequence comes from Kineococcus radiotolerans SRS30216 = ATCC BAA-149, assembly GCF_000017305.1. Classification (GTDB taxonomy): domain Bacteria; phylum Actinomycetota; class Actinomycetes; order Actinomycetales; family Kineococcaceae; genus Kineococcus; species Kineococcus radiotolerans. The sequence goes on along the minus strand of NC_009664.2, from coordinate 4,307,661 downwards.
CAGGCGCCGGAACGCCCCCGACACCGAGTGCGGGCCCGAACCCGCCGTCCGGTAGCTCCAGTACAGGTCACCGCCCTGGTAGTCCTGCTGGACGACACCCCCGTTCGTCCACACCTCCCCCGAGCGCGGGTACCCCAGGAAACCCGTCTCCGAACCCTTCGACCGCCACAGGCCGAGGAAGGAACCGGACACGTCCCACGCCCCCGTCCCCGGGCTCTGGTAGATGGCTCCGGCGCGGAAGGTCGCGAACGACCCCGTCCCCCCGGCCGTGCGCTTCTCGCACGCGGTCACCGAGCCGAGCGGTCCTTGCTCGCCCCCCACCTGCGCGTACCGTGAAGCCACCGACCCCGTGAGGCAGTCCTGCGCGCCGGCGCGGACCGCGGTCCCCACCACCGTCACCCCCGCGGTCAGCGCCGCCACCGCCGAACCCGCCACGGCCCACCTGGACCGCCACCGTCGAATCCCCTTCACGTTCCCCCCTGATCGACCGAGTGCCACGCCCGGGTGATCCCGGACCGGCACAACCTACGGACGGTCCGCGTTGCGCACGCGGAGTTTTCACCGAGCCTCCTCAGACACCGGGCGACCTGCTCCTCCACCGGAACTCGGGGAACCCGGAGGGCACCACCACCGCCGCACCCACCTCGGGACCGACGGCGGAGCCCACCGACCCCGGGCCGAACCGGGGCCGGGCGCGGACCGGGCGCGCCTGGCCGGCGAGGTGGCCGCGCGGGACGTTCCCCTCCCCGAGCGGCGGTCCCGCTCGCAGACGTCCCGGGACGACCGCCTCACCGAGGCCGGACCGTCACCGGCACCGGACCGGCAGGCACCGGCGAGGACGACCCGAGGTTTACCGGGAGTGCCGCTTCCCCCGAGTCGTCGGTACGGCAGTACAGTAGACCAGAACATGCACGAACGTGAAGGACTTTAAGAAAACAGGAAGGAACACGCATGCTGGGGGCACAACGCCACGACCTGCTGCTCACCCGACTGCGCACCGACGGCCGCCTGATCGCCAAGGAGATCGCCGCCGAACTGGGCCTGTCCGAGGACAGCATCCGCCGCGACCTGCGCGAACTGGCCGCCGCAGGCCTGTGCCAACGCGTCTACGGCGGAGCCCTGCCCGTCTCCCCCGCCGTCGGCGACCTCACCGTGCGCGCCGAGGTGGCCGTGGACAGCAAACGCCGCGTCGCCGCCCGCGCCGCCCGGCTCATCACCCCCGGCTGCACCGCCATCCTCGACGGCGGCACCACCGCCCTGGCCGTGGCCCGCGCCCTGCCCCCCGACCTCGACGCCACCATCGTCACCCACAGCCCCACCGTGGCCGCCGCCCTCATCGAGCACCCCAGCGTCCAGATCCACCTCATCGGCGGACGCGTCTTCAAGCACTCCGGCGTCGCCTGCGGCGCAGGCGCCGTCGAAGCCGCCGCCGGCATCAACGCCGACCTCTTCCTCCTCGGGGTCACCGGTGTCCACGCCGAGGCCGGGCTCACCACCGGCGACGCCGACGAAGCCGCCGTCAAACGCGCCCTGGCCCGCCGAGCAGCGGACACCTACGTCCTGGCCAGCGCGGAGAAGATCGGCGCCGCCTCCCCCTTCACCGTCCTGCCCCTGGAGCAGGTCGCCGCCATCGTCACCGACGTCGACGCCGACGACCCCGCCCTGCGCGCGGTGCGCGAACGCGGCGTCACGGTGCTCAGCTGACGTTCACCCAGCAGCAGCGAACGCCACTCGGTCACCCCCTCCCGCTCGTACCGGTGAGGGCCACCGAGGTCCCCCAGGCCTTGAGCGGCCTCACGGTCATCCTGCGCCGCAGGCGACTCCGCGGTCATCTCGCGGCGAGCGAGCAGTCAGACGCCGACGTCGAGCGGGACGGAGAACGGCGCGAGGCGCTCCGACGCGAGCGGGTGGAGCAGGTTCCTGCACGGACCCAGGCCGAGACGTACCGCGCCCTCGGTGCGAGGAGCGGGCTCGCACCGGATCCGGTGCGCCCGGCACGAGCAGCAACTCGCGACGGCGACCCGGAAAGGCCCTAGGCGCGATCGTCCTCGTCGTCCAGGGGAACGGGCTGCGCCTGCTCGATGACGTCCCCCTCAGATGCCTCCACATCGACGACGCGCAGCGCGTCGAACGTCCCCGCCACACCGCCTGGCGCGTCGACGTCGTCCAGGTCGACCGCGGCGGGCACCTGCTGCTCCGAGCGGTCCGCCTCGGACCCCTCGTCGGGCGTCTGCGCCAGTGGTTCGGACATCGCTCCACCTCCCGTCGAACGCTTCCCCGTGGTGCTACGCCGTGCGACACGGCTCAACAGGAACCTCACCCGGCAGGCAGCGAGGCCCACCGGGTGGTGCGGTCAGGTTGCGATCGATGTCTGACGCGGAGAGCACCTCACGAGCTCAGGGGCTACTCCCGCAGTGGGTCACCGCCGTCGACGAAGACCCGCCCGCAGCGACCACCCCCACCGCGAGCCTGCCGCCGGCGGCGACGAGCCGACCTCACAGGGCCAGCACACCGCGAACCCGGTGCCCCACCGCGACCGCCTCACCACTGACCGCGGCCGCCACCGGCGACACCAGGAACGTGACCACGGCGGCGATCTGCTCCGGGGAGGACTCCCCCGGCCCGCCCCGCGGCACGTCCACCGACGGGTGGTCGGTCACCGGGCCCGGGTTCACCGTGTTGACCGTGACCCCGCTGCCCGCCAACTCGTCGGCGAGGTTCTTCGCCGCGATGATCAGCGCCGCGTTGCGAACCGCGCCGGTCGTGTTCCCCGTCAGGTAGGCGTTCTGGCCGCTGATCCCCACCACCCGACCGAACCCGGCCGCCTGCATCGCCGGGACCACCGCACCCGCCAGGCGCAGGAACCCCAGCGCCTTCGCGTCCACCGCCTGCGCGATCTGCACCGGATCGCTGTTGCGGGCCGGGTCCAGGGTCCGCGCCGAAGGAGCCGCACTGACGACGAGACCATCGATGCGCCCGTGCTCGTCCAGGACACCGCGGACCGCGGCGTCGATCGAGTCCTGGTCCTGCAGGTCCAGCACTACGCCCCCGGGACCGGGATTGCGGGAGGCGACGACGACCCGCGCCCCCTCCGCCCGCAGCCGCTGCACCACCGCACTGCCGATGCAACCCCGCCCACCGGCGACGAGGACGACACGCGATTCCAGATCGAGGTCCATGCCCGTCATCCTGCCCGTCGGCCGGAGGAGCGCGCCACGGGCCACGTCAGGCCTCACCTCCCGGGTCGTGGCCCGTTCCAGGCCCAGGGGCACGGGTGCGGCTCACGAGCCGGAACGGTCGAGCCCGCGCTGGAGGACGAGACGACGGGGCTGGAGGACGAGACGACGGGGCTGGAACACCGTCCTCCCCACGATCGGGCCTCCCTCGAGCCGGTGGCACGCGACCGGCTGCCGAACCCGGGGGGACGGATCCCCTCGTGCGACCGCGCCCAGTCTCGGCGAACCCCACGGGGAGGTGGCTGGGCGCGGCCTGACCCGCGGGATCGAGGAGGGCCTGCTGAGCCCACCGGTGGAGGGGAACCCGGGGATCCTCTCCAGCCCACGTCGGTCCTCGGGTGGCGCCAGGGCGCGCAGCGGGAACGCGATGATCACGGGCGCGTCGTCGCACCGGCTCCGGAGTGGCCTCCCGGCCCTGTCGCGGGGTCGAGGAACCGACCCAGGACCAGGACGAGCAGGCCCGCCACCACCACGCTGAGCAGCGCCACCCGGAGCCCGGCGGCGTCGGCGGCGAAGCCGACGAGGGTGGGAGAGACCAGGAAGCCGATGCGCAGCAGCCAGCTGACGACGGTCAAGCCCGCACCGGGCGGCAGTCCGGGCAGTTCGTCCGCGGTGTGCATCACGGCCGGGACGAGGGTGGCCACGCCCAGCCCGGCCAGGGCGAACCCGATCAGGGTGCCCGGGACGGAGGGCCAGGCCAGAGCGGCTCCCATGCCGGCGGCGGTGAACCCACCACCAGCCAGCGCCACGCGGCGCTGACCGAAACGGTCCACGACCCGGTCCCCGGTGAGCCGGCCGATGGTCTGCGCCGCCTGCAGGGACACGAAGGCGAGACCACCCACGGCGGCACCGGCACCCAGTTCCCCCCGCAGGTACAGCGCACCCCAGGAGGAACCGGCGTCCTCCACGAGGGCGCCGCTGGCGGCCAGCGCGCCCAGCACGGCGAGCAGCACGGCAGTGCGCACGCCCGCGCGCCCCCACCGCCGACCCGGACGCCTGGCCGAGCGGCCTCGGGCCGGGTCGTCCGCAGCGGCGCCGCTGTCCTGGGTCCCTGTTCGCGTGCCGGCCCCCGTTCCGTCCACCTGCTGCGGCCCGGTGCGTTCGGAGTCCTCGGGACCGGGCAGCAGGGAGCGGCGGGCGACGAGTGCGACGAGGCCGAACACCAGGGCGGAGACACCCAGGTGCAGCCCCAGTGGTACGCCCGCCCCCGCCGCGGCGGCACCGAGCAGGCCACCGACGACGGCGCCGACGCTCCAGAGGCCGTGGAAGGCGTTGACGATGGAACGTCCGTACAAGCGCTGCACCCGGAAGCCGTGGGCGTTCTGCGCGACGTCGACGACGGCGTCCAGGGCTCCGATCACCAGCATCACGGCGGCGAGGACGAGCCAGGCGCTCGAGAGCGGCACGACCGCCACGGCGGCGGCGAGCACCATCAGCCCCAGGGCTCCGACCGTGGCCGATCCCCAGCGCTGGATGAAGGCCGACGCCAGCAACCCCGCCAGCAGCGCCCCCAGGGGCATGGCGGCGATGGCGGTGCCCAGCGCGGCGTTGGACAGGTCCAGCCGGTCCTTGATCTCCGGCAGGCGGGGGACGAGGTTGGCGTAGAGGACGGCGTTGGTGAAGAACAGCGCGGACACCCCCGCGCGGGCGCGGGCGGCCCGGACGGGGACTGGAGAGGGGGCGAGAGCCATCGGCGGTGCAACTCCTGGGGAAGTGGTCGGAACCAGGTGGTCGGGGTCAGCCCCGGTCGGCGGTCAGCACCGCGTGGACGCACCCGTGCTCGAGGTGCGAGCAGCGGTGCGTCGTGGTCCTCGGGCGAGCCGGCTCGCGGCGTCGTTGCGTTGGTAACCCAGGCGTCGAACGACCTCGCGCACGTGGCGGCGGGTGCTCTCGCGCACGGCCGGGTGGTCGCTGAGCACCCGCGAGACGGTCTGCGGCGAGACCCCGGCGACGCGGGCGACGTCGTGCATGGTCACCGGGGCAGCGGGGGACGGCGGGGAGGGGGACTCGTCCACGGGGTGCATCACCTTCCGGAGTCGTGGGGTTGGGGCAGCGGGGCAGGTCGACCCCCGCCTGGAGCGATCGCCGGAGCCGGCGGTGAGCAGTGGAGCCTGCGGTGAGCAGCGCTCCGCAGCCGGGCCCGTCCCGCATCTTCGATCACCGTACATGACCATTCGATCGTTGGTCAGGTACTCTACGCTCATGAACGTCGAACTCCGCCACAAGGAGATCCTCGAAGCCCTCCACCGCTCCGGGCGGGTGGAGGTCCCCGAGCTCGCCGAGCGCCTGGACATCTCCGCGATCACCATCCGCCGCGACCTGGACCACCTCGCCTCCGTCGGGGCCTTGCGCCGGGTCCGCGGCGGCGCCGTCACCACCGTCCTGCGCGGCGAAGGCCTGCCCTTCGACGTGCGCGCCGCCGACGAGGCACCCCTCAAGACGCGCCTGGCCACGACCGCCGCCGGCCTCATCGCCGACGGGGAGGCGGTGGTCATCGACTCCGGCACCACCGGAGCCGCGGCCGCCGCCGCCCTGGCCTCCCGCCGCATCCACGCCATGCCCCTGTCGGTGCAAGCGATCGCCGCCCTGACCGCCGGCCCCGGCGTGGACCTGATCCTGCCCGGCGGATCGGTCCGCAAGCCCGAGGGAACCCTGGTCGGCCCCGCCACCGAACGGTCCATCGCCGCGCTGCGCTTCGACACTGCGGTCATGACCTGCTGCGCAGCCTCACCCGAGGCGGGGGTGATGGCCTACGACCTCGGTGACGCCGCGGTGAAGCAGGCCATCCGGGCCGCCTCCGCCCGCACCATCCTCATCGCCGAAGGCGCGAAGTTCACCCGCAGCGCCCTGGCCGTCGTCTGCCCGCTGGAGGACGTCGACGTCCTCATCACCGACGACTCCGCACCGACGGCCGTCCTGGAACGCCTCAGCGCCTCCGGAGTCCACATCGAGGTCTGCTGAGAACTCCAGCACGCGGCCGCGGCGCACCCCCGCGCCCCTCGTGCGAACCCGAGGTTCTCCAGCGCCGCGCAGCGGGCGGAGTCCAACGCCGGATCGCCGCAGCCCGGCCGCCCACCCACGACGTGGGGTCGGACGGTCGACGGGCCACCGGTCGCGCCGTCGTCCCGCTGGGGCCGGTGTCACCCGAACGCTGATCGTGACGGCCCCCGCTCCCCTCACCCACTGGCCCGCAGGGAGCAGCCGACGCATCCGCGCCGTCGACAGCGCGGCGGAACCCGGCGCCAACGCCGGGAGGGTTTCACCGCTCCGGGGCCACCGGTTCGGCCGCTGCACGAGCCAGGACCCGTACCGCGTGCGCCGCCTCAGCGGCCGCCAGTTCCCCCTCGTCGGGGAAACCGCGCAGGTCGACGGGGTAGCCGCGGGTGACACCGGAGCTCGACAGCTGGGAGAAACCGTTCACCACGGCACTGAAGCTGCGCAGCAGGGGGTTGGCCGCCCGAACATCGCCGGTGATCGTCATCGCCGGTGACAGCAGCAGGTCGAACAGCGTCCGCGTCACCTCGCGGCGCTCCTCGTCGGGGATCTCGTGCAGCTCGTCGGCGAGGATCAGCTCGAAGGCGGCTCCGTGCGTTCGCTGGAAGCGGACGTAGACCCGGGCGAGGGTGGCCAGCTGGTCGACGGCGTCAGCGACGGGGTCGGACGTGCGCCGACCGCCGGTGGCTCCCGCCTCCTCGCCGCGGCTGCCCGTGAGCGCACCGGTGGGGTCACCGGCGCAGCGCGACTGCTCCAGCGCCGCCTGCATCTCGGCGCGCAGGTGACGTCCGGCATCGGTGGCCGCCGCGGACAGCAGCGCGGCGCGGCCGTCGAAGTGGCGGTACGGAGCGGCTGCGCTGACGCCCGCGCGTCGGGCGGCCTCGGCCACCGAGAGCCCGGCCACCCCCTTCTCGGCCACGAGTTCACGGGCGGCGGCCACCAGGGCGGCTCGCAGGTCGCCGTGGTGGTAGGTGCTTCGTGGATTCACCGCGCTCCCCTCACCGGCCGCACCCGCGGCTGCGTTGACATGATGTTAGAGGCGTCTTACATTGGTGTCCAGCCGGTGAACCTCCTCCCCCGTTCGAGAGGCCCGTCCCGGCTTCCGGAACCTCCCACGATGCCGGCGACGCGGACGAACCGCCCGCGACCACCCCGTCGTGCACCTCAGAAGATCCCGCCCACGACAGGAGCGACCCACGTGCCCACGCACATCCCCACCACCACGCTGAACAACGGCGTGCAGATGCCCGTCCTCGGCTTCGGCGTCTTCCAGGTGCCCGCGGAGGAGGCCGAGCGCGTCGTCACCGACGCGCTGGCCGCCGGCTACCGCCACCTCGACACCGCCGCCGCCTACGAGAACGAGGCCGGCGTCGGACGCGCCATCGCCGCCAGCGGCATCCCCCGCGAGGAGCTGTTCGTCACCACCAAGCTGTGGATCCAGGACGCCGGCGAGCAGGCGGCTCCCGCGGCCTTCGACCGGTCCCTGCAGCGCCTGGGTCTGGACTACCTGGACCTGTACCTGATCCACCAGCCCTACGGGGACTACTACGGTTCCTGGCGGGCGATGGAGGAGCTGAACCGCACCGGCCGCGCCCGAGCCATCGGGGTGTCGAACTTCCACCCCGACCGCCTCGTCGACCTCATCGACCACACCGAGGTCGTCCCGGCGGTCAACCAGATCGAGACCCACCCCTTCTTCCAGCGCGGCACCGACCACGACGTCATGCGTCAACGCGGGGTGCAGCACGAGTCCTGGGGACCGCTCGGTCAGGGCCGCGACGACCTGCTCACCTACCCCCTCCTCACCGAGCTGGCCACCGCCCACGGCAAGACCGTCGCCCAGGTGGTGCTGCGCTGGCTCCTCCAGCGCGACACCGTCGTCATCCCCAAGTCCTCCCGCCCGCAGCGGATGGCGGAGAACCTCGACGTCTTCGACTTCTCCCTCACCGAGCAGGAGATGACCCGCATCGCCTCCCTGGACACCGGCGTCAGTGCCGTCTTCGACCACCGCGACCCCGCCAGCGTCGCTGCCTTCGGCACCGTCCGCTTCGACACCTGATCCCCGTCCCATCCCCGCGGTGACGCCGTGATCGCGACCCCACCCCCCTCGGAAGGACCTGCGCCGCATGAGCCACACGCCGTCCACCAGCACTCCCACTCCCGCTCTCACGCTCAACAACGGCGTGACGATGCCCGCCCTCGGGCTCGGCGTGTTCCAGAGCGAGCCGGAGGAGACCACGGACGCCGTCGAGGCCGCACTGGCCACCGGCTACCGCCACATCGACACCGCCGCCGGCTACGGGAACGAGCGGGAGGTCGGCGAAGGCGTCCGCCGTTCGGGGCTCGAGCGCAGCGAGGTGTTCCTCGAGACGAAGGTCTGGGTCAGCGACTACGGCTACGAGCAGACCCTGCACGCCTTCACCAAGAGCGCCGCCAAGCTCGGCGTCGAACAGATCGACCTGCTCATCCTGCACCAGCCCATGCCCCAGCACTTCGAACGCACCCGAGCGGCCTACCGCGCCCTGGAACGGTTGCTCACCGACGGCGCCGTCCGCGCCATCGGGGTCAGCAACTTCCTCCCCCACCACCTCACCGGCCTGCTCGAGCAGGCCGAGGTCGTGCCCGCGGTCAACCAGGTCGAACTGCACCCCTACTTCACCCAACCCGACGTGCAGGCCGCCAACGCCGCCCACGGGATCCTCACCCAGGCGTGGTCACCGATCGGCGGCATCACCTTCTACCCCGGCTGGGGCGAGAACCGCACCAGCGCCCTGGCTGACCCCACCATCGCCGCCATCGCCGCCGCCCACGGCAAGACGCCGGCGCAGGTCATGCTGCGTTGGCACCTGCAGCAGGGCCGCTCAGCCATCCCCAAGTCCACCAAGCCCACCCGCATCGCCGAGAACTTCGCGGTCCACGGCTTCACCCTCGACGACGACGAACTCGCCCGGCTGGACTCCTTGGACACCGGCCGCCGCGGCGGTCCCGACCCCGACGCCGTGGACCCCTCCACCTGGGACCTCACCATCCCCGACGCCTGATCCCACCAACCCGTCGGCGGGACGTTCACAGGGCGTCGAGGGGCGTCCACGGGGCGTTGAGGGGCGTTGAGGGGCGTTGGCGGTCAGCACGTGCTCTGCGTCCCCCGACCGTGGCTCCCCACCACCGCAGGACACCGCCCGAAGACCTCTTCCGGAGCGGGCTTGACCCTACGACCGACTCGGCCAGAACAGAATTTGCGGTGATGACCAGGTCCGGTGGGAAGGCAAGGGGAAGGCCACGACGACTCTGGAGCCGGGCGATCAGTGCGGGGCGAGGTGAGCGTGGCCCTTCCCTCGACATGGTCGGACCCGGCAATGGGTTCTCGAGGCGAAGGGTTCTACCGCTGCTCCTGGCTGACCGACTGATCCTGCTGCCCACGTCGCTACCCAGCTCGCCGTCGCCACCTACGAGATCCTCATCGCCGGACAAGGCACCCGCCTGTCAGACCGCGCCGTCCTCACCACCCATCAGCCAGCGCCCACGCCCACGCCCACGCCCACACCCACGCCCACACCCCAGACAAGAACACCTATCGCTGAGACCGCCGAGCACTGCACGGCTCTCATCCGTCGCTACGGAACCGCTGCCACGGGATCCGCTGTCGTAGCTCGGGTCCAATAGATGGGGTTTTGACACCCGTGCCGACCGGAACCCGCTCAACCGCTGCTGACGAACGTGAGATCACGGCGCGTGGTAGCGCGGTAGCAGGTTGGCGTCATGCCGTGCTGGGCACGGAACTGCCGGTTGAAGTTGGACAGGTTGACGTACCCGACCGCCGTCGCCACCGCCGCTACCGGTTCTGCCGTCTGCATCAGCAGCTTGGCCGCATGAGCCATACGCAGCTTGCGCACTACGTCGGTGAAGGTCATGCCCGTGGCGCGTTTGAAGCAGCGGGAGAAGGCTGACTCACTCATGCCCGCCCTCGCGGCCGCCGTTGAGAGGCGCACCACGCCGGTGAGGTTGTCCACCACATAGGTCAGTGCCGCGCTGACGACGTCTGCGGCAGCGGGATCGCTCACTGGCCCCCGCCAGGCCCCGCCGAGGGTACGGCGTTCTTGCTCGGGGGCGCTGGCCATCACGTCGAAGAGGGCGAAGATGTGCTGCAGACGCCGCGCTCCGCTGGTGGATCCGATGAGTTCCAGTTGCTCTGCGCCGATCCGGGCCGAGCGGCCGAGGAATTCGATGCCGCCGGCTGCTGCCGTCCACAGCGGGGTCAGCGCAAGCAGCTCGGGCAGGAGCTGCTCACAGCCGCGCAGCCAGTCACCGTGGAACTGGAAGACCACGTCACGTCCAGGGATCCGCTGCCCCGGCTCGAGGTCGCTGATCCAGTCGTGCGGCACATGTGGTCCCACCAGCGCGAGGTGCCCGGCACTGAAGAGGCCGATGTCGTCGCCGACGATGTAGCGCCCGGTGCCGTCGCGGATCAGGTGCACCTCGTACTCGGGGTGGTGGTTCCAGCGCGCGAAGGGGCTGGGGTAGTCATGTACGTGCCAGCGCGCTGAGCGGCCCGGCTCAGCGGGCACCACCTCCCGCACCGCCCGTGCCGGCACGCTCCGTGCACCAGGCGCAGCGCGCGCCCGGGACTCCGCAGGCACGGCTACCGAGTCCATGATCATCCTTTCCTGCGCACAGGTGCCGCCGGTATCGGGCCGCCACCGCGACGAGGTGCAAGAAAGTATCAGAATCGAGCTGCTGCGGCGCTAGCAGCGCATCGGCACCCGACCTAGCGTGGACACCGGTCAGCGGTGAGGCACCGCCGCACGACGCGGTGAGCTAGGCGCACGACAGGAGTAGGGCAGCGGGCGGGGGTTGAAGAGCTCGGGCGCGGTGGCCTGGACATGGCGAAGGAGCTGAGCAATGCGGTTGTGGGACCGGTTCGACCTCAACGGTCGGGTGGCGGTGGTCACCACCAGCCCCGGCGGCCTCGGCGCTGGCCTGGCGCTGGGACTGGCTCTAGCCGGCGCGCACATCGTCCTCGTGGGTCCTGACGCCGAAGACGGTGCGTACGAGGCAGCCAAGGTGCACGCGGAGGGCGGTCAGATGCTCTTCGTACACGCCGACACCACCGACCCGCTGCAGGTGGAAGACGTCCTGGCAGCAGCTCTAGCAGGCTTCGGGCGAGTGGACATCCTCGTCAACGGCGCCGGCGCCGCCGCACCCGGCGCCGCGGTCGACCTGCCCCAGCAAGCGTGGCACCGGGTGATGGACGTGAACCTCCACGCGTCGTGGAACTGCTGCCGGACCCTTGGACGCCACTTCCTCGCTCAGGGCGGCGGCGTCATCGTCAACGTCGGCGCCCTGGCCGGAGTAGTAGCCGGTCGTCCACACTTCGACGCCGCAGCGGCCGCCTCCAACGCTGCCGTGCACCACCTCACCCGCAGTCTGGCCGGGGAATGGGCTGCGTACGGGGTCCGGGTCAACGCCTTGGCCCCGGGCTACATCGCCACCGACGACTCCCCCAGCGCCGATCCCCGCACCCGCCGCCACATCGTCGAAGACACCCCCATGGAGCGCATCAGCACCGTGGAGGAGATCGCCCCGGCCGTCGTCTTCCTCGCCAGTGACGCGTCCTCCTTCATCACCGGCACCGTCCTGGTCGCCGACGGCGGCTACAGCACCTGCTGACACGGACTCCCGCCGATGCCGCACTCCTGCTGACTGCACAACACGAGCTCGTCCCCCACGCACCGAAGCAGCCTGTTCTCCCTGTCCGTCACCACCCACTGGAGCCGATCGTGAACCTCAGCGCCGTCCTGCAGGCCCCGCACCAGCTCGTCATCGAAGATCGCGACACCCCCCGCCCGGGGAGACACGACGTGCTGGTGCGCGTGGAAGCGGTGGGCATCTGCGGCTCCGACGTGCACTACTACGAGCACGGGCGCATCGGCTCCTACGTGGTGCGAGCGCCCATGGTCATCGGTCACGAAGCCGCCGGCACCATCGTGGCCGTCGGCGACGGCGTCGATGCCTCCCGCGTGGGTCAGCGGGTCGCGCTGGAGCCGGGCGTGCCCGACCGCACCTGCGAGCAGTGCCTGGCGGGGCGCTACAACCTCTGCCCGAACGTGGTCTTCTTCGCCACCCCACCCGTGGACGGCGCGATCGCCCAGCTGGTGACGATCGACGCCGCTTTCGCCCACCCGGCACCGGAGCAGTTGAGCCCGGAACAGGCCGCGATGGCCGAGCCCGTCTCGGTGGGGGTGTGGGCAGCGCGCCGTGCCCGCATCGCCCCCGGGGACCGGGTCCTGGTCACCGGCGCGGGGCCGATCGGCCTGTTGGCGGCGCAGGTGGCGCTGGCGTTCGGCGCCGACAGCGTCACCGTCACCGACGTCAGCGACTTCCGCCTGAAGGTCGCCCGCGAGCTGGGCTTGCGGGCTCAGGCGGCCACGCAGGAGCTGACGGGGTCTTTCGACGTGCTGCTGGAGTGCTCGGGCGCGCCCGCCGCCTGGCGCAGCGGCCTGGGTGCCCTGGCTCCCGCTGCGCGCGCGGTGCTCGTGGGCATGGGGGCGGATGAGCTCCCGATCGATGTGCCCCTGGTGCAGGGACGGGAGATCACCATCACCGGGATCTTCCGTTACGCCGGGACGTATCCCACCGCGCTGTCGCTGATCGCTTCGGGCCGGGTCAGCACGGAGGCGATCATCACCCACCGCTTCCCCCTGGCCCAGGCTGAGGACGCTCTCACCGTGGGGCGGCGGGAGGACCGCTCCCTCAAGGCCGTCGTCCTCCCCCAGCAGTGACACCGCCACCGCAGGGTGCCGGAGCGGGTCACGGCATCACGGTGACCTCTGCGACGGTGACCTCCACGGCGTCGTCCTCCAGCAACTCCAGCTGCTCGCGAGAGGCGTCGTAGGTGCCCAGGTGCAGGGTGTCGTCGGCATAGTCGATGCCGGTGGCGTCGTAGTAGAAGCCCAGGTTCCCCCAGGGCGTGAAGTAGATGAGGTCGCCGTCCTCGGGGTCCGAGCCCGGGGTCCCGGCGTGCTCCAGCTCCCGGGGGAGGTAGCTGATCTTCTCCCGCCGGGAGAGGTCCTCCACCGCGAGCGTCGTCGGCAGCATCGAGAGGAAGTCCCGGGTGGCGGGGCTGTCTTCGCCGATCGTCACGTCGACGCTCGTGCGCGAGGAGGTGAACCGGACCACCGTCCCGACCACGCGGGGGCCGGCGGGGTCGGCCTCTGCGGGGGTCCCCGTCGACGCGGGGGCTCCCCCGGTCCCCGACGAGGCCGCAGACGGGGACCGCGGCGAGGACCGCGGCGGGGACGTCGTCGCACCCGGGGGGTCAGCGCGCTCCTGCGCGGCGCAGGAGACCGAGGCCGCGGTGGTGAGCAGCGTCGCCACGGCGATCCTCCATCGGCGGATTCTCATCGTGGGTACCTCAGCGCAGGGTTCGCATGTCGAGCACGTAGCGGTAGCGGGCGTGCCTGTCCACGACCCGCGGCCACAGCGACCCCACCTGCTGCGCGGGCACCACCTCGACCTGCGGGCGGACGCCGTGCTCGACGGCGAAGGCCAACAGCTCCCGCAGTTCGCGGATGCTCCCGGTGTTGGCCCCGGCGATCGCGTTCTGCTGCAGCACCAGCGACATGTTGGCGAACTCGTTGGGCTGGGTACCCAGACCGACCCCGACCCGGCACAGGGTCGCACCCCGCCGCAGCAGCTGGACGTAGGGGTCCAGGGCGTGGGCGTAGGGAACGGTGTCGATGACGAAGTCCAGGCTGCGGGCGTTGGCGGCCATCAGAGCGGGGTCCTCACCCACCACGACCTGCGACGCGCCGAAGCGCAGGGCGTCGGGAACCTTGTCCGGGCTGGTGGTGAAGGCGACGACCTCCGCGCCCAGGGCGCGGGCCAGCTGCACCGCGAGGTGCCCCAGGCCCCCGATGCCCGCGACCCCGACCCGCGAGCCGCGCCGCACGCCCCAGTAGCGCAGCGGGGTGTAGACGGTCAGCGCCGCGCACAGCAGCGGACCGGCCTCTTCCAGGGCGATCTCGTCGGGGATCGCCACGACGTAGTCCTCGTCGACGACGATGGCGGTGGAGTACCCGCCCTGCGGGTACCCGCCGGGGTAGTCGGCCGGGTCGGCGTAGTCCGGCAACGCGTTGGCGTAGGTCTGCACGTTGGTGTTCAGGCAGTACTGCTCGAAACCGGACCGGCACTGCTCGCAGCTCCGGCAGGAGTCCACGAACGTCCCCACCCCGACGCGGTCACCGACGCGGAAACCCGTCACCGAGGCCCCGACGGCGCTGACGACCCCGGCGATCTCGTGGCCGGTGACCAGCGGGTAGCGCACCGGTCCCCAGTCCCCGCGGCCGGTGTGGACGTCGGAGTGGCACACCCCGGAGAACTGCACGTCGACCTGGACGTCGCGGGCTCCAACCGCGCGGCGTCGGAAGGGATAGCGGCGCAGGTCGTCGGTGGCGTCGAAGCTGGCCATGCCCACCACGTCCAGCGCGCCACCGGCCGCCGGGGAACCCCCGCCGGCGGCGGACGGGGTCGCAGCAGCCCCGGTCGCGGCGGAGGTGACGACCGCACCGGCGGCCAGGGCGGTTCCCGCCGCCCCGCGCAGCACCCCCCGCCGCCCGACCGGTTCGTCGCCGAGCCACCTGTGCGCCATGTCGTCCACCCTTCGTCGCCGATCGATCTCGAACGTCTCGGCCCCGCCGAGACGGGCCTGCGAGCACTGGACACCACGAGCGAGGTCGCGTGGGAGTCCCTGCCCGTACACCCCTCAGCAGGGCACCCCGGTGATCCCCTGCTCCCCGCGTCGGAGGACCCGGCCCCCGGTTCCCACCGGTTCCGTCGGGGGCGTCCCACTGGCGGGGTCCCGCGTCGTCGATGTCGACGAGCGCCAGCTCCGCTCCCGCGCGGGCGGGAGCCGCAGCGGTGGCGCCTCCGGTGTCGTCGGTCGCGCCGGTGAGGCGGGAGAGGTACCCCGGGCGGGTTCTCCCCCGCCGAACACCCGTCGACGAGGCCGGCGAGCGCTCGACGAGTCACCTGCGAAGCACCGCGCGGTGGCCTTCGCACGTCACCCCGCGCCACCGCGCGGCGCGGGGTGGCGACGTGGTCCCAGGTGCGTTTCCTGCGGCAGCGGCTACTGCTGCGCCTGGAATCCCGTCGACTGGGCCGCGTGGTAGACGGCGTCGGGAACCGGTTCCAGCCAGGTCACCGGGCTCGAACCGCCGGCCCCGTCGTCGGCGGACTCCTGGATCGCCAGGTGCGCGGCGAAGGCGTCCGCGCTCGCCCCGTGCCAGTGCTCCTCACCGGGCGGGCACACGATCGTGTCGCCCGCCCGAGCGCGCAGCACGTTCCCGTCACGGGTGCTGACCAGGGCGACGCCTTCGGTGACGTGCAGGACCTGGCCGAGGGGGTGGACGTGCCAGTGGGTGCGGGCGCCCGGGGTGAAGCGGACCAGGGCCACGCTGAGGCGGGAAGGGGGCCCGCCCGCACCGAGGGGGGTCATGTAGACGTCCCCCGTGAACGTGGCGGTCAGCTGCTGCGTCGGGTTCAGGCTCGTGAGCTGCACGGTGTTCCTCTCCGTCGGGTGCTCGGTGCGGGGGTCACGGACGCAGCAGGACCTTGGTGGCGCGGCGCTCGTCCATCGCCCGGTACCCCTCGGCGGCCTCGTCCAAGGGCAGTTCGAGGTCGAAGACCTTGCCCGGGTCGATGCGGCGGGTCCAGATGAGGTCGATCAGCTCGGGCAGGAAGCGGCGCACCGGCGCCGGGCCACCGTGCAGGTGCACGTGGGTCATGAAGATGTCCTCACCCGTGATGGCCACGTCGTGTAGGACCCCGACGAAACCGACGTGCCCGCCGGGGCGGGTGGACCCGATGGCCTGGTGCATGGACTCGTGGGTGCCGACGGCCTCGACGACGGAGTGCGCACCGAGGCCGCCGGTGAGCTCCTTGAGCTTGGCGATCCCCTCGTCACCGCGCTCCTCGATGACGTCGGTGGCGCCGAACTCCCGGCCCAGCGCCTGACGGTCGGCGTGACGGCTGAACAGGACGATCTTTTCGGCTCCGAGCTGCTTCGCGGCCAGCACCGCGGACAGGCCCACGGCTCCGTCACCGACGACGGCGACGGTCTTGCCGGGGCCGGCTTCGGCGGCCACGGCTCCGAACCAGCCGGTACCCAGGACGTCGGAGGCGGCCAGCAGGCTGGGGATCAGGTCGGCGTCGGGCATCGCGGGGGTGGCGACGAGGGTGCCGTCGGCCAGGGGCACGCGCATCCGCTCGGCCTGGGCGCCGCCGCCGGTGCCCAGCACCTCGCGGTGCAGGCAGCTGGTCTGGTAGCCCGCGCGGCAGATCTCGCAGGTGTTGTCGGAGGCGAAGAAGGAACCGACGACGAAGTCACCGACCTCGATGTCGTGGACGTCGGCACCGATCTCCTCGACCACCCCGGCGTACTCGTGGCCCATGGGCAGCGGTTCGCTCACCTCGTCGGCGCCGCGGTAGGGCCACAGGTCGGATCCGCAGATGCAGGTCGCGGCCAGGCGGATGATCGCGTCGGTGGGCTTCTGGATCCTCGGCTCGGGACGATCCTCGACACGGACGTCACGGGGGGCGTGCATCACGACAGCGCGCACAGGGTTGCTCCTCACACAGACAGGTGGCTACCGGTAGCGGGTGACTGCCGGTAGGTGGACCACGCGGGACGGCCCCCGCCAGGCAGGACGAGCTGGCCGGTCCGGCGCACCGAGGTGGTGCGTCACCGGTATTCAACGCCCCCGCAAAGGCGTCGGCTGCCTGCCAGCGGTGCCCTGTCGAGGGGTGTACCGCCGGTACACCTCACGGCAGTGACTCCTCATGCCTGCACGGGGCGTTTAGCGTGGCCGTCATGGACAACCGCGCCGAGGTCCGGGACTTCCTCACCACCCGCCGCGCCAAGCTCACCCCCGCCGAGGCGGGACTGCCCGACGTGGGACCGCGCCGGGTCCCCGGGCTGCGCCGCGCGGAGGCCGCCGCCCTGGCCGGCATCAGCGTGGAGTACTACGCCAAGCTCGAGCGCGGGGCGCTGGCCGGGGTCTCCGCCTCGGTGCTGGAGTCCCTGGCCCGAGCCTTTCGCCTCGACGACGCCGAGCGCACCCACCTCTTCGACCTGGCCAGCGCCGCCGACGGGACCAGTGCCCTGGCCCGTCCGCGGCGGCGCTCGACGTCGAGGTGGAGTGCCCGCCCGGGTCTGCAGTGGGCGCTGGACGCGTTCACCGCCGGCCCGGCGATCGTGCGCAACGGGCGGATGGACCTGCTGGCGACCAACACCCTGGGCTGGGCGATGCACTCCAGCCTGTACGCCTCCCTCGACGCCGCCGGCGGGGGGACCCACCCCAACTTCGCGCGCTACACCTTCCTCGACGCCGACGCCCGGCGCTTCTACCCCGACTGGGCGACCGCCGCGGCGACCTGCGTCTCGATCCTGCGCACCGAGGCCGGCCGGGATCCGCACGACAAGGTCATGCACGACCTCGTCGGTGAACTCTCCACCCGCAGCGAGGAGTTCCGCGCCCTGTGGAGCTCGCACGACGTGCGCCTGCACGGCGCGGGGACCAAGCGCTTCCACCACACCGCGGTCGGTGAGCTCGACCTGGCCTACGAGTCGCTGGAGATGGTCGCCGAACCCGGGCTGACGCTGACCCTGTACGCCGCGGAACCGGCGAGCCCCACCGCGCAGGCGCTGGACCTGCTGGCGACCTGGGCCGCCACGGAACGCCTCACCCACGATGCCTCCTCAAGGGTCGATCGAAGCTCTACCCCGTGACGACCCGTCCCCCGTCCGCGACCGCGACCCGGAGGGCGCCGGCCGGAAACGAGGTGCAGGCGCTCGAGCAGCACTACCCCCTGTCGCCCAGCTGGTTCAGCTGACCACCCCGGCCAGCTCCAGCAGCGCGTCCAGCGCTGCCGACGCCGGCCACCAGGAAGACCGCGTAGGAAGACCTCAATGCACTCCACCAGCTCCCCGGTGCAGGACCCCACCAGCACCGACCCCCAGCGCATGCCGTGGCTCAGCCTGGTCCTGCTGACCGCCATGGGCTTCATCCTCGTCACGATGGAGACCATGCCCGCCGGGCTGCTGTCCGCTATCGCGGGCGGACTCCGTACGAGCGAGTCGACCGTCGGGCTGCTGATCAGCGCCTACGCGTTGGGCACGATCGTCGTCACGGTCCCCGCCATCACCCTGACCCGCGGGCTCCGGCGCAAGCCCCTGCTCCTCACCACCATCGCCGGACTGGTCGCGGCGAACGCGGTCACCGCCGTCTCCACGGACGTGGCCCTCTCCCTCGCCTCCCGCGTCGTCGCCGGGGCCTGCTCCGGGATCGTCTGGGGGATGTTCGCCGCCTACGCGCGCAGGATCAGCCCACCCTCGCGCGCCGGGCTGTCGCTGGCGGTGGTGTCGGTGGGAGCTCCCCTCGGCTTCGCGTTCGGCACCCCGCTCGGGTCCGCCCTCGGTACCGCCTTCGACTGGCGCTGGTCCTTCGGCGGGCTCAGCGTCCTGGGACTGGTGGTCCTCGTGCTGATCGTCGTGTTCGTCCCGGACGCGGCCGGTCAGCCGGCGCAGTCGCGCCTGCCGCTGCACCGGGTGATCCGGATGCCGGGCATCGGCATCGTGCTGGCCGTGATCGCGGCGTGGATGCTGGCCCACAACACGATCTACACCTACATCGAGCCCTACCTGCGCGACTCCGGGAGCGGGATCCGCCCCGACGTCATGCTGCTGGTGTACGGGGTGGCCTCCATCGCCGGGGTGGTCCTCACCGGCGCGGTCATCGACCGTCACCCCCGCCTGCTGCTGCACACCAGTGTGCTGGTCTTCGTCGTGGCCGCCGTCCTGCTCCTGGCCGCGCACGCGTCGACGGTGACCGTCCTTGTCGCCGCTGTGCTGTGGGGACTCGGCTTCGGAGGTGCCTCCACCCAGCTGCAGACCGCGCTGACCGTCGCCGGCGGTGACAACGCCGACGTCGCCAGCGCCTTCCTCCCCGTGGCGTTCAACGTCGCCATCTTCGCCGCCGGTGTGCTCGGCGGCCTGCTCGTGCGGCACTCGGACGGCCTGGTGCTGGCCGTGAGCATGATCGCGCTCGGGGTCGTCGCCTTCCTGCTGACCCTGCGAGGACGACGTACGGCGTTCCCTCGACGCTGGTGAGTTCGACCGCGCCTGGCGATCAGGACCCACCCGGACCCGGGACGGGCGACCGCTCGACCGCTCGGCGGGGGTTCCTCAGCTGGTCGCCGGGACGCTGACGTGGTGAGCACCCGGGGGGAGTTCCTGTTCCGGGTGACCGGGTCCTCTCCGCGCTCACGCTCAGCGAGCCCTGACCTCCCCCGGTCTCCTAGGCTCGCCCCACGACGTCGACGCCCCAGCGTCCCCGCGCCCACCCACCGCATCCCCCAGAGGTCGACCTGAGCACCACCGGTTCCCACCACTCCCACGACGACGCACCTCACGCGCCACCGCTCGTCCCGCCCACCCCCCGCACGGGCGAGGAGCCCCTCGGCGACGGCCCGCACGCTCGCACCGTCCTGGCCATCGCCTCCCTGGGCTTCTTCCTGATCACCCTGGACATCTCCATCGTCAACGTCGCCCTCTCCACCATCGGCGACGAACTCGGCGGGGGGACCGCCACCCAGCAGTGGGTCATCGACTCCTACACCCTGCTCTTCGCCGCCCTGCTGCTCTTCGCCGGCACCCTGGCCGACCGCATCGGCGCCAAGAAGGCCCTCGCCCTGGGCATCGCCGCCTTCACGCTCACCTCCGCCGCCTGCGCCGCATCCCCCACCGCCGCGACGCTCATCACCGCCCGCGCCGCCCAGGGTGCCGCCGCGGCCGTGATGCTGCCCGCCTCGATGGCGCTGGTCCGCGAAGCCTTCCCCGACGCGGCGCGGCGCGCGCGGGCGCTGGGGGTGTGGGCCGTCGGCGGCGCCGTCTCCGCGCTGGTGGGCCAGCCGCTGGGGGGACTGGCCACCAGCATCGACTGGCGCTGGGTCTTCAGCATCAACGTCCCCGTCGGTGCCGCCATGCTGCTGGCCCTGCTCGCGGTGGCGCCCTCCCCGACCCGCCCGGCACGCTTCGACGCCGCGGGGCAGGTCCTGTCCGTCCTCGGTCTGTCCGCGCTGGTCTACGGCCTCATCGAGGGCGGGCACGCCGGGTTCGGCGCCGGCCCCGTCGTCGCGGCCCTGGCCGTGGCCGCCGCGGCGCTCGCCGCCTTCGTGGCCGTGCAGGCGCGGGGGCGGCACCCGATGATGCCGCTGAACCTCTTCCACGCTCGCGGCTTCCGCCTGGCCCTGCCGGTCGGTTTCGCCTTCATGGTCGCCAACTACGGCCACGTGTTCCTCGTCAGCCTCTTCCTGCAGCAGCAACTGGACCTCTCCCCCACCCACGCCGGGCTCGTGTTCATCCCCGCCGCGCTCTTCGCGATCGCCGGCAACCTCACCAGCGGCCCCGTCACCAACCGCTTCGGTGCCCGGGTACCGGTGGTGCTCGGGCAGTCGTGCATGGTGGTCGGGCTCCTCGCGTTGATCCCGGCGACCGCCCAGCGCTCGCCGTGGCTGGTGGCGCTGTGCTTGATCCCCATCGGGGTCGGCGGCTCGCTGGCCATGCCGTCGGTGACCAGCGTCGTCCTGGAGGGTGTGCCGTCCGAGCGGGCCGGTACCGCCAGCGCGGTGTTCAACACCTTCCGCCAGGTCGGCGGGGCGGTGGCCATCGCCGTCTTCGGCGCCCTCATCGCCGACCCGGACACCTTCACCGGAGGCCTGCGCACCAGCCTCCTCGTCGCCGCGACCCTCCTGACGGTCACCGCCGTGCTCAGCACCAGGATCCAACCGCGAGCGCACGTGGGGTGAGGGCCGCGGGGGCCCTCGTCGGGACGACCCTCGTGGCCAGCAGGGCGGGCGCCGACGGCCGGCCGCGAGGCGGGGTCACCGCCCCACGGTCCCGATGACCCCTCGTGGGGCTCCCGCTGGACGTGCTGACAGTCCCCGCCCCGCGCCGTAGCCTCCTGCCCGTGGACGAGCCCGACCTCCCCGACACGCTGGTCCAGTTCCCCGACCTCGTTCGACGCGTCCGGCTGCGCGTCCACATCAAGGACGACCTCGAGTGGCACTGGCCCTGGGGCGAGCTGCGGTCCGACCACGACGGTCTCTTCTACTGGTCCCACTGCAGCTTCAAGCTCTCCACCGGCCGCGAAGAACGACCCACCCTGCAGAAGTTCACCGACCGGTCCTGTCGACGCAACGGCTGCCGACAGATGTGGCACCACTGGGCCTGGCTCACGCAACTGCAGCCGTGACAGCCACGGGCGCCGTCTCGCTGGGCCGTCCGCACGTCACGCCGGCCGCGCCCGCGGCGCACGGCCGGTCCGACCCGTCGGCAGGGCCGGTCAGCTCCAGCGGCTCTCCCTGCGGCTCGACACGAAGTGGGCGAGCTCGTCGAGGTCAGCCGGCGCGCAGGGCAGGGCCCCTCGGGGATGGCGCCACCGCGGTCGTACCGGCGATTCACCCCACCGGTAGGTCGCTCCGTGAGTTCTCGTCACGTCCGATTCCCCTGCCCGACCCTCTGAGCAGCGTCGTGGAAAGATCCGGCCCAGGTGATCGGGAAAGGCACCACGCCGTGAGGGTCGCCCGGCATCGGGAGCACAGCCTGCGCAGCCAGGGCCTCCTCGGCGGAGCTGCTACCAGCGGACCGGTCGAAGACCACGACCCAGTCGTCGCGGACCGCGCTGCCTCTCCGGCTGCCCGTGCTGCCGCGGAGCCGGTCGACGGGCCGGGTTCGAGCCAGGGTCCCGTGGGTGCAGGACGCTGCGCGACGCGGAGCCGACCCGCTCCGTGGTCCCCAGGCCGCCCCCCCCCCGCGCCTCAGCGGGGTGGGTGCACCCGCTCGTCGTCATCGGCAGCGGTGAGCCGGAACCGCCCACCGGCTCCCACCCCCGCGGCGAACACCACCGCCGGCACGAGCGCGAGCAGGGTGCTCACGAGCACGGTGCCGCCGGTGACCAGGGTGAAGTTCGACAGCACCAGCCACAGGCTCGCCAGCAACCCCAGGATCGCCAGCACCGGCGCCACCACGGTCGAGAACCGGCCCCGCCGCGGCGTGCTCCGGTGGCGGGCGAAGAAGGCCAGCACCGCGACCGAGGTGGTCAGCAGGAGCAGCACCATCCCCACGGTCGCGACCCCGGCCATGGACCCGAAGACGCCGACCAGCGGGTCCAGTCCGAGCCCGGCGAGCACGGCCAGCACGACCACCGCCGTCACCGTCTGCACGACGGACGCGGTGGAAGGGGCCGCGTGACGGGGGTGGCGGTGGGCCAGCGCCCGCGGGAGGACGCCCTTGCCGGCCAGGCTGAACTGGTAGCGGGCCAGGACGTTGTGGAAGGACAGGACGCAGGCGAACAGGCTCGTCACCAGCAGCACCTGGACCACGTCGCGCAGGACGGTCCCGAGGTACTCCTCGGTGGTGTCGAGCAGGAAGTTGCCCTCCCCGGCGAGGGTCCGTCCGGCGACCGCGACCGCGTCGGCCGCACCCACGCCGGTGATGAGGGCCCAGCAGGAGACGGCGTAGAAACCGCCGATGACGAGCACGGCAAGGTAGGTCGCGCGGGGGATCGTCCGCTCGGGGTCGCGCGCCTCGTCGCGGAAGACGGCGGTCGCCTCGAAGCCGATGAACCCGGTCAGGGCGAACAGGACGGCGACGCCGATGTGCGGGGTGACGACGTTCTCGACGGCGAAGGTGGAGGTGACCAGCCCGTCGCGGCCCCCGCCGCCGAGGACCACCGCGTCGAGCAGGACGACGACGGCGATCTCCAGGACGAGGGCGACCCCGAGCACCTTGGCGCTGAGCTCGATGTGCCGGTAGCCCAGCACGGCGACGACGGCGAGCACGGCGAAGGAGTACAGCCACCACGGCAGCGCCGGCCCGCCGAAGTGCAGGACGAGGTCGTTGACGGCCCACCCCGCGTACCCGTACACGCCGACCTGGATGGCCGTGTACGCCACGAGGGCGGTGAAGGCCGCACCCAGGCCCGCGCGGGAGCCGAGACCGGTCGCCACGTAGGAGAAGAACGCGCCGGCCTCGCGGACGTGCGGGGTCAGGGTGACGAACCCGACCGAGAAGACCAGCAGCACGGCGGCGGCCAGCAGGAACCCGACGGGAGCGCCCACCCCGTTGCCGCCGGCGACGGCCAGCGGCACGTTGCCGCCCACCACGGTGAGGGGCGCCGCGGCGGCGATCACCATGAAGACGATGGACCCGGTCCCCAGGTGGCCCTCGAGGCGTCGGGGGCCGGTGGTGGCGGAGGGCGTGGTGGGGGTCGTGCTCACGGGGTCACCTCGGGGAGGGCGGGCGGGAGGCGGAACTCGGCGCGCAGGTCGTCCAGGTAGGGGTTGTCGCGGCGGGCCGCGCGCACCACCTCGACGTCCACGTCGGCCACCAGCAGCGCCTCACCGTCGACGTCGGCCATCGCCAGGACGTCCCCGGACGGGGCGGAGATGCTGGAGCGGCCCACGTAGCGCAGGTCACCCTCGGCGCCGCTGTGGTTGACGTAGGCGAGGTAGACCTGGTTCTCCCAGGCCCGCACCCGGACGAGGTGCTCGGCGACGAACGCGAACGGTTCCATCTGCGCGGTCGGGACGACGAGGAGGTCGGCCCCGGCGAGGGCCGCGGCGCGCACCGTCTCCGGGAACTCGACGTCGTAGCAGACGAGGAACGCCAGCCGGACCCCGTCGAGGTCGGCGGTCACCGTCGGGTGCTCCCCGGGGACGAACAGGGACCGGTCGAGAGCGCCGAACAGGTGCGTCTTGTCGTAGCGGGCCAGCCGACGGCCGGTCTCGTCCAGCAGCAGGACGGAGTTCGTGACCCCGCTCTTTCCCGGCAGGGGCAGACCCACGGCGAGGGCGACGCCGGTCCGGCGGGCCACGTCGGCGACGCGCTCCTCCAGCGGCTCGCGGGCCAGCTCGGCGACCCGGTCGCCGATGTTGTAGCCCGTCAGGAACATCTCCGAGGTGACGAGCAACCGCACCCCCTCGGCCGCCGCGCGGGTGGCCGCCGCCTCCAGCGCGGCCAGGTTCTCCTCCACGTCCCCCGGGGTGCCCGGGTGCTGCAGTCCAGCGATCTTCACCGTGACCGTCCTCTCGTCGGAGCACAGCAAACCAGACGGGCGGTCCCGGCGCCGTTGCCGAGGCGTTCCCCGCCGCCACCGGGGCGGCGGGTGGCCGGACGCCTCGTCACCTGACCGCTGCTCACCGCCGTCGCTCCGCAGCACCGCGGACGAGCCGGCCGCGGCGAGGGCGCCCTGCCGTCCCTCCCCAGCCTCCGGTGGGCGAGCGCCGTCCAGTTCTGCAGGAGGTGGGACCGCCCGTCGTCACGCCCACGACGAAGGCCCACCAGCGGTGCTGGTGGGCCTTCGCGGTGGTGCCGGTGGTCGATCAGGGGGCCGGTGCCCGGTCGGGGACCTGCACCGCCACCTGGTCGCTCGCCTGGCCGGCTCTCCGGTCCGCCGGCTCGACAGCTGGTCCGAGCAGGACGACGGGTCGCCTCCTCAAGGGCGGCACTCGTCTCGAGTCGATGAGCAGGTGAGGAGGTGGGCGAGGCGCCCGCTCAGCTGACCCGGACCTGCATGAAGGAGTCGCGGGCGCTGGTGCTCACGACGGTGATCTTCGTCCCCGTCTTCGGCACCTCGACCCCGGACCACCCGTCGGCGTCGGGCTGCTCCCCGCGCGCCACGTACCAGTCCCTGGTGTCGTCGAAGGTCGCCACCGCGGGCAGGCCGCCGTAGGTGCCGGCCTTGCCCGTGTCGGGGTCGTGCAGGGTGATGATGTCGGTCTTCTGCAGCCCGAAGGTGGAGTCGTAGGACTGCACCCGCGGGCGCCAGCTCTCCCCGTCACCCCGGTCGCTGCCCTCGTCGTCGGTGGGTTCGTGCAGCAGCCCGGGGTGGGCGTCGACGGGCAGGATCAGCCCGCCGCCGGGGTGTGCACCCACGTTGTTGTCGGCGTACTGGCTGTTCCAGTACGTGATGAGCAGGCCGTCCTGGTAGGGGTAGCGCTCCGCCCAGTCCGGTCGGGCCCGGTCGCCGAAGTCGTAGGGGCCGGTGGCCAGGCTCGCGTCGTAGCCGCGGTACTGGCGGTACTCCGCCAGGTAGGCGTTGAAGAAGGAGCGGGTGGCGGTGCTGGTGGTGACGGTGAAGCCGTCCAGCGTCCAGTTCGTCACCCGCGCACCGCCGAGGGAGACCGCGTCGACCTGAAGGCCCGGCTCCGTGGCCGCCCCGTCGGTCCAGTATCGGAAGCCGACCAGCGCACCGGCCGGGACACCGGCCAGGGAGGCGGTCAGGTCGACCCACTGCCCACCGGTGCTCCCGGTGATGCCCTGGCCCTGGTTCTGACCGTTGGGGTCGGCGGTGGTGGAGCGGCTGGTGGGCAGGGAGGTGAACGTCTTGCCGCCGTCGGTGGAGTAGACGACGTAGGCGTAGTCCCAGTCCTGCTCGATCTGGTACTTCACCTTCGCGCTCAGCGAGGTGGCCCCGGCGGGCAGCGGCGTCAGCATCGTGTTGTCCAGGTCGTCACCGGCGCCGGAGTACCAGAAGTCGGTCCCCTCGAACGGGGTGCCGATGGTGCTGGTGACCTCCTTGTCGGGCAGCCGCACCAGCAGGGCCTGAGCCTGCTCGGTGTTCGCCTCCGCCGGGCCCAGCTTGGTGTTGGCCCTGGCGCCCGGTTCGACGGTCTCGTGGTTCAGCCAGCCCAGCTGCAGCTCCTCCCAGGCCCCCATGTGCATGGGTTCGGTGCCGATGCCGTCCTCGGGGCGGCCGCTGCTGCCGTAGGAGCCGGACGACATCAGCGACCAGAAGGCGGTGGAGTTCTCCGCCCCGCCGGAGTTGCCGGAGGTGTCGTAGAGGTCCGGCAGTCCGAGGTCGTGGCCGAACTCGTGGGCGAAGACCCCGACGCCACCGTTCTCCGGCTCCACGGTGTAGTCACCGACCCAGTACTTCGACTGCCCGATGCGGGTCCCGCCCAGGGCCACGGTCTGCCCGTCGACGCTGGGTCCGGCGGTGCCGACGCGGTTGGTCTGGTCGTACCAGCGGTGCGACCAGATCGCGTCGTCACCCAGGGCTGCACCGCCGACCTCCTCGCCCTCACCGGCGTGCACGGCCTGGAAGTGGTCGATGTAGCCGTCGGGTTCGTCGAAGTTCCCGTCCCCGTCGACGTCGTAGCGGTCCCACTGGTCGAAGCGGGAGAGCTGCTGGTCGATCTGGGCGGCGGTCCTGCCGGCGGCGAGCTGCTGGGCGTACCAGCCGTTGAGGGAGTCGTTGACGAACCTCCACGCCGCCGCGTCCCCGAGGTCGTCGTCGCCGTAGGAGGCACCGGAGCCGGGGAGGCGCACCCAGTCCGTGACCTCACCCTCGACGGTGTAGCGCCCGGAGGAGACCTCGTCGTAGTAGTTGGCCATCGACACGTCGCCGGCGGCCTGGGAGAACAGCAGGTCCTGGTAGTAGGGCTGGGAGAAGTCCTTCGTCCAGATGGTGGTGTTGTCCACCGCGCGGTTCGGGGCGGGGATCCGGTTGTGGGCCAGGTCGGAGAACTCGCCGAGCACGGTGAAGATCTGGTCGGTGTCCTCGCGCGCCAGTTCCACGAACTGCCCCTCGGCGACCTCGACGACCTTGCCGTCCCCGGTGGGGGCGGCCTGGCCGCTGAGGACCTTCTCCAGGCCGGCCCGGCGCAGGGCGCGCTGCTCGTCGGCCAGGGGGTTGGGCAGGTCGTGGGCGCGTCCGGTCCCCTGCGGCGCCGGGGCAGCCCCCGCCGCAGCGGAGGGAGCGACGGTGGTGGGGGCTGACGAGGGGGTGGAGCGGGGTGTTGCGGAGGCGATCGACGGAGTGGTCACGACGAGCGCGGCGCCCACGACGGCGCACAGTGTTCTTCTCACGGTCCTGCTCCTGGGGTCTTGAGCTCAACGGCGCCGGAAGGGGATCACCAGCGGTCCCGCGGAGCGAACGTCACCACGAGCCAGTTCACAGCCAGATACCACTACGTAACAGATCGTCAACCTCAGGAGGTCCGCCCCGGCTTTCGACAGCCACCCCACGGAGGTCGGGACCCGCACACGGGATGGGGTTCCGCTCGGCGCCGTCACGTTCGCGGCGCCGGCCGGAGCGGCCCGGCGGGTCATCCCGGCGGCCGGCCGGTCCGCGCGTCGAACCGGCGGCGGTAGCTCGAGGGTGTGGTGTCGAAGGCGGCGGCGAAGCCCTGCCGCAGGGTCACCGGGTTCCCGAAACCGACCGCTGCCGCCACCTGCTCGATCGGCAGGTCGGTGGACTCGAGCAGACGCCGCGCCTCGTCGAGGCGACGGGAGCGCACCCAGGACGCGGGCGTCGTACCGGTGCTCCGACGGAAGGTCCGCACGAAGGTGCGCCGACTCATGTGCGCGGCGGCTGCGAGCCGCTCGACGCCCAACGGTTCGTCCAAGTGCTGCAGGGCCCAGTCGAGCACGGCGGCGACGGGGTCGTCGGCCGGGCCGGCCGGCAGCGGCCGCTCGATGAACTGCGCCTGCCCCCCGTCCCGGTGGGGAGCGACGACGAGCCGGCGGGCGACGTCGTTGGCCGCGGCGGCGCCGAGTCGGGTGCGGACCAGGTGCAGGCACGCGTCGAGGGCCGAGGCGGTACCGGCGGAGGTGAGCACGTCGCCGTGGTCGACGTACAGCACGGAGGAGTCGATCTGGACGTCCGGGTGCCGGAGCGCCAGCAGGCCCACCGCCTGCCAGTGGGTCACCGCACGGCGTCCGGTCAGCAGGCCCGCGTCGGCGACGGCGATGGCCCCCAGGCAGAGGCCTGCGACGGTCGCTCCGCGGGCGTGCGCCCGGGCGAGCAGGTCGCGCAGCACCGGACCGACCTCCCGGCCGTCCTCGAACCACGACGGCACGACCACCACGTCAGCGTCCTCGAAGGCTCGTGGGCCGAGGACCCCGCCGATGGAGTGGCCCTCGGCGGTGCGGATCGAACCCGCCCGTTCGGCCACGAGGTCGGTGCGCCAGTCCGCCAAGCCCTGGCGGGCCACCTCGCCGAAGACCACCTGCGGCACCGACAGGTGGAACATCGGCACGCCGTCGAAGGCGAGGATGGCGATCTGCACGACGTCGCTCCTGGTGGCCCGGATCCATCGAAAGGTTGCCTCCAGGGCAATGGTAGGTCGGCGGCGCCATCCCCACACTGAGGGAGTGGCCGCAGCTCGCAGCCACGACCCGCAGCCCGACTCGAGGAGTCCGCGTGACCAGCCCCCGCCGCGCCCTGATCGTCATCGACGTCCAGCAGGACTACTTCGGTGGCCCGCTGGAGATCCAGTACCCGCCGCACACCGACTCGCTGCCCCGCATCGCGCAGGCCGTCGACGCGGCCACGGCCGCCGGGCTGCCCGTCGCCGTCGTCCAGCACGCGATGGGCGAGGGCGCCCCCGTCTTCGACCCGACCCGGCCCGGGTTCGCGCTGCACCCGGAGGTGGAGAGCCGCCGCACCCCGGCGTGGGAGTCGGTCGTGAAGGAGCACGGCAGCGTCTTCGCCGGCACCGACGTCCTCGCCTGGCTGCGTCAGCACGACGTCGACACGATCACCCTCATCGGCTACATGACCAACAACTGCGTCCTGGCCTCCTCCGTGGAGGCCGAGGGCCTCGGCATCGCGGTGGAAGTGCTCGCCGACGCCACCGGCGCCGTCCACCTCGCCAACGACGCCGGCTCCGCCGACGCCGAAACCGTCCACCGCACGCTGATGACGCTGCTGCACTCCAACTGGGCCGCCGTCGCGGACACCAGCACCTGGTCGGCGGCCGTGCAGGCCGGTCGGGCGCTCCCCCAGGGCGACCTCGGTTCCTCCGCGGGCGCCGGCGCGCAGCGCGCGGCCCGGGTGGCCTGACCCCGGGACACCACCGCCCGCCGGTCCCCGTCGCCACGGACGCGCTCGGACCGGTGGGTCCCGGTGCACCAGCGCGGAACCGTCCCGTCCGGGGTCACGTTCCGCGTGACCCTGCGGGCCGGGACCGGTCGTGACCGGCCGGCCCACCGTCGGCGGGACCGTCATCCGACGTACGCGAGGAGGACGCGTCGCTCCCTAGGTTCGACCCGCCAGCGCAGAGGACGGTCGAACCGCCCGTCCCGGTCGCTGCGGATCGAGAGGACGAGGATGACCGTCGACGACGGGGGCACGACGGCCCCCGGGAGTTCGAGCGCGCCGGGGAGCAACCGCTACGACCACGTGGTCATCGGTGCCGGATCGGCCGGCTGCGTGCTCGCCGCGCGGCTGTCCGAGGACCCGGCGGCGCGAGTGCTGCTGCTCGAGTCGGGCCCGGCCGACACCAGGCAGGAGATCGCCTCACCGCCCGCGTGGCCGGCGCTGTGGGGCACCGAGGTCGACTACGCCTACGCCACGGTCCCGCAGGCCGGAACCGGCGGCGTCTCCCACGACTGGCCGCGAGGCCACACCCTCGGTGGGAGCAGCAGCATCAACGCGATGGTGCACCTGCGCGGGCACCGCAGCGACTTCGACCAGTGGGCGAAGTCCGGCTGCGTGGGCTGGGACCACGACTCCGTGCTCCCGTACTTCCGGCGCGCGGAGACCGCCGTCGGGCGCGACCCGGTCCTGCGCGGCACCGACGGGCCGCTGCGACCCGCACCCGCCCCGGCCGCCGACGCCAACCCCCTGTCGCAGGTGTTCCTCGACGGCGCGGTCGCGGCGGGTTTCCCCCTCACCGACGACTTCAACGGTGCGCGCGGTGAGGGCGCCGGCTGGCACGACCTGTCGATCTCCGGCGGGGTCCGGCAGAGCACCGCGGCCGCCTACCTGCACCCGCTGCGGGGGCACCGGCCGAACCTGACCGTCCTCACCGGCGCCAGGGCGCACCGGCTGCGCCTGGACGGCGACCGCTGCGTCGGCGTGGACTACGAACGCGGTGGTGAGCTCAGGACCGCGTACGCCGACGCCGAGGTGGTGCTCAGCGCCGGCGCGGTGGACTCGCCCCGCCTGCTGCTGCTGTCCGGCATCGGGCCGGCGGACGAACTCCGAACCGCCGGCGTGGCCGTGGTGCACGACCTCCCCGGGGTGGGGCGCAACCTGCACGACCACCCGCTGTGCGGCGTCGTCTGCGAAGCCGCGCGGCCGATCCCGGCCGGACGCACCAACCACGCGGAGACCTCCATGCTGTGGCGCAGCGACGACTCCCTCCCCGGCCCGGACATGCAGCTGATGTTCATCCACGTGCCGTTCCACCCGCCGCACCTGTCCGCCCCGGCCAACAGCTTCACGCTCGCCGTCGCCACGGTGCCCGAGGCGCGCGGTTCGCTGCGCCTGGCCGGGCCGGACCCGGCGACGCCGCCGCTGATCGACCCGAACTACCTCGGCGCCGAGTCCGACGTGCGGCGGATGGTCCAGGGCCTGCAGGTGGCCCGCGAGATCGCCGCCACCGCACCGTTCGCGCCGTGGCGCGCTCGCGAGGTGCTGCCCGGGCCAGGCGTGCAGGACGAGGCGGGGCTGCGCGCGCACCTCGCCCGCGGCACCGGCACGTACTACCACCCCGTGGGCACCTGCGCGATGGGCACCGGCCCCGAGGCCGTGGTGGACCCGGAACTGCGGGTGCACGGCCTGAGCGGTCTGCGCGTGGCCGACGCCTCGATCATGCCGCGGATCCCGCCCGTCAACACGAACGCCACGACGATCGCGATCGGCGAGAAGGCCGCCGACCTGATCCGGCGGCCGTCGGCGTGAGCGCGACGGGGAGCACCGGTCAGCGCGGAACCCGCGCGGAGGGGCTGACCGGCGTGCGGTTCGGTGAGCTCGTCGCGGACGTCACGGGGACCGACGACGGCAGGCGCCCGATCGTCCTGCTGCACGGGCTGACCTTCGACCGCGGCACGTGGGCCCCGGTCGTGGACGCGCTCGCGGGCCGCCGGGCGGTGGCCTTCGACCTGCCCGGGCACGGCGGCTCGCCACCGCGCGACTCCTACGACCCGGCCGAGGTCGCCGACGTCCTGCACGAGGCGGTCACGGCGGCGGGCGTGGACGCGCCGGTGCTGGTGGGCCACTCCATCGGGGCCGTGCTGGCCACCGCGTACGCGGCGCGCCATCCCGCGCGGGCGGTGCTGAACATCGACCAGCCGCTGCTGCCCGGCCCCTTCGGCGACCTGCTGCGCTCGCGGGAACCCGTGCTGCGCGGACCGGACCACCTGAGCGTCTGGACGGAACTCCTCGACGGGATGGGCCTCGAGGACCTCAGCCCGCCGCTGCGGGCGCTGCTGCGCTCGACGCCGCGCCAGGACCTGCTGCTCGGGTACTGGAGGGAGGTCCTCGAGGAGTCGCCGGAGGATCTCCGCCAGCAGCGCACGGACGAGCTCACCGCGTTGCGGGAGAACGGGACCGGCTACCACCACGTCAGCCGCGCCCCGCTGCCCCCGGGGTACGTCCGGTGGTTGCGGACGGTCCTGCCCTCGGCCGCGACCACGGTCCTGCCGGGGAGCGGGCACTTCCCGCACCTGGCTCGTCCGGCGACGCTGGTGGAGATCCTCCCCGGCTGGGACTGAACGCGCGCCCGCGGACCTCGACGCGGAACCCCCGGACCCGGCCCCGCCCCGGGTTCGGGACGTGCCCCACCCACGTCCACGCGCACTACCCTGACCGTCGTCGCGGCGGCCGTGCCTCGCGGCAGCCGGACGGTGGTGGGCGTGGGGGGGCGCGGGGGTGACGGTGGTCGGCGTGGTGGGCCGGGACGCGGAGATCGACGCGCTCGACCGGCTGATGGACGACGTCCAGCGCCGCGGTGCCGCCGTCCTCGTCCGCGGCGAGGCCGGGATCGGCAAGTCGGCCCTCCTGCACCTCGCGTGCGGAGCCGCCGCTCAGCGCGGGCTGCGGGTGCTGCGCGCGAGCGGCGTGGAGTCCGAGACGACCCTCCCCTTCGCCGGCCTCCACCAGCTGGTCCGGTCGCTGTTCGGCCGGCTCCCCGCGTTGCCCGCCCCGCAGCGGCGCGCGCTCATGGCGGCGTTCCGCATGACCGACGACGCCGCACCGGAGCTCTTCCTGATCGGCCTCGCGGCGCTGAACCTGATCAGCGACAGCGCCGCGGACCAGCCCCTCGTGCTGGTGGTCGACGACGCCCACTGGCTCGACCGTCCCAGCGCCGACGTCCTCGGCTTCGTGGCCCGACGGCTGGAGTCCGAAGCGGTGGTCCTGGTGGCGGCCCAGCGCGACGACTTCCCACCCGTCCTCACCGGTCCGGGGTTGGAGGAGCAGCACCTGGAACGCCTGGACCGTCGCTCCGCCGAGGAGGTGCTCGCGCGCCGGGCACCGCAGCTCGACCCGATCGCCCGGGGGCGCCTGCTGGACGTGGCCGCGGGAAACCCCCTCGCGCTGGTGGAACTCCCCCTGGAGGGCCCGCAGGACGACTTCGCCCCCCCGACGCTGACCGCGCGGCTGGAGCACGCCTTCGCGGCCCGGCTCCCCGGGCTGCCCGGCGTCACCCGGGACCTGCTGCTCGTCGCCGCGCTGGAGGAGGAGAGGGCTCTGGGGGAGTCCCTGGCCGCGGCGGCCGCCCTCCGCGGCCACCCGGTGACCGTGGAGGCCCTGGTCCCGGCCACCGAGGTCGGGCTGGTGGCCGCCGACGGCGGCACGTTGACCTTCCGCCACCCCCTGGTCCGCCACGCGATCCGCCAGCAGGCCACCCTGCCCGAGCGGCAGCGTGCCCACCTCGCGCTGGCACGGACGTTGCCCGAACCCGACCGGCAGGTCTGGCACCGGGCCGCCGCTGCCGACGCGCCGGACGACGCGCTGGCCGCCGAGCTGGAGGAGGCCGGTGCCCGTGCGCAGCGCCGCGGGGGCGTGGCGGCGGCGCAGGCGGCGGTGGAGCGCGCCGCCCGGCTCAGCGCGGACCCGGTCCAGCGGACGCGGCGCTACCTGCGGGCGGCCGAGCTCGCGTTCGAGTGGGGGCGACCCGACGTCGTCGACCGCCTCCTCCAGGAGACCGCGGCCCTCGGCGCGCCCGCCCGGGAACTCATCCGGATGACGGTGATCCGGGAGAGGTCCGAGGAGGGCATCCAGGGTGCGGGCACCCGCAGGCTCACCGAGGTCGCCGCCGCGGCCGCCGCCGACGGCCGCACCGACCAGGCGCTGCTGTTCCTGCACGCCGCGGCGCTGCGGTGCATGTGGGCCGGGGCCAGCGGCTCGACGCGCGCCCGCGTCCTCGAGGTCGTCGAGCAGGCCCTCGACCCGGACGACGTGCTCGCGCTCGAGGTCGTCAGCTACGCGGCGCCCCTCGAGCGCGGCGCGGTGCTCCACGAGCGGCTGCGCGCCCACTCCTCCGGCCCGCTCGACCCGGAACGGACGCACGCCGCCGGCATGGCGGCGAGCGTCGTGGGTGACCTGCCGCTCTCCGTGGAGCTGCTGACGTCGGCGGTGCCGGGTCTCCGCGCCGACGGCCGGCTCGGGCTGCTGGGCCGGGTCCTGATGGTGCAGTCCTGGAACGCGCTCAACGTCGGCCGGTTCGACCTGGCCGCCACGGCTGCCGACGAGGCCGTCCGGCTCGCCGCCGACACCGAGCAGCCGCTGGTGCGGGCCATCGCCCTCGTGGTCCAGGCGGCGGTCTCCGCGCTCCGCAGCGCGGAGGACGTCGAGGAGCGCCTCGTCGAGGCAGCCCGGCTCGGGCTGCAGGTCGAGTCGAACGGTGTCCTGGCGGTGGTGCAGTTCGCCCGGGGCGCGGTCGCGCTCAACCAGGGACGGCACGAGGAGGCCTGGGACGCGCTGGTCCGGCTGTCGGACCCCACCGACCCCGCCTACCACCCCGTGGTGCACAGCTTCAGCGTCGGCGACCTCGTGGAGGCGGCCGTCCAGAGCGGGCACCGCGCGGAGGTCGAGCCGCTCCTGGCCGACCTCGAGGCGCTCGCGGCGCTCACGCCCTCGGCCCCGCTGCACCTCGGGCTGCGGTACGGCCGCGCCCTCCTGGCCCCCGAGGACGAGGCCGAGGAGCTGTTCGCCGCGGCCCTGGCGGCCGACCTGAGCTCCTGGCCCTTCGCCCGCGCCCGGCTGCACCTGGCTCACGGCGCCTGGTTGCGGAGGCAGCGCCGGGCGGCGGAGTCCCGCGCCCCGCTGCGGGCCGCGCGCGACGCGCTCGACGCGCTGGGCGCCGCGGCCTGGGGCGACCGCGCGCGGCAGGAGCTGCGCGCCTCCGGGGAGCAGAGCCGGCCGCGCACCCCGGAAGCGCGCGAGCAGCTGAGCCCCCAGGAGCTGCTCGTCGCGCAGCTCGCCGCGGAGGGCCTCACCAACCGGGAGATCGGCGCGCGCCTGTACCTCTCGCACCGGACGGTCGGCACGCACCTGCACCGGATCTTCCCGAAGCTGGGCATCACCTCGCGGGTGGCCCTGCGGGCCGCGCTCGGTCGGTGACCGGGCGGCCCACCGTCGGCGGGACCGTCATCCGACGTACGCGGGGAGGGAGCGTCGCTCCCTAGGTTCGACCCACCAGCGCAGAGGGCGGCCGAACCGGTCCTCCCGGTCGCTGCGGATCGAGAGGGACGACGATGACCACCGACGACCACACGGGCGCGACGCCCGAGGAGAAACCCACCGTGGTGCTCGTGCACGGCGCCTTCGCCGAGTCCGCGAGCTGGAACGGGGTGATCGAGCAGCTGCGGATCGACGGCTACCCGGTCATCGCCGCGGCCAACCCGCTGCGGGGCCTGGGTGATGACGCCCTCCAGCTGCGCAGCCTCCTGGACCGGGTCCGCGGTCCGGTGGTGGTGGTCGGCCACTCCTACGGCGGCTCGGTGGTGAGCGTGGCGGCCGACGGGCACTCCGGCGTGCGGGCGCTGGTCTACGTGGGCAGCTTCCTGCTGGAGGAGGGGGAGAGCACCGGCGAGCTGGCGGGGAAGTTCCCCGGCAACGAGCTGGGACCCGCGCTGGACCCCGTCCCCGTGAGCGACGGGCGCGGCGGCACGGTGACCGACCTCTACATCCAGCCGGACAGGTTCCGGGCCGTGTTCGCCGCCGACGTCGCCCCGGAGGTCGCCGAGCTGATGGCCGCGACCCAGCGGCCCATCACCAGCGAAGCGCTCGCGGAGAAGGCCACGGCGGCGGCCTGGCGGACGATCCCGTCGTGGACCCTGGTCACCCGGGAGGACCTCGCGGTTCCGGCCGAGGCGCAGACCTTCATGGCCCGGCGGGCCCGGTCCCGGATCGTCGAGGTCGACGCCTCCCACGCGGTCGCCGTCTCCCGTCCCGGTGCGGTCGTCGACCTGATCGTCGAGGCGGCCCGCGCGACGGCCGGGTGAACCGCTGCGCCGGGCGTCGAGGGAACGGTCACCCGCCAGTCGGTGAGGACCTCACCGACCGGTGACCGCGACGCTGCCGCGGCTGGTGGGAACACCGACCAGCGCCGGTGCGCGCTGAGGCCCTCGGGAACGTTCTCGCGCGGGTGCAGGCTGCTCGCGGGGCCGGCGACGACGGCGTCGACGTCCTGACGCAGGCGGCGCCGCTTCCACAGCAGCGCCACGAACTGCGCTCCGGCCCTGGGAGTGCGTGGCAGCGACGAGCGCGGGGACGGGCGAGCACCGGTCACCGCTCGCTCAGGCCGCAGGTGACGGCGAGGTGGCTGCGCACCCGCGCGCAGCCACCCACCCCGCATCACCCCGGACGCGGAACGCCGGTCACTGGGCGGCCAGGTACTGCTCGCGCACGCGGGTGCTCAGCGGCCCGCGCGGGGGAACGGTGATGCCGTGAGCCGCGGCCCACTGCCGCACCGCCCGCGCATCCAGCGGGGTCGTGTCCGCGCCGGCGCCGGGAACGGTGACGTTGCCGGCCCGGGCGGGAGCTGAGGTCACCTCCCGGGCGGCCGGCTCCCCCGCCTGACGCGGCGGCGCCTTCTTCGCGCTCTTGCGCGCCGCGGCCTTGCGGGCTGCGGCCTCGCGGCCTGCCGGCTCAGCGGCCGTCGTGGCCACAGGGGTCGTGGCGTCGGATCCGGTGCCGATCCGCGTGTCGGGCTCGGGGGAACCGTCGGTGGAGCCGGGGGTGTCGAGCCCGTCGAGGGGTAGCGGCTGCTGCCCCGGCACGTGCGTGCTGTCCCCCGCCCCCGTGCCGGTACCGGTGCCGGCGTCGAGGGTGGGGTCGGTCGCCGGTGGCGCACCGGCCGCCGGGGCCGAGGTGTCGGCGGCCGACGTGTCGGCCACGGCGCTGACCTCGCTCGCGGCGGTCTCGGTGCGGCCGCCGGCTCGTCGTGCGGCCCCGGCGGTCTTGCGGCGGGCAGTGCTCCCGCCCACGGTGCGCGGCCGCTCCGCTGCTGTCTCGTCGTCCCCCCTCTCGCCCGCCGATGCCGTCTCGACGGGCGCGCCGGCGCCACGCGACGGTTTGGCGGCAGCCTTCTCGCGGGAGCCAGGAGCCGCGGCGCGGGCGGTGGACCTCGACGAACTGGTCGCCGATGCCTGCGTGGTAGCCGCGGAGGTGGCCGAGGTGCTGGACGAGGTGGCCGCCGACGCCAAGGCGGTGGGCAGGTCCTCCCAACCGACGTGGACCGGTGGACGGGTGGTCGAGGGGTTCCACTGCACCCCCTTGTCGCTGATGCTCAGCACCCCGACGCGACGGCCGTTGCGGCGGACGGGCACCTCCACGAGGCGGGAGCCGACGGTGATCGCGGCGGGCATGTTCAGCGAGACGGCGTGGTCAGCTCTGGCCATGGCGGTGCTCCGGTTCTCGTGGACGGATCGATCGCGGGGGGAGTTCCTCGTGTTCAGTGAACGCAGAATGATCACCGGGCGCAAGAGGTACCGCCGCTCGACCCCACGAGCCGGCCACGAAGGTCCTACCGGTGCGTCGATCGCGCTGGTTCCGCATCAGCCGCCGTCCGCACCCCGCGTACGGCGGAGAGGGGCGCAGGCGGGTTCCGTCGGCGAGCTCATCCACCGTCACCTCCCGGCGGATCGACGGCACCCACGGCGGCGCCTCGGAGGAATCCGCCCGGAAGGGCCGGTAGCCGCGAGGAGGTGGAAGCGTGGTCACCGCCCACGCGGTCCGGTCACGGCCCCTGCCGCCCGCGGTAGGGGTGGCCGCTCGACCCCCGGGTGCCGACTCAGACGGTGGGAACCGTGCCGCCGTCGATCACGTACTCCGCACCCACGATGGCCGAGGCGCGGTCCGACACGAGGAAGCCGACCAGGTCGGCGATCTCCTCCGGCTGCGCGAACCGCCCCAGGGGAACCCCGCCCAGGGAGTCGTGGATGCTCTGCTTGGCGGCCTGCCGCGTGAGCCCGTTGCCCTCGGCGATCCGGTCCACGAACCGCTCGTAGGCCTCGGTCTCGATGCCGCCGGGGCTGACGGTGTTGACGCGGACGCCGCGCGGCGCGAGCTCGTTGGCGAGGCCCTTGCTGTACGTGCGCAGCGCCGCCTTGGCCGCCGCGTACGCCAGCGACGCGTCGTACTGCGGTAGTTCCCGCTGGATCGAGGTGAAGTGCAGCACCACACCCGATCCGGCCCCGGCCATCGCCGGCAGGAGGGCCCGGTCGAGCCGCACGGCACCGAGGAGGTTCAGGTTCAGTTCGGTCAGCCATTGCTCCTCGGTGATGACCGCGAACCCGCCCGGCGGTGTGGAGGCGCCCCCGACGACGTGCACGAGGACGTCGAGCGCGCCGACCTCCTCGGTGATGCGGTCCGCCACGCGCTGTGCACCCTCGACGGTCGAGGTGTCCGCTGCGATGAACCGGTCGGGGCGGTCGTACCCCTCGGGCATCGTCCGCGCCGTGGTCCACACGTCCGCGCCCATCTCCCGCAGGCGGGTGACGACGGCCCCGCCCGAACCCCTCGACCCGCCCGTGACGAGCGCGCGGCGACCGTCGAGGCGGTCGCGTTCCTGGCTGGACAATCTTCTTCCTCTTCCCTCTGGTGATCTGCGGTGCGGTGCGGTGCTCAGGCCTCGTGGTTGGCGATGACGAGCTCGGCGATCAGGCCCGCGCGCAGCGTGAACCGGTAGTCCAGCTCGGCGACGCCGCCGGGGAAGGTGCCCTCCAGGCGCAGGGTCACCACCCAGTGGTCGTCGTCGACGCGGCGGGCGCCGGTCTGCTCGGTGGTGTACTCGAACTCGGAACCGGCGTCGCGCAGGAAGGCGTGGACCTCGTCGCGGCCCCGGAAGGTCTCGTCCTGGTCGACGACCACGACGTCGGCGGTGAGGAACGAGGAGGCCGTGTCGGCGTCGTGCACGGTGCCGGCCGCGAGGAAGCCGCGGACGGTGCTCGGGAGGGCATCGGAGTGGAGGTCGGTGCGTGTCATGCCGTCACCGTGCGGCCTCGCGGCGCAGGAGGGTCAAGAGCTGGACCCTCCCCCAGGGGGAGCCTCCACACTGGACGCGTGCTGACCATCGGGGAGTTCTCCCGCCTGACCCACCTGAGCGTGCGGACCCTGCGCCGCTACCACGAGGGGGAACTGCTCGAGCCGGCCGTCGTGGACGAGGCGACCGGCTACCGCTACTACTCCGTCGAGCAGATCCCCACCGCCCAGGTCATCAACCGCCTCCGCGAGCTCGACGTCCCCTTGAGCGACGTGCAGCGGATCCTGCGGACGCCGGACCCCGGCGTCCGGTCGACCCTGGTCGCGGGTCACCTCCAGCGCCTGGAGGCCGAGCTCGACCGCACCCGGGCCGCGGTCACCTCGCTGCGCCGCCTCCTCCAGCCCGACCCCGCGTCGATCGAGGTGGAACTGCGCGCCGAACCCGCCCGCGAGGTCGCCGCGGTCGAGGCCGTGATCGGACACGGCGACGTCGAGGCGTGGTTCGCCGGGGCGATGGCCGAGCTGGAGGCGGCCGTGGGCGCCGGCGTGACCGGACCGCCGGGGGGCACCTACGACGACGCCCTCTTCGAGGAGGGTCGCGGCCGCGCGCTGGTCTACCTGCCGACCGCCAGTCCCCCGCGCACGGGGCGGGTGCACGCCGTCACCCTGCCGCCTGCGGAACTGGCGGTGACCACCCACGTCGGCGAGCACGACGGCGTGGACGTCACCTACGGCGAGCTCGGTGCGTGGGTGGTGGAGAACGCGATGTCGGTGGCGGGGCCCGTGCGGGAGGTCTACCGCGTCGGCCCCCGGGACGTGAGCGATCCGGCCGCCTGGCGCACCGAGATCGGGTGGCCGGTGTTCCGCGTGACCTGAGGGGACCGGTGGACCCGCAGGTCGAGAACCTCGTGGAGCGCGACGGTCAGCCGCGGCGGAGCGCTCGACCCGAGCCGCCCACCGACGCGCTCGCAAACCGGACCCGCCGCCGTCGCCCCACCCCGGGGCGAGCAGGATCAGGCAAGCAGGAGCGACGAACGGTCTAGGACGCGGGCGCCGGTGCTGGCTGGATGGAGGGCATGACCATCACCTACGGGTTCACCAGCACCATGACCGCCAAGCCCGGCCTGGGCGACCGGGTCGTCGACCTCCTCCTCAGCGGGCTGGAGCCGGGGAACCCCGCCTCCAGCGAGCACTGCCTGCTCTACGTCGTCAGCCGCTCGGCCTCCGACCCCGACGTCGTGCACGTGGCGGAGGGCTGGAGCAGCGAGGAGGAGCACCACCGCGTCTTCGCCACCCCCGCTGCCGCGGCGATCGTCGCCGGCTTCGCCGAGCTGCTGGCCGCAGACGCCGCATCGACCGACCTGGTGCCGGTGCGCGGCAAGGCGGTGCTCTGAGGTGGGCGGGCTGACGGTGGACACCGCACCGGCCGCGTGGACGAGCGCGGCGGAAGGCGCAGCGCCCGGCCCGCGACCCGCGCTGGACCCCGAGCTGGCCGCCCTGCTCGCCGAGCTGCCCGCCGCGCCCGCGCTGGGAG
Organism: Kineococcus radiotolerans SRS30216 = ATCC BAA-149; assembly: GCF_000017305.1. Taxonomy (GTDB): domain Bacteria; phylum Actinomycetota; class Actinomycetes; order Actinomycetales; family Kineococcaceae; genus Kineococcus; species Kineococcus radiotolerans. The sequence goes on along the minus strand of NC_009664.2, from coordinate 4,267,621 downwards.
CGGACACGCTGGCCCTGCTGCGCCCCTACGCCTGCACCCCCCTCGAGCCGCTGCTGGTGGGGCGTGCCGTCGACCGGCGGGAGACGTCGGCGACCGCCCGCGACGGTCACCAGCTGCCGGTGACGGTGCTCAGCCCGTCCAGGCCGCCCGGTGCGGCGGTGGCCCCGCAGGCGCCGTGCGTGCTGTGGTTGCACGGGGGCGGGATGGTCATGGGGGACCGCTTCTCGCAGATCGACATCCCCTTGGAGTGGCTGGAGGAGCTGGGAGCGGTCGTCGTCACCGTCGACTACCGCCTGGCGCCCGAGGCCGGGGGCAGCACCGCCGTGGAGGACGGCTACGCCGGGCTGCGGTGGGTGCTCGAGCACGCCGAGGAGCTCGGCGTGGACCCGGCACGCGTGGTGGTGGCCGGCACCAGCGCCGGCGGCGGCCTGGCGGCGGGCGTCAGCCTGATGGCGCGCGACCTGGGCGGTCCGGCCATCGCCGCGCAGGTGCTGATCTGCCCGATGCTGGACCACCGCGGCGTCACCGTCTCCAGCCGGCAGGAGGACGGGCCCAGCACCTGGAACCGTCGGGCCAACGACTTCGCGTGGGCCAGCGTGCTGGCCCCCCTGGTCCGGGACGGGGCACCCGGTGGACGGGTGGTGACGGCCCACGTCTCCCCCGCGCTGGCCGCCGACCTCTCCGGCCTGCCGAGCACCTACGTCGACGCCGGCTCCGCGGAACTCTTCCGCGACGAGGACGTGGAGTACGCCGGCCGCATCTGGGCCGCCGGTGGGCAGGTGGAGCTGCACGTGTGGGCGGGCGGGTTCCACGGCTTCGACGCGCTCTTCCCCCGGGCTCGCCTCTCCCGCGCCGCCCGGGCGGCGCGATCGCACTGGCTGCAGCGGGTGCTGCGACCCGGGGCGTGAGACCGCGGCGCGGGCCCGGCCGACGCCGGCCCGCCGGTGCGGAACCCGCCGGCACGAACTCGCCGGCACGAACTCGCCGGTGCGGAACCGCTCGGAGCGCCGGAACGCCGTCCTCACGCTCCGGCGTAGGCCTCGGTGCGCAAGCGCGTCGCGTCCTGCCCCGGCGGCAACCCGAACAGCCGGCGGTACTCGCGGCTGAACTGCGAAGCGCTCTCGTAGCCGACCGCGTGACCGGCCCCGGCGACGTCCGCCGGATCGGTCAGCAGCCGCAGCCGCGCCTGCTGCAGCCGGATCCGCTTCTGGAACTGGATCGGGCTCATGGACGTGACCGCGGCGAAGGCGCGGTGGAACGCCGACGGGCTCATCGCGGCCACCTGCGCCAGCTCCTGCACCCGCAGCGGCTGCGCGTAGTGCTCGCGCAGCCAGCGCACCGCGCGGGCGACGTTGGACAAGCTGCTGTCGGCCAGCCCCAACTGGCGCACGGCTTCCCCGTGCGGCCCGGTGATCAGCAGCCACAGGATCTCCCGCTCGATGAGCGGGGCCAGCACCACCCGGTCGCGGGGGCGTTCCAGCAGGCGCAGCATCCGCACCACCGCGTCGAGGAGATCGGAGCCCGCGTCGCCGATGGTCAGGGCGAAGGGTGCCGCCGCACCCCGTCCGGTGCCGGGCAGCTCACGCGCTGCGGGGTGCAGCAGCAGCTCGGCGATGAGCGCCGGCTTCAGCGCCAGTCCGAAACCCAGGGCCGGCTCCGCCTCGCTCGCCCCGGTGAACTGCCCGGTGACCGGCAGGTCCAGGGAGGCCACGACGTACTGCCCCGCGCCGTAGCGCAGCTCGCGGTCGTCGAGGACCAGCGTCTTCTCGCCCTGGGCGATGACGGCGAGCACGGCGCCGTCCATCGAGGCGGCCGGGGCCGCAGGAGTGGTCGTCCGGGCGGCGTGGACGCCCTCGATGGCCGTCGTGGTGGCGGGGCTGGCGTGGCGCGTGATCAGCTGCCGCAGCTCAGCGAGGCTCATGCCCGTCAGTGAACCACCCGCCCGACGCTCCTGGGCACCCCGCCGAGCACGCCACCCACCCGCGCTCGTCCGCAGCGGAGCAGGATCGTGCAAGGACCGGCGAGCAATCGTCTAGGACGACCGCCACCGCGCCGCTTCACTGGAACCAGCGCCGCGAGCGGGCGCCCGGGGGTACGTGCCCCCCTCGATCGCGGCCCGTCCCCCACCCCGCTCGTGACCGCGACCCCTGAGCGTGGCACCGCCCCACGCACTGCCGACACCCGAAACCCTCAGCCCCCACCACCAGGAGGACCCGTGTCCACCACCCCCACCACCACACCCACCACCACACCCACCGCGGCACCCGACGTCGCACCCGGTGCCGACGCCGCGCCCATCACGCTCGTCACCGGCGCCAGCTCCGGCATCGGCCAGAGCGCCGCCCTCGAGGTCGCCCGGGGAGGTTCCGGCGTCGTCCTGACCTACCGCGGCAACCCCGACGGCGCCGGGAGGACCGTCCGGCAGATCGAGGAGATCGGCGGAACCGCCGTCGCCCTGCCCCTGGACACCGCCCGGACCGGGACCTTCCCCGCCTTCGCCGAGCAGGTCGCGCGGACCCTGCAGGACACCTGGCACTCCGCGCACCTGACCGGGCTGGTCAACAACGCCGGCTCCTCCCGCCCGGCCGCGTTCGCGGACACGAGCGAGGACGCCCTCGACGAGCTCGGCGACGTCCTCTTCAAGGGCCCGTTCTTCCTCACCCAGGCCTTGCTGCCCCTGCTGGCGGACGGCGCCTCCATCGTCAACGTCAGCAGCAGCTCGACCCGCCCCTTCGGCATGACCCCCGGTTTCTCCGCCTACGCCGCGTTCAAGGGCGCGGTCGTGGTGTGGAGCCGCTACCTGGCCAAGGAACTCGGAACCCGCGGCATCCGGGTCAACACGGTCGCGCCGGGCCCCACCCGCACCCGCCTGGGCGGCGACGCGTTCGCCCGCCACCCCGAGCTCATCGCGCCGCTGGCCGAGAACACCGCCCTGGGCCGCATCGGCGAGGGCGCGGACGTCGGCAGGGTCATCGCCTTCCTGCTCTCCGAGCAGGCCGGGTGGATCACCGGGCAGGACATCGACGTCTCCGGTGGCTACGACCTCTGAGCACCACCCCCGGCCCCGGCCCGGCACGCGCTCAGCGGTGCAGCGACCTCCACGCGCGCCCGGCCCAGCGCCTTGGCCCGGTACAGCGCCGCGTCGGCGGCGTGGAGGACGTCCACCACGTCCAGGCCGTCGCGGACGTCCCCACCTCCCCGCACGACGGACGCCACCCCGATGCTGATCGAGACCACGGCGCCGGTGCGCAGCCCCGGGTGGGGCAGCGCCGCTCCACGGATGCGTTCCATGACCCTGTCCGCCACCCGCCGAGCCACGTCGGGACCGGTGGCGGGGAGGACGATGGAGAACTCCTCACCGCCGTAGCGCGCGACGGTGTCGTGGGGCCCACGCACCGACGAGGCCAGCGCTGCGGCCACCTCGCGCAGGCAGCGGTCGCCGGCGAGGTGCCCGGCGGCGTCGTTGTAGGCCTTGAAGTGGTCGATGTCGCAGACCAGCACGCTGAGCGGCGCCCCGCTGCGCGCGTGCTCGCGCCACGCGTCCGCCAGCGCCGCATCGAGACCGGGACGGTTCGCGAGACCCGTCAGGCCGTCGGTCAGCAGGGCGCGCTGCAGCCCGGCGTTGACCCGGCTGAGCTCCTCCTGGGCCGCGCGGCGGTCCCCCACCTCGGCCTGCAGCTGCGCGGTGCGCTCGGCCACCAGGCGCTCCAGCTCGGCGGCGTGGTCGGTGGACTCCCGGGTGCGCCGCACCGCCGTCAGGGCCCGCGCGACGTCCTGCGGCAACGCCTCGCCGGTGTGGCGGTCGAACTGCGCCTGCTCGTACAGCAGGACCGCCGCCTCCCCCGCGCCGAGTTCCAGGTGCCGCACCACCAGGGCCCCGCGGGAGAGCTCGTCCTGCAGGGCACTCGGGAGCAGTCGAGCGGCGGGGTAGCTGTCGTCGAGCAGGCCGACGGGGCCGGCGGAGGTCCCGGTGGCACCCCAGGAGCCCAGCAGGTGCGCCGATCCGGCGCGGACGCGCACCAGGAACGCCCGTCGAACCGCGAGCCGCGGCAGCCACGCGCCCAGCTCCCCGACGACGTCCCCCTCGGTGAGCGCGTTCGCCAGGGCCCGGCTGGTGCCCAGGAGCTGCTGGGTCAGCAGCAACTCGGTCCGCGCGTGGTGCAGCGACGCGCTCAGGGCGGCGTCCCGCGCCCGTCCGTCCACCTCCTCGTCCCGCACGACCGCGTCGAGGGACGCGCTGGAGGAGGCGCGGACGACGAGTCCGCACGCCGTCCTGGTCCCCGCGGGTACCTGCTCCCCCGCGAGCAGGGCGAGCACCAGGTGCGCTGCTCGCCGTCCCTGCGCCTCCAACTGCTGGTCGACGCTGGTCAGGGGGATCGGGGCGGTGCTCCCGGCGACGGTGTCGTCGAAGCCGGCCACGGTGACGTCCTCGGGCACGCGGAACCCGCGGGCCGCCAGGGCGTCCATGACGCCCAGGGCCATCTCGTCGTTCGCCGCGAAGACGGCGTCCACCGGAAGCCCCGCCTCCAGCACCTCGAGGGTGCGCCGGTAGGCGCTGTCGCGGTCGAAGCCCGCACGCACCAGGCTCCCCGGCGGCAGTTCCAGACCGCGCTGCGCCACCGCCTCGGCGAAGGCGGTCTCCCGCTCCAGCGCGTCGGCGTTGTCGGCGGGGCCGCTCACCACCAGCGGGTGCACCCGCCCCGTCCCGTCGAGCAGGTGCGCCGCGACGCTGTGGACGCCGGCGGCGCCGTCCGCGCAGACGCTCGGGACCTCGGGAACCGTGGGCTGGGCGCACAGGCTGACCACCGGGACACCTCGGGCCTGCTCGACCAGCCCCTGGACGGCGGAAGCACCGGTGGCGGGCTCGGTGACCGCGCTGAGCACGACGGCGTCGACGGTTCCCGCCGCCACCAGACGCTGCAGCCACCGCCCGTCCCCCGGGCCCGCGGACGGGTGGATCAGGACGAGCAACGAGGCACCGCCGGCGCCGAGGACCTCGCGCAGGCCGTCGATGACACGCAGGGAGTAGTCCTCGACACGGTTGATCACCATGCCCACCCGCGGGCGCCGATGCCTCTCCGCCGGCGAGCTCACGTCCACACGGCCTCATCGGCAGTCCCGATCGTGGACATGAGGTCCAGAAGTCCCACGTCGCGGGGTGGCTCCCGCCGGCCGCAGCCGGCGGCTGGCGAGGAGGACCCCGGGAGCCTCGTGGGGAGGAGCGGTTCCCACGACGACCGTGGAGCCCGGCGCGTCCCCCCGGGTCCGGGGGAACGCGCCGGGGTGGGGCGGTCAGCGCCGGTCGTAGGACAGACCCGCGCCGCGGGCGAAGAGCGGGTCGGCGGAGTCGTCGGCCACGTCGGGCAGCTGCGCCTCGACCGCAGCCGTGGAGGAGGGCAGCTCGAACGGCAGCCGCCCGCCGGGCGCGCGCCGGCCGAGGACGGTGTCGAGCAGCACCTCGTCGGACACCCCGTAGTTGGCGAGGACGGCGTCGGCGGTGGCGACGACGCCGGTCAGGATCAGCGGGCGAGCGAGCTTGGGGACGGCGACGGTCGGGGTTCCGGCCGCGGCCGCGGCCTGCAGCAGGCGCACGTCCTCCTGCTCCTCGGTCGGTTCGAGGCCGGTGAGGTCGGTTCCGGAACGCGGGTCGGCGATGCGGACGATCGCGAGGTCGGCCTCCGCCGGGTCGTCGGTCACCGCCAGGCCCCTGCTCCTCGCCACGGCGGGGTCGACACCGGCCAGGTAGACGGTGCGGACGGAAGCGCGGCTGACGGGCAGCAGGTCGTCGGTGTTCTGCAGCAGGGTCAGGGACTTCTCCTGCGCCTCGTCACCGATCCGCTGGAAGCGGGCGTTGCCGGCGATCCGGTCGGCGGTGGCGGGGTCCACGAAGGGGTTCTCGAACAACCCGAGCTGGAACTTCTGCACGAGGACGCGGTGGGCGGCCTGCGCGACGCGGTCGGCGCTGAGCAGCCCCTGCTCCACGGCGGCCACGACCTGCGTGGAGTCGGAGTCCCCGCCGATCTGGTCCACACCTGCGTTCAGCGCCTTCGCGAAGCGCTCGGTGCGGGTGGCGTCCTCCATCCCCCAGGGCATGCCCACCCCCCAGGACCCGACGAAGCGGTTCGGCGGGCGGTTGTCCAGGCACTCCTGCGGGCAGTCCCCGGTGATGCCCCAGTCCGAGAGGACGACGCCGTCGAAGCCCTTCTCCCCGCGCAGGACGTCCTGCAGGAGGTAGGAGTTGAAACCGGCGCCGACCTGCTCGACGTCGTGTCCTTCGCGCTGCAGACCCTGCAGGATCGAGTAGGTCGGCATGATGCCGGCGGTGCCCGCGGCGAAGGCGCCGTCGTAGGGGAGGAGGTGCTCCTCGAAGTTCCCGCCGGGGAACGCGGCGTAGCGGCCGTAGTGGTAGTGGGAGTCGTAGCCGTCCACCTGGGCGCCGTAGCCGGCCCAGTGCTTGGTGACGGTGGCCACGCTGTCGCGGTCCAGGCCGGCGGTGCCGCCCTGGACCCCGTCGACGTAGGCGCCGACCTGATCGCGGGCCGTCGCCGCGTCGGAGCCGAAGGTCCCGTCGATGCGCGTCCAGCGCGGCTCGGTGGCCAGGTCCGCCTGCGGCCCGAGGAGCTCGGCGATGCCCATGGCGCGGAACTCCTGGCGCACGACGTCGCCGACGCGACGGGTGAGGTCGGGGTCGCCCGCGGCGCTGAGCCCGGTCGGGTCCGGCAGCGAGGTGGTGCCTTCGCCGGCGACGGTCTGCCCCTCGGTCTCGGAGAAACCGTTGCGGGGGTCGCTGGAGACGAGCACGGGGATGGCCAGCGGCTGCTGCTCGGCGATGAGCTGCACCAGGTTGTTCGCCTCGGCGATCTGGGCGGGTTCGGCCGACAGCCGGGTGATGAAGGTGGTGACGTGGCGGTCGGCGACGTCGCGCACGGTCGCGGCGACGTCGTAGGTCGTGCCCGAGGAGGCTAGGTTGCCGTGGACGAGCAGACCGGCGCGCTGGGCGAGGTCGAGGCGCCCGAGCAGGTCGTCGGCGCGCTGGGCGGGGCTCAGCCGCCAGTCCTCGTAGGGGGTGAGCCGGCCGTCGCGGTCCAGGTCGCGGAACTGCAGCCCGCCGATCCGCAGGAGCTCGACGCCGCGGGTGGACAGCACCGGCTGATCGCCGGCCCGCCCGGGGGGTGCGGCCGGGGTCGCGCTGGAGGTGGTCGTGCCGCCGATCGTGACGGCGACGAGCCCGGCGAGCGCGGCGGCGGCCCGCGAGACGCGGCGGCGGGACCGGGAGGGGCGGGGGGTGCGGGGGTGTCCGTCCATGATTCTCCTTCGAACCTGCGGGGCATCGCTGCCCGGCGGCGGTGCCGGGCACGGGCACCGTACACGAATTTCTCACCAAGGCCAGAAATTGGAGGGCTGTGGGAAGGTGGTCGCGTGCCGACCACCGACACCAGCCGCTCCCGCGCCGGGCGGGGCGAGTACGCCAAGTCGGCGCTGCGGCGGCGGGAGATCCTGGACGCGGCGCTGACGGTCTTCGCGGCCTCCGGGTACCGCAACGCCTCGCTGCGCGAGATCGCCGACCGCATCGGCATCTCCCAGCAGGGGCTGACGTACCACTTCCCGACCAAGGACGTGCTGCTCGCCGCGGTGCTGCAGGCCCGCGGGGAACGCGACCGGGCGCTGTTCGACGTGGACGAGGCGGGACCGGAGTCGCACCTGCGGACGCTGCTGCAGCTGCTGGGGAGCAACCAGGCGACCCCCGGACTCGTCGAGCTGCACTGCACCCTGTCGGCGGAGGCCACGTCGCCCGACCACCCCGCCCACGCCTACTTCCAGGAGCGCTACGCGGGCATCGTCGGGCGCACCGCGCAGGTCTTCGCGGAGTTGCGCGCCCGGGGGCGGCTGCGGGAGGGCGTCGACCCGGAACGCTGCGCCCGGGGGCTGGTCGCGCTCATGGACGGTCTGCAGGTGCAGTGGCTGCTCTCCGGCAAGCGGATCGACATGGTCGCCGACGTGCGCGCCCACCTGACGTCGGTGACGACCCTGGACCTGTCCTGAGCCCGCGGCGCCGCGCGAGGTCACCACGGGGTGTGGAGGTCGCCCCCTCCCCCACCACGTCGTCCAGGGCCGTGGTCGACCCTCGCCGTCGGGTGGTCGACCGCGTCCGAGCGGACGAGGCGCGGCTCAGGTCGCTCCGATGACCACGGTCGACCCGTCGGTGCCTCGCACCCGCAGCGCGTAGCCCGCCGCCGCACCACCGGGAGCCTCGCCGGTGGCGGCGTCGACGGCCGGAGCGGCGGACGCAGCCACCGCGCCGGGAGGCAGCCCGAGCGCCGTCAGCGCCCGGTTCGTCGCGGCGCCGGTACCGACGTGGGTGAGGTCGAGCAGTTCCAGGGTCGCGTCGACGGTGAACCCCGGTTGCGGGGTGCCGCCCCAGTCGATGAGGAAGGGCACGTCGGGACGGTCCGGGCGGGAGTGGGTCAGCCGCCACCGCAGCAGCGTCCCGTCCGGCGTGCGGCGGGAGAGGGTTTCGACGGGGCCGGGGTCGTAGCCGCGCTCGCGGGAACCGGCGACGACGGCGTCGAGGTCGGCGGGGTGGATCGCGTAGGTGACGAGGCGCGGTCCGGTCAGCCCGGGGATGCCGAACCCGGTCGCCTCCACCGCGGCGCGGGGGTCGGGGGCGATGAGCTCGACGTAGTGCGGGCGACGCTCACCGTCGACGGTCAACGCGACGAGGGCGTTGGCGGTGCCGGTGCCGGGGTGCACCCCGCCGGGGGTCGCGGTGACGCCGGTGGCGGCGGCGAACCAGTCGACGAGCTCGCCCAGGTCGGGGCCGGCGATGACGACGTGGTCGAGCAGGGTGGGGATGCTCATGCCGGTTCGCGCCGGCGGGAGGCGGGTACCTCGGGTTCGCCGAGGGAGAGCATCAGCCGGTTCGCCCAGTTGAAGAACGCCGCGCCGTTGACGACGTCGACGATCGCGGTGTCGTCCAGGCCCGCGGAGCGCAGCCGGTCGACGTCGTCGCCGTTGAAGGCGAGGGGGGTGTCGGCCAGGTGCACGGAGGCGGCCACGATCGCGTTCCACCGCTCGTCGCCCAGGTCGGCGGACGGGCCGTCGTCGAGGAGGCGCTGCACGTCCTGACCGCGTCCGGATTCGCGGGTGGCGGCGGCGGCGTGGACGTGGGCGCAGAAGACGCAGCCGTTGCGGCGGGAGGTGGCTGCGGCGGCGAGTTCGCGCTCGGCGCGGCCGATCCCGCCGGTGGTGTTGAAGAAGATGTCCAGGTCGGTGAGGGTGCGGGCGCGCAGCGCGTCGGGGTCCCGGGCCAGCAGCCGGAAGTAGGGCATCTTCGCGCGGGCCGGTTCGACGAGCGCTTCCCGTTGGGCGTCGGTGAGGTCGTCCTCGGCGACGGGTTCCAGCCAAGGCACCCACCCCAGGCTCTGCTGGGTGAACCTCTCGGGGCGGTGCAGGTCGGGGTGCTCGGTGACGAGGTCGAGGTGCGTCTGGGGTCCGTGGTCGTGCGCACCGGGCTGCGGGCCCGCCGGCTCGCCCGATCCGGTCGGTTCGTGGCGGGTCGTTCCGCTCACCCCCCGTCCCGCCTCGTGGTGGTGGGGGGAACGCAGGACGGCGAGACCCCACGCGGTGCGCAGCTGGAAGGTCAGGAAGGCCACGAGCTGGGAGAGGCTGACCACGTGGTCCGCGCTCCACCCCGCGCGGAGCAGGTCCCGCAGGGCCGCGGGGCCAGCTTCGCGCGGGCGGAAGACCAGCAGGTGGGTGTGGGTGAGGGCCGCACTCAGCCGCGGACCCAGCTGCGCCGCGAGCGCCGGGGACGGCGTCCAGGCGGTGGTGGGGACGCTCTCGGCGCTGAGGCCGGGTTCCCGGTAGGTGCCGGCGGGTCCGGTGGAGGCGGCGTCGCGGGCGGCGTGGTGGATCGGGTCGAGGAGGTGGGGAGCGGTGTCGGAGAGGACGTCGGCGTAGAAGCGGGCGGCGTGCTCGAAGCGGTGCAGGTGGGCGGTGAAGGTGGCGACGGCGTAGCGCTCGGTGTGGCTGAACGAGCCGGGGTCGGCGGGTTCCAGGAGGGCCTCGAAGCTGCGTTGGGCGTTCTCGCGGGCCCGGGGCCGTTGGGCGCGGGTGCGGGAGAGCGGGCTGTCGGGGGTGGTACCGGCGAGCAGGTCGATGACGTCGACGACAGCTTCCCCGGCGGGTTCCCCGGAGAACCCCTCGGCGGCGGGGGCGCGCTCGGTCTCGGGATCGGGGGTGGTTCGGGGAGTGGTCTGCGTGGTGGTGCTCATGCGTTTCCTCCGGGGGTGGGGGCGAGGGCGTCGACGCGGTGCTCACCGGTGGCGAGGTGGTCGTGCAGGCCCGCCCGGGCCCGGTTCGCCCGGTCGGTCCGGTGCGCCCGGTGCAGGGCGGTGGAAGCGGCTGCGCCGGTGGCCAGCCCCAGCCGGGGGGCGACCTCGGTGGCGAGCAGTTCGAGGCTGCGCAGGGTGAGTTCGTGGGTGGCGGCGATCGAGTGGACCTGGAAGGTGACGTCCGTGGCGAGGCGGAGGGTGTGGTCGGCGGCCAGGGAGGCGGTGACCTCCTCGGGGGTGCCGACGTGGGTGTCGGTGAGGGCGATGAGGTCGTCGATGCCGAGGTCGCCGGCGTCGGCACCGATGAACGTGCTCGCCAGACGGCGCAGCCCGTCCCGGGCGAGGTCCAGAGCGCGGCCGCGGTCGTCCTCGTCGACGACGAGGGCGGTGCGTGAGGCGAGGACCCGGTACGGCGCTCGAACCGGCAGGGCGTCGCGGTAGGCCGCGACGATGGGCAGCTGCACCTCGTGCAGGGCTGCGCGGGGGTTCGCCGCCGGGCGCGGCTGGGTCCGCGACAGCATCACGCCGTGACCGCGAGCTCCGGCTCGCGCTCCCCCGGCGGCGGAGAAGGTGCCCTGCCACACGCGTCCGGCGAGGGTGCCCGCGGCGGGGTAGAGGCGCGCGGCGCTGCCGCGGATGCCGTGTCCCTCCAGGGTTTCGAGGAAGACGGCGAGGTGGTCCTCGAAGAGTTCGCGGCGGTCGATGACCTCGCGGGCGAAGGGCGCGAAGGAGGAGTCGGTCCCCCCGGAGGCGACACCGAGCTGGACGCGTCCGCCGCTGAGGGCGTCGAGGACGGCGGCGTCCTCGGCGGCCCGGACGGGGTCGTCGATGGGCAGGGTGACGACGCCGGTGCCCAGGCCGATCCGCGTGGTGCGCTCCGCGGCCGCGGCGAGCAGGACGAACGGGGAGGGCAGACCGCCCTCGTGCTCCCCGAAGTGGTGCTGGGCGACCCAGGCGGAGGTGAAACCGACGCGTTCGGCGTGCTGGACCTGTTCCAGGGCGAAGCGGTACCGGTCGGGGGCGGGTGCGTCCTCGAGGAGCCGGGTGAAGAACCCCAGCCGCGGTCCGCTCCCCGTCGTCGCGCTCGCCGTGGCCGGGTCGGGGGACGTCGTCGAGACGGGGGACGTCGGTGGGGTCGCCGGCGGGGTGGTCACGAGCGCGCCTCCTCGTGCGGGTCGTGGCGGGCTGGCGGGACCGGGGTGCGGCCGGGGCGGGGACGCGCCGTCCCCGGGACGGCGGCGAGCAGCTCACGCGTGTACGCCTGCCGGGGATCGCCGAAGACGTCCTGCACGCGCCCGGACTCGACCTGGCGGCCGCGGTGCAGCACCGAGACGGTGTCGCTGATCTGGCGGACGACGGCGAGGTCGTGGGAGATGAAGACGTAGGTCAGGCCGAGGTCGGCCTGCAGCCGGGCCAGCAGGCGCAGCACCTGGGCCTGGACGCTCACGTCGAGGGCGGACACCGCCTCGTCGAAGACGACGAGGTCGGGTTCGAGGACGAGGGCGCGGGCGATGGCCACCCGTTGGCGCTGCCCGCCCGACAGTTCCCGCGCTCGCCGGGTCGCGACCTCGGCGGGCAACCCGACGACGTCGAGCTGGTGGGCGACCTTCGCCCGGCGCTCGTCGGCGTTCCCGAGACCGAAGTTCAGCAGCGGCTCGGCGATGATCGCTCCGACGCTGAGCCTCGGGTCCAGGGAGGCGTAGGGGTTCTGGTGCACCAGCTGCGTCGTGCGGCGGAAGGCGCGAGCCGCTCTCGACGTCGGGCGCGACCCCAGAGCGGTGACGTCGGTGTCACCGACGCGGACGGAGCCTGCGGTGGGCCGGCCGAAACCGGCCAGCGCCCGCCCGGTGGTGGTCTTCCCCGACCCGGACTCCCCCACGATGGCGTGCGTGGTGCCGCGGGCGACGGTGAAGGAGACGCCGTCGACGGCGAGGAGGGGGCCGGCTCCGCGGCGGCGGAACTCCTGCCGCAGGCCCTCGACCTGCACCAGGGGCCGCTCGGCCGGACCCCCCGCCCCACCGCCGGCAACGCCGTCACCAGCACGGCCGGCCGCACCGGCCACCGACAGGACGGGAGCCCGGTCGACGACCCGGGCGAGCGAGGGCGCGTCGGCGAGGAGGGCACGGGTGTAGGCCGCTCGGGGGTGGGCCAGCACCTCCACGGTCGGGCCCGCCTCCTGGACCGTCCCCCGGCGCAGGACGACGAGCGCGTCGGAGCGTTCGGCGGCCACGGCGAGGTCGTGGGTGATGAGCAGCATCCCCGCGCCGGTACCGACGCGCAGGTCGTCGAGCAGGTCCAGGACGCGGGCCTGGACGGTGACGTCGAGAGCGCTGGTGGGCTCGTCGGCGATGATCAGCTCGGGCTGCAGGGCGATGGCGGCGGCGATCAGGACGCGTTGACGCATCCCCCCGGACAACTCGTGCGGGTACTGCCGGGCCCGGCGGGCGGGGTCGTCGATGCCGACGCGTTCGAGCAGGTCCAGCACCCGGGCCCGGTTCGCGCGTCGCTCCCGCGAGCCGTGGATGCGCAGGCTCGCCTCCACGCTGGCCCCGACGGTGACGACGGGGTTCAGGGAGTTCCCCGGGTCCTGCGGGACGAGCCCGATGCGGCGTCCCCGCACGGCGCGCCACTCGCGCTCGGTCAGGCCCAGCAGGTCGCTGCCGCGCAGGTCGATGCGCCCACCGGTGACGGAACCGTTGCCGGGGAGCAGACCGATGACGGCTTGGGCGAGGCTGGACTTGCCCGAACCGGATTCCCCGACGAGAGCGGTGGTCTGCCCGGGGTGGACGGTGAAGGACACCCCGTCCACGGCGCGGACCGGGCCGCGCGAGGTGGTGTAGTCCACGCGCAGGTCCTGCACGCTCAGCAGGGCGCTCATGCCGGCACGCTCCGGATCGATCGACTGAGGCGGTTGGTGGCGAGGACGACGGCGACGACCACGACACCGGGCAAGACGGTGAGCCACCAGGCGGTGGCGACGTAGTTGCGTCCCTCGGCGATGAGCAGCCCCCACTCCGGCGTCGGCGGCGGAGCGCCGTAGCCGAGGAAGCCGAGGGTGGAGATCTGCAGGATCGCGGAACCGAACTGCAGCGCGGCCAGGGCCACGACGGGGGTGAGGGAGTTCGGCAGGACGTGGCGGCGCAGGACGGCGAGGAAGGTGCCCCCGGAGCCGTAGGCGGCTTCGACGTACTCGCTGACCCGCACGCGCACGACCTCGGCGCGGGCGAGGCGGGCGAAGACGGCGATGGAGGTGACGCCGACGGCGATGGCGGCGTTGGTGGTGCCGAAGCCGAGGAGGATGACGACGCTGAGGGAGAGCAGCAACCCGGGGATGGCGAGCAGGACGTCGACCAGGCGCATGAGGACGTCGTCGAGGGGACCGCCCAGCGATCCGGCCAGGACCCCGAGCAGGGTGCCGACGACGAACCCGACGAGCACCGCGACGACGGCGCCGAGGATGGAGTGCGAGGCGCCGTGGACGACGCGGGTGAACACGTCGCGCCCGGTGGCGTCGGTGCCGAACCAGTGCTCCCCGCTGGGGGCCTGCAGCGACGGTGCGACCGAGGCGGTGGGGCTACCGGGGGCGAACAGCCCGGGCAGCAGCGCCCACAGCAGCACGAGCAGGACGATCAGGGCCGGGACGACGATCCCCAGTCGGGCCCGTGCCCGCCGCAACGGGGGGGAACCGACGGAGCCGCGGTCCGGGCCGCCGTCCGGGCCGCTGGTGGCGCCGCCGCCCGGGCCCGCGGCGGGAACCCGGGTCGGGTCGCTGCCGGGGTGGGCACCGGGCACCCGGGTGTGAGCGCTCATCGGGCTCCTCCTCTGCGCAGGCGCGCGTCCAGCACGGGGTAGAGCAGGTCGACGAGGAGGTTGATGACCACGTAGGCCACCGTGGAGAGGACCACCACGGCCAGGAGCACGGGGGTGTCGCGGTTGGCGACGGCCTGGGCGGTGAGCTGCCCGATCCCGGCGCGCCCGAAGACGGACTCGGTGACCACCGCGCCCCCGACCAGTTCCCCGAACAGCAGACCGGCCATCGTCAGCGCCGGCAGGACGGCGTTGCGGCTGACGTCGTGCCGCAGCAGCCACGACGGGCTGGCGCCGCGGGCGCGCACCACGGAGACGAACGGCATCTGCTCCACGTCGTCGATGCTGCGCATCAGGACCTGCGCCAGCGGCGCCGCGATGGGTACCGCGATCGTCGCCACGGGCAGGATCAGCGCCTGCACCGGCCCCGCACCGATGACGGGCACCAGCCCCAGGCGGAAGGAGAGGACCTGGATGAGCAGGATCCCGATCCAGAAGACGGGCAGGGACACGAACAGCGGGGGCAGGCTCTGGAAGAGCCTGCGCAGCCACCGGCCCCGGCCGTGCGTGGCGAGCACCGCGATCGTCACCGCGAGCAGCAGGGCGAGAGCCAGTCCGAGCGCGGCCAGGACGAGGGTGGAGGGCAGGGCGGCGGCGAGCAGGGTCGCGACCGCGGCGCCGCTCTGCACCGAGTACCCCAGGTCCCCGCCCAGGAACGCCCAGGCCGACTCCGCGAAGCGCACCGGCAGGGGCCGGTCGGCCCCGTAGGCGGCGCGGATGTCGGCCAACTGCTCCGGGGACAGCCCCAGCTCGGGACTGCCGTACCGGGCCAGGACCGCGTCCCCGGGCAGGGCGGCCAGCAGGACGAAGGTCAGGGCGTAGGCCAGGACCAGGACGACGACGGCCTGCCCGGCGCGCCGGGCCACGTAGGTCACGGCGCTCAGCGGTCCAGCCACGTCGCGTGGAACGAGGGCCGCCCCACCGACTCGGTGGTGAAACCCTGCACGTCGGACCGGAAGCCGAAGACCTGCGGTTCCTCGAAGAGCGGCAGGACGTAGGCCTGCTCGGCCAGTCGCTGCTGCGCGGCCTGCGAGGCGGCCTGCCGTTCGGCGGTGGTGGCCTTGGAGGCGATGTCGTTGAGCAGCGCGTCCAGTTCCGCGTCGCCGAGGGTGCCGTCGCCCTTGTCCAGGTTCAGCAGCGTGTTGCGGTTCTTGGAGAAGTACTGCGACTTCAGGACGTCGAAGTCGGCTCGCCCGACCATGGAGTGGTAGACCTGCACGGTCTGCGGGTCCAGGGCGGCGGCGGTCTGCGCGGCCTGGTCGCCGGGGTGCAGCTCGACCTGGACGCCGAGCTTCGCCAGCTGCTCCTGCACGAGGGTGACGACCTCCTTCGAGCGGGGTTGGGGCAGGGCCTCGTTGAAGGTCAGAGCCAGCTTCACCCCGTCCTTCTCGCGGACCCCGTCACCGCCCACCCGCCAGCCGGCCTGATCGAGCAGCCGCGCGGCCTCGGCGGGGTCGTGCCGGTAGCTCGCGGAGGTGTCGACGTAGCCGAGGGCGGTGGTGGCCAGCGCCCCGGTCGCCAGGACGTAGCTGTCGCTGAACAACGTGTCGAGGATGGCGCGGCGGTCGATGCCGGCGATGATCGCCTGACGGACGGGCAGTTCCTGCAGCTGCGGGGTGCGGAAGCGGAAGCTGAAACCGTTGTTGACACCGTTGGTGGCCGCGGCGAGCAGAGCGAGGCCGTCGGCCTCGAACTGCCCCTCGTCCGGCGCCTCGATCTGGCGGGCGAGGTCGGCCTGACCGGCGACCACCGTCCCGACACGGACGCTGTCCTCCCCCGCGACGACGACGTCGATGCCGTCGAGGAAGGGCCGGCCCTGGCGGGTCCGCGAGGGCGGGGCCCAGTCGTAGTCCTGGCGCGCCACCAGCGAGACCCGGGTCCCGATCTCCTCGTCGTCGACCACGAACGGCCCCGACCCGATGACCGCCGTGGCGTGACCGGGGCCGAAACCCTCGCCGTCCAGCTGCAGGCTGGCGGTGGACAGCAGACCGGAGTTGATGGTGGAGACCGCTTGGGCGAAGCCGGGGGCGGGGGCGGTGAAGTAGAACTTGACGGTGCGCTCGTCGAGGACCTCGCCGCGGTCGTAGTTGTTGATGGCCTCCGAGACCGTCAGGGCACGGTCGGGGTCACCCTTGCCGAAGAGGTCGATGTTGGCGAGCACGTTGGCGGCGTCCAGCGGAGTCCCGTCAGAGTAGGTGACGCCGTCGCGCAGGGTGAAGGTGTACTCGGTGGCGTCGGCGTTCACCTGCGGCAACGCCGTCGCGATCCACGGTTCGAGTTCCAGGGTCTCGGGGTTCTGCCACAGCAGCCGGTCGGTGATGTTGTTGACGATGCCGCCGTTGGGGTAGAACCCGGCCGCCGGCGGGTACAACGTCGTCCACGTCTGCGGTTCGAGGTAGGTGAGGGTCCCCCCGGTCTTGGGCTCACCCGACGGAGCGTCGTTGCCGCTCGCCGCGGAGGAGCAGCTGGTGACGAGGCCGGCGAGGGCGGTGGCGGCTGCAGCGGCGAGCGTGGTGCGGCGACGGACGAGCATGGGCAGGCTCCAACTGTGGTGATCCGGGGTTCTGGGGTGGAGAAGCGGGGTGCGGGAGAACGGGGTCGAGTCGGGACGCCCCGGGGGACGGGTCCTCGGAACTCGGGGGAGGACGGAGATCGGCGTTCGCCGAGGGAGCCGGGTGGAGGCAGCCGGAGGGGTGCCCGGTGCTCGGGCGGCCAGCGCGCTCACGCGCCCGCCGTCACCGGGGGTCGGCCCGGGTCGTTCCCGTCCGGCGTCGACGCGGCGCGTCGCGCCGTGGACCGTCTCGGCCGGAGGCGGAGTCCTGGTTCGCGGCGCAGCGGGTCCGCAGGGAGGGACCCGACGCGGGAGCAGCGGTGAGGACCGGGCGGGAACCCCGGTGCACCACTCCTCCGCCGGACCTACCCCCGGGGGCAGCGAGCCGTCAGCGGGTCACCGGCAGGCCGTTGCGCCGCAACGGCAGTGGTCGACGTGGCGACGACGGGAAGCGAAGAAACCACGATCACAACGGTTGAGCACTGTTCCTCCATCGGTTCTGGCGGAAGCACCCACACCCGCTCACGCGGAGGGTTGCTGCGGCGTCACGGAGCCAGATCTCTCAGCCGCTCTTGATGGTTGCGTTGCTCACCGTGCCCGACGGGGACCGCCCGTGTCAACATCTCCGCCCCGGGCGCCGGCCCCGACGGGTTCACCACCCCCGCGGGGGCACGCTGCGACACCGCGCTCGTCCCGCTGACGTGGCAGGAACCGCGGCAGCGGTGTCAGGCGACGGCGGCCCGCATCAGCCGGCGGGCGGCCTCGCCGATGACGGCGCTGTAGGTGGGGTAGGCGAACTCGACGCGGGCCAGGGTGGCGACGTCGACGCCCGCGGCCATCGCCGTCGTCACGGCCTGCACGATCTCGACGGCCTCCTCCCCCACGGCGTGGGCGCCCAGCAGGACGTCGCGACGCCGGTCGGCGATCAGCTTGAGGAAACCCCGCGTGCGGTCGTCGATGATGGCGCGCTCCATCGCCGTGAACGGCACGGTCACCACGAGGCAGTGCGGGTCCCGCGCCCGTGCCTCGTCCTCGGTGAGCCCCACCCCCGCGTAGTCCGGGTCCGTGAAACCCCCCGACGGCAGCAGCAGGTGGGGGGTGCGGCGGGTCGCGCCCAGGACGGCGTTGGTGGCGGCGGCCTCCGCCTCGGCGTGGGCGGCCTGGACGAGCATCGCCTGACCGTTCGCGTCGCCCGCGGCGAACACGTGGGGAACGGACGTGCGCAGGTGCTCGTCGACCGCGACGGCGGAGCGGGTGACCTCGATCCCGGCGGCCTCCAGGCCCAACCCGTCCAGCGCCGCGGGCCAGCCGACGCTCATCACGACCGCGTCGAACGCCTCCTCGGAGCGCGTGCCGCCCTGCGACCACGCCAGGTCGATCGCCCCGTCGGCGCGCCGGCGCAGGGAGTGCACCGCGTCGATGCCCGTCGCCACCCGGACGCCCTGCTCCTCGAACGCGCGCCGCACGGCGTGCGAGACGTCGGCGTCGGCCGTCGGCAGGACCCGCGGGGCGAGGTCCAGCAGCTGCACCTCGCTGCCCAGGGCGCGGAAGACGGTCACGAGCTGCGAGCCGGTGTTGCCCGCGCCCACGACGGCGAGGCGCCGGGGCAGGGACGGGAGCTCCAGCACGGTCTCGGGGTACGTCGCGAGTTCCGCCCCGGGCAGCGGCAGCCGCCGGGAGCGCCCACCGACGCACAGCACGACGCTCTCGCCGCGCACCCGCCGCCCGGTCGCGGCGAGCTCCAGCACGTGCGGGTCGACGAAGCGCGCGCGGCCCTCCAGCACCAGGTCGACGCCGAGGTCGGCCAGCCGCTGCGGGTCCGCCTTCGCGGCCTGCACCCGTTCCACGGTGGCGCGGACGCGGGCGACCGTCGCGGGCCAGTCCACGCTCTGCTGCGGCACCGCGATCCCGTACTCCGCGGCCGTGCGCACCTCGCGGACGAGCCGGGCCGTCTTGGCCAGCACCCGCGTCGGCACGCAGCCGGTGTTCACGCAGGTCCCACCGGTGCGGGACCCCTCCAGCAGGGCCGTCCGGGCGCCGAGCTCGGCGGCGCGGACCGCGGCCGAGACCCCGGCCGGGCCACCGCCGACCACCACCACGTCGTAGGAGTCGACCGCGTCACCACGGGCCGGGGACGGGGAGGTCGGGACGTCG
The DNA here is from genome assembly GCF_000017305.1 of Kineococcus radiotolerans SRS30216 = ATCC BAA-149. Taxonomy (GTDB): domain Bacteria; phylum Actinomycetota; class Actinomycetes; order Actinomycetales; family Kineococcaceae; genus Kineococcus; species Kineococcus radiotolerans. The sequence continues at coordinate 4,248,715 of NC_009664.2, read as the reverse complement.
GGGGGCGTCGGGGAGCTCACCCGCTCACGGTCCCGCGACGCCCGTGGGCCTGCCACCCCGCTCGCTGTGAGAGTGGACACTCCCGTCCCCGCGGTCGAGGCCGGGCCCTCGCGAGCCGCGCGGAGGTCGGGAGCCGCACGACGGCGATAGAGCGCTCCCGGGCTGCGTCGACGGGGTGCGGGGCCCTTCCGGGGGGCCGGCGGTGCCGACGCGTTCGACGCACTGGTGGACGACACCAGCGGGTGCCGCTCCAGCCTCCCGCAGGCCGCAGGAACCCAGGGGCACCCGGCCACCACGTCGATCGGCGTCGGCGAGAATGCCCGGGTGAGGAACAGCCGCACACCGCGCCGAGCCGACATCACCGCCGTGGAACTCGTCGGGGGTGCCGAGGCGCTCGAGCTGGAGCTGCACGACCACGACGAGCGGTGGGCGGACACCTACCGGTGGCACCGGGCGCGGATCGAGGAGGCCCTCGCCGCCGTGGACGTCGAGATCGAGCACATCGGTTCGACCTCCGTGCCCGGGCTGGCCGCCAAGCCGATCGTCGACATCGTGGTCGCGGTGGACGACATCACCGCCGAGGAGGACCACCTCGACGCGCTCCTGGCCGCCGGGTACCAACTGCGGGTGCGCGAGCCGGGGCACCGCCTCGTGCGCACACCGGCGCGCGACGTCCACGTCCACCTGTACGAGCGCGACGACCCCGCCGTCGGGGAGTACCTCCTGCTGCGCGACCACCTGCGGGCCGACGCGGACGACCGCGCCCTGTACGAGAGCACCAAGAGGGCGCTGCTGAGCCAGCGGTGGGACGACACGAACGCCTACGCCGACGCCAAGACCGACGTCATCCTGGAGATCAAGGCACGGGCGCGGGCAGCTCGCGCGCAGTGAGGCGGCCGGTCGTCCCCCGGGGGGCGCAGCACGACGGTGGAGGCGGAGCGCGGTGGTGACAGCGGCCGGCCGGCGAGCACGGGCCTGGTGCGAGGAGTGGAACCGGAGGCACCCCTGGGACCACAACGCGCACCACCACCGCTGGATCGAACGCCACCTCCCCGACCGCATCGGCACCGCCCTGGACGTCGGCTGCGGCACCGGTGACCTGGCCCGCCGGCTCGCCCTGCGCGCCGGCCACGTCACCGGACTCGACGTCGACCCCGCCGGCATCGACACCGCCCGGCGCCTGTCGGCCCGCGAGCGCGACGTCGACTTCCGCTGCGGAGACCTGCTGACCGCGGACCTGCCCGGCGGTTACGACGTCGTCACCGCCCTGACGGTGCTGCACCACGTCCCCTTCGAACCGGCCCTGCGCAGGCTGCGTCAGCTGCTGGCCCCGGGAGGCACGCTGCTGGTCATCGGCGTCTACCGCGAGGAGACCGCCTCCGACCACCTGCTCAGCGCGGTGGCCGTCCCCGCGAACCTCGTCGTGGGCACGGTGAAGACCCGGCGGCGAGGATCCGCCCAGCGCCCCGTCGCGATGTCGGCACCGACCGCTCCCGCCGGCACGACCCTGCGCGAGATCCGCGACGTCGCCCGCCGGCAGGTTCCCGGCGCCGTGGTGCGGCGGCACCTGTTCTGGCGATACTCGCTGCGCCACGTCACCCCACCCGACGCGGTCCCGTGATCACCCCGACCCGCCCGCGGTCCGGCGCGCTCGTCACCGCCGCGACATCGGCCGCCCGGTGGCCGTGAGGAGCCGACGAATCCGCACGCCGCGTGAGACGCGAGGAGCAGTTCCGGCGTTCCCCGTCCGGGAGGGCGCCGCTGCGGCACCGTGGACCCCGTGAACACCCGCGATGCCCACGTCGACACCTTCGAGGAGTGGCCGCGTTCCACCCCGGGACGCACGGTGGTGGCGGGGCTGGGGTGCGGTGCCCTCGGCGGCGCCGTCGTGGGCGCCCTCTCCCTCATCGGCGACGAGGGTTTCCCCCTCGCCAGCGCCCTCTTCCACGGCGGCGTCTTCGGCTGCCTCGTCGGCGTGGTCGTGGGTGGGGTGACCGGGGCCGTCGCCGGTGCCCTGGCCGCTCCGCTGACGAGGACCCGTCCGCGGGCAGCGCGCGCCGCGCTGGTCGTGACCTGCGGAGCGCTCGTCGGGTGGGCTGGGTGGTTCACCTGGCCCCCGCAGGCGTGGGCGAGCCGGGCCGCGGTGAGCATCGGGGTGGGGGCGGCCGCTGCCGCCGTCGCGTGGGCCCTGGGGCCCTGGTGCCTCGCGCCCAGGACCGGCGCGTCGTCGACCCGTTGAGCTCAGGCTCCGTCGTCGAGGCGGGAACCGCGGTCGGGGTCGGCCAGCCGCCGCAGCAGCGCCTCACCGGCGGAAAACCCCTGGCCGGGGCGACGCACCGCTCGACAGGCTTCGAGCCGTGACCCGACCGGAGCGACTCCCCGCCCTCACGACCGAGGACGCCCTCCACGCCGTCGTTCGCGACGAGAGCGCCCTGCGCCCCGGCGTCGACGCCCTGGCCCGCAGCCTCGGTCTGCCCACCGCGCGCCTGCGTCGGTTGCCGAACGGGTCGCTGCCCGTCTACGCCGACGGCCACCTCGTCCTCAAGCTCTTCCCACCCGTGCACGCCGCCGCCGCCTCGGTGGAAGCCGCGGCGCTGCGGGCGGTCACCGGACGACTCCCCGTCCCCACCCCCGCCGTGCACGCCGACGGGATCCACGACGGCTGGCGCTACGTGCTCATGGACCGGCTCCCCGGGCACGACCTGTCCTCGGTGTGGAAGGACCTGACCCGCGGGGACCGCCGCCGGCTGGCGGCGCAGGCCGGCGCCCTGTCCCGCGCGCTGCACCGGGTGAGCCCACCGACCGTCGAGGACTGGTGGCCGCAGGACTGGGCCGGGTTCGTGGACGGGCAGCGGGTCACCGCGCGGCAGCGCCACCAGCGGTGGGGACTCCCGCAGCCGTGGTCGGAGCAGATCGACGACTTCCTCGACCGGACCCCCCTCCTCCCCGGGCCGGAGGTGCTGCTGCACACCGAGGTCATGCCCGCCAACCTGCTCGCCGCGCCGGACGCGGACGGGCGGTGGTCCCTCTCCGGTGTCTGCGACTTCGAGCCGGCCATGCGCGGTCACCACGAGTACGAACTCGTCGCGATCGCCGTCTTCATGGCCGAGGGCGACCCCACCGTCCTGCGGGAGGCGTTGACCGCCTACGGCTACGACGCGACCCGGCTCGACGAGGACCTGAGCCGCCGGCTGCTGACGTGGACCCTCCTGCACCGCTTCGGCGACGTGAGCGCGTACTTCGCGTTCCTCCCGCGACCGCCCGCGCCCACCCTGCCCGCGCTGGCCCGCGCCTGGTTCGGCGTCACCCCCGCGGACTGACCCCGCTGCCCGCGGCCGGCGCCCGGCGGTTCCGTCGTCGGGCGGTGGCCGGCCCGTCCGCCGCATTGTCGGAGGCCCTCGGTAGACCTGGCCGCAGCCAGTGCACCCCGGCACCGGGTCCGCCCCCGAGAGGAGAGCCGCCGTGGCTCAGTACGCCGTCCTGATCTACGCCCGGGACTCCGCCCACGCACCGGGCGCCGCCGCAGCCGCCACCGCCTCCTGCGACCAGCACGCCGACGAACTGGCCGTCTCGGATGCGATGCTCGCCGCCTACGCCCTGACCCCACGGGACGCGGCGACCTCGCTGCGAGCGGGCTCGGTCACCAGGGGGCCGTTCGTCGACTCCCCCGAGGTCGTCGTCGGCTTCTACGTCGTCGAGGCGCCCGACCTGGACGCGGCGCTGGCCATCGCCGCCACCAACCCCGTGCTCCGCGAGGGCGGCGGCGTCGAGGTGCGCCCCGTGCACAGCGGTGGGGTCGTGGAGCGCGCCGCCGCTCAGCCCTAGCGGTCGACCCGCTCCCGTCGGGCGGCGCCGGCGGTGAGGGTGGGCCGGCAGCGCCCCAGCCGCACGATCACCCCGCCACCCGGGAGGGGCGACGGGCGTCGCGGTCCCGCCGACGTCCCCGCGCGGCGTCTCACCAGATGGAGGCGACGACGACGAAGGACACCGCGAGCTGCGCGGCGCCCAGCACGACGCTGCCCGGGTGCAGTTCCCGCGCAACGAGGACGTCGCGCATCCGGCCGGGGGTGAGCAGTTCCAGCACCGCCCCGGCCAGGGCCTGCAGGAGCACGCCGAGCAGGCCGAAGGCGACCGTCCAGCCCAGCGCGGAGCCGAGGCTGGCCTCCCCGTTCGTCCAGATCGCGGCGAACACCACCAGGCCGAGCCCGATGAACCCGCAGGAGACGACGACGGCGGCGTTGGCGGAGCGGTGCACCCAGATCTGCTCGGCGAGCTTGCCGGGGGTGAGGAGGTCGAGGACGACGAAACCCACGACGAGCAGCGCCATCCCCACGAGCGAGTAGGCGGTGGCGTGTCCCAGGCTGGCGAGCACTTGTTCTCCTCGGTGGCGGGTCGTGGTGGGCGGGCGGTGCGGGAGGCGGGTCAGTCGGCCAGCCAGGACGCGACCTGCTCCGGGGTGGAGCGGGGAGCGTCGAGGCGGTGGGGGACGAACCGGGCGGCGGTGTCGGTGACCAGCGACGTGGACTCGCGGAACCCCAGTCCCGCGGCCTCCCCCGCCACCAGCCAGCTGCCGATCACGGGGTGGTTCCCGTCGAAGTCGGCCAGCTCGGTGAACGCCTGGTGCACCAGGGCCTGGCCGCCGGTGTGGGCGGGGTCGGTGGTGACGTCGATCCCGGGCGCGGTGATCCGGATGCCGGCCCCCTCCCACCCGTAGACGGGTTTCGACACGTACCCCCGCCGCGCCTCCGGGGTTCCCGGGCGGGGTTCGTCCAGCCACGCGGGCAGCAGGTTCGGATGGCCCTCGAACTCCTGCCACAACGCCACCAGCAACGTCTTCGACGCCAGCAGCGCCTTCCACGGCGGCTCCACCCACCGCACCCGCGCCGACGGGTGGTCCAGCAGCGGACCGAAGCGCTCGGCGAACATCCACTCCCACGGGTACAGCCGGTAGCAGACGTCGACGACCCGACCGTCCAGGTCGACGAACCGCCCGCCCTCCTCCCACCAGCCGAGGTCCTCCACCCGCAGACCGACGTCGGTGAACCCCGCCTCGCGGACGGTGTCGCGCAGGTACGCCACCGTCACCCAGTCCTCGGTCGGTTCGGTCTGCCCGGCCGCGAGGTGGACCAGACCCCCCGCGTGCCCGGGCAGCATCCGCTGCCACGCCCGCACCAGCCGCTCGTGCAACGTGTTCACCTGGTCGCAGTCCGGGTGCAGGTCCTCCAGCCAGTACCACTGCACCACCGAGGCCTCCACCAGGGCGGTGGGGGTGTCGGCGTTGTGCTCCAGCAGCAGCGGCGGGCCGCTGCCGTCGAAGGCGAGGTCCAGCCGGCCGTACAGCGAACCCCCGGCGGGACCGGCGTCGGGAGCGGCGTCCAGGGAACGGCGCAACGTCGGACGGGCGTGAGCGGGTAGACCGAGGCTCGCCCACAACCGGTCGTCGTCCAGGACGCGGCGGGCCGCGGTCACCGCCATCCCGTGCAGCTCCTCGGTGACGCGCTCCAGCTCGTCGGCCTCGGCCACGTCGACGACGTAGGCCGCCGACTCGTCCCAGTAGAGGCGCTCGGTGCCGTCCCCGCCGCGCGCCACGGCGTACGCCAGCCCCTGCCCCTCGACGGTGGCGCGCCACCCGGGCCGCACCGGCGAGGTCTCGCGGCGCACCTACCCGCCCACGCTGGAGTCGCTGCCGCCGCCGAAACCACCCCGGCTGACGGTGGCACCGTCACCGGGCACACCGCCACGGGTGACCGCAGCCCCCTGCGGGAGGGCGGCCGTACCGCCGCTGACGCGCGCACCGAGCGCGGGGAGGCGGGTCCCGGCCGCGAAGTAGACCCACCCGAGACCCCCGACCCGGGTGCCGTCGTCGTCGCAGCGGTCGTCGTCGACGCGCTGCTGCGTGCTCTCGTCCACGCACACCCCGCGGTACTCCTCCGCGTCGTCGCCGGAACCGCACGCGGCCAGTGACGTCGCCGCGAGCACCCCCGACAGCGACAAGGTCAGCACCCGCGAGCGCCACCGCCCCGAACAGCCCTGGTCCACCACGCCACCCCGCCCTCCGGTCCACGGTCACGGTACCGAACCCCACCCGTCACGGACCCGGTCGACTCCTCGGGGCCACCCGGCGGCATGCAGGGCCGGTGGGGGTCCGCGGAACCCGGCCCCAGGACCGGACCGGCACACTGACGGGGTGGACGAGCCGGGTCGGGAGCTGCAGGAGCGTCTCCGCGCAGCGCTGGCCGGGGACGACACCGACGAGCTGGTCGAGGTCGGGTGCGACCTCGCCGACCTGGGCCGGCAGCGGGAAGCGCTGCTGTGCTTCCGACGCGCCGTGGTCCTGGGGCAGGAGTGGGTGTGGTTCAACGTGGGCAACACCCTGCGCGAGCTGGACCGGCCGGTGGAGGCGATCGAGGCCTACCAGCGGGCCGTCGCCGCCGGCGAGAGCGACGCCTGGCTCAACCTCGGCCACACCCTGGAGCTGCAGGGGGACCTGGTCGAGGCGATGCGCGCCTACCGCGCCGCCGGGGAGGTCGGCGACCAGCCCGAGGGGTTCGTCGACCTGGCGCTGCTGCTGCGTGAGCAGGGCCTGCGCGAGGAGGCCGAGGCGACGCTGGCCCGGGCCGCCGAACGCGGCCACCCACCCGCCGCGGCGCTGCTGGCCAGCTGGCGCTGGGAACGCACCCGGGACCCCGCGCTGGAGGAGCAGTTGCGCGCCGCGGCCGCCGTCAGCGGGGACGCCCGCGCGGACCTGGCCGATCTCCTGGCCGACACCGGCAGGCGGCAGCAGGCGCGGGCCCAGCTGGAGCTGGGGGCCAAGCTGGGTCAGCGCGAGTGCTGGCTGCCGCTGGGCAACCTCCTCCTCGACGACGCCCGGGCCGGCGGGGGCACGGGCGGGGCGGACCCGGCGGGTGAAGCGGCGGCGGAGGACGCCTACCGGGCCGGCCTCGCCGCCGGGGACCTGCACTGCCACCACAACCTCGCGATGCTGCTGCTGCAGCGCGGCGACGTCCGGGGCGCCGAGGAGCACCTGCTGGCCGGCGCCACCGCCGGTGACGAGCTGGCCCAGCGCGCCTGGCAGGACCTGCACGCCGACGAGGAGTGACGGGCACCCGCGCGAGCGCCGGCGGTGATCGCCTCCGCGTCCTCGCCGCTCCGGGCGGTGTCCCGATGATTCCCGGTGCTCCGGCGAGTCCGTACCGACGACGACCCCGCACACCGCGTCCCGTCAGGCACCGAACCCGAGGAGAGACCACGTGGGCACCACCTCGACGGACGTCGAGCACTACCTCGACGACCTGCAGCACCCCTTGAAGGACGGTGTCCTGCGGTTGCGCGCCGCCATCCTGGCGTGCGACCCCGACCTCACCGAGCACGTGAAGTGGAACGCCCCCAGCTTCTGCCGTGACGGGCAGGACCGGGTCACCTTCCGGCTGCACCCCCGCGACGAGCTGCAGCTGGTGTTCCACCGGGGAGCGGGGGTGCGCGCCGACACCGCGGAGTTCACCTTCCACGACCCCACCGGACTGCTGACGTGGCTGGCCCCCGACCGCGCCGTCATCGACTTCCCCGACCTGCGAGCCGTCGACGTCCGCCAGGCGCAGGTCGTGGCGCTGGTCCGACGCTGGGTGTCGACCTGACGAGGAGCCCCGACGCACCCGCGTCCCACCGCACGGATCCGGGGCGCGGAGGCGGCCGGGCGGATCGCGCCGCCCGGCACCGGTCGCTCGGCGGAGGGCACGCCCGCGGCGGTGGGAGCGGGGGTGCGGTCCAGGCGCAGGACGTCCCACCGCTGCTGCGCGCGTTCGGGGGCGAGCAGGTACCAGCGAGCCGCCCGCACCACGAGGTGGTGCGGCTCGACCACCCGGGTCGAGCGTCGGCGCTCGCCGCGGCGGCCGACGTGGTCGTCCGCGTCGTCGGGTTCGGCGTGGTCCGGTTCGGCGTGGTCCGGGCGGAGCACGGCACGCCGCGCTGACCCCCGCACCACGCCCGCGGGCGGACACCGGGCCCACCCCGTGCCGCACCCCCCTGCCGTGGAACCGGCGGGCACCTGGTCGTGGTGGGCTACCGAAGCCGGGTGCGCAACTCGTCGTCGCTGGGCTCGACCAGGTGGGACCCGTCCGGCCAGACGATCGTCGGGATGCGCCGGGCGCCCTGCTGCAACCGGCGCACCAGGTCGGTGGCGGCGGCGTCGGCCTCGACGTCCACGTAGCGGTACGCCACGCCTTCGGCCTCCAGCAGCGCCCGGCTGCGCCGCACGTCCGGGCACCAGCCCGCGCCGTACACCACCAGTTCGTCCTGCGCCGCCGCTCCGCCTCGGAGTTCGCCACCACCGGCCGCGAGCCTGTCGTCGACGGGTTCCACGGGACCTCCTCCACGCTCGACCGGTGGGCGTCCGCGCCACCGCGAGTTCCCAGTGTCGTCCCCGACGCCCCCGGCGCCGCCACCGGGGCGGGCCGTGCGCACCCCCCCGACGCGGCCGGCGGGGTGACGCCCGCGGGGGGCCGGCGGCGGGTGAACAACTCCTGAACCGCTTGAGCAGGACGCTCCGGGCGCCGATGGACGGACGTGCATCCTCCGCGCCCGGTCCGCGCCGCCGGACCCTCCCGGGAGGTTCGACCCTCCCGGGAGGGCCGGGTGGCTCCCTCCCTGCAGCGCAGCCTCCTGACCCTGGTGCTCGTACCGGTCGTCGGCCTCACCGGCGCCGTCGCCCTGGCCGTGGACGCCAGCCGCGGCATCTCCCGCGCCGCGGACACCGCGGCCGCGCAGGTGCGCGCCGCCGCCCTGCTGGACACCGTGCGGGGCAGCATCGCCCAGGAGGTCGTGCCGGTGCTGGGTCAGGCGGTGCTCGCCGATCCCGCCACCGCGGCCGCCGCCGGTCTCGACGCCTCCGGCCTCGCGGGCATCGCCGACCTGGCCGGACCCGCCATCGCTCAGCAGCTCGGTGCCGTCCAGGCCGCCACCGACACCGCCGTGGACGCCACCGCCGGCACCGCCGCCGCCGCCGGAGCCGCAGCGGCTGCGGCCGAGGTCGCGCAGCTGCGCGCGAGCGCAGCGACCGGCGGCGACACCACGGTGCTCTTCACCCGCTACGGCGAGATCGTGGCCGACCTCACCGGGCAGGTCGCGGACCACCTCGACGCCGCCCGCGACGAGTCCCTGGACGGGCCCGGGGCCCGGGCGGTGAACGACCTGGACCGCGCGCAGGAGGCCGCGACCTTCGCCAGCCTCCAGGTCCCCCTGCTCCTGGGCTCGGTCTCGGTCCCGGAGGCCGGACGGGACGAGGCCCGCGCCGCCTTCCTGCAGGCCTGGGGCGGGTACCGCGCCGCCGACGCCGACCTCACCGCCCACGCCGGTCCCTCGGCGGTGGCGGCGTGGCGGAGCGCCACCGGCAGCGAGGCCGCCGTGCAGGTCGACACCCTCCTCGACGCCGCGGCCACCGGGACCGGGACCGCCACCTCCACCGCCTCGCCCGGGGTGGCGCTGGCGCTGCCGCAGTTCCTGGCCCTCACCACCGCCAACACCAGCCGCGACGCGGCTCTGCGCGAGGCGGTGGACACCATCGGCGATCAGGCCGTGACCGCCACCGACCTCCCGGCTCAGCGAGCGGCGGCGGAGCTGCGGGCCCTGCTGCTGATCGCCCTGGTGCTGCTGGTGGTCACCGCGGGCGTCATGGGGTTGGTGCACCGCTTCATCGCCCGCCCGCTGCGGCACCTGGCTCAGCAGGCCGAGGCGGTGCGCGACGGCGAGCTGGACGCCGGGCTCCTCGACGTCGCCGACGGCGGACCCCGCGAGGTGCGCAGCGTGGCCCGGGGCCTGTCCGCCACCGTGGCCAGCCTGCGCCGGGTCCAGGCCCAGGCCCAGGCCGTCGCCGACGGCGACCTGGACGCCGAGGTGGTCCAGGAACCGCTGGCCGGTTCCCTCGGCGCCGTCGTGCACGCCTCCATCACCCAGATGATCAGCGCCATCCACGAACGGGAACGCCTCCAGGTCAGCCTCGCCCACCAGGCGTCCCACGACGCGCTGACCGAGCTGCCCAACCGGGCCCAGGCCAGCGTCCTCATCGAACGGGCCGTGCACCGCGCCCGGCGCAACGGTCAGCACGTGGGCCTGCTCTTCGTGGACCTCGACCACTTCAAGCAGGTCAACGACACCCTGGGCCACGCCGCGGGCGACGAACTGCTGCGCGTGGTCAGCGCCCGCATGGAGGAGACCGTGCGCGGCGGCGACGCCGTGTGCCGCCTAGGCGGGGACGAGTTCGTGGTCCTCGTCGAACCGGCCGAGGACCACCACCAGCTCGTGGAACTCGGCCAGCGCCTCATCACCGCGATCTGCGCGCCGGTGCGGATCGGGGACCGCGTCGCGCGTGTCGGGGCCAGCATCGGCGTCGCCGTCAGCGGCGCCGGCACCCACGGCACCCCGGCCCACGGGGCCGACACCACCGCCGAACGCCTGCTGCAGGAAGCCGACGCCGCCGCCTACCGCGCCAAGGCCGCCGGCCGCGGCGTGGTGGAGGTCTTCGACGACGAACTGCGCCACGAGCTGAGCGTGCAGGCCCAGACCGAGGAGGCCCTGCGCCAGGCGCTGCTGGGGAACGAACTCGTCCTGCACTACCAGCCGGTCCTGGACCTGCTGACCGGGCGCACCGCCAGCGTGGAGGCCCTGGTCCGCTGGAACCGGCCCGGGCACGGCCTGGTCCCCCCGGACGCCTTCATCCCCGCCGCCGAACGCTCGGACCTGATCTGCGACCTCGGCCGCTGGGCCCTGGCCGCCGCCCTGACCCAGCTCACGCAGTGGGACGCCGCCGCCACGGCGGGCGCCGCCGGGGCCGGCGGTCCGGAGGGCGAACTCGCGGGCCTGGGGGTGGCCGTCAACATCTCCGGGCGCCACCTCGCCAGCCGCTACCTCCTCGACGACGTCGCCGCCGCCCTCGCCACCTCCGGGATCGACCCCGTGCGCCTGACCCTGGAGATCACCGAGACGGTGCTGGTCGACGTCCCCTCCGCCCTGGACCAGCTGCGCGCGCTGCGGGAGCTGGGCGTGAAGATCGCCATCGACGACTTCGGGACCGGCTACACCTCCATCGGCCAGCTGCCGAACCTGCCGGTGGACATCCTCAAGATCGACCGCAGCTTCGTCTCCTCCCCCGGCGCCGGGCACGCCGACCTCGTCCGCCTCGTGATCTCCGCCGCCCACAGCTTCGACCTCGGAGTCGTGGCCGAGGGAATCGAGGAGAACGACCAGCTGCACCGCCTCGTCGCCGACTCCTGCGACAGCGGGCAGGGTTTCCTCTTCGCCCGCCCGACGGCACCCGCCGAGCTGACCATCCCGCGCACGTGCCCGGCCACCGAGGACAGCAGCACCTGACGCGGGCCACGCGGTTCAGGAGGACGAGGCGGCGGGCGACTGCTCGGCCAGGTCCCGCGCGCTGCGGGGGGGTGGAGGAGAAGTACTCCCGCGCGTTGCGCACCCCCAGCGCCGCCCGGGTCTGCACCTGCTCGATCGTCTCCACCCCCTCGGCCACCACGTCGCACCCCAGCTGCAGGCCCAACCCGACCAACGAGTGCGTCAGCAGGTCGTCGCGCGCGGAACGCCCCAGCGCGGCGACGGAGCAACGGTCGATCTCGACGATGTCGGGCTGGAAGCGCTGCAGGTAGCTGGAACCGGCGCAACCGGTGCCGAAGTCGTCCAACGCCAGCGCCAACTCCCGGATCCGCTGCAGGGCGATGTCCACCTCCGCGCCGGTCCCCGCCAGGGACGTCCCGGTCAGCTCCAGCACCAGCGCACCCGGCAGCAGACCGCTGATCAGCAGGGCCTCGGCGACGACGTCGACGGTGTCGGGTTCGCCCAGCCGCCGGCCGGAGACGTCGACGACCACGCGCAGGTCCGCAGCGGCCGGCAGCTGCGCCCGCCACAGCGCCACCTGCCTGCACGCCAGGGTCAGCACCTGCCGCCCCAGCGGCACGATGAGCCCGCTGGCCTCGGCCAGCGGCAGGAACGCCCCACCCCTCCCCCGTCCCTCCTGCGCGGCGGGTTCACGTCGTGCGCACCCCGAGGGCCCTGCCCGCAGCGGTGCGGTACCGACGACGCGCCGCACCCTGGAACGGCAGGTCCACGACGCGGATCGATCATCGATCGAGTGACGGTCCCGGACACGACACCACCACCTGTCATCTCGCAGGACATCGGTGACGGTTCCGCATCAGGACATCGGTGACACTTCCAGCGGGCTTGGTGGTGACACTTCCCTGCTCCCGGGCTGCCGGACGAGCAGCACCGCCGGAGCCGTCAGCGGCTCACCCGCACCGCCTCGACTTCACGGTCAACGACGTCACGGTCATGACGATGACCAAAAGATCACTGGGAGCCCAGAAAACCGGATGGGAAGCTGTAGTGCGGTCGTCGTCGACTCGCCGGTCATCACCGCAAGTGGAGAGGTAGGCGTCGATGGTCCACCTGGAACGTCACGAGTCCACGATCATCCTGTCCATGGGGCTAGAGGAAGCTGCGCGGCTCTCTGCAGCACTCACCGAGGCGACGTTGGCGCTGTCTCGAGCCGAGTACTGGATGCGGGTGGGGTGCCCGAAGTCTTCCGTGGAGCAGCTCTCGGACCTGCTTCGCCTTGCCTCGAAGGGGGAGGGGCAGGGTGCCAGCGTCGCGTTGCCGCCCGGTGAGGAGGAGCAGGAGAATCCCCGGCGACCTCGACCTGGTAGCGACAGCACGGCCCAGCGGGGCGCTTCGCCGGGATGAGGCACCGATGCACCGACTTCACGGTCATCCCGCGTTGTGCGCGATCATGGTGGCCACCGACTTCACGCTCTTGGCGAAGACCGCGAGGTCTCCGAGTCGCGGGCTGCTACCCCGATGATCTTCGACTCCGCTACCGTGATCGGAGTCGGGTAACCCGCGCCCGGGGCCTTCGTGCTCTGGACTTGCCGAGTGCGCGGGTCTTCAGCGTGAAGCGCTCCACCGAAGCCGCAGAGACACCAAGCTCGGTGCTCCGCTGCTACATCGACAGCTGGGAGATCCGCGGCGGGGCGCCACGCCCAACCGTGGGTCAGCCTCTGAACGGCTACCGCATGGTCTTCCGCCCTTCAGACCCGCAGGACGTCTACGGCTTGGCGGCCCTGGACGAGGACCTCGACGTGGACGCCTTGCCACCTCAAGTGGTGGTGCCTGCCGAAGCGCGGGGCGGGGTGCGACGCGGCCACTGCAGGCGCAGTGGCACGTCACACCCAGCGAAGAACCGCTCTACGACGCTGACGAACTGTCGGGGCTAGTGGTGCGCACACGGGTCATCAGCCTGGATCGACGTCTGAGTGTCGTCGAAGGCCTCGGTCCGGCCGGCGAGGCGATGGAGGCGTGGTCGGCCATCCCGGGCACCTTGCGGCTTCGGGAGGTGACCGGTGCGGGGTGGGACTTCGATGACCGCGTGTGGCGGACCGCCCCCTCACCGGCGGCCTTGGGCAACGTCAGGTCAGGCGGGGAGGACGCGGTCCTCGTCGACCTTCAGGTGCCGCGGCAGCCTCCCGAGTGATCCAACTCCCGGAAGCACCACGCCAGTCACCCCATTGGCACCCGGACATCACGGTCATCCCGCGGTGCGCGGGCGCACGGTCATCCCGCGGTGCGGTGACTCGCATCAGCCGGGGTAGGCCCGCCGGCACATCTCCGACTCCTCCCGCAGCTCGTAGTCCTCCTCGTAGACACACACTGCGCACACCTTCAGGTCGCGCTGACCTGGCCCCGGATGAGCACCCTGCGGATGCCCGCACTCCGCGCAGAGCAGCTCCTCCTCCTGCCGGCGGACGTCTCGCTGCGGTGACCACCCCAGCCGCGCCAGCCACTGCTGCTTCCGCTGAGCCCGACGCTCCCACCGTTCCTGCTCCCGCCGCACCCTCGCCTGTGCGTGCAACCGTTCCAGCCGCTCCACCGAAGCCACGCCCGCCAGCCGCTCGCGCAAGCGCTCGACCTCGGTGCCGGTCAGCTCCGCGGTGATGGACGACGCCCCGTCGTGGAAGGTGACCAGGGCCTCCTGCTCCGCCGCCGAAAGCAGCTCCACATGGATGGACCACGCCGCGTAGGTACGCAACAGCGCCTCCTGAGCAGGGTCGCTGCGGTCGATACCGATGCCCATGCCGGTGTCCTGGCCGTCACGATGAGCGTGCAACTGCTGCAACGCGGTCTGGGCGTGCTCGACCTCGGCAGGTAGCTCATCGCGGTAGTCGCTCCACGCGTCGATGCAGGCCCACGGCGCCGGCTCGGCCATCACGTCCAGGAAGGCGGTGCAGACCTGCTCAGCGGTGGTACGCGGCAGGTCGATCTCGGCCACGGCCCAGGTACGCCGGCCACTGCTGCCCTCGCTCACCCGCTCATGATCGCGTGAGCGGGCGGTGGGCCCGGCCATGGAGGCTCAAGTTCACACTCATGGCGCCGCACTCGAACCGCGCGGTCATCCCGCGCTCAGCGCGCGATCATGGACGGCTGCGACCTCACGCTTGTGCCGAGATCAGGATGAGCTGAGGTCGATCACTGCGGCGGCAGATTGGCCGCTCATGCGTGGAACCATCGGGCCTGCTCAAGACACTAGGAGACGTGGACACCGAGACCGACGACGCGCACTGGGCCGCCAGCCTGCGCGGTGACCCCGACGCCTTCGTTCTCCTCTTCGACCGCCACCACCCCCGCGTCCACCGCCACGCCTCACGCCTGGTCCCCGTCGGCTCCCCCAACAGCACCGCCAGCGGCACCGACGCCGACGACATCACCGCCGCGGCCTTCCTGGAGCTGTGGCGCCGACGCGAGCACGTCCACCTCGTCCACGGCAGCGTCCTGCCCTGGCTCCTGGTGACCACCACCAACCTGGCCCGCAACACCCAACGCAGCACCCGCCGCCACCGCGACCTCCTGCGACGCCTGCCCCGCCAGGACACCACCCCCGACGCAGCTGAGACCGCTTTGAACGGCGTGGGCGGCCTGGGTCATCTGCACGACGAAGAGCTCACCGGCGCGCTGCGCGCACTGAAGCCAGTCGACCTGCAGCTGATCACCCTGGTCGTCCTGGAGGGCTACGCCCTGGCCGAAGCAGCGGACCTTCTGCACCTGAGCGCCGGGACGGCCAAGACCCGTCTGCACCGCGCCCGCACCCGCTTGCGCACCGCCTTGGCCGACCACCCCGCGGCCCACCCCGCGGCCCACCCCGCGGCCCACCCCGCGGCCCACCCCGTGGCCCACCCCGTGGCCCACCCCGTGGCCCACCCCGCCGCCGGTCCCGCAGCCAGCCCCCCAGCTGATTCGGTCACCGGCCACCTGCACGCACCCGAAGGACAGCACCGATGAGCGAGCAGCATCCCACCCCCGACCCGATCCCCGACCTGACGCGCGACCTGACGCGCGACCCGACCCGCGACGGCGCCCGTGACGCCGCTTTCGACGCGCAGATGCGTGCGCGCCTGGCCACGTCGAACGGCCCGGCGCCGGACCCCACCTTCCGGGCGGCCTTGCGCAGCCACCTACAGCAGGCAGTAGCCACCAGCAACTCCGCCACCAGCACCGATGAGTCCGCCGGACACCGTCGACTGAGCCGCCAGGAAGGTCGCGGTTCCCGTCGCCGTGGGGGGTGGCCCCGTCGTCGGACTCTGACCTTGGGGGCTCTCATCCTGGCCGGGCTGGGTGGTGGGGGCGCCGCGGTCGCTGCCGGCGTCCTGCCCCTGCCCGGAGCCGACCAAGTCGTCCTACGCGCCCCGGCCAGCACCGTCGTACACACCGGCACCGCCACCATCGACCTGGGCCAGCGCCCCGCCGGCACCACCAGCGTCGAGCTAGTCCTGACCTGCTTGACCTCGGGCTCCTTCACCTTCGCCGACGGGGCCGGAGGGAGCTGCTCAGCTGAGGACATCGCCCGAGACGGTGGCGCTGGTGAGATCGGCTACACGCTGGCTCTGCAGCCTGAGCAGACAAGCACCACGATCACCGCCGCTCCGGGCACCCGCTGGTCACTGACCAGCACCTACTCCACCCGCACCTCCACCGACTGGGCCGCCAACGCCAACGGCGATACCTACGGCGTCGTCAAGGACGACGGCAGCACTCCCGACCTGGTCGCGGTGTGGGCCACCAACGGGCAGCAGGGCTACGCCTACAACCGCGACCTCAACCCTCAGCCGATGCCGACGTCTCCCGAGCAGGCGCTGGCCTGGCAGGAGGCGCATCCGCTGGCGCCGCGCACCATCCCCGTCTACACCTCCGATGGGGTCACCGTCATTGGTGAGTTCCAGACCGGCTGAGCCAAACGCACGGTCATTCCGCTGGTTGCGCGAAACGCGTCGTCGTCCATGACGAACACACCCCCCGCAGCGACCACGCACCTCCCCGTTCTCCCCAGGTGCTCGCAAGTGCCTGTAGGTGCCCGCAGGTGTCGGCGGTGGAGACGCTCAGAGGGTCCGTGCAGCGTGACGCCGCATCCTGGCGACCCCGACCGAGCCCGCCATCACCACTCCGGCCGCAGCACCCTGCAGCAGCGGCGCGAAGATCAGACCCAGGACCGCGGTGGAGGACTCAGACGCCACGACATCGTGCAGCAGCCACCCCGTCCCGATCACCAGCAGCAACTGCCCCAGCACCGCCACCGCAGCCGCGCTGCGCCAGTGCCGGTACACGCTGATCCCCACCAACATCGCCGCAACGAACGGCAGCAGCCCCCACCCGCAGAACAGCGCAGTGCTCAGCACCCAGACCACGTCGACGTCGACGCCACCCCAGGTCGCCAGGTACAGCTGCACCGCCAGCGTCAGCACCGCCCCCACCACCGGCAGGCCCACCAGGGCCAACAGCAGGAGGTCGGGACGAGACGACGGGTGACCGGACGCGGCGCTCATCCGCTCACCGTGGCACGACCATCGCCCCTGCGCAGGCGATTCAGCCCCGCTGCGCGCCGAGGAGTGAGACGCCATCCCGCCGACCGCACAGTCATCCCGCGTTGTGCGCGCGGTCCCCGATGCCAATGCAAGGCACGAAGTCCACTGCAGCAGGGCCGCGGTCAGCTCGCTACTGCCGCGCCATCCCGTACATGAACATGTCCCGACGCTCGTTCCCCACGACCTCCCACGAACGCAGCAGCCCCTCTCGGACGTACCCCGCCCGCTCGGCGGTACGCCACGACCCGACGTTGCTCGGCTCGATGTAGAGCTGAAGGCGGTGCACCTCCGGCAGTCTCCACGCCCACTGCGTCAAAGCGCCCAAAGCCTGCGCGGCGTGGCCCCGCCGGCGACTGCTGGGCCGGATCCAGTAGCCGATCGTGGCCCGTCCCTAGTCCAGATCGCGCAGCCACAGGCCAATCTGCCCGACGCACACCGACCCGGACTCCACCGCGAACGAGTAGCCCACGCCCGTCACCGCCCGCTCGTGCTGACGCCCCACGAACGCGGCAGCAAGCTTGCTGTCCGCGGTGTCCGGGACGCTGGTGATCAAGGGGATCAATGGATCCGTCGTCGCCTCGAGCACCGCGCCGACGTCGCTGGCCTCGAAGGGGCGCAACGTGACGGACTCACCGGTGATCACGGGGACGAGCAGAGGCTGCGGCACCGGCCCATCGTGCACGGCGGTTGCTGAGGCGGCACGTCACTTTCACGGTCATCCCGCCGTCCGTGCGGTCTCCAATCTTCCAAGCCGTAGCGCCTCACATGTCGAGAAAGCCGTCACGGGCGTCCGTCAACGGCGGCACCCGTTCGGTGTCGAGGTCCTCCATCAGACCGACGTCGGCGTACTCGGGGTACTCGATGGCTCCCAACTCGTCGAACAAGGCGATGAAGCGCCGCACCCGCACCCCTGGACGGGGCGCGTAGTCGAAGGTGAATTCCACCCGCGTCGCCGGCCAATCCCCGATCAGCCGCGCCCGGCTGCCGCTGACCCCGCTCGTCAACGGGTGCCAGCCATCGGGACCCTGCCAGTAGCGGTCCATCCGGCTCCACGACGTCAGCACCTGCTGGGCGTAGGAGTCCGCGTCCAACGGCCGGGGCACCAGCGGCCAGCACAGGTCGCTGATGTCGACCTCGTCCCCGCTCAACCACAGCCGCAGCTCACTGGTACCGGGATGCAGCGCCACGACACACGGTGTGGGCCGATCCCGCGGTCCTGCACGCCTCTCCGCCTCCGACCCACCCGCCGTTGACCCGTCCCGGGTGGGCTCCAGCGAGGGCGGCGGCCCGCCGGTCACCACCACCAGGTGCTCACCCACCCCGGCCGCGGCACTGATCCCATAGCTGCCGAGTTGGAAGACCCGTACCGGTTCGGTACTGAACCCCTCCACCCGCGGATCCGGCACCCCCAGGGGATCCGGCACCGCGAAGGCCGCGGCGACGACCCGGCCAGGGCGGCGACCCTCTGACTCGTCCTGCACATCCACTGCTTCGGGCTGCCATCCCATCCGCCACGACGATCCAGCCGCCTCCACCACCTCCTCGCTGTCCGCATCGACGTCGGGGTCGTAGAGGTAGCCGGACCAGCGCCCCACCCCACCCGGGCGGACGGCAACCGCAGTCGACGGTGGCTGCGGCAGCCCGCCCACCGCCTCGATCCGCTGCGGAAGATCACCGGTCCAGGGCAGCGGCACCCAACGGCTGGACCAGGTCCCCTCGTAGGTGTCTGCGCCCAGCTCGCGCAGCGCCGCCGGCTCGACGTCCAGCTGCACCCACAACGCCTCATCGGTGGTGGCCAGCGCACTGACGGGTGCGTCGGTGAACACCTTCCGCACCGTGCCGTCGCGCTCCACCCGGGCCAGAGCCGCGCCGCCGGCGAAGATGACTGGCTCAGCTTCACCCCCGCGCACCAGCTCCTGCGCCGGGGGCGGGGAGGTGCACCACGCACCCCCGGGACCGGCGGCGGCCAGGACCAGGCCCTGGGTCCACACCGCGGTAGCGACCCCGTCCAGGTCCACCCGCACCAGCGGACCGCGGCGGGAGTGCTGGACCCACAACCCGTCCTCATCGGCGCAAACCACCACGTCCTCCCCCGCAGATGGCGGGGGCAACTGCGCCCACGACACCAGTCGGCGCACAGCCCCGGTATCGGGATCGAGGACCGCCGCCACCGGTTGCCGCTCATCCAGCACCCACACCCCTGAGGAGGCGACGATCATCCGATTCGGTCGCAGCGTCCGCATCCAACGATCATCGCGAGCGGGAGCCGCCGACGGGACGACTTCACGGTCATCCCGCGCTCCGGGTGTGATCACGAGTGGCCGCCCCTTGTTGTCTTACCGCCGGTCGCGCATGCGCCCTCACGTCGATCAAGGTGCGAGATCATGCAAACACCGGCTGCCGTGCTGGGGTGGCGGCTGGGTTCGCAGCAGCCGGTGCGACTAGCACCTCGACGAAGGGAGCGAAGCCGATGTGGACGCACGTGGGTCGCCTCTGGAGCGACGGCGAGATCTACCTCGCCCTCGACGCCCCCCACCTGGCCTCCTGGGCCGGGTTCAGCCACGACCACTACGAGCCCCTCTGCGACCTGGGCCAGAGCGTGACGAGCACCCCCGTGGGAGAAGGCAGCGCCGGGCTCATCGCCCCCGACGGCGCCGTCAACGACGAGAGCTGGCTGGAGGTCTTCTGCGACCAGCAGCACATCCGCATCGTGCAGGCCTCCGGCGAGGACTACGGGGCGGTGCTGCAGGCCGCTCTGGAGCATCCCCTCGATGACGACGACGAGTCCGGGGGCACTTTCACCGTCTGCACCGGAGAGCTGGTGCTCTACAACGCCGCGCTGGACGGGACCGGGGAGCACAGCGGCCCGATCATCGACTCGGCGCCAGGCCCGTTCCCCACGCTGAAGCCGCACCCGGTCACCGGTGCCGAAGCAGCCCACGCTCCGGCCGGGCTACGGCTACCCGTGGCGCCGGCCACCACCTTCCAGGTCACCGCTCGCTGGTACACCGAAGTGGATGGCGGCTGCTTCGCGCGGTGGCTGCTGACTCCGCAGGAGGAGGAGGCAGCGCAGCGGCGCTGAGGCAGCGGCAGCCCCAGCAGCCGGAGCATCCGTTCCCGACGCGGGGAACGCACGGTCATCCCGCGATCTGCGTGGTGAGGGCCCACCCTCTGGCCAGCAGTCCGGGGCGTCTACGCGCCACACGTCGCGGGTCCGGTGGCCGCACCAACAGCTCAGCGCTCCAGCCGCCGCCGGGCGCTGCGGCGGGCCTGCACCACGAAGCAGGCAGCCGCCGCGGTGAAGGCCGCAGCCGGCAGGTAGCCGAGCGTCTTCTCTCCGCTGAGGGCATCGATCCACAGCGGTGTCGAGAGCGCCAGGAAGGCCACCGCCAAGGCGATCCACGTCGCGGGCTTCTGCGTCCAGGGTGCCGTCTGCTGCGGGGTGCGTCGCTGCGTCATGCGATCGACCCTGCCCGACGGGACCACGAGCTCCATCCTCCGTTGGTGGCGGTGCGATCAGCTTATGGATGACCCCGAGTGATCGGAGGACCACGGCGCATGGTCAGACGCGCGGTCATCCCGCGTTCAGCGCGGCGCTGACCCGCTCGGGACGCACAACGGCCGCCGGGCTGAGTAGCCCGGCGGCCGTGACGTAGTGGTCGATCCGGCAGTCGCCTCTCGGCGGAAGGCCGCTCAAGGCGGCTGAAGGTGAGGCCCGGGGACATGCAGCGGATCAACCACCCTCTACAAGCCGTCGCTGGGTACCGGCATTCCCGGTGTCACCGTGCCTAAGCCCAGCCCAGCGGACGCCCGGTCATCCCGCGTGGTGCGCGCTGTCGTTGGCGGCCGGCACCTGCTCAGACCTGAGACTGTCACCGAAGTCCTGAGACATCACAGACGCCACCACCAGCCGCGCGGGTCCCTCGGCGACAGTCGGCGGAACGACCACGAGTCGAGGAGAGCCCCAGTAGCGTGATCGCATGTGGACCCGCCCACGCCTGGTGGCTGCCGTCCTGATCGGGATGACCTTCGGCGCAGTGGACTCCTCCGCCAACGCCTCGGGTGGACCGGGCGAGGAGCCGGTGGTGCAGTCGGTGGCGCGCTTCGCCAGCTACCTCCTCAACGCGGGCTGGGCGTGGGCGGCGCTGGCCGTCGCGGCCGGCTGGATGGCCACGACCCCCGCGCCGGCGGTACCGGACCGAGCAGTTCCGTCGGGCGGCGCCCCAGCGCGTGGGGCGGTGGGGGTCGGCGCGGCAGCGGGGTCCCTGGCCGCGGGGGGCGCGGTCCTGACGTACTACGTCAGCGACTCGATCCTGCGTGCTGAGCCCTTCGCCCGGTACGTGGACGAACTGCTGATCTGGCTGGTCGCCAGCGTGCTGCTGTGCGGCCCCCTGGGCGCGGTCGGGGCGCTGGTGCGCCGGCCGGGCCGGGTGGGGCTGCTGGCGGCGCTGGTCGTGCCGGCCGGGGCGGCGTTGCAGGTGATCGTGCTGGCCCCGGGCTTCGACGTCCCGCCGGTGCAGCCGGTGCACCCGGAGGCGGTGCTGGCGCGGTGGCTGGTGCTGACGACGGCGGCCGTGGCGGTGGTGCTGCTGGTGCGCCGCCGGTGGGCGGGGCGTTCACGTCGCGGTGGTTCCCCGACGAGGTCAGCGGGGGGCAGCAGCACCGGGGCGGGCCGGTAGCAGCGGCGGTCCTGCACCCCGTTCGACCAGGCTCGTCGTGGGTGCGGAGCGGCCGGGCGGGCACCGGCACGACAACACGACGTCCGCGGCACGACCACGGGGCCGGCGCTTGGCGCAGGCGGAGCTTGACACGGTTCCCTCGATCGATCCCGCGGGTTCCGCGGTGCTCAGGGCAGCAGTTCCAGCGCCCTGAGCAGGGTTTCGTCCGGGGCCGGGCCGGCGGCGTCGGCACCGCCCGAGGCGGCACCGGGCGCCGGACCGCTGGTACGTGCGGTGCCCTGGAGGGGGTGGTCCGGGTGCAGGCGGCCGGTGTGCACGGTGCCGGTGCGGTCGGCCAGCGCAGCGCAGGTGATGAGCAGCGTCGCCCCGTCGGGCAGGACGACGACGTCGTTGGCGGTGCTGGAGCCGTGGGTGGCTCGCCCGCACGAGCGGACACCCGGGGCGCCGCGGAAGGCCACGACCACGGCCTCGCCGGAACTGGCGGTGCGCTCGTCGGTGAGCACGAGCACCGGCCCCGGCAGCGGGCGCGGGTCGCTGCACCGAGCCAGCGCTCGACGGCGCAACGCCCAGCGCGCGGTCCCCACGCACCCGCGCGAGAGGCGCCAGGGCGTGCGGTGCCCGTCGCGGTCGACGAAGGCACCGATCCGTCCCTCGCCACCGAGGAGCGGCGCGACGGCAGCCAGCATCGGCCACATCGAGCCGCCGAGGTTGCCGCGCAGGTCCACCACCCAGCCACGCGCTCCGGCGGCGCCGGCCCGCTCGCCGACGTGGTGCAGGGCTGCTGCGGCGGCGCGCACGTAGGCGTCCGCCCCCCGCGCTCCGGCGGGGCAGGCCGGCAGGCTCAGCACCGCGGTGGTGCCGATGAGCCGTGCCGTGGGCAGGGGGTGGTCCTGCGCGTCGAAGAGGGAGCGCCGCCCCGGTTCGATCAGGCCGCTGTGCGCGCCGCCGGCGTGGCGCACCGCCTGGCGCAGCAGCGGGTGCAGTTGGGCGGGGTGGGTGGCGGTGCGCGCCGCACCGAGCACTTCAGCCCGGTGCTCCGGCCAGTTCGCCCGGTCCAGGTGCAGGGCGCGCGTCTCGATGGCCCGCAGCGCCCGCCGGGCGTACGTCTCGACGTCGGTGGTGGGCATGACGAGCACTGTGCTGCACGCGGGTGGACGGGGGAACCCGTCGAGTCCGCCGACGCACCTGCGGTGGGCGCGCGGTCGGTGCGCCGGCCTGCGGTGACGCCGCGGCGCCGCCGAGGTCCGGAACCCGTCCGCGGGCCGGCGAGGGCGACAGCCACCTGGTGGGACCGGGTACTGCTGCCCACGTGCCGTCCGCGGCTGGGGCTGCCCCCACCGGTGACGGAGCCGGCGCACCGCAGCGGCGCTCGGTCCAGGTAGCCGGTCCCGGGGTCGAGGTCGGCGAGGAAGCCCGCGGTGGAGCGGAGCACGTCGGCCTCGGTGATGGCCGAACCGTTGAGGTACCCAGCGTGGAGCCGGAGCCGGCGTCGGGCCCGGTGAGCCGCGCGCAGCGGTGGGTGCCCGGGGCGTCGGGTCGCTGTTCGACCAGCCAGTCCCCCGCGGTGGGCGGAGCCGGCTCTGCCGTTCGCGGTCGTCGTCGTGGGGGCCGTGCCGAACGTCGCGGTCCCGCTCGTGACGTCCTTCCGCCCGCGACCCCGGGGTCCTGGCCGGTCCGGACGAGGACGACCGGGAGGACGGACGCGCCTCCGCCGCCGGGGGCGCGTCGCGACCGGGGCTGAGTTCGGAACCGCTGAGGCGGCGTGACGACCGCCTCGTGCACAGCCTCGCCGCCGACGGCACGGCCGCCCGGTCGAGGGCCGGGCGGCCGCGGGAGGGCGGGTCCGTTCAGGAGACGGGCGTGATGCGGCCCTCGCCGCCCACCGGGTAGTCCGCCGCGGTGACCCGGCCGCCCAGGTCACCGGTGAGGTACGTCGCCAGCGCCTGCTGGTAGGTCACCGGCAGCACGCTGAAGGCGACGCCGTCGAAGGGGTACCCGTCCCCGCCGCGCAGCATGAAGTCGATCGTCGCCACCGACAGGGTCTCCAGCGCGCCGGTGGGCGCACCGCCGCGCACGAGGACGGTGCCGTCGTCCAGGACGAGGTCCACGACGCGCGATCCGGCCGGGCGGGCCGGGTCGTAGCTGACGCGGTAGCCGGCGGCCTGGGCGAAGGAACCGGCCGGCTGCAGCACCCCGCCGGCGACCGCCGCGGACAGGCCGTGCTCGACCCCGGCGAGGAAGGTCTCCACCGGCATCGCCGGGGCGACACCGACGAAGTTGGCGAAGGGCAGCACCGTGTAGGTGTCCAGGGCGGAGATGTCCCCCGCGGGCAGCACGGAGGCGTTGCGGATGCCGCCGCCGTTCTGCAGCGCGACGACCGGCGCGGCCACCCCGGCCGCGGCCGCCTCGCGGCGCCCCGCGGCGAGCAGGGCATCGGTGGCCAGGTTCCCCAGGTTGGTCTCGCGGCTGCGGACGTCGTTGCGCACGCCGTTCAGCGGGACCTCCGAACGGGCCACGACCTGCCGGGCGAGCGAGGAGACGTACTCCTGCACCGGCTGCACCACCTGCTGGTTCACCCGGGTGTCGGGGGCGACGGCGTCGGGACCCTGCGCCACCACGGGGATCGGGCGCGAGGCCCCTTCGTCGACGGCGAGGAGCTCGCCGCGCTCGTCGAAGGTGACGACGAGCCGGCCGACGTAGGTGTAGAGGGCGTTGGTGGTCACGACGGGCACGACGCGCCCGTCGGCGTCGGTCGGGGTCAGCGGGTAGCGCCCGTAGGGGGTGACGCCGTTGGCGACCAGGGGGTCGCCGGGGTCGGCGAGCAGCTCGTGCCCACCGCCGCCGACGATCACGTCGACGCCGTGCAGCTGCCCGGCCAGGGCCACCTCGTTGTCGATGTCCTGCAGGTGCGAGACGAGGACGACCTTGTCGACGCCGGCGGCGGCGTAGGCGGCGGCCTGGGCGTTGGCGATGCGCGCCAGGTCCGGGTCGACGGTGACGCCGCGCGAACTGCTCAGCCGCGGCAGCTCGGGGGTGGTCAGGCCGATGACGCCGATGCGCTCGCCCTTGACCTCCTGGACGTGGGTGCGCACGATCGTGCCGTCCTGGACCTCCGCCAGCAGGCGCGGCTCGGCGCCGAAGCCGAGGTTGCCCGCGACGAACGCCGTGCCCGGGGACACGTCGCCCAGCCACCGGGCGAGGAAGTCGGGGTTCTGGTCGAAGTCGTGGTTGCCGAAGATCGAGACGTCGAACCCGGCGGCGCTGAACGCCGTCGCGTCGTAGATCGGCCGCCCGGAGCCCTCGCTGGCCGCCAGCTGCGGGCCGGGCAGGAAGTTGTCACCGGCGGAGACGGTCAGCACGCCGCGCTTGCCGGCCTGACCGGGACCGGGTCGGCCCGTGACGGCGGCGCGCTGCTCGCGCTGGACGAGCTCGACGAAGCGGTCCACGCCGCCGTAGGTGCTGCCGTCCGTGCCCGTGACGGGCAGCAGGGACGACTCCAGGTCGTTGGCGTGCAGGATCGTGAGGGTGAAGTCGGCCTTCGGCGGCTTGGGCGCCTTCGGGCCCGGTGCGGCAACGGCGGTCGCGGGGGCCGCGGTGAGGGTGCAGGCCAGGGCGAGGGCGAACGCGGCGCGACGCGCACGCGCGGGTGCGAGGGACATGTCTCTCCGGGGGACGCTGGTGCGGTACGGGTCGGATCCTCGCACCTCTCACCGGGTTCGCGGGAGTTCCCGCTCGTCACCGGGCCCCCATCGGACCCGTCGGCCGTGCACCCGGCGACCGGCCGCTCACCACGCCACCGGAACGTCACCTGGAGTTCACCCCGGGCCGCCACCCGGCGGCGCCGAGCACCTCTGCCGTGGGGCTACCCTCCGCGAGCCCACCCGCTGCTGCTCCGCGGCGGACCCGGCGGCCGACCCGGGCGCGAGCGCTTCTCCCGGGTCGGTGCTGCTCCCACCCCGCACGGGAACGGCTTTCTCGGGGTCCCGGGCGGGGTTCCGGGCGGGGCCCGGAAGAGCCGTCGCCGGAGTTCTCAGTCCGCCGGTTCCCCGGTGCTCGCGCCGTCGCCGGTCAGTCGCTGCAGCAGGCGCGTCAACGTCCGGACGTCCTCGGCGGGCCAGTGGCGGGTGCGCCAGTGCAGTTCGTCCTCGCGGTCGTCGAGGGTGTCGGCGACCCGCTCTCGCCCGGTGCTGCTGAGGGCGACGACGATGCTGCGGCGGTCGGCCGGGTCGGGGTCGCTCTCCAGCAGGCCGAGGGTGCGCATGCGCCCGATCAGCGTGCTGGTGGAACTGCGGTCCATCCCCACCGCCTCGGCGATCGCGCTGGGCCGCGCGGGGCCGAAGGCGTAGAGCCAGCGGGCGATGTGGAAGGCGGCGGGCTGCAGGCCCTCGTGGAAGCGGGCCGCGCTGCGCTCGCTCAGCACCCGGGTGGCGGCCAGCAGCGCGTTGATCGCCTCCCCCAGCTCCAGGTCCAGTTCGCGACGGTCCCCGGCGCCCTTGTTCGTTTGCATCTGCCCATGATATCAGTTCGATAGTAGGCATCGGCAAACTACTTGGAGACCCCATGAGCGTCCCCCCGCCCCCCGACCACGCGACTCCCGACCACGCGACCCCCGGCCACGCGACTCCGCGCCGGGGGACCCGCGCCGCGGTCCTGGCCGTCACCCTCGGCGCCCTCATGCCCGGCCTGGCCACCACGATCCTGGCCGTGGCCGGCGGCGACCTCGCCGCCGACCTGCACGTGGGACTGGGCGACCTGCAGTGGATCACCACCGCCTACCTGCTCGGGCTGACCGCCTCGCTGGTCCTGGCCGGGAAGCTCGGCGACCGCTACGGACGCAAGCGCACCTTCCTGCTCGGCATCGCCGGTTTCGGCCTGACCTCGCTGCTCATCGGGGTCTCGACGCCGGTCCCCCTCGTCATCGCCCTGCGCACCGCCCAGGGGGTCTTTGGCGGTTTCCTCACCACCAACGCCCTCTCGCTGCTGCGCGCCAGCGTCCCCGAGCCGCGACTGCCCGCCGCCATCGGGATCTTCAACTCCGTGCAGGGACTCTCGATCGCCGCCGGTCCCCTCGTCGGCGGAGCGGTCGTGGAGGCCGGCGGCTGGCGCTGGACGATGTACCTGAACGTCCCCGTGGCCCTCGTCTGCCTGCTGCTGGGGACCCAGGCCCTGCGCGAGGTGCGCCTGCGGCGCAGCGCCGGCTTCGACGTCCTGGGCACCCTCCTGCTCGTCCTCGCCCTCAGCGCCCTGGTCCACGCCCTCATCGACGCACCCACCCGCGGGTGGGGCGCCGCCTCCACCACCGTCCCGCTGGTCGGGGCCGCGGTGGCGCTGGCCGCCTTCGTGCTCGTGGAAGCGCGCAGCCGCGACCCGCTGCTGCCGCTGTCGCTGTTCCGCGACCGCTCCTTCACCGCCGGTTCGCTGCTGAGCGTCCTGGCGTTCTTCGCCCTCAACGGCGGGCTCTTCGTGGTGTCGCTGTTCTGGCTGCAGATCCAGCACGTGCCCTCCGCGGGGGTCGGCGTGCGCCTGCTGCCGCTGGGAGCGGGCATGCTCCTGGGGGCGGTGCTCTCCGGGCGCCTCATCGCCGCCGTCGGGGACCGCTGGAGCCTGCTGGCGGGTTCCCTGCTGGTCGCCGCCGGCCTGGTGGCCACCTCGACCGCCACCGTCGGCGGCGGCTACCGACCCCTGGGTGCGGGCTTGGCCCTGATCGGCCTGGGTCTGGGACTGCTGGTCACCTCCACCGTCAACACCACCGTGGGACGGGCCCCGGTGGAACTGGCCGGCGCCGCGGCCGGCGCCCAGCAGACCGCCGGTCGCCTCGGCGCCACCCTGGGCGTCGCCGTCCTCGGCGGCGTGATGGCCGCGGCCACCGGCGAGCGCTTCAGCCGGCTGCTGGAGCACTCCGCCCTGCCCGCCGACCTGATCGCCGCGCTGGGCCGGGCGGGCAGCACCGCGGTGGCCGGCGGGGTGGCCCCCGTCCCTCCCGGCGCCGACGCCGACCTGGCCCACCTGATCACGCACTCCACCCAGACGGCCTTCGTCTCCGGCATGCGCACCACCATGCTCGCCGCCGCGGCCGTCGCGGCCGCCGGCGCCCTGCTGGCCCTGCTGGTCCCCGGCCGGCGCCCCCGCCTGCAGCACCCGCACCGCGCGCCCTCCCGCGGCGACCACCACGCTCACCTGCCCACCCCGACCCCAGGAGCCTGATCACCGTGCCCACCCCGCCCACCGGGCCCGTCGTCGTCCTCACCGGAGCCACCAGCGGACTGGGTTGCCTCGCCGCCCTCGACCTCGCCGCCCGCGGCGCGCACCTGATCCTCCCCGCCCGCGACCCGGACCGGGCGCAGGCCACCGTCGACGCCGTCCGCGCGCGGAACCCCTCCGCCCGCACCGAGGTCGTCGAGGTGGACCTCACCCGCCTGCACCAGGTCCGCGCGGCCGGCCGGCGCATCGCCCAGCAGCACGAGCACGTCGACGTGCTGGTCAACAACGCCGGGGTCCACGCCTTCACCCCGCGCACGACCGTCGACGGTCTGCCGCAGATGGTCGCCGTGAACTACCTGGCGCCCTGGGTTCTGACCCAGGCCCTCCTGCCGGCTCTGCGGCGCTCGGCCGCGGCCCGCGTCGTCACGGTGGCCTCCGAGGCCTCCCGCCGGCACGGGACCCTCTCGCTGCCCGACGACCTGACCGACCTGTCCCCGTTCACCGCCCGGGGGTCCTCGCCGCGCTACGGGAAGACGAAACTGCTCGACATCATGTTCACCCTCGAACTCGCCGAGCGCCTGCGCGGCACCAGCGTGGTCGCGAACTGCCTCGACCCGGGTTTCAACGTCACCGGTCTGGGACGCGACCTGCGCCTCGCGCGTCCGCTGGAACTCCTGCTGACCCGCCTGCGGATCGGAGATCCCCGGCGCGGCGCCGGGCTGATCGTGCACCTGGCCACCCACCCCTCCTACGGGAACGTCAGCGGCCGCTACGTCACCGTCCGCGGCCCGCGGGAGATCACCCCCGCCGCACCGGCCGACGATCCCGCCGCGCGCCGCCGGTTGTGGAACGTCACCGAGGAACTGCTGCACGAGCGCGTCCCCTGACGAGGAGGGGCGGCGGCGGGTTCCTCGCGGGCGGCGCCGCCGTCGGCGCCCGGGACGGCGTCGGCGGGTGACCCGTCAGCCGCCCCCTCCACCCCGTGGGCCAGGATGCGTCCATGACCACCGTGAACGCCGTCGCCGCCTTCGACGGCCTGCCCATCTCCGATCCCGCCTCCCTGCAGGACGTGCGGGTCCCGGTGCCCGAACTGCGCCCGCACGACGTCCTCGTCCGGGTGGAAGCCGTCTCGGTGAACCCCGTCGACGTCAAGGTCCGCTCCGGCTTGGGCAAGCAGACCACCCCGAAGGTCCTCGGCTACGACGCGGCCGGCGTCGTGGAGGCGATCGGCGGCGACGTGACGACGCTGTCGGTGGGTGACGAGGTCTACTACGCCGGGGACATCACCCGCTCCGGTTCCAACACCGAACTGCAGGCCGTCGACGAACGCATCGTCGCCCGCAAACCGGCCACCCTCAGCTTCCCCGAGGCCGCGGCGCTGCCGCTGACCTCCATCACCGCCTGGGAGGCGCTCTTCGACCGGCTGCGCCTGGACGCCTCCTCGCACGGCACCCTGGCCGTCCTCGGCGGGGCCGGGGGTGTCGGATCCATCATGATCCAGCTCGCGAAGCAGCTGACCGGGGTCCGCGTGCTCGCCAGTGCGGGCAAACCGGAGTCGCGAACCTGGGTCAGCGAACTCGGCGCCGACGCCGTCATCGACCACCACGACCTGGTGGCGTCGGTGGAGGCGGTGGCCCCGGAGGGCGTCGACCACCTCTTCTCCCCGGCCTCCCAGGGCAACGTCGAGGCCTTCGCCGAGGTCGTGAAGCCGTTCGGGCAGATCGTGGCCATCGACGACCCGGTCGGGCTGGACCTGATGCCGTTGAAGGGCAAGAGCATCGCCTGGCTCTGGGAGCTGATGTTCACCCGCTCGACGTACACCACCCCCGACATCGCCGAGCAGCAGCGCCTGCTGGGCGAGGTCGCCGCCCTGGTCGACGCCGGACGGATCCGCACGACCCTGACCACCACGCTGGACGACTTCAGCGCCGCCGGCCTGCGCGAGGCGCACCGGCTGGTGGAAACGGGGCGCACCGTCGGCAAGATCGTCGTCCGCCGTTGACCGCGGCCCGGACCCGTCCTCAGGACCTGCACCCCGCCGCGGTGCCCGAACTCCGTCGTGACGACCGGGAACACGGCACCCCGGGGTCGCGGGCTCCCGCCGCCCGATGCACCCCGCGCGACCGACTCGAGGTGACGACCACCCAGGCGGCCCCTACGGTGTGAGCATGGTTCACCGATGAGGATCGCCGCGGAGACGGCCCGAGCGGGTGGGGTCGTCGCCGAGGCGGGAACCCCCGCTGGTACCGGACGGGAAACCCCCGCCACCGGACGCCGACCAGGACCGGCGTCCGGCCGGGTTCCCGCGGTGACGGGGTCGTCGCGGTGAGGGGCCGGAGGATCCACCTCCCGGGACCGGTGGGCTTCGTGATGGGCGGAGGGGGGAGCCGCGGCGCCGTCCAGGTCGGCATGGTCTCGGCCCTGCACGAGCACCGCGTCGTCCCCGACCAGATCACCGGGACGTCGGTCGGGGCGCTGAACGGGGCGGTCCTCGCCGCCCACGGCGACGACGGGCCCGCGCTGCTGGCGTCGATGTGGAAGGACCTGACCCGCGACAGCGTGTTCCCCGGCAGCCTCCTCGGCGCCGTGCTGCGGCTGAGCCGTTCCCGCACGCACGCCGTCAGCTCCAGGGCCCTCGAGGCCCTCGTCCTGAGCACCCTGGACACGGACACCTTCGAGGGCCTGGGGACGCCGCTCGCGGTCGTGGCCCTGGACCTGGCCACCGGGGACGAGCACGTGCTGGATTCCGGCCCGCTGGTCCCGGCGCTGCTGGCCTCGGCGGCGATCCCCGGCGTCTTCCCCTCCGTGCACGTCGACGGCAGGGACCTCGTGGACGGCGGCGTGGTGGCGAACGTGCCGGTGCGGCACGCCGCCGCGCGCGGGGCCGGCTCGCTGGTGGTGCTCGACGCGACCGTGCCGGCCCCCGTGGTTCCCGGACCCCCGAGCATCAGGAACATCCTGGCCCGGGTGGCGCAGGTGCAGCTCCGCGCGCAGCTCATGGCCGCCCTGCCGGCCGTGGCCGCTCACGTCCCCGTCGTGTGCCTGCCCGCGCCGGGCCCCCGGCGCGTCGACCCGACCTCCTTCGAGGAGACCGCCGTGCTGTCGCAGGACGCGCGCGAGCGCACGGACGCCTTCCTCGCCGAGCTGCACGTCGACGGGCCGGGGATCTACGGGGAGCCGTACGGCCGCTACGTCGCCGGGTCGGCCAACGCCCCCGCCGCCGGGACCCCCGTGCTCGGCGGCTGAGGGGTCGCGCCACCGACGGGTCCGCCGGGTCGGGCACACTGCCCGCGTGAGCCACGTCGACGACCTCCGCCTCCGCCACGCCGTGTCGGTGCCCATCCCGCTGCGCTGGTCGGACATGGACGCCTTCGGCCACGTGAACAACACCGCCTTCCTGCGCTTCTTCGAGGACGCCCGCTTCAGCGCCTTCCCCGCCGCGGGGGTGGAGGTCGGCGGTCAGGTGTCCACCCGGGCGATGCTGGCGGTGCGTCACGAGGTGGAGTACCGCTCCCCGCTGATCTACGGCCGCCACCGGCTCACCATCGACATCTGGGCGACGCGGCTGGGCACCAGCAGCGTCGACGTCGCCTACCAGGCGGTCGCGCAGCACGACGACGAGGCCGACGTGGCCGCGGTCGCCCGCAGCCGCATGGTCCTGGTCGACGTCAGCTCCGGTCGCCCGCAGCCGATGACCGAGGAGGAACGCGCCCAGTTCACCCCGCACCTCGGCGAGCAGGTGCGGTTCCGCGGCTGGTGAGACCCGGGCCCGGCGATCGGCGGGCCCGGGCCGCTGCACCGGACGGGCCGGGGGGCGGCCGCGGGGCCGGTCCCCGCGGCCCGTCAGCGCACCACCTCCCGCGCCCGGTCGCTGACGAGGTCGACGGCGAGGGTCAGCAGCACCAGCACCCCGAGGGTCGTGGCCACGGCGGGCCAGTCGAACGTCTGCAGCGACGTGGCGAGCAGCGCACCGAGGCCGCCCGCGCCCAGCAACCCGACGAGCACCGTGTCGCGGATCGCGACCTCCCACCGGTACAGCGCGTAGGCGAACACGGGGCCCACCGCGCGCGGCGCCACCCCGTACAGCCACACCCCGCTCGCGCTCGCCCCGAGCACCGTCAGCGCCCGCGCCGGTCGCGGGTCGAGTTCCTCCAGCGCCTCGGCGGTCAGCCGGCCGAGGACGCCGAGGGTGTAGACCCCCAGGGCGAGAGCACCCGGGAGGATCCCCGGGCGCAGCACGAACAGCAGGACCAGGGCCCACACCGGCGGGGGCACGGCGCGCAGGAGCAGCAGCGCGCCCCGCACGAGACCCCGCACGACCGCACCGGCGAGGACGACGGCGGCCCGCCGCACCCCGGGGCGTCGCGGGGCGCGACCCGGGTGGGTGGAGTGGCGCCGGTGGGCCGGGCGGACGGCGAGCCCGGACAGCAGCACCGCACCGGCGGTGGCCAGGGCGATGGCGATGACCGACATCTGCACCGTGTCGACCGCGGCGCGGCCCAGCGCGTGCAGCAGCGGACCGGAGGTGCTGACCGGCCACGCCAGCCCGGCCAGGTAGGACACCTGCTCCCGCGCCCGGACGTCGACCAGGGTGGCCGGGTCGACCGCCAGGTACCACCACGACCACGCGGTGAGGGCGAGGGCGGCCAGCCCCGCCCACGTCAGCGCGGCGTCGCGCCGCAGCCGGTCCCCCCGCACGGGCGGCGGGTCGCTCAGGCGGCGGCGCACCGCACGACCGGCGACGACGGCGGCGACGCAGAGCGCGGTCAGGGCGTAGACGCAGCTCCAGACCTGCTCCCAGCGCAGCGAGCTGAACGACAGCGAGAGCTGGTACCCCAGCCCGCCGGCGCCGATGAGCCCCAGCACCACCGCCGAGCGCACGGCGCACTCCAGCCGGTAGAACGCGTACGCCAGCAGTCCCCCGGCGGCCGGGGGCAGGAGCCCGTAGAGCGCCGCGACCCCGCGGCCGGCGCCGGCGGCCAGCAGCGCCTCGTACCCACCGCGGGGCACCTCGTCGAGCAGGTCGGCGAACACCTTCGCGCTGACCGCGCCGTAGGGGACGGCGATGGCCAGGACCCCCACCCAGGGGTTCAGGCCGAGGACGTTGACCAGCAACAGACCCCACACCGCCTCGTGCAGACCGCGGGGGACGGCGACGACCGCGCGGGCCAGCACCCAGCCCGCCCGCCGGCGCCCCCACGTCGTGCGGGTCAGGGCGAGCGCGCCGAGCGCCCCGGCCAGCACCGCCAGCGCCGCCCCCAGCGCGGCGTAGGCGACGGTGACCAGCGTGCTCGTCACCAGCACACCGCGGAAGTCCGCGGACAGGTCCGGGTGCAGCGCGCCGACGGCGAAGCGGGTGAACTGCCGCACCCCGGCCGGGTTCAGCACCTCCCCGGAGAACGCCCCCGCCCCGGCCAGGGACCACCCCACGACGAGGAGGACGCCGACGGCCCAGGCCCACCGGGCCCGCGAGCGGCGCAACCGCGGCTCGGCCGGCCCCGCCGCGGCGCTCACCGGCTCATCCCGTAGAACTCGGCCAGGTCGCCCGGGCCCAGCGCGTCCGCGGGCGCGTCGAGCACGAGACGACCCTCGACCAGGCCCACCACCCGGGTGCAGTGGCGCAGCGCGAGCGCGGGGTCGTGCAGGCAGGCGAGCAGGGTGCCGCCGCGTTCGGCGACCGAGGTGCTCAGCAGGGTCAGCGCCCGCTCGGCCAGCGCGGGGTCGAGCGCGGAGGCCGGTTCGTCGGCCAGCACGAGGTCCGGGCGCTGCACCAGCACCCGGGCCAGGGCCACCCGTTGCTGCTGCCCGCCGGAGAGGCGGTCGGTGCGTTCGTACAGCCGCTGCGACAAGCCGACCTGCGCCAGGGCCGCGGCCACCTCGGGAACCCCCTGCGGTCTGAGCAGCGACCACGCCGCGCGCCACACCGGCCAGGCCGCGAGCCGGCCGGCGTTGACGTTGTGGACCACGCGCAGCGGCCCGACGAGTTCCAGCTGCTGGTGGACGGTACCGACCCGCGCCCGCAGCCGCCGCTGGTCGCGCCCGGTGAGGGTGCGCGGGTCGACGCCGAGGACCTCGACCGATCCCGCGCTCGGGGTGAGCGACCCGTTGAGCAGGCGCAGCAGGGTGGACTTCCCCGCCCCCGAGGGACCCACCACGGCAACCCGTTCCCCGGCCCGGACGGTGAGGTCCAGACCGGTCAGGGCCGTGGTGCCGCCGTAGCGGACCTCGACCCCGGACAACCGCGCGGCGGCGTTCAGGTGATCAACCCCAGCTGCCTGCCGATGTCCTCGATCTGGTCGTAGTTGGACGCCTGCGTGGCGATGAACCGCTGCGCGCCGAACAGGTCCAGGACGGCCCGGTCGTCAGGGTCGTCGAGGGAGAGGGCGAGGAAGTAGTCGCTCAGCCGCTGCGGCAGTTCCTCCCCCAGCCGGTCCACGGCCTGCGGGCCGAGCACCCAGTGGTAGTCGTGGTAGGCCGGGGTGCGCGCGTACAGCCGCACCGCCGGGTCCACCTCACCGGCCTCGCTGCGGGAGGCCCACACCTGCTCGTTGAGCACCCCGGCCTGGTAGCTGCCGGAGGCGACCAGCTGCAGCGTCGCGTCGTGGGACCCGCTGTGGCCCGGGCCCCCCGGGAAACCTCGCGGGTCGACCCCCTGCTGGGCGAGGAAGTACGCGGGCATCAGCGCGCCCGAGGTGGAGGTCTGGCTGCCGTAGGTGAACCGCAGCCCGGCGAGGGGGGTCAGGTCGTCCGAGGCGCTCAGACCGGTGGCGGTGTTCACGACGAAGACCGAGTGGAAGTCCTCGTCGATGTCGCGCTGGGCGACGACCCGGGCGCCCGGTGCCTGCAACCGGGCCTGCACACCGGTGAGCCCGCCGAACCAGACGAGGTCCAGGTCCCCGGTGCGGAACGCGGAGACCGCGGCGCCGTAGTCGGTGACCGGGCGGTAGGTGACGGCGAGGCCGGTGGCCTGCGCCACGGAGTCGGCGACGGCGGCGTACAGGCGCTGCAGGACCTCCGGGTCCTGGTCCGGGATGGCCCCGATGGTCAGCGACCCCCGGCCGCCGGCGCCCGTCGAGCCGGGGGCGGCACCGACGGGGGACGTGCGGTCGCTGCAGGCGGCGAGCCCGGCGGCGACCGCCGACGTCGCGGCGCCGGTCAGGAAACGGCGCCGGGTACAGCGGTTCGATGCGGCGGGACCACCCGACCGGGCGGCACGAGGGACGACCGTCACGTCGTCGGACCGGACGTGGGAGCGGGCACGGGAACCTCCTGGTCGACGGGACCGGACGGCGGTCATCCTGTCGCACCCGTCCCGGGACGGTTCCCGGCGCCCCGCGCTCCCCCTCGCCGGGGCCCGCGGGGCGGGGTGGGAGCGGGGCGCGCGCCGCTGCGCAACCCAGGTTGACGCGTCCCCGACAGCAACCTAGGTTGACGACGTGGACGCGACCCGGTTGGCCGGCGCGGCCGCCGACACGAGCGACTCCTCCCGCGGCCTGCGGGCCGTGGCCGCGCTGCGGCGGCTGCTGGAGACGCTGGAACTGCGCCAGGTCGAGCAGGCCCTGCGGCAGGGCGCGTCCTGGTCGGACATCGCCGCGGACCTGGGCGTGACGCGCCAGGCCGTGCACAAGAAGTACGCCAAGCGGTTGCGCGACGTCGTGGACGGACAGGAGAGGCGGACCTGATGCGGTTTCGACGCGGGAGCAGGACGGCGGCCGGCCCGGGCGGCGGGAGGACGATGTGGCGGCAGTCGCGCTACATCACCTCCGCCGCCCTCGAGGAGGCGGCCCGCGCGGGAGACCCCGAACTCGACCTGGAGCACCTGCTGCTGGGGCTGCTGGTCACCGGCGGTCCCAGCGCCGCACTGCTCACCTCCGCCGGCGTGGACCTGCCCGGGCTGCGGCGGGCGGTGGTCGAGGTGCGGCAGCGCGAACTGGTCCACCTCGACCTGCAGGTGCCGGTCCCGGCCGTGCCCGACGGACCGGAACCCTCCTTCCGCGCCGCGCAGGCGGTGCCGTTCAACGACCGCGCGATGGCGGTGATGAAGCGGATCCCCTACGAGGGCGACGACCGTGGACTGCTGCTCGCGCTGCTGGACGACGAGGGGCGGCGCGTCGAGCGCGTCCTGACCCACCTCGACGTCGACGTGGACGTCCTGCGCACCGCCACCGGGCAGGACCACGCAGCGCCCCGCGCCGTCGACCCCGGCTCCCCCGCCGCACCGGGGACGGGGGGACCGGGATGGATCGCCACCCTGGTCCAGGACGTCCCCGTCGACGCCGGGCGGGTGTGGGACCTGGTCTCCGACGTCACCCGCCGCCCGGAGTGGGACACCGCCTGCGTGCGGGCCGAGACCGGGTCCGACGGGGTGCAGCGGTTGACCTACCGCGGACGGGGGCGCGAGGTGGTGGCCGAGCAGGTCGTCAGCCACCTCGTCCCCGGACGGGAGATCACCTGGCACCGCTTCCGCGTCGGCCACCGCGAGATCAGCACGACCTCCCGGGTGCGGGTGGAACCGGTGGGCGTCGCCTGCCGGCTGCACCTGGAGCTGGGTTCCGCGCGTCACACCCTGCGGCGCAAGCTGTTGCGACCGGTCGTCGGGTGGGCGGCGACCAGCCAGCTGCGGTGGCGGGCCCAGGCCATCGCCCGGGCCGCCGCCCGGGCCGCCGCCCGGACCGACTGACCGCCCCGGTGCCGCTCCGGGACCCCGCCGTCAGCCGTGACCCGCCGAGGCGATGAGCCACGGGTCCTGGTCGGAGTGGCGCACCAGCACGTACCCCCACCCCGGTTCGCCACCCGCCGTCCCCGTGCCGCCGTCGTCGGCGCGGTACGTCGCCTGCACGTCGACCGCCTGCGCGTACGCCTGCAGCTCCTCCGAGCTCCAGCCGGTGTCGTACGACGTGGTGTCGTCGGAGACCTCGACGTCGTCCAGGTCCGGTGCCCCGTCGCGCTGCCACACGTCCTGCGCGGCGAAGCCCGGGGTGGACAGGACCGCGGCGGTGGCCCGGTCGTCGTCCTGCACGGCGTCGAGGTAGTCGCGCACGACGTCGGGGGCCGACCGGGAGGCGACGTGGCGTTCGACCACCTCCGGGTCCGCGGTGCCCGACGGGGACCCGCACCCCGCGAGAGCAGCGGTCAGAGCGGCGGCGGCCAGCACGACGCGACGAGGTCCCACCCGTCCTGTGTACCGCCGCGGGCGGGGTCGCGGTGCCGCCTCCACCGCTTCTCCACGACCACCGGGCCACCCGGCGCCGGACCGGGGTTCAGAGGGGGAACTCCACGCCCGTGAGTTCCTGGGAAACCGCCCACAACCGTCGCTGGTCCGCGAGGTCGTACGACTGCGGGCTGGAGGTGACGAGCCGGGGGTACCCGCGGACCTCCCCGCGGCCGCCGGGTCCGTAGTACTGCCCGCCCAGGACGGACGGGTCGGTCGCGGCCCGCAGGGTCGGCAGGGCGCCCATCGCGGCCGGCTGGGTGAGGAGCGGGGCGAGCCGGTCCACCGCGGCCCGGACCGCGGCCGGGGAGTTCCGGACCAGTTCGGTGTTCGCCACCCCCGGGTGCGCGGCCACGGCGACGGTGGTCGTCCCGTGCGCGGCGAGGCGGCGCTGCAGCTCGTAGGTGAACATGAGGTTGGCGAGCTTGGACTGGCCGTACGCAGCGGCGCGGGAGTAGGAGCGTTCCCCCTGCAGGTCGTCGAAGCGGATGGCGGCGCGGATGCGGTGACCCGTGCTGCTGACCGTGACCACGCGCGAGCCGGGGACGGGCAGCATCCGCTCCAGCAGCAACCCCGTGAGGGCGAAGTGGCCGAGGTGGTTGGTGCCGAACTGCCGCTCGAAACCGTCCCGGGTCGTCTGCCTCGGGGTGTACATCACCCCGGCGTTGTTGACGAGCAGGTCGATGCGGGGGTGCGCGTCGCGCAGCGCGGACGCGGCCGCGCGGATCGACTCCAGCGACGACAGGTCGAGCCGCTGCACGACGACGTTCCCGGGGGCGTTCCCGGTGAGGCCGGCCGCGGCCCGCGCACCCTTGTCGACGTCGCGCACGGCGAGCACCACCGTGGCGCCGCGTTCGGCGAGGGTCCTGGCCGTCTCCAGACCCAGGCCGGTGTTGGCGCCGGTCACGACCGCCACCCGGCCGCTCTGGTCCGGGACGTGGCGTGCGGTCCAGTTCGCGTTCATGTCGTCCTCCTGAAGAGACCAGCGGTCTGTTGTGTCCGCAACGCTAAGAGACCGCCGGTCTGCTGTCAAGAGACCGGCGG
Source organism: Kineococcus radiotolerans SRS30216 = ATCC BAA-149 (assembly GCF_000017305.1). GTDB lineage: Bacteria > Actinomycetota > Actinomycetes > Actinomycetales > Kineococcaceae > Kineococcus > Kineococcus radiotolerans. The sequence goes on along the minus strand of NC_009664.2, from coordinate 4,210,670 downwards.
TCTGCAAACTGCTAGGGTGGTCCCGTGACGTTCCAGCGGGCCCGCAGCGACGAGCAGCGCGAGATCCGGCGCCGGGCGATCCTCGACACCGCGGCCACCATGCTCGACGAGATGCCGGTGGCCGACGTCACCCTCAACGAGCTCAGCCGCCGCGTCGGCCTGGCCAAGTCGAACGTGCTGCGCTACTTCGACTCCCGTGAAGCGGTCCTGCTCGAGCTGATGGACCGCGTCCTGCAGGACTGGCTCGCCGAACTGACCGGCGACCTCGAGACCGGCCTCGACCCGGCGCTGCCGCTGGTGCCGCGCGCCGAGCAGCTGTCCGCGGTGCTCGCCCGGTCCCTGGCGGGCCAGCGGGTGCTCTGCGACCTACTGGGGGCGCAGGGCGCCGTCCTGGAACGCAACGTCCCCGTCGAGGTCGTCACGCGCCACAAGCGGACGGCCCTGGCCCGCCTCACCGCCACCGCCGACCTGCTGCGCCGGTACGTGCCGGAACTTGGGGCCGCGGCCGAGACCTTCTGCTTCCACGCGATGGTCCTGGCCGGTGCCCTGGCGCCCTACAGCTCGCCCCCGCCCGGCGTGCGCGCCGCCTACGACGCCGACCCGGCGCTGGCCGCGCTGCACCTGGACCTGCCCGGTTCCCTGCGGTCGGCGATCCGGACCCTGCTGCTGGGGGCCGTGCCGCGCGGCTGACCCGGGGGCGCCGGTGAGCGCCCGCGTCCCGCCGGGACCGTCGAGGGTGCCGCGGTCCGGCCGACGCGGATCAGGACTCCGTCCGTGCGCCGCGGCCGGCGCGCCACTCCTCCTCCAGCAGGGCGTACCCGACCCCGTCGATCCACCCCAGGTCCCGGTGCAGGGAGTCGGCGACCGCGTGCACCTCCCGGCGCATCCCGACGCGCTCCGCCAGCCGGCAGGACGCCTCGTTGGCCGCGAAGGCGTAGGCCGTCACCCGCCGCAGACCCAGGTCCTCGAAGCACAGCCGCAGCACCTCCCGCACCGCCTCCGTGGCGTACCCGCGGCCGGCGGCAGCCGGGTCCAGCGCCCACCCGAGCTCGGCCTGCACGCCACGGGCCCGGCCCCGCACCTCGCGCTGAGCCCAACCGTCCTCCACCCTCACCATCAGGTCCCCGACGACGCGGCCGTCGAGCTCGACGACGAGCAGGTCGCGGAGCCGCGCGGTCAGGATCGCCCGCCAGTCGTCCCGGTCGACCGGGCGCCACGAACCCCACCGGCTCACCTCGTTCAGCCGCCGGTAGGCCCACAGGCGGCCCTCGTCGTCGGCGGTGACCCGCCGGATGCCCAGGCGGGCGGTGCGCACCGGCCACGGCAGCGTGTCCAGCGGTGCGGGTGCCTCTCCCCCGATGTCGCTCACCGCAGCAGCGTGCCAGTCCACCCGCCGGGCGGTCCGCGCGCACCGCGTCGTGCGCCCCGCTCGGGACGGCCGAGCCGGCGGTCGTGGACGGAGGGCCAGTACCGTCACGCCCGTGCGGACCCCCACGCCGTCCCCGGCCGCCCTGCTGATCACCGGCACCGTCGGGTCGGGCAAGACCACCACCGCCGAGGCCGTCGCCGCGCTGCTGCGCGAGGAGGCGATCCCCCACGCCGTCGTCGACCTCGACGCGCTGGGCGACGCCTGGCCCAGCCCCCCGGACGACCCGTTCCACGAGCACCTGGTGCTGGCCAACCTGCACGCGGTGGCCCGCAACCACCTCGCCGCCGGAGCGCTCCGGCTCGTCCTGGCCGGGGTCCTCGAGGACCCCGCGCACCGGCCGCTGTACGAGCGGGCCGCCGGTGCACCGCTGACGGTGTGCCGTCTGCGCGTGGACCTCTCCCACGTCCACGACCGCCTGCGCCGGCGGCACGGGGGTGACCGCGATGCCCTGGACTGGCACCTGCACCGCAGCGGGGAACTGGACGCCGTCCTGGACGCCGCGGGGGGCGGTGACGTCGAGGTGGCGGTGGCCGCGGGGCAGGCTCCCTCCGAGGTGGCCCTGGCGGTGGTCCGCGCCGTCGGGTGGGACACCGGCCGCGCCTGACCCGCCCCGACGCCGCTGTGCGGCGACGCGGTGCGCGATGGGCACGGCGACTCCGCCACCCCAGGTCGACGGCCGCCGGGCGTGCCCGTCCGGGGACGCCGCAGTGCCCGAGGTGAGGTTCCCGCCCGGGCCGCCGCAGGCGGTGTGCCACCGGGTCCGTCGGGGTCGGCGATGATGGGGGCGTGGACGACGACCTGCAGCACTTGGCCGAACTCATCCCCACCCGCGGCGCGCCGGTGCGCACCCTCGACGACGCGGGCACCGGGACCTGGCGGGTGCGCGCCTCCCGGGTGACGGTCCGCCTCGACCTCGACGCGCGCACCGTCGTCCGCAGCACCGACACCCTCCCCACCCTCACCCCGGACCCCCTCGACGGCCGCGTCCTGGCCCTGACCGCGGTCCGCTCCTGCACCGTCGGGGAACCCCTCTCGCTGCTGGTCCACGACGCCGACGGCCGGCCCGCGACGGTCCGCGCCCCGAAGGTCCGCTACGTCCAGCCCCTGGACCCCGAGGCCGGGGCGCGGCGCGAACGGCACCTGCGGCAGTTGAGCGCCGCCGTGGCCGCCGGCTCGGACTCCCCCGACGACCGCCGCGCCGCCGTGCACTTCGGCGCGACGTGGGCGGCCGTCGGGGAGGCCTACGACCTCAGCGGCGTGCAGGCCGCGGCGCGCTGGAAGGAGCAGGACCGCGAGGTCCTGGCCCGCCTGCGCGCGGCGCGCGGGGAGACGAGCACCGCTCCGGAGACGGTCGCCTGACGCGGTCCCCTCGACGGCCCCGGGCCGACGAGAACCGCCGACCCGCCCCACCGGCGAGGCCGCGGCGCCGCCGAGGGGCGGGTGCGCCCCCGCGTCACCACCCCAGGACGGGATCAGCTCCACCGCAGGGGCTGAGGAGTTCCTCGGCGGTTCCAGGCGGCAGGCCGCGGAAGGAGTGCACGGCCACGATCCGGCACCGGGCCACGGCCCGCAGCGCCGCCACCCGCGCCGGGTCGCCGGCCGCGGGGTGACCGTGCTCGCCCCACCCTCGCCACAACCCCTCGGCCACCGCCCGCGCCTGCGCGCGGTGCCCGCGGGCAGCGGCCAGGTCGAGGTGGGCCAGGAGGTTCGCGACGTCCAGGGCGGGGTCGGCGAGCGCCGCGGTGTCGACGTCGAGGAACGTCACCCGGGACCCGAGCAGCACCTGCCCGTCGTGCAGGTCCCGGTGGGTGGGGACGGACGGCCCGGGGCGGCTGCGCCGCAACGCCTCCAGCGCGGTGCCGGCCGCCCGCCGCAGCGCGCGGGGGGCCGTTCCGAACGCCTCGGCGTCCGTGACCCAGCGGGTGAGGACGGCCGCCTCGGCCTCGTCGTCGTGCTCCGGCAGGTCCGCGCCGCAGGCCGCGAGCGCTGTCGTCGCCCGTGCGGTGCGCCGCCCGGCGCGGACGCAGGCGGCGGTGTCGCCGCCCGCGAGCAGCGCGGTGAGACCGGTGCCGGCCACCGGGCGCAGCTCCAGGACGTCCTCCCCGGCGCGGAGGACGTCGACGAGGTCGGGGGCGCCGTCGCGCCCGCTCAGGGCCGCGGACAGCGTCGCGCGCCGGTCGAGCGCGGTCCGGGTCGCGCGCGCGGTCGCGAGCTTGACGAACCGGTCCGGTCGGCGCACCACGGCGCGCTTGCCCCAGCGGTGCCCCACGACGCTGCCCACGACACCGCTCAGGGCGGGCAGCCGCGGGTCCTCGGTCCGCAGCCGGACGGGGGCGCCGGTGGCGTCGGCGGTGCCGGCCACGACCCGTCCCCCGGCGTCGGTCCCCTCCAGGACGAGCCCGGCGGCGGGGTCGCCGGAGCGGCGCGGCCACACCCGCCGCCACTGCACGGGGGGTTCCCCGGGGTTCACGCGGCCACCGCCCGCTCGGCGAGGTCGACGAGGCGGCGCGTGGCGCCGGCCCAGCCTGCGCGGCGACGACGGAAGGGTTCCGGAGCCCGCAGCAGCGCCGCGGCGGCCAGCAGCAGGGGCGGGACGTCGAACGGGGGCGCCCCGCCCGCCGCCACGACCGCGGCGTTCCAGGACGCGGCGTCCCAGCCCCGCGGGGCGCGGCAGGCGCGGTCCACGTCGAGGACGACGAGGCCGGTTCCGGTCGCGACGAACTGGTCCGGGGAGAGGTCCCCGTGCGCGAAACCCCCCACGTCCAGGGCGGCCGCGCCCTCGGCCCGGGTCCGCCACCGGGACGCGGCACGGTGCAACCGCTCGGTGAGACCGGGGTCGAGGCCGGGGGTGCCGAGGACGGCCCGGTTGAGCGCGGCCCGCAGTTCCCGGGCGCCGAGGACGGGCAGGTCGCCGGGGTCCACCTCCCGCCAGCGGGGCAGCAGTTCCGCCACGGCGGGGGCGTCGGCGGCGGTCGCGGGCCGGCCGGGAACCCACGGCGAGGTCACCGCGAACTCCCCGTCGGCGGTGAGCGCGGGGGTTTCGATCCCGCTGCGCCGCAACGCCTGCGCGGCGCGAACGCTGCGGTGGACGGTGCGCGGGTCGGCGTGGACCTTGCGGCAGCGGCCCGCCGGCACCTCGTGCAGGACCGCCCGCCGGGCGGGGTTGTGCGCGACGGTCGTGGCGCCGGCCGTTCCGGCGCTCGCCCGCAGCGGCGGCAGGGCGCGGTCGGCGGCGGCCGGGACCAGCAGCAGCCGCAGTTCCCCGTCGACGACGGTGCGGCCGGTCCCGGCCGCCGCCCGCACGTCCTTGCCCGCCTTGCGCCAGCTGTCCGGCGAGTACGCCGTCAGCAGCCACCAGGGCCCGTCGCCGGCCGGGGCCAGGGCCGCCCGCAGCGTGGTGGACGGTTTGTACCGCAACCGGTCCACCCGCAGGCCCGGGACGTCGATCCCGTGCCGCCGGGCCCACCGGCCCAGGCGGTCGGGGTCGAGCACCGTCGCCAGCCCCGGCAGGTCCGGGTCGCGCCGGGCCAGCCGGGCGTCGAAGCGCGCCTCCTCCGTCCCGGTCCCGTCGACCCCGCTCACCGCAGCACCCCCTCCTCCGACCGGCGCGCCGCGCGCACGGTCGTGAACTTCCCGTCCCGCAGTTCGACCACGCGGTCGCAGCGGTCCAGCAGCGACGCGTCGTGGGTCACCAGCAGCGTCGTGCGGCCCCGCGCCAGCCGGTCGAGGGCCTGCAGGACCGTCGCGGCCGACGCCGCGTCCAGCCCCGTCGTGGGTTCGTCGAGGAGCAGCAGCCCCGGGTCGCGGACCAGGGCCCGGGCGATCGCCAGCCGCTGGCGCTGCCCGCCGGACAGCGAGCTCCCGCGCTCGGCGAGGACCGTGTCGTAGCCCCGGGGCAGCGCGGTGACGAACTCGTGCGCCCCGGCGTCGCGCACGGCGCGTTCGACGGCGGCGTCGTCGGCGCCGGGGCGTCCGAGCCGGACGTTCTCGCGCACGGTGCCGGCGAAGAGCACGGGTTCCTGCAGCACGACGGCGACGTGGTCGCGGACGGCGCGACGGCGCAGCGTCGTCAGGTCGTGCCCGTCGAGCAGCACGCGGCCAGCGACGGGGTCGACGAGCCGCAGCAGCAGGTGCAGCGTCGTGGACTTGCCGGTCCCGCTGGGTCCCACGACCGCGACCCGCTCCCCCGGGTGGACGACGAGGTCGGCGCCGTCCAGTACGGCGCGCCCCGGTGCGCGTTCCACCCGCACGCCCTCGAACCGCACCGACCCGCGCACCCGGCGCAACCCGGAGGCGCCCGCCTCGTCGGGCAGCGGGTCGGCCCGGTCGAGGCAGTCCACGACCCGTTCCCCCGACGCCGCGGCCCGGGCGATGCGGCCGGTGTGCTTGGCGAGGTCGCGGACGGGTTTGAACGCGGCCTTGAGGTAGGTGAGGAACACGACGAGCTCCCCCACGCTCAGCGCCCCGTCGACCACCCGCAGCGCGCCGACGACGAGGACGACGGCGGTCGCGACCCCGACGAGGACGTCGACGCGACGTTCCAGCCCGGCGGCGAGCCGGCGGGCCTTCACCCCGTCGCGCAGGCTCCCGTCGTTGGCGGCCCGGAAGGCCTCGGCGTGGTGGTCCTGCAGGTCGTAGGCCTGGACGAGGCCGATGCCCGCGAACGCCTCCGACGCGTCCGCGGCCAGCGCCCCCTCGCGGCGGCGCTGGTCCCGGCTGGCGTCGGTGATGCGCTTGCCGCTGCTGCGGCCGTTGAGCAGCAGCAGCGGGGCGACGGCCACGACGGCCAGGGCCAGCAGCGGGTCGAGGACGACCATGACGACGGTCATCGCGACGAACGTGACGACGCTGCCCAGCAGCGGCAGCCCGGCCGTGATCGCCGCTTCCTGGACGCGCCCGACGTCGCTGACGACCCGGGTGACGAGGTCCCCGGTGCGGGCCGCGGAGTGGAACCCCGGCGCGGCGTGCAGCAGCCGGGAGTGGACCTCGGCGCGCAGCCGCGTCGTCGTGCGCGACCCGACGACCGCGAAGGCGACCGCGGTGAGGTACGCGCAGACGGCGCGGCCCAGCGCCAGCACGACGACGGCGGCCCCGGCCAGGAGCACGAGGCGCAGCGTGGTCCCCGCCGGCCCGGTGGACCCGCCGGCGACGGCGGGCACGACGTGGTCGATGACGACCTTCAGCGGCCACGGTTCGGCCAGCCGGAAGGCGACCTCCCCGAACAGCGCGACCAGCCCGCCGGCGGCGACCCCGCGCGAACCCCTCGTGTGCGGGGCGACGAGCCGGACGGTCCGCCGCAGCGGACCCCGCGGGACGCTCACGCGGCCACCTCCGAGTCCCGGCCCCGGCCCCGGCCCGGCGCGAGCCCGGCCAGGGACCGGTCGACGACGCGCTGCCAGGTCCCGCGCCGCACCACGGCGAGCCGGCCGGCCGCGGCGAGCCCGGCCCGCCGGGCCGGGTCGCGGCGCAGCCGCTGCAGCGCCGCGGTCAGCGCGTCGACGTCGCCGGGTTCGACGAGCAGCAGCTCCTCGCCGTCGCGGTAGGTGCTCGCCAGGTCGCCGACCGCCCCGGCGACCGTGGCGACGCCGCAGGCCAGGTACTCCGCCACCTTCAGCGGGGAGAAGTACCCCCCGCCCACGGGGTAGGGCGCCACCGCCACGTCGGCGGCGGCGAGCCGGGCCGGCACGTCGGCGGGGTCGAGCGCCCCGGGAGCGTCGACGCGCAGGCCGAGCTCGCCGGCCCGGGCCAGGGCCGCGGGACGGCCGGGGCCGTCGCCGACGAGGAGGAGCTCCACCTCCGGGCCGGGCCGGGCGGCGAGCCGCCCGGCCGCCTCCACGAGCAGGTCCACCCCGTGCCAGGGGCGGAACGCCCCCACGAACGCGATCCGCACCACCTCCGGGCGGACGCGGTCCGGGCCGGGCGGGGACGGGGCGAACCGTGCGGTGTCCACCCCGTTCGGCACGACCACGACCTCCGTCCCCCCGTGCACCGAGGAGACCCAGCGGCCCACGGCGGAACTAACGGCGACGACGCGGGCGGCGGCGGCCACCGCCCGCCGGGTGGTCTCCTCCGCCCCGGCGGCGTCGGCCAGGGCGCGGTGGCGGGCCTGCTCCAGCGGGAGCGGCGCGTTGACCTCCAGGACCGACGCGACCCCCAGGGCGCGGGCGGTCTCCTGCGCGGTGCAGGCGAAGAGGGCGTAGCGCTCGTAGACAAGGACCTCCCCGGGCGCGCTCGCGACGAGGGCGGCGACGACCCGCCCGGCGCGCGCGTCCGCGGCCCGCAGGTCGGTCTCGCGCTCGGCCCGCGAGCGCCCGCCGGGCAGGTCCAGCGGGTGGACGGTCACGGCCTCCAGCCCGGCCGGGGCGGGTCCGCCGAGGCGGGTGGTGACGAGGTGGACGTCGTGGCCGGCGGCGACGAGCACCCGCAGGACCTCCTGGACGTGCACCGAGCAGCCCTTGCCGCCGAACACCGGTACCCCGGGGTCGAGGCTGACGTGGACGACCCGCATCAGCGCACCCCCGTCCCGGTCGGGGCGCCGGTGAGCACCTCGCGGGTGACCTCACGCAGCCGCGCGGCCTGGGTGCGGACGTCGAAGAACCGCTCGACGCGGGTGCGGGCGGCCCGGGCGTGCGCGCGGGCGAGGTCGGGGTCGTCGAGCACCCGGCGCAGCGCGGCGGCCAGCGCCACCGGGTCGCGCTCGGGCACCAGGGTCCCGGTGATGCCGTCGAGGACGGCCTCGGGGATCCCGGTGACCGGGGTGGAGACCACCGGCGTCCCCAGCGCCATCGCCTCCAGCAGCACCGTCGGCAACCCGTCCCGGTCGCCGTCCCCGGCCACGACGCAGGGCGCGGCGAACACGGCGGCGCGCCGCAGCAGGGCGACGACGTCGTGCTGGGGCAGGGGCCCGGTGAACTCGACGGCGTCGCCGAGGGCCGCCGCCCGCGCCCGCAGCTCCGCTCCGGTGCGTCCGGTCCCGGCCAGGACGAGGCGGACGGGGTCACCCGCGGCGCGCAGCAGCGCGATCGCGTCGACGAGGTCGTCGAAGCCCTTCTTCTCCACGAAGCGGCCCACCGCGGCGACGACGCGCTCGCGCCCCACCGGGGCGCGGAACTCCAGCTCGCCGAGGTCGAGGCCGTTGTGGACGCGGACCGCCCGGGCTCGCGGGTGGTGGGCCGCGAGGTGGCGCAGGTTGTAGTCGCTGACCGTCACGACGCGCGCCGCGTCGGCCAGGACCCGTTGCCGCGCAGCGTCGTCGGGGCCGTCGACGTAGATGTCCTTGGCGTGGGCGGTCACGGTGTACCCGACGCCGAGCAGCCGGGCCGCCAGCCGGGTCGTGCGGCCGGGCAGCGAGGCGAAGTGCGCGTGCAGGTGACCGACGCCGGCGTCGCGCGCCCACAGCGCCACGCCCACGGCCTGCGCGGCGACGTCGACGTCGTCGGCGAGCAGCTCCTCCAGCGTGGAGGCGAAACCGGGCAGTTCGCGGACGAGGCGCAACGACGACCACAGCGCCGCGCTGGAACGGCCGGCGTTCTCACCGATCCAGGTCACCGGCGCGCGGACCCCGGCCAGCAGCGCGTGGAACCGCGGATCGGTCGGTGCGCGCAGGCTCGCGACGGCGACGTGTTCGCCCTGCGCCTCGCGGGCGGCGATCTCGCGGACGACGAACGTCTCGGAGAACCGCGGGTACATCTTCACGACGTACCCGACGACGTCGCCGGCGGGGCCCGCGGCGGGGGGCTGCGGGGTTTCCCGGGTGGTGTCGCGGCAGGTGGGTTCAGCTCGCACGGCGGGACTCCGTTCCGTTCAGGGGGACGTGGAGGGGGATGGGCGCCGCGCCGAGGAGTTCCCCGGCGCGGCGGCGGACGGCGTCCAGCCCGGCGAGGTCGCACCGGGCGCGGGCGCCGGCCTGGGAGGTGGGCTCGGCGAGCACGTGCTCGACCCAGCGGCCCAGGGCCTGCGGGGTGGGGCTCGTGAGGACGTCGAGCAGCCCGCGGCGGGCCATGGAGCGGGCTCGGACGAGCTGCTCGCGGCGGGGGCGGGTCCGCGGCACGACGAGGGCCGGGGTGTCGGTGGCGAGCACCTCGGCGACGGTGTTGTAGCCGCCCATGCAGACGACGGCGTCGACCGCCTGCGCCCAGTCGGGGAAGCCGTCGGTGAACGGCACGACGTGCAGGTCGGTGCGGGTGGCGGCGGCCCGGTCCAGCTCGGCGTGGAGGCCGGCGTCGGCGAACGGTCCCGGCAGCAGCACCAGCTCGGTGCCGGCGGGCAGCGGGGTGGCGAGCAGGGCCCGGGTCAGGTCCGCCCCGTCGACCCCGCCGCCGACACCGGCCAGGACGGTGCGCGCCGCGGGGCAGCGCCGCGGCAGCGGGCGGGTGCCGGTGGTGCGGCGGCCCTCGGCGAGGTACCCGGTGAAGCGGGTGGCGAGGCGCTGGTCGCGGGTGAGCCGCAGGTCGTGGCGCAGGTCGTGCACCCGGGCGTCGCCGTAGACCCAGACCTCGTCGTACCAGCGGTCCAGCGCCGCGGGCCCGTCGTCGCGCGACCACTCCGCCCGGGCGGTGGCGGGGCCGTCCAGGACGTCGCGCAGCCCGAGGACGGTGCGGGTGCTCCCGTTGCGGCGCAGGGCGTCCAGCGCCCCGACGAGTTCCCCGCGGAAGCCGGTGGGCACCTTGTCGACGACGAGCAGGTCCGGCTGCCACGCGGTCAGCACGGCCTCGGCGGTCGCCGCGCGCAGCTGCACCACGACGTCGAGGGGGACGTCGAGGGAACCGGCCGCGTACCGGCCGTCGGCGTCCTTGCTGACCGTGGGCAGGACGACGATCTCCACCCCGTCGGGCCGGGGGAAGCGCTGCGCCGCCGGGGACCCGGTGAGGATCAGGACGTCCGGGCGGGCGTCGGCGGCCCGCAGCGCGGCGGCGAGGGCGAGGTTGCGCCGCAGGTGCCCGAGGCCGCAGGTGTCGTGGCCGTAGAGGGCGACCCGGGGGCGCCGGGCGGGGGTGGGGGTCGGCACGGTGGCTCCTGGGGTCGGACGGGCGCGGTCGGCAGCGGGACCGGCGGTGGACCGGCGGTGAACTGCTGGTGACGGGACGCTACGAACGGCCCGTGAGGAGACCGTGAGCTGATCGTGAGAGGTCTCTCATCCCCGCCTCATGACCGGGAGGCCTGCCCGTTGCGAGACTGGGGCCGTGCGAACTCCGGTTGCCGTGGGCCTGCTCGGCGTCTCCGCCGTCGGCGTCCTCACCCTCGGGCTCGCCACCGCGTGGGGGGACGAGCCGGGCGGGGACCTGGGCGGCCCGGTCGTGGCGTCCGCGTCGGCCGGGACACCGGTCCCCTCCCCCGGGACCGTCCCCGGTCCCTCCCCCGACCCCGCCGGTCCCGCTGCCGGTCCCGCCGCGCCCCCCGGGGTCCCCGAGCCCCCCGCACCGGTGGTGCCCCCGCCCACGACCGCGTCCCCCGCGTCCCCCGCGCCGCCCCCGCCGCCCGCCCCGGGCGGGGGCGGCGGTGTGGTGCACGTGCCGCCGGCCGGTGCCGTCGAACTCGGCGACGACGGCGCCGGGAGCGCCAACGATGACGACGACGACGGGGAGGACGAGAGCGCCGACGACGGTTCCGACGACGACTCCGGCTCGGGTGACGACGACGCGTGAGGCTCACCACCCTCGCCCGCGACCGCCGGCGGGCCCTGCGCACCGTCCGCTCCAAGGTCCTCGCCGCCGTCCTCGCCGCCTCCGGTCTGGGCCTCGCCCTCACCGGCACGGTCTCCGTCGTCCTGCAGCGCGGGGCCACCGAGGTCCGGGCGGAGGCCTCGGTGCGCCAGGAGATCGACGAGCTGCGCGCGTTCGCCGCCGAGGGCGTCGACCCGCGCACCGGGCGGCCCCTGCCCACCGTCGCCGAGCTCCTGCGCGCCAAGATCGAGAGCGACGTCCCCGACACCCACGAGACGGCCCTGGGGATCGTCGCGGGCGGGCCGACCTACGCCTCCGCGGTGCCGCCCTTCGACCTCAACACCCCTGCCGTGCGGGCCTTCGCCGCCCGGCTCGCGCCCGACGCGCCGGCCGGCACGACGGTCGTGCGCACCGACGCCGGGAGGACCCGGGTGACGGCCGTTCCGGTGACGCTCACCCCGGCCGACCCCGCGCAGCCCGCCACCGGGGTCTACGTCGTCGGCCACGCCCTCGACCCGGAGTTCGCCGTGGTCCACGACAACGCGCGCAGCTACGCCGTCGTCGCCCTCGGCGCGCTGCTGCTGGTCGCCGCCGTCGGCTACGTCGTCATCGTGCGGCTGCTGCGCCCCCTGGACCACCTGCACGCCGCCGCCGTCGACGTGGGCGTGGACGACCTCTCCCACCGCGTCCCCGTCCACGGCGACGACGACGTCGCCGACCTCGCCCGGGGTTTCAACGGGATGCTGGAACGGCTGGAGACGTCCTTCGAGACGCAGCGGCAGTTCCTCGACGACGCCGGGCACGAGCTGCGCACCCCGCTGACGATCGTGCAGGGGCACCTGGAACTCCTCGACGTGGACGACCCGCGCGACGTCACCGACACCCGCGACCTGGTCCTCGACGAGCTGTCCCGGATGACCCGGCTGGTGGACGACCTCACCCTGCTGGCCAAGGCCCGCCGTCCCGACTTCGTCACCCTCCAGGCCGTCGAGGCCGGCCGGCTGCTGGACGACGTCTACGACAAGGTCGTCCCCCTCGGCGAGCGTCAGTGGCGGGTGGAGGAACGCGCCGAGGTCACCGTGCAGGCCGACGGGCAGCGCCTCACCCAGGCGGTGCTGCAGCTGGTCTCCAACGCGGTGAAGTTCACCCGGCCCGGCGACCTGATCGCCCTCGGCAGCGCGGTGCGCGGCGGTGAACTGCACCTGCGGGTGCGCGACAGCGGCCCCGGGATCGCCGCCGGGGACCTCGACCGCATCTTCGAGCGGTTCGGGCGCGCCGAGACCGGCCGCGGCGTCGAGGGTTCCGGCCTGGGCTTGTCGATCGTCACGGCGATCGCCGAGGCGCACGGCGGGCGGGTGGACGTGAGCAGCGCCCCCGGCCTGGGTTCCTCGTTCGCCGTGGTCCTGCCCCTGGTGCCCGGACCCGGCCCGCACCACCCGCCCCCCACCCAGCTCCTGCCCGCCGCCGCGGAGGCCACGACGTGACCAGCATCCTCATCGCCGAGGACGAGACCCGGATCGCCGCGTTCGTGGAGAAGGGGTTGCGCGCCAACGGGTACGCCACCACCATCGCCACCGACGGCCGGACCGCGCACGACCTGGCCGGCACCGGCCTGTTCGACCTGCTGATCCTGGACATCGGGCTGCCGGTGGTGGACGGCTTCACCGTCCTGCGCCGGCTGCGGGCGGAGCGGCACGCGCTGCCCGTCATCATCCTCACCGCCCGCGACGCCGTCGCCGACACCGTCGCCGGCCTGGACGGCGGGGCCGACGACTACGTCACGAAACCCTTCCGGTTCGAGGAGCTGCTGGCCCGGATCCGGTTGCGGCTGCGCGACGACCGGGCCGCGGAGGTCACCGTGCTGGCCGCCGGGGAGCTGCAGCTGGACCTGCTCAGCCGGACCGCCGCCGTCGCGGGGCGTTCCGTCGCCCTCTCCAGCCGGGAGTTCTCCCTCGCCGAGGCGTTCCTGCGCCACCCCGGCCAGGTGCTCTCCCGCGAGCAGCTGCTCAGCTCGGTGTGGGGCTACGACTTCGACCCCGGCTCCAACGTCGTCGACGTCTACGTGCGGTACCTGCGCAAGAAGCTCGGGGCCGGCCGCTTCGAGACGATCCGCGGCATGGGCTACCGGCTCGTCGCGACCTGACGACGCCACCTCGGGGAGGACGAGGCCGGGAGGTCGCCGCCGGGACGAGGAGGACCCGGGGCCGTCACTCCGCCGGGACGGCGCGGACCTCCAGGTGCTCGACCCGGTCCAGGCGCCAGTGGGCGGTCACCCGGGAGCGTTCCACCGTCCCCGCCGCCCGCACCTCGACCAGCAGCCCCCCACCTGGGGCCGGGACCGGGCGCAGGCGCACGTGCAACCCGATGACCCGGCGGGTGTTCCACTCCGCGATCTGCAGCAGCCCCTGGTAGAACTGCCCGTCGTCGTCGACGACGGCGTCGTCGGTGAAGGCGTCCAGGAACCCCTCGGTGTCCTCGGCGTTCACCGAGTCCAGCAGCGCGGTCAACCCCGCGGCGCCGTCCACGGTCACGCTCCCCCGAGGTCGCGGCGGTGCCCGGCCACCAGGGCGTCCAGGACGTCCTGAGCACCGGTGCCGGGCACCGGGGAGTACGACGCGACGACCAGCCCCTCCCCGCCGGGGGTCTGCAGGGTCTCGTAGTCGAAGGTGTACGTGCCCGCGCGGGGGTGGACCACGCGACCGCGGCCGTGGGCGGCCCCGCGGACCTGCGGCACCGACCACCGGCGGCGGAAGTCCGGGCTGGCGCCCGACAGCTCCCGCACCACCTGCTGGACGCGCTCGTCGTCGGGGTGCAACGCCGCCTGGACACGCAGGCGGGCGACAGTGGCGTCGGCGGCCTCGTGCCAGTCGGGGAACAGCACGTGCGCGTGCGGGTCCAGGAAGTGGTGGGTGGCCAGGTTCACCGAGCGGACGAGGGGCTCCCCCGGCGGGGTGACCAGCAACCTCCACAGCAGGTTGGCGCTCACCACGTCCAGGCTGGGACCGATGACGACGGCCGGCACCGCGAAGGCGTCGGCCAGGGCCAGCAGCGACGGTCGCAGGGGAGCCGGTGCCGGCGCGTGGCGCCGGTGGGAGGGCGGCGCCGCGAGCCGGTGCAGGTGGGCGGTCTCCTCCACCGTCGCCCGCAGGGCCCGGGCGAGGGAGGTCAGCACCGCGCCGGACACCTCACCGCACCGGCCCTGTTCGATGCGGGTGTAGTAGTCCAGGCTCACGCCGGCCAGGTCGGCGACCTCCTGGCGCCGCAGCCCCGGCACCCGGCGGTAGGCGCCCGACCCGGAGAGACCCGCCGGCCCCGCGCGACCGGACAGGCCCACCTCCTGCGGTTGGCAGCGGTTGCGCAGGGCCCGGAGGAACATCCCCAGGGCTGCGCCGCCCGACGCCTCCTCGACCGGTACCGGGTCCGTCCGCACGGCTTCCAGCCCGCGGACCGCCGCGGGGAACGCCCCCGGGCTCCGCGGGGCGGACGAGCCGGCGCCGGCCCCCCCGCCGACCGCCGGGCCGGGGCGCGAGGTGGCTCCTCGCGGGCGGGGCAGCGAGACCGGGGCCGGGGACGGCGACGGCAGCGACTGGCGGAGGGACACGCGTTCTCCCCGGGGTGGAGGGGTGGGGTCGGCAGCGACGTGCGCGGTGGGTTCAGCCACGGAGACGGCGATCTCAGTCGAGCGCATCGCCGACGCGCACCGGTGGGTCCTGCTCCGCCGGGGCCACGACCGCACGCTGCGCCCGCCGCCCTCCGCCGACCGCTCCGGTCACCGCACGGGACGACACGTCCCGCACCGGGGACGAGCACCCGGCCCGGCGCTCCCGCCGTTCGAACCCGCTCACGCAGCTCCCTCACCCGTTCGTGGGCCCCCGTGGGAGCCCGTCGACACCACCCGCGCACCAGGCCGGGTGGCTGGACCGATGACGGTCCACCAGCGAAGACGACGGTCAGGCCCCTCCGGTTGCCCCGCGATCGCGGTCACCCACCGGGCGGATCGCCGCGTCACGACCGTGGCCGGCCGAACGGCGAGACGCCCGGGTCGCCCGCCCTCCCCGCGCGGGGCGCGGGCCCCCGTCCTCGACGCAGGAGCGCGACCCGCCCACCGGGCTGGTCCAGGCAGGACCCGGTGCGCGGGCCGCCGGAGACGACCGCGTAGCTGAGATCCACTGCACCGCAGCAGACGTGCCGGACGCTGCGTTCCAGGCGGGTTGGGGCGCAACGACTCCCCACCCCACCCACCCCCACCTCCGGTGGCGCGAGGGCGATCACCAGTCGTACCGTCATCCCCAGTCGAGCTCCTGCACGGCCCCGGCGACCCGAACGACCCGGTCACACCCCACCCGCAGGAGGAACCCCGTGAACAAGACCGAGATGGTCGACGCCCTCGAAACCCGACTCGGCGGACGCAAGGAAGCCACCGCCGCCGTCGAAGCCGTCATCGAACTCATCCAGCTCACCGTCGCCAAGGGCGACAAGATCGCCATCAGCGGCTTCGGCACCTTCGAGAAGCAGGCCCGCAACGCCCGCACCGGCCGCAACCCCCGCACCGGCGAAGCCGTCAAGATCAAGAAGACCTCCGTGCCGCGCTTCCGCCCCGGCACCGCCTTCAAGGAGATCGTCTCCGACACCAAGGCCCTGCGCGCCTACCAGGGCGAGCTGAAGGCCAAGACCACCGGCACCGCACCCACCGCCAAGACCGCCAGCAAGACCACCACCAAGACGGCCAGCAAGACGGCCACCGCGAAGACGGCCACCCCGGCCCGCACGGCGGCGACGAAGACCGCTCCGGCCAAGACCGCTCCGGCGCGCACCACCGCGACCAAGACCACCGCGACCAAGACCACCCCGGCCAAGACCACTGCGACCAAGACCACCGCAGCGAAGAAGACCACCACCCGCCGGACCGCCACGAAGGCCTGACCCGCGACGACCTCGTCCCGGCCGCCCGAGGCCCCCGCCCCTCCACGGTGCGGGGGCCTCGCACTGCCCCAGCGGTGCTCCCCCGGCGGGTGGTCCCGTGCTGGTCCGGCACCCGGTGCCGGATAGCCTGACCGGCGTCGTCTCCCGCGTCTGAGCTGGCGGCGTCCGCTGACGATGACCGCGCCCTCGACGAATCCGGTGCCCATGCCTGTCGCTGAACCTGCTGCTGCCCGGCGGGGGCGGTGGGTCGTGCTCCTCGGGATCGTGCTCGTCGCCCTGAACCTGCGCATCGCCATCGCGGCGGTCTCCCCGATCCTCGACATCGTCCGCCGGGACGTCGCCTTCGACGACACCCTGGCGGGGCTCCTGGGTGCGGCGCCGCTGGTCTCCTTCGCCGTGTTCGGTTCCCTCGCACCGCTGGTGGCGCGCCAGTGGGGGCTGGAACCGACGCTGGTCGCGGCGATGCTGCTGTCCGGCGCGGGTGAGGTCGCCCGGTCGACGACGGAGGCACCGGCGGCCTTCATCGTCTGGTCGGTGGTGGCGCTCGGCGGGATGGGGATGGGCAACGTCCTGCTCCCGCCGCTCGTCAAGCGCTACTTCCCCGACCGCATCGGGGCGGTGACGGCGGCCTACTCGATGACCATGGCGTTCAGCACGACCACGCCCCCGCTGCTGTCCGTGCCGCTGGCCCGGGCCTTCGGGTGGCGGGTGTCGGTGGGTTCCTGGTCCGCCCTGGCGGTGGTCGCGGTCCTGCCGTGGTGCGTCGTCCTCGCGCGGCGGGCGGCGGCGCGCCGTCGGGGGCTCGACGCCGACCGCCGGCCCCGCGCCTCCTCCGTCCCCGCGGCGAGGGCAGGGGGCGGGGCCGGTCGCGCGTGGCGCAGCCCGCTGGCCTGGGGCCTGGCCGTGACCTTCGGGATGAACTCGCTCAACACGTACGCGTTGTTCGCGTGGCTGCCGCAGATCCTCACCGACGCCGGGCTCGCGGTGGAGGCCGGTGGTCGCTGGGTGGGGCTGCTGGCGATCCTCGGGCTGCCGCTGTCCTTCGCCGGGCCGTTGCTGGCCGCGCGCATGCGCAACCCGTGGCCGCTGGTCGCCCTGCTGGCCGCGTGCTACGTCAGCGGGTACCTGGGGCTCGCGCTGTCCCCGGTGCCGGGGACCGCGGTGTGGATCGTCCTGCTCGGGTTGGCGCAGGGCGTGTTCCCCGTCGTGCTGGCCCTCATCAACCTGCGCACGCGCACCGCGGAGGGGGCGACGGCGCTGTCCGGTTTCGTGCAGGGAGTGGGGTACGCGGTGGCGGTTCCCGGGCCGGTGCTGGTCGGAGTGGTCCACGAGGCCACCGGCAGCTGGACCCCCGCGTTGGCGGTGCTGCTGGTCACCGTGGGGGTGCTGGCCGTGGCGTCCACCGTGGCCTGCCGGCCGGCGGTGCTGGAGGACACCTGGGCTCCACGGCCCGCGCGCTGAGGAGCGGGCCGACCCCACCGGGCGGGGTCGGCGTGCCACCCCGTCCCCGGGTTCCCCGGAGGACCTTCAGCCGGGCGGAGCGGGCGCGCACGCTGCGGCGACCGACCGGTGCGGAGCTCAGCGCCGTCCGGCCGCCGGAGCGGGCGGAACCGGGACCCGCGATCGCGCTGCCCCCGCCCGCCGGGGCTGCTGGCCCGCGCCGGCCCAGCGCATCGAGAAGGCCCCCGCCAGCCCGTGGCGCGCGGGGGTCGCCAGCACGGCCCGCAGGAGGCCGTTGCGCGCCCCGCGCACCCCGGCGGGCACCGGCCGGCCGAGGCGCGTGTTGGCTCCCGCCTGCCACGCCGCCCGGCGGGACGCGGCCAGCCGGCGCCGCTGGAAGGCCACCAGCTCGGGCACGCCGTCGAGCTCCCGGCCGGCACCGCGGCGCAGCTCCCGCACGAGCAGCGGGGCCAGTTCGCCCGCGTCCAGCCAGCCCAGCGTCATGCCCTGGCCGCCGATGGGGCTGATCTCGTGCGCGGCGTCCCCGAGGACGACCCGGCGCCCGCGGACCATGCGCTCGGCGATCCGGCGGCGGACGGCGAACGCGCTGACCATGGAGTTCGAGGCGACGTCGAGCACCGCGCCGGTGCGCTCGGCCACGAGCTCGGCCAGCCGCGGCGCCGACGCCGGCGCCGGGACCCACCCGGTGTGCACGACCCAGCGGCGCACCCCGCCGGGCAGGGGGAAGGACTCCACGACGCCCGCGGGCTCGAGGTGGATCGCCGCGGTCCCCGGGTCGGAGGTCGCGTCGGCGAAGTCGCCCATGAGGTAGGTGTCCGGGTAGGCGCGGACCCGCCCGGTGATGCCGGTCAGCTCGCGGGTGCGCCCGTGCGCGCCGCCGGCCACGACGACGACCCGGGCGGTCCAGGTCTCCGGCTCCGCCCCGGCCGGTGCGGTGGGCCGCACCAGGACGCGCACCGGCCCCAGGCCCGCGTCGTGCACCTCCAGCACCTCCCGGTCCCGCCGCAGCGCGCCGGGGGCCAGGTCCGCCAGGCGCTGCTCCAGGACCGCCTCGGTCCGCTGCTGGGGCAGGGTCAGCACGAACGGGTTCTGCGGCCACGCCCGCTCGAACGTCAGCGAGCCCAGCAGGCGGCCCCGGCTGCGCGCCTGGCCGGTGTGCACCCGCACGCCGGCCGCCACCACCGCCTCGCGCACGTCCAGCTCCTCCAGCGCCTCCAGGGCGGGCGGGTGCAGCCCGATGGCCCGCGAGTGGGTGCTGGGCCCGGACCGGCGCTCGAGGACGGCGACGTCGACGCCGTCCCGGGCCAGCAGCGCGCCGAGGAAGAGCCCCGTGGGCCCGCCGCCGACGACGAGCACCTCGCAGTCGGGCACGTCAGCGCGGTCCGTCGCCGGCGGGCGCGTCGCCGGGGAGGGCGTCGCCGGGCAGCTCGTCGTCGAGGAGCAGGTTGCGGGCCGGCCACGGCCGCTCGACGCGCCAGCCCGGTCCGGCCGCCGCCGCGAGCTCGGCGGGGGTGTAGCTGCGGCGGATCGAGGTCAGCCCGTCCTCGCGGATGAACGAGCCGGCCGCCAGCGGCCGGGTCCCCCACGAGAACAGCCGGTACGCCCAGGCGCCGCGGGCGATGTCGCTGTGCGCGACCCGGGCGCGGGCCAGCGCGCGCGAGTCCTCCAGCAGCGTGCGCAGGTCGGGCTCGTCGAGGTGGTGCAGGACGTGGTTGGAGACGACGACGTCGAAGCGCAGGCCCTCGGCCACGAGGTCGCTGCTGTGGGCGCACCGGAAGTCCACCCCCGGCACCGGCGGCTGGCGCGCCGCCCAGGCGTGCGCCCGACGGTCGGGGTCGATGCCGGTGACCTGCGCGCGGCGCCCGTCCCGGCGCGCCCAGCGGGCCAGCGCCCGCGCCAGGTCGCCACCGCCGCAGCCGACGTCGAGGATCGTGGTGACCCGGTCCTCGCGCAGCAGCGGCCGCACGTGCCGGCGGTAGGCGAGCTGCCAGCCGGCGACCACGGCGTTCACGGCGCGGAACTGCGCGTAGGTGCGTTCCAGCGCGGGCAGGTCGCAGTCCGGGTCGTCCATGAGCTCGACGGCGGTGCGGTCGCGCGTGCGGAGGTCGGGCAGGGTCACCGGGCGCCCAGCAGTTCGCGCCGGGGTCCCGCCACCGCCGCCGGCTCGGTCTCGTCCTCGCTCGCGGGCAGGGTCGCGGGGGCCGGGGAGCCGACCCGGGTGAACAGCCCCGACTCCACGGTCAGGCCGGGCCCGAAGGCCATGGCGCACACCCGTTCGCCCGCCGTGGCCCGGGCCAGGACGTCGCGCAGGACGAACAGGACGGTGGCGCTGCTCATGTTGCCGAAGTCGCGCAGCACCTCGCGCGAGGGGCGCATCTGCTCGGTCGACAGCCCCAGCGTCGTCTCCACCTTGTCGAGGATGCTGCGCCCGCCCGGGTGGACGGCCCAGTGCTCGATCTCGTGGTGGGCGCTGCCGCGCAGCGAGGCGTCCCGGGCCATCAGCGGGGCCAGCGCGGACTCGACGTGCTCGTCGATGATGTGCGGGACGTAGGAGCCGAGCACCATCTCGAAGCCGTTGTCCCCGATGCTCCACGCCATCGCCTCCTCGCCCACCGGCGTCAGGACGCTGGCGAGGTCGTCCAACTGCAGCGCCGGGGCGGGCCCGAGGTCGCGGCCGGTGACGACGGCGGCGGCGGCGCCGTCGGCGAACAGGGAGGCCCCCACGACGGTGTCCTGGTCGTCGCGCACGTGCACGTGCAGCGTGCACAGCTCGGCGGCGGCGACGAGGACGACGGCGTCGGGGTCGGCGCGGCAGATCGCGTTCGCCTGCCGCAGCGCGGGGAAGGCGGCGTAGCAGCCCATGAAGCCCACGTGGGAGCGCTGCACGGACGGCTGCAGGCCGAGGGCGCGCACGATCCGGTAGTCCGGTCCGGGCGAGTAGAAGCCCGTGCAGGAGGCGGTGACGACGTGGGTGACGTCCTGGGCGTCGATCCCCTCGCACCCGGCGAGGGCGGCGGCCGCCGCCCGGACGAACAGCGCGTCGGCCTCGCGGGCGTAGACGGCGTTGCGCACGCCGGTGCTCGGGTCGAGCAGCCGGCCGGTGGCGGGGTCGAAGAAGGCGGTCGCGCCGGTGCCGGCGTCGGGGGCGAGCTCGGCGAGCACGGTGTGGCGGCGTTCGATCCCGGAGGCGTTGAACGCCGCGGCCGCCAGCCGCGCCCCGAGCCGGCTCAGACCGGGCTGGGCGGTGAAGAGGTCGCGCAACTGGTGCTGGACGAGCACGGTGGGTGGGACGGCGACCTCGATCGACCGCAGGGTGACTGCCATGGGCTCATCAGACGTCAGCCCGGGCCGTTCCACAACGCGAGCACGGGGGGCTGGCCGGCCCGGGGTGCGGGCCCGTGAGATGACTCACACCTCGTCGCTGCCGCAGGCTCACCCGGTGCCGCTCCCACCGGCGGTGGGGCGCACGGTGCACACGCTCACCGCGGGTCCCGGGACCACCGGCCGGCCGGCTGCCCGCGGCGGCCGGGCCTCGCGGTCCCGTCCGGTGGCCGCGAGGGGGTGCACCCCCCGTCGGCCACCGACGGGCCCGTGGTCGGGGGCGGTTCAGGCGAGGGGCGAACCGCCGGTCACGCCGAGGACCTCGGCGGTGATGTAGCTGGACTCCTGGGAGGCGAAGAACACGTACGCCGGGGCGAGCTCGGCCGGCTGCCCCGCACGCCCCAGGGGAGCGTCCTCGCCGAAGGTCTCGACCTTCTCCTCCGGCATCGTCGCCGGGATCAGCGGTGTCCAGATGGGGCCGGGGGCCACGGAGTTCACCCGGATGCCCTTCTCGGCCAGCATCTGGCCGAGTCCCTTGGTGAAGTTGACGATGCCGGCCTTGGTGGTGGCGTAGTCCAGCAGCGGCGGGGAGGGCTGGTACGCCTGGATGGAGGAGGTGTTGATGATGGTGGCGCCGGGCTGCATGTGCGGGACGGCCTTCTTGCACAGCCAGAACATGGCGTACAGGTTCGTCTTGAGGACCCGGTCGAACTGCTCGGTGGTGATGTCCTCGATGCCACCGGGCTGCGCCATCTGGTAGGCCGCGTTGTTCACCAGCACGTCGATGCGCCCGAACTCCGCGACAGCGCGGTCGACGACCTGCTGGCAGGCGTCCTCCTCGCGCAGGTCCACGGGTACCGCGACGCCCTTGCGCCCGGCCTGCTCGACGTGGCGGATCGTGGTCTGCGCGTCCTCCTCCTCCTCGGGCAGGTAGGCGATGAGGACGTCGGCGCCCTCACGGGCGAACGCGATCGCGACCGCGCGTCCGATGCCGGAGTCCCCACCCGTGATGATCGCCTTCTTGCCGTCCAGGCGGTTGCT
This sequence comes from Kineococcus radiotolerans SRS30216 = ATCC BAA-149, assembly GCF_000017305.1. Lineage (GTDB taxonomy): Bacteria > Actinomycetota > Actinomycetes > Actinomycetales > Kineococcaceae > Kineococcus > Kineococcus radiotolerans. Next base: position 4,188,833 of record NC_009664.2, on the reverse strand, counting down.
GCCCCGGTAGGAGTCCTCGCCGTGGTCGGGCTGGTCACCCATGTCCCGGGTGCGTCCGGGGTGGGGGATCTGCTCGCCCTCGGAGTCGGGCTGGGAGAACTGCTCCTGCGGGTCCTGGGGCTGGGTCTGGTCCTGGGACATGGCTACCTCCGTCGTCGGGTGTGTCGACGGTGGCCTACCCCGCGAGGGCCCGGTTCACGCCTCCGGCCCGAGGTTCCTCACCACCGACCCCCGTCGCCACCGGTTCGCGGGCCGGCCCACGCCGGCCGGACGCCGGTTCCAGGTTGTCGTGGCGCGGTGTACCGATATCCTTCGATGACGGTCCAACGACGGCCTGACGACACTCCGCACCTGGAGTACCTGACATGGCGTCCACGCCCTGCTCCCCCCGCCTCCCGCGCGCCACCTCGTCGTGCCCGCACCGACGTGTCGTGGCGCCCGGGACTCCCCGTCACCGCCGCCGACGGCAGGGGTGGTCCGGGTCCTCCTGAGGAGGCGCTCCCGCTCCCGGCGGCCACCCGGCGAGGAGCGACGCCTCCCCACCTGAGGTCCTCCCCGGACGGGCCGCGGCACGCACCCGCCGCCGAGCGCCACCACCGGGCTCAGCCGGGTCGCCGACGGTCCGGCCGCCGGGACCGTGGGCGCCTCCTCCCCTCCCCCCAACCGCAGGGCCGGGGATCCAGAACACCCAGAACACCCAGAGAGGCAGAACCGTGAGTTTCGACCCGGGCACCAGCGACGAGGTTTACCTCACCCTGGCGCCGAACCCGGACGCCCTCGCCCAGGCGCGACGCCTCCTCGACCTCTACGCCCAGCAGAGCGGGATGCCGGAGGAACGCGCGGACGACGTCGTCCAAGCAGCGGGGGAACTGATGGCCGTGGGTGGGCGCGCCCACCACGTCCTCGGCGTGGCCATGCGCGATGAACCCGGCCAGCTCAGCGTCCTGGTCGACCTGGCCGGACCCGTCGTCGTCGACGTGTCCGACGAGGCGGAAGGACTGCTGAACGGGCTGAGCAGCCAGTGGGGTTGGCGCCAGTTGCCGGGGTGCACCCAGGTGTGGTGCGACGTCGCGAAGGACCCGTCGGAAGCGTGATCCCGCCGGAGGTGGGCGGGTGGCCAGGTGCCACCCGCCCACCGGTGGTGGATCACCAGCCCGCTCGGCGCCGAAACCCCCAGGTACGTGCCGACGAGCAGCACGAGCAGGGCCCGCGCGCCGCCTTCCGCCCACGCTCGCAGCACGACTCAGCGGCGAACCTCCGCCGAACCCTGCCCCCGCCGAAGCGCCTCGGCCGTGAACGGGTGATCCGGTCGTCCCGCTGTCGTGCCCCCCGCCCGACGACCAGGCCGTCGCTCCGCCTGCGAGGATCGCGGCCATGCCCCCGCGGCAGCGCCGGACGCTGAGGTTCAACCCGGACAACGCCACCACCGGTGTCGTCGAACGCGTCCTCGCCCCCGACGGCACCACCCGCATCCACAAGCAACTGCGCCGCGCCGGAACCGTCGCCACCGCCCCCGCGCACTGGGCCTCCTCGGCCACCCCCAGCGACTGGAACTACTGGGCCCGCGAAGCCGAGGTCTACACCGACCCACGACTGCGGGCCTCCCTCACCGGTACCGGCCTGGACCTGCCCACCGCCGACGTCCGCCCCGGTGAGGAGGGCATCGACCTGTGGCTGGAGGACGTGCCCGGTACCGCCGGGGCCGACTTCACCCTCGACGACCACGTCGCCACCGCCACCGCGCTGGGGCGCTGGCAGGCCCGACCCCTCCAGCCCACCCCGGCGTGGGCCTCGCACGGCTTCCTGCGCGCCTACTCCACCAGTCGCCCCGGCGACCTCACCCTCGTCGACGACACCGCCGAAGCCGACGCGGCGTGGGAGCAGCCCCTCATCCGCGGCACCTGGCCCCCTGACCTGCGGTCGGGGTGGGCGCGGCTGCTGGCCCACCGCGAGGACCTGCTGAGGGTGGTGGAGACCCTGCCCCGCACCCTCTGCCACCTCGACGCCTGGGTCGCCAACGTCATCCGCCGCCCCAACGGTGAGGTCGTCCTGCTGGACTGGGCCTTCGCCGGCGACGGCGCCGTCGGGGAGGACCTCGGCAACTACCTGCCCGACGCCGTCTTCGACCTGTTCTGGCCCGCCGAACGCCTCGCGGAACTGGAAGCGGCCTGCTTCCCCGCGTACCTGGAGGGGTTGCGGGCCGGCGGCTGGGACGGCACCGACCGCGACGCCCGCCTCGGGGTCGTCGCCTCCTGCGTGAAGTACACCTGGCTGCTGCCCCTGCTGCTGCAGAAGGCCGCCGACACCGAGCACGACGCCTACCACCAGCGCGCCGACGCCGTGCACCTCCACCACCAGCGCGGCGTGGCCCTGTCCCACCTGGTCAGGTGGTGCGACGAGGCCCTCGACCTGGCCGGCGGGACGACCTCACGGTGATCTCGCGGTCCGGGCACGATCACGGTCACCCGCGGACGTCCTGACCGGCCACGACCGGACGGTCGCCGCGGGCAGCGGATCCCTCAGGCACCGGCGCTGCGCAGACCGCGGAGCACCACCTGCAGCAGCTCTTGCGCCGGGGCGCTCTGCGGGGAGAGCCGCGCACTGCGAACCGCGTGCGCCAGACCGCACATCAGCAGCAGGACCGTGGGCGCGTCGATCCCGCGGTGCACCTCCCCCGCTGACCGGGCCCGCTCCAGCAGGGCCGCCAACTCCTCGATCAGGTCCTGACGCATCGCGGCGGTCTGCGGCAGCGCCGGCGTCGCCCGGGCGGTCACCTTCTCGAACACCTCGTCCGCGGCCAGCAGGGTGAAGTGCGCTCGCAGCGCCGGTTCCAGCACCGGACCGGTCGGGGTCCGGAGGATCTCGCCCAGCTCCTCGAACCGGTCCCAGACGAGCACCTCCTCGAGTTCCTCCACGGAGGCGAAGTGCCGGTAGACCGTGCCCACGCCCACCTCGGCGGCGCGGGCGACCGCGTTCAGGGCCAGCGGTTCCCCCTGCGCGGCCACCTCGCGCGCAGCGTCGACGATCCGGGCGCGGTTGCGTGCGGCGTCCTTGCGGAGTCCCTCCATCGGAGCAGTCTAATCGGAGGGCCTATCGAAGTGGATAAGTCATCCGATACGGTGGGGAACTCCCACCGGAAGGACCACCGTGAACACCCCGACGAACACCTCGACCCGCCCCCTCGCCGTCATCACCGGCGCCAGTTCCGGCATCGGTGAGCAGTTCGCGCGCCGCTACGCCCGCGAGGGGTTCGACCTGCTCCTGGTCGCCCGCTCCGCCACCGTCCTGCACGCCCTGGCCGCGGAACTGAGCCACGAGCACGGCACCACCGTCGACGTGCACGTCGCCGACCTCGCCGACCCCGCCGACCTCACGAAGCTGACCGGTGAGCTGGTGAGCGGACTCCCCCGCCTGGACCACCTCGTCAACTGCGCCGGCGTCGCTCCCGGAGGGGACCTCGCCGACACCGACGAGAGCACCTTCCGGCACCTCGTCGAGCTCAACGTCGTCGCCCTGACCCTGCTCACGCGCGCGGCCATCGTCCGGATGCGCACCGCCGGCCGCGGCACGATCGTCAACGTCTCCAGCTCAGCCGCGTACCAGCCCACCCCGCACCTCGCGGCGTACGGGGCGACCAAGAGCTACGTGCTCATGCTCACCGAGGCGATGTCGGAGGAGAACCGCGCCCACGGCCTGAGGATCCTGTCGGTGGCCCCCGGGGACACCGAAACCCCGATGAACCCGGGACCCACCCGGAACAAGCGGCAACCGGTGCAGGTCGTCGACACGACCTTCGCGGCCTTGGCGGGGAAGGCCCCCTCGGTGGTGGACGGGCTCGCGAACAGCGTCATGGCCACGCTGTCCAGCCGCCTGTTCCCCCGGCGCCTCCGGCTGCAGGTGGCCGAGCGGATGATGCGCGACAAGGCCTGACCCGACGGCGGCGAGCGCGAGGCCGCCGCGTCGGGCTCCGGGCTGCGTGACCTCCAGAGCGCGAGAGCCGGCGTCCTCGCCGGGGCGAGCGCGCTGCTGGTGGTGGGGTGGTGGGGTGGTGGGTCTGCACCGACGGCCGATCACCGGCTCCGCGCGCTGACCGGGGTTCACCGCGACTGCCCGAAACCCACCCCGCCCACCCCGGGGGCCGCACGCCAGGAGGCGAGCGCTCGTCATGGGGGCAGCGCGTGCTCGCGGGCGGCCACGACGTCGCGGCCACGTCGAGGTCCTGGCAGGCGCCGGTGACCCGCACTGGTACCGGTGATCACGCACACCGCCGCGGGCCTCGCGGGCCACCGGTCACGCCAACCCCTCGCCCCACCTCCCTGAGCGCGAGCAGACTGCTGGGAAGACGGTCACCGCCACGGTCGAGGGGATGAGCACCATGAGCGAGCACGACCCGGGGGCCCCGCCGAACGCCGGGGCCAGCCCCGACCCCAGAGCGCGGTACCGCACCCTGCCTGCGCCGATCCGCATCGCGGACACGACCGAGAGCCGGGCCCCCTTCCCGCCGTCCCCGGACCCGACGGAGGGGACGGACCCCAACCGCGACGTGGCGGTCCGGTACCCGCTGTGAGGCCGGGGTGTCCGGCCCGCGCCACCGGGCCCCCGGGGTCCGCGGCACCGCGAACCGACGGCTGAACCGCGATCCGGGCGGGGCGTCGAGGCCGGCGACGTCGCGGTTCCGAGACGGCCGCGCACCCACTTCCTAGTCTGAAGTCGGACTAGTTGACTTCCAGGCCAGCCACGCCCACAGTGGTCCCGTGGACGGGGTTCGTTCGGGCGAGTGGCAGCGGGGGGTCCTGGCGACCTGCGCGCTGGCCGTCCTCGCCGACGGCGAGACCCACGGGTACGCGATCGCCCAGCGGCTGCAGGCCGCCGGCATCGGAGCCGTGCGCGGCGGCGCCCTCTACCCCGTCCTGAACAAGCTGGAGCAGGACGGGCTGCTGACCTCGACCTGGCAGGAGGGGACCGCGGGCCCGGGCCGGAAGGTCTTCCGCCTCACCGCCTCCGGCCGGGAACGCACGCAGCAGGTCCGCGACGGGTGGCCCGCCTTCGCCGCCGCCGTCGCCGGAGTCCTCGGCGTGCGGCTGGAGACACCCGTGACCGTCGACGAGGGGGAGAGATGAACGCCGACCTGAGCGAGGACGACCGGTCCGTGACGGGACCCGACCAGGACCGGCCCACCGCCGGCGACGAGGACTGGGCCCGCCGGGTGCGCGCCGGCCTGCTGCGCGACGACGTCCCGCAGGTGCTGGCCGACGCCGTCCTGGAACAGGCCCGCGCGGCGTGCCGGGACTCCGGCCGGCCCGCCACCGAGGTGTTCGGAACACCCTCGGAGTACGTGCGGCAGCGGCCGCAGGAGTCCCTCGACCCCGAACTGCGGGCCCGCTACGACCGGGACGGCCTGCCCGAGGGTTTCGACGCCTCCGCCGTCGTCCTGCGCCTCGGCGTCGTGGGGCTGGCCATCTCGATCGGCACCACCGCCCGCGAGGGGTGGACGGCGGAACACGGCTACGCCCACGCCGCGCTCCTCGCCGCCGTCCTCGCCACGTTCCTCCTGGGCGGTGAGGCGCTGCGCCGACGCGGCGCGGGGCGCCTGCGCAGCAGCCGTTCCGCGTGGGTGGGAACGGCCGCGGTGGCGGTCGCGGGTCTCGGGGCGGCGTGGGCGCTGCGTGACGACCCGGCGCGCGTCGACGTGCCCATGTCGGCGCCCCTGCTCGCCTGCGTCGCGATCGTCGCGGCGGGGGTCCTCCTGCGGAGGCGACGAGCGGCCGCGGGAACTGCGGGAGTTCCTGACGACACCACCCCCGACAAGTGGTTCACCCGGCTCGAGCACCTGCTGCGCGGACGGCACCTCATGGCCCCGGCGAGAACCCGCCGGGAGGTCGACGAGGCCCGGGCGTTCTGGCGGGCCGGCGGCACCGAGCACCCGCAGGTGGAGTTCGGGACGCCGCAGGCGTACGCCGTCGTCCTCACCGACGGGGACGACGCACCGCGCCGGCGCCGGGCGGCCTGGCGAGCGGCGGCCGCCACGCTGTTCGGGGTCCTCGCCCTGACGAACCTCGCGCGGTCACTGATCGACGGCGAGACGGGAGGGTGGTGGCGGACCGTCGTCGCCCTCCTCCTGTGCGGGGCGGCGGTGGCCTCCTGGGTGCGCCTCGCGCGGGCCCGCGCGCCCCGGCCCTGAAGCCGGACCACGAGCGGGGCGACGTCCACGTCGTGGGCGTTCCCCGCCGGTAGCGCCCGGCGGGCATCGACCTCCGGGTCGACCTCGCCGCCGGGGCGGCGCCGCACCCCACCGGGTACCCGGAGCAACGCCGGCCGCAGCCCGGTTCAGGTCACGACGAGGTGCAACAGCACTTCGCCGGCCGCACCCAGCGGCAGCACCAGCAGCAGCCACGCCGCGGCCGCACCGACGCCCCGGGCACGCGCACCGCTCGCCCGCGCCGCAGACGCGGTGGCGCCGAGCACCGCCACGAGGACGGCGCCGAGGACGCAGAAGACGACGGCGTCGCCCGTGTAGCGCAGGTAGACGCCGTAGGTGACCACACCCTCCGCGAGGAAGACCCCACCGAGCAGCGCCGCCCCCAGCGCGGCCACGCGCAACGGACGTGCCCGCCGCCAGCACCACCCGGCCATCCCCAGGACCGGCCCACCGAGGACACCGGTCGCGGTCCACATCACGACCGTGGCGGGGTTGACGCCGAAGCCGCGCGCCGCGGACACGGCGTAGTAGCCGGCGACCTCCCCGAAGCACACCAGGACACCCGCCAGCACCGCGGCCCAGGGCCGCCTGCTCCAGGCCCCGACCAGGAACGCGGGAGCGACCCAGGGGCCCACGGCGTTGGCCAACCCGGCGAAGGGCCAGGGCAGCACCGTCTGCAAGCCGGACGTCGCCGCCCCCCAGCCCACACCGATCAGCACCGCCGCCCCGAGCACCGGCGCCGCCCCCAGGCCGCCCGGACCACCGTCCGGTTCACCGCTCCGCTCGGTGCGCCGACCGAGCCCGGCCCACGGGGTGCGCGGCGAGGTCGGCGGGGCGGCGGGTCGGCTCATGACCCGAGGGTGCCGCGACGGAGGTGGCCGGGGCATCACCGCGTGGGCGGATCATCGGCTCACGGTCCCTCATCCCTGGGGTGGAGGGCGGGGCTCGACGACGGACCCGGGTTCGCGGTCACCCCGCGATCCGGGCCGGACGTCAGCGGCCGGCGACGTCGCGGTCCTGCTCGGCGCACGGGTGATCGGGGCCGGCTGGCCGCTGGAACGGACGAGGCCGCGCGAGCGGACTCACTCCTCGAAGCGGGCCCGGGCCGCCTCCACCTGCGGCAGGTGCACGGTGGTCCAGCGCAGCAGCGCATCGACCGGCTCGCGCAGGGTCTTGCCCAGCGCGGTGATGCGGTACTCCACCGCCACCGGCCGCGAGGTCACGACCGTGCGCTCCACGACACCGTTGCGCTCCAGTCGGCGCAGGGTCGCGGTCAGCGACTTCCCCGTCACCGCCGGGATCGCGCGTCGGAGTTCGCTGAACCTCGAGGGCCGTTCGCACAGCTGCTCCATCACCTGCAGCGACCACTTGTCCAGGACCTGGTCGAGCAGCTCCCGGTGCGGGGCGGCGATCTCGAGGACCTCGGAGCGGGGACGGGAACGGGGGTGGGTGGTATCCGGCACGACACCTAGTCTCGTTGAAGTTCCCGACAGATACCAGGTAGCAATGAGACACCAGCGGGAGGAGTCGGCGGACCGGGCCCCTCAGCCCGGTCGTCGAACCGGACCCGACACCCGGCCCGCTCGACGCCCGCCCCACCCGATGCCCGTCCAACCCAGGGAGCCGTCCGTGACCGTGCAGTTGTCCAGCCCCGAGAGCCTCATGCAGCCCGTCCCCTACGCCCACGTCGCGATCGGCACCGGCACCCGCCACGTCCACGTCGCCGGCCAGATCTCCCGCGACGCCCGGGGGCGGGCCCTGGCCCCGGGCGACCTCGCGGGGCAGGTCGCCCACGCCCTGCGCAACACCGGCGCGGGCCTGCGCTCCGCCGGCGCCGGTTTCGGCGACGTCGTCCGGTTGACCTTCTACGTCACCGACTGGAGCCCGGAGAAGATCGAGGCCTTCATGGCCGGCGTCCAGGAGGTCGGCGAGGAACTGGGCCTGCCCCAGCCGATGCCGCCGTCCTCGCTGATCGGAGTCGACCACCTGTTCGAGCCCGACGTGCTCGTGGAGGTCGAGGCCACCGCCGTCACCGACTGAGCACGGACGAGCGACGTCGCCCCGCGGCCCGGAGCGGGTCCTCGTCGAGGACCCGCTCCGGACACCTCGGCCGTGCCGCGCTCGGGGCGCGGTGGGCTCGATCGCGGGGAAGCGCGGTCGCCGCCGGAGGCGGGACCCCCGCCGCAGCCGTGGGGGGACGGGAACCTGGTGCGGCAGCGGCTGCACCCGCCCGGGAGTGAGCCGCAGGAGGAGGTGGTCGTCGAGACGCGGATCGTGGTGAACGTCGGGGACACCGGTGGGTGTCACGACGCGGAGGGCGTCGAGAGCGGTCCGCGCCTCACCGCGTCTCGAGGTGCGGGGCCGGGCGGGCGGGTGAGGACCGTCGCGTCGTGGCGACGGCGACGCCGGCCAGCGCCAGCGCGCCCCCGAGCAGGGCCAGAGCCGGCGGCGTCTCGCGGAGCACGAGCCAGGAGAGGACGACCACGACCGCGGGGACGGCGTACGTCGTCGCCGCGGTGCGACCGGCGCTGGTGCGGGACAGCACGTAGCCCCAGGTCGTGAAGGCCACTGCGGTGGGGAACACCCCGAGGTAGACGACGCTGAGCACGGACGAGGCGGGCGCGGCCGCGACGGCCCTCACCAGCTCGGGCGCGAAGGGCAGGCACGCGACGGTCCCGGCGAGGCACCCGACCAGGGTCATCGTCGGTGCGTCCACGTGCTGCAGCAGCCGCTTCTGGAAGGTCGCGGCCGTCCCGTAGATCACCGCGGCCGCGATCCCGAGCAGGACACCGACCGCGTCGTACCGGCCGGTCGACGTCGCGGCGGCGACGACGACGACGCCGAGGAAGGCGACGGCCATGCCCGCGATGAGTCGTCGGGGGAAGCCCTCACCGAGGACGAGGCCGGCGAGCACGGCGGTGACCATCGGGGCGAGGTTGACCAGCAGGGCCGCGGTCCCCGCGTCGACGTGGTGCTCCGCGGCGTTGAGCGCGATGTTGTAGACCCCGAACCAGGCCACCCCCCAGAGGACGATGCCGACCAGGACCTTCCGCGGTGCGTCGCGCAGCCGCCCGCGCTGCGGAGTCGCCCCGCCGGCACGGGCTCCCCGTGCGCGCAGCACCGAGTGCAGGAGCGCCAGGCCGAGGGACCCCACGACAGCGCGCGCGAGCGTCAACGGTCCGGGGTCGAAGTCCTCGGCCGCGGCGCGGATGCCCACGAACGCGGACGCCCACAGGACCACGGTCACCGAGGCGGCGCCCACGACGAGGGCACGGTCGCGTCGGGCCGGGGTGTTCACGGGCACATCGATCGCACCGGGCTGAGTCACGGGTCGATCATGGCAACAGCACCGGTCCAGCACCAGCACCGATTCCTACCGGACCGTGCAGTCGGACTGTACTGTCCGGGGCATGCTCGACGTGCACCGCCTGCGCGTGTTCCGCTCCGTCGTCGCCAGCGGCTCGATCGCCGCCGCGGCGGCGAACCTCGGGTACACCCCGTCCGCGATCAGCCAGCACGTCGCCGCCCTGCAGCGCGAGACCGGTCTCGTCCTGCTGGAACGAGCCGGTCGCGGCCTGGTGCCCACCCCCGTCGGACTGGCCGTCGCGGCCCAGGCCGACGCGGTCCTCGCCCGCCTCGGGGAGGCCGAGACGGCCATCGCGAGCATGAGGGCCGAGCGCACGGCCCACCTCTCGCTGGCGTACATCTCCTCGGTCGGGTCGACCTGGCTCCCGGAGGTGGCCCGCCGGCTCACCCAGGCCCATCCCGAGGTGGACCTCGACCTCCAGCTGCTGGAGGACTCCACGCTCGAAGGCACCGAGCGGCCCGACGTCCAGCTCGTCGTCGGGCCCGGCACGCCGGTCCGGGCAGGCGCCGGCTTCGACGTGCACCGCCTCGCCGAGGACCCGTACCGGGTGCTCCTGCCGGCCACCCACCCCCTGTCCGGCCGTCGCGAGGTCGAACTCGCGGAACTGGCCACCGACAGGTGGATCGACAGCGAACCCCGGGCCGGGTGGTGCCGCGGCAACCTCCTCGAGGCCTGCACGGCGGCCGGGTTCGCACCGGCGTTCCACGTGCAGGCCCACGACTACGCCATGTCCGCCGCCTTCGTGGGCGCCGGGCTCGGCATCACGGTCCTGCCCGCCCTGGCCGCGCACACGCTGCCGGACGGCGTCCGCTCCGTCCCCGTCGTCCGTCCCACGCCGACCCGGACCATCTACGTGGTGGTCCGCAAGACCATCGCGCAGTGGCCCCCGGCGCTCCTGGTCGTGGACACCCTCGCGTCCATGGTGGAGACGACGCCCCCTCGGGGCTGAGGGACGGCGCGGCCCCCGTCCACCGCGCGCACGCCACCGGGGCCGCTCGATCGTTCCGCGGTCGCGGTCGTCGATGATGGCGGGATCCCGCCGACGACCGCGGCCGGCGCCGGCGGACCCCCACCCCGCTCCCCGCCCGGCTGGCACCCTGGTCCCGTGATCCTCCCGAAGGTCCGCGACCCGCGACTGGTCACGATCCGCCGCGGCGGAACCCTCACCGACGACGACCACCGGCTCCTCGCCCTGTGGGCCGCCGACTGCGCCGAACACGTCCTGCACCTCTTCGAGGACGAACGACCCTCCGACACCCGCCCGCGCGAGGCCGTCGAGGCGGCACGCGCCTGGGCCGACGGCAGCCTGGCGATGATGGACGCCCGCGCTTGCGGCGGGCACGCGATGGGGGCCCGCCCGTCCCCTGCGGTCAGCCGCCCGTCACGCCGCCTACGCCGCCGGCCAGGCCGCGTGCGTCCCCCACGTGCCCGAGCACGACCTCGGCGCCGCCGCCTACGCCATCAAGGCGGCCCGAGCAGCGGGCACGGCCGGTTCCACCGCCGGACGGCTGGAGCGGGACTGGCAGCGCGCACGGCTCCCGGAACGGATCCGGGCGCTGGTGCTCGAGGACCAGGCCAGGCGCAACGCGATCTGCTGGTCCGTCTTCGACGACTGAGGGAACTCCGCGACGGGACACCCCGCTGGTCACCGGACGGATCTCCGGCCCCCTCAGCAGATCAGTCGAAGCCGCGGAAGACGCCGTCGGGATCGGCGGCACCGGCGAACTCCTCCCAGTCCACGTTCGCGATGGACAGGTTGTTCTCCACCGACGCCAGGGCTCCCGGCGCCACCCGCAGTTCCCGGGTCCCCTCCTCGCGGACTTCCAGGACCAGCAACGGCATCTGCGGCGAGGAGAGCGCCGTCGCGTCGGCGATGACGAGCAGCACGTGCGGAGGGGCGGCCGCCGCGATGTCGGCGACGGAGGCACCCGCCCACCGCTGGTGGTCCACGGTGCTCAGGTAGGGCACGAACCCCTCTGGGCTCGGCGTCCGCACAGCGGTCAGCAACGCCTCCCACTGCGCGGGGTGGGTGAAGTCGGTGCGGATCAGCAACGATCCCCGGTCCGCCGGCAGCTCCCCCGAGGCCGCTGCGGCGTCGTCCTCGGCCGTCAGCTCCGGGTGCCCGGCCATCACCTCCCGCAACCGTTCGGCGTCGGCGCGCTGAGCGTCCTCCTCCGACCACCCTCCCCGCTGCTTGGCCAGGGCCGCCAGCCGCTCCCGCTCGGCCTGCGGGTCCGGGGTGGTCTCCACCACGCACAACCACGCATCGCCCTCCGCGCCGGGGTCCGGAGGTGGGCATCCCGGCGGGAAACCCCCGTCCGGGGCCGAGTCGGCGCTCACCGCCGGGGTCTCGTGCTCGGACGGACCCGCGGCGGCGGTCCCGGCCGGCTCGCCCGGGGAGCCGCAAGCGGTGACCGCCACCACCAGGACGGTCAGGAGCAGGACGCGATGCACCCCCCGAGTCTGCTCGATGACCGGCGGGCCGAGGACGCGGACGGTCACGTCGGCCCTGTTCGGAGCAGTCGGTGTCCTCGGAGCCCCCGGCGTCGGCGACCTCCGCACGGGCCGGGGCGTTGCCCTCCGACTCGATCACGGCCAGAGTGGAGCCGTGCCGCGGCGTCGGGGTCCCACCACCGCACCGGTCGGCGCCGGCGTCCCGGTGCCCGGCCCTGCGCTGCTCGGCCTGTCCGTCCGCGAGGCCCCCGGGGATGCCCGGTCACCCGAACCGCCGCGTTCCCTGCCGATCGAGAGGGTGGTGCGGGTCGGGGGCAGTAGGTGATCGTCACCGTGCACCAGCAGCTCGTCGCCCAGCAGACGTCCGGACCACCGCCTGGAGAGGAAGTCCCGTGCAGTTCGCCCTCATCTACTCCTACGACCCGAGCACCGACGGCCCGGCCGAGGCCGAGGTCGAGGTCGACCAGTGGCTCGCGCTCGACGCCGAACTGTCCGCGGCCGGGGTGACCGTCCACGAGTCCGGTTTCCACCCCGTCGACGAGGCCAAGGACGTCACCGTTCGCGATGGCCGGGTCTCGATCACCGACGCCCCTCGGCAGGGCAGCACCGTCGCCGGTCTCTACGTCGTGGACGTCCCCGACCTGGACGAGGCCCTGAGACTCGCAGCCGAGATCCCGACCGCCGCCTACGGCACGGTCCAGGTGCGTCAGGTCGTGCAGTTCGAAGGCTGACCGGCTCGGTGCGCGAGGTGGCCGCGACGAAGGCGCGCTCCTCCACGGCCGGTGCACGCCGACCACCAACGGTCGTCTCCGGGGATCCGGGGCTCCGACGAGCTCGAAGGGGAACGCCCCGCGTTGCACCACACTGGAACGCGTGCCGGACCCCACCTCGGACCGTCTCCGATCTGACCTGCACCGCACCTGGGACGACGTCGCCGCCGGACGCCTCAGCCGCGCGGCCGCCGCCGACTGGGCCGCGGACCCCGGCCGGGCGGTGGACTGCTCCAGCGGGCCCGAGCCGCTGCACCAGGCGTGGCTGCTCCTGCACGACCTGCGCCGCGCCCCCCTCGACGAAGCCGCCGTCATCAGCGGCGGACACCACGGGCGCGACGAACTCGCCGCCCGCTGGCGTGAGCAGTGGTGCGCCGAGCTCGCCCGCTACGACGCGGACCCGCTGACCTGGAACCGCGCCTACTGGAGCACGTACCTGCGCCGCACCGCCGAGGCGGGCCACCACCCCGCCCCCGCCCGCCTCGCCGCCCGGCTCGTCGAGCACGGCCTCATCCTCGACCAGGACGCCGCGGCGGTCCTCGGCCGGGCCTGGCCGCACGGCCCCTGAGCGGGAGCGCACCCCGCGGCCGTCCGCGATCCGGGCGTCCCTACCTGACGCCCCGCGGGGCCGGGTTCGGCCGGGCAGCGACCAAGCGGTCCGCCCGCTGGCCCCGGGCGGGCGAGCCGGCCACCTCGCGGGCGTCTCCAGGGCTCACTAAGCTGCGGGCGTGCCGCTGGCAGCCGTGGTCTTCGACCTCGACGACACCCTCTTCGACCACTCCACCGCGACGCGCAGCGGCCTGCGCACCTGGGCGCAGGCCCTGGGCCGGACCAGCACCCCCGAGCTGGAGGAGGCGTGGCGAGCCGCCGAGCAACGCCACTTCGCCTCCTGGCGCGACGGGCGGATCAGCTTCGCCGAACAGCGCCGCCGCCGGTTGCGCGACGTGCTGCCCCTGCTGCGACTGCCCGTCGGTGATGACGCCGAACTCGACGACCTCTTCACCACCGGCTTCCTGACCGCCTACCAGCAGGCGTGGACGGGGTTCGACGACGTCGACGCCGCCCTGCGGGCCGTGCAGGCGGCGGGGCTGCGCACCGCCGTGCTCACCAACGGCACCCGGCAGCAGCAGAACGCCAAGATCGAGGCCATCGGCCTGAGCGGGCGCCTGGGCCCGGTCTTCACCGCCGAGGAGCTCGGCGTGGCCAAACCCCGGCCGCAGGCGTTCCTGCGCGTGTGCGAGCACCTGGGGGTGGCACCCGAGCAGACGCTGTACGTCGGCGACGACCACAGCGTCGACGTCCTCGGTGCACGGGCAGCGGGCCTGCGCGCGGTGCACCTGGACCGCGCCGGCACCGCGACGGTGGAGGAGGAGGTCCGGATCACCTCCCTGCTCCAGCTCGCCGCGCACGTGAGCGAGCCGTAGACGGGCGCCGGTGGTGTGATCCCTCAGGTCCTCGGTGACGGTTTGCATCGAGACACCGGTGACAGTCGTGGAGGTGACCCGACGCGCGCTTGGAGTGAACGTTCGGGCGTTCCTCGCATCCGGGGTTGATCCTGCGCCGGCGGGTGGGCTTGTTCGATGAGGTGGGGCGGATCGAGTACCCGGAGTACGCCGACGTGGGGTCGATGGAGGACTTGGACACCGATCGGATCCCCCCTGCGGCGCGAGCTCGAGATGGTGTCCTCGACGTGTGACTGCCGTACCGGAGACCGGCGGTGTGAGGTGGCGGCATCTGCACGCACAACGCGGGATGACCATGACGTCCGCCCGCAGAGCTTCGACGTGCTCGTCCAGCTGAGCGACGTGAACCCGACCCTGCTTGCTCAGGGGCTCGCCCCTTCGTCTGACCCCCGTGGCCGACGAGGCCCCCGGGCGATCATCCGGCCACCCAGCACGGGGGCGCCCAGCAGAACGACTGCGACCCCACCCCAGAACGTCCCGACCAGTGGGTCGCCCGGCCCACAGGTCATGAAGCACCCGGTGAAGGACCAGTAGGCGCACAACACGCACCAGCCCGCCGGCACGACCATGACGAGGACTCCGGTGATGGCGATGACCCGACCGAGCCGCCGTCGTCGATCGTTGTGCGGTGCGTCCACGTTCTCCACCCTAGGGACGATCATCGGCAGCCTTCTGCTCTTCCACCTGAGTCCCGCGGTGGAGAGGTTGGACGACTTACCGCAGATCGACAGGTGCGGGCGATCGACGACTTCCTGGTGGCGGGATGACCGTGAAATCGTTTCCGACCCATAGTGGTGTCACGAGACCCTCAGCGAGGGCTCGTCATTCGCAGCGTGTCGATGGAGGCGTGGGTCGTTGACCTGGAGGGTGCATGTCTGAGCAGCCGGGGCCCGGCACGGCGCCCGGCACGGCGCCCGATGGCGTCAGTGCTGTCCTGCGGGCGTTGACGCCGACCGATGCCCTGGCCTGGGCGCTGCGGCCAGCGTCACGCAATCCGGGGCACCTGTCCTACGCGTGGGCGGTGGTGAGCGAGGAGGAGCTGGCCGCCGTGGCGGGCTTCTCCCCACCACGGGTACCGACGGCGGTAGGAGGCTTGTGCGAGGTGTTCGCCGTGCCTGGGCGCCACGGCAAGCCCCGTCTCCAGCGCGAGGAGTCGGGCAGGCCCTTCACTTCGTCGTTCGCGGTCTTCTACCTGCCGGCGTCCTCGACGTGGCGCACTGTGAGGAGGTCCTCGGTGCTGAGCAGCGACACCATGGCTCTCTACGTCCGTGAGGCTGATGAGCAGGAGTGGCCGAGGCAGATGGGGCGGCGGTGGCAGGAGTTCGACGCTGACGGTTCGTTGCTTCCCCTACCGACGGCGTCGGACTTCGCGATCGTGGAGGTCGCCGGTACCGCGGTGGGTGTCCAGGTCGACACCAGCGGAGCCGTGGCCTTGGGGTGGTCTCTGCGCCGTGAGGTGCGGGGAGCTGACCGTCGCTGGGACGTGGAGCTGCACCTGCGGCGTGAGCCGGGGGAGGCGCTGCGGTTGGTTCAGGAGGCGGGGCTGCTGACCTGAACGGAGAGCCTGGCCTGCTGGGCCGGTCACCGGCAGACGAGACGCCCAGATCGCGGGATGACCGGAAGTCGTCGTCACCGCCGTCGAGGTCTGCAAGCACCCGGGGACGAGGACCGAGCAGGAGCACAAGGCATCCCCTGCCGAGCAAGAGCGCTTCAGCTTCGTGGCCTGCCTCGGCGCCGTGCTCGTGTTCCTCGCGGTCGTGTTGCTCGTGAAGGAGAGCAGTCCGCGTGAGGTGGTGTCGAGCTGCGTGCTCCTCGTGGTGGGGGCGGAGCTGATGCTGCCTCGGGCGGAGCGGAGCGGCCGTGCGGTGCGAGTGGTGAGGACGGTGCTCCTCACGGTGGGGGTGACCCTGGTCGTCGTGAGCATCGCTGTGCTGTGACCCGGTGGTGGGGGTCGGTGCAGCGAGGAGCGACGTCACGCAGGAGCGCGCACAACGCGGGATGACCGTAACGTCAGCGGTGACGCCGGCGGCGCTTCAGATCTGGGTGAGGCCGTAGGTGGTGAGGTGTACTGGAACGTCGGCGGCCCAGTCGTCCCCATCTGCATCCCACCGGTAGGCCCCTCGCACCAAGAGTCTGTTCCACAGTTCAACCGTTTCGGTCAGGGACGGGGCGAAGACTCCAGGCCAGGTGGCCATCTCGTGGGTGTTCCAGTGCCGGACGGGAGTGACTGTCCCGGGCGAGACGTTGCAGTCGACCATCAGGTAGCTCGTCGCGACGTTCATCAGCGTCAACATCGACGGCCCTGGCTGCGCGAGACCGTCCGGGCGGTTTGGCTCAGTCAGCATGTCGGTCAACTTCACCGCGTACTTCCACGGCAGTGGCGAGTAGCCGCTGGGCAGCCGGAACGCGGGATCGTCGGTCATGCCGTCGTGCCAGGCGAACCAGATCCGCACCTCCTCGGGCAGAGGCAGCTCTGGCCGGTAGTCGTTCGCGGGCAGGGTCTCCACCTCGATCGGAGGCCGGAGTCCTCGCGCGATCTGGGGTGCCTGGGTCGTGAGGTGGTGTTCGAGGCGTGCCAGGGCGCTCGTCAAACGCTTGGCGTCCACTCGCCCGCCTGGCAGCTTGCTCGTGGTGTACCGGTTCATCGGTCCACCGCTTGTTGGGCGAACCCGCGGACATGGAAGGACCCGGGCCTGCCTAGCGTCTCGCTGCCTCCGCATCGACGAGGCGGCGCGGTCGCTGGTGCGAGGTGGTGCGGCTGATCATCTGCTGGACCAGCTCGCAGCAGCGGCCGCGGAAAGTGGCCTCGTCGCTGAGCTGCGGGTGGTGTCGGTCGCTGGCGGTGCTGGCCTCGCTCGCTGCTGCCCTGAAGGAAGTTGATGTGCTCGTCGATGTCAAGCTCCACGTCGGAGACCACCGCGGGCGCGGCGTTGAAGTCGACCACGACCTCGATCACGACGGGCACACCAGCAGCTTAGAAGGCTGGCCTGTGATCATCCGAACTTCGACAGGACCGTGACGTCGACGACCGCGGTGCCGGCCAACGTGGCCGCGGCCAGCGCGACGGCCGGCAGCACGGCGGGGTCGGTGCTGGAGCGGGCCATGACGGCAGGTGCGGTGGGTGCGTCGAGGCGCTGCTGGGCCGTCCGGGTGGCCACGGCGGCGGGGATCACCCGAGCAGCGCACCGTCACCGGTCCGTCGTGTCAGTTCCGCTCCTACGCTGGGGTGGTGCAGCAGCCCAGCGATGCGGGCTACGAGGCGGCGCTGGTCGCGGTGCCCGAGCAACTGTGGCGCGAGATCGAGGATTCTCTGGCGGTGCTGCCGGCCTCCACCGCCGGCAACGAGTGGAAGGGCGGGCACGAGACCCGGCCGGGCGTGCACCACTTCCCCTACATCCAGTACAGCCCCGGGGTCGAACTGCTGCGCACCCAGCTCGACCGCTCGGGGGTGCTGCTGCCCTACGACTGGGTGCACTGGCACGGGCGCAGCACGCACACCGATGCGGACTCACTGCGGCGGGCGCCGGTAGCCGACGCGGTGCGCTACCTCGTGGGTCTGCTGCGCAACGAGCGCTTCAACGAGGGCGCCCTCGACGCTGAACTGCGCGTGGGCGGAGTGGCTGCAGCGCTGGGGAACACGAGCGCCTGACGCCGCGCCCACACCGGTGAGCCCACCGGTCCCTAGGACAGCGAGCGATGGCTACCAGGTGCTGGAGCCGTCGCCGCGGTGCGCTCGCTGGTGCGTCGTCCCGGCGTGGAGCCCTCGTCGGGGCGGCTGGCGTCCAGGAGCGCGCCTGGAGGGGCGGCGCACCCGGCCTTGGTGGAGGCGGCGACGCGGGTCAGGGTGGGCTACCCACCTGTGGGTTCGGAGAGCCCCAGGACGTGGAGGTGCCGAGCGCCGAGCGCAGGATCAGCCGGGGCTGTACCCCCGTACCCGACCGGCAGCACCAGCGGCGCGCTGTCAGCGTCGGCCGCGGGCCCGTGCCCGTGCCCGTGTCCGTGTCCGTGTCCACCAGCTGAGTGGACGCGACGGCCCCTGGCGCCCGCCGGCGGTTCGTGTCTGCGTCTCCGCCCGCGCCACCGCCTCGGCCTCGCGTGCCACGAGCAGCTCCAGCGTCAGGGCGGGGCGCGGCCCGATGCCGTAGGCGGCCGCGACCTCCTTCACCGTGCGACCCACCGTCCGCTGGAACAGCGCCACGTCGGCCTCGCGGTCCGCGCCGAACTCGGCCAGCTCCTGGCGCCCGGGCTCCTCGCCCGTCGCGCGCCACACCCCCACCCGCCCGTAGCGGTGCTCCACCTCGGTCCCGGTGACGGGGTCGGGCAGCGCGCAGGTGCCCACCAGGGTCGAGCCGATCAGGGCGGTGAGCCACTGCGGCAGCAGCTCGCGCACGTGCAGCTCGCCGCGCACACCGCCGGGTGTGAGGATCCAGGTCACCGGGTGCGAACGCTGGACCGTCCACACCTGCGGCCCGACGAAGAGGCGGCACACGTCCTCGGTGTGCACGTCGATGCGGGCGCCCAGGGCGGTGAGGACCTGGACGGTGGCCCGATCCAGCAGGGGCGTGCGGACGAAGGGTTCGTGGGCGCGCATCGCCGCCACGGCGCGCTCCTCGGCGATCGCGTCCCACCGCGTCCGTAGCGCCTGCCGGTCCAGCGGGTGCCCGCCGTGCAGTTGCGCCAGCAGCCAGTCGGGGTCCATCTGCAGCCAGTACCGGAACACCAGGCGCGGGGTGCGCACGTCAGCACCCTCACCGGCCGGTATGTCGGTGGGGAGGTCGGCGAGGGTGCGGTAGCGCTGGTCCCACACCCTGCCCTCCCCCCACGCTGAGGCGTGCACGGCGAAGGGGACGTCGTTCCAGCAGCAGATCCAGGTCGATCCACCGTTCACGGAGACGTCTGGGGTCACCGTGCGCAGCAGCTCCTCGACGGTGGCGTCGTCGGGAACCTCCACGATGCGCTGGTGGCCCTCGACGTCGTCGCCCATGGCGACGCTGTCACGGTCGACGAGGATCTGCACGCATCAATCCTGCCGACTCCCCGGGGCCGGGACGCGGTCCGCGCACGCCTCGACCGGCGTTCTGCCGCGGCGGACGTGCTCATTCCACCCGGACGGTTGCACCTGACCGGTGCAGCCGCACCGCCCTGCACGCCGGGGGTGGTCGGTACTCATCCCGGCGTGAGCCGTTGGTGGCGCGGCTGCGGAGGTAGCGTCGGGACCGTGATCCTCGAGGACCTGTTGTGGATGGTCCTGGCCGTGACGCCGCCGGCCGGCGACAACGTCTTCACCGACCCGGACCTGCTGGTGGAGTCCTCCCTCGTCAGCGTCCACCTCGACGCGCTGGGCAACCAGGTGGCCGCGCTCATCGACCTGCGCACCTGCCCCTCCTTCGGCCTCGCCGACACCGCCGTCCTGCTCGCGCGCGGAGTCACGTCCCCGACGTGGGAGGCCGAGCGGAGGTCACCGGGCTTCACCGCGTGGACGATCCTCGGCTTCGAAGTCGACGAGGTCGATCCGGGAGAGGCGCACGGGAACGGCGTGGCCGAGGCCGAGAGCGCGGTGCGTCTGCAGCTGCACTGCCACACGGACACGTCCTCGACCGTGCTCGCCACCGGGGCGTTCTTCGTCACCGGCGCGGTACCCGGCATCGGCCCCGGCCAGCCCGACCACGGGGACGACTCCGCGACGGTTCGAGCCGGAGTCGCCGGCTGGACCTCCCCGTTCACCGTGGCCCAGGTGCAGCAGTTGCGGCGGTGAGGACGGCGAAGGGTCAGTGAGGACCGGGTTGCCGCGGTGGAGTCCCCCCGGCCCTGACTACCCTGCAGCGGTGACCTACCAGCGCTACACCGCGCGGCAGCGCACCGAGCAGCTGCGCACGCTGGCCGACCTGTCCGCTCAGCTGGAGGACCTGCTGTCCTCCCAGGGTCACGACGGTGGGCACTTCGGCCGCTACCGGCAGATCGTGCAGGCCCTGCTCGCCGAGGGCTGGGACGCCGACGACCTGCAGCAGCTGGGTCCGCACCTGCCCGCCTTGCCGGTGGAGACCAACGGCAAGGCCCTGGACGGCCCCGGGGCGTGGACGCCGTGGCTGGAGGAGGTCGCCGCGACGCACCGGCGCGCCGAGGACGTCGCCCTGCACCTGCGCGCCGTCGGTGGCGTCTGGCCGTAGCTCTCCGGCACCTCGAAGCGCACGAGTGCACGCAGCGCTCCGTCGCCCTCCTCCGCACGACGCAGCCCTGCCGAGCGGCACCGGTGGACGCGGTCGACGCTCACGCCGTGTGGGTGACCCGGTCGGGCCACTGTCCGTGGAACGGTGGGCCTCGTGGGCTTCGGCGGCCACGGCGAGATGGATCCGGCCTCCTGGTCCCCCGTCGATGACCACGCCCGCGTCCTGATCGGCCGGCACCCGGTAGGTTCACTACGGTCGTACCTCGGTGTTGGGGCAGATCGCGTGGGTCGCGCTCACCTCGTCTCCGGCGATCCTCCCGCCCCGAGCCATCAGTGCCACGGCGTCCTCCTCCCGTCCAGTGCCGGCCAGGCCCCTCTGGCCCACCGACGTCGGTGAAGACGTCTGCGATTCGGCGCGGGGCCCAGGCTGGTGGTCGCCCCGCCCTCGACCTGCACGCCCAGCACCTGCGCACCCGACGTCCCGCCACCGCTCGCGCTGCCGGCGCTGCCCTCCACCACGGTCAGCCGGCGAGCGACGGTGATCTGCCTGTCCCTCCGCTTCCTCGCCACCCGTCAGCTGGTCCGTCAGCACGTGCGGCGAGAACACGACCGACCTCGCAGCGGCCGTGGATTCGAGGATCAGCCGGTCACGGGGATTCCGGTCAGCCGGGCGGCGACGTCTGCGCTCGTCACCGGGGTGTTCTGCAGCACCACCTCGTCGGCGTCCAGGTCCGGGTAGATGGCGCTCGCGGTGAGCACCTGCCCCTCGGCCAGCGCCCGCACGTTCAGCGCGCACGCGCACAGCCGGGGTGAGGGCGCATCGCCGACGGCCGCGAAGAGCGGGAAGACCGCCGTGCTGCCCTGCAGCAGCACCGCCCCGCGGATGGTGTTCGAGCCGTCGGTCACCGCGAAGTCGCGGGGGTCGCGGAAGGTGCTGAAGAGGTTCGGGGCCGGCGGCAGGCCCGCCGCGCCGGCCGTCGCCGGCAACGCGGTGATCTCCAAGTCCACCACGACGTTCCCCTGCACCCGGCGAGCCGCCGCGGTGCGCACGCGGAACGGCCAGCCGGTCTGCGACTCGACGACCAGCCCCTCCGGACCGGTCGCGATGGCCGCCGGGCGGGCAGCACCTCACCGGTGCGCCGCCCCAGCGCGGCCCCCGTCGACGGCGTGCTGACGACCAGCTCCACACGGCGGTTGCGGGCGCGGGCCTCCGTCGAGGGCCCCGGGACCGCCGGTTCGGCCTCGCCGCGACCGTCCACCTGGAGCGGGTAGTCGGCCCCGAGCAGGGGTCCGAGCACGTCGGCGACCGCCTGCGCCCGGCGCCGGGACAGGTCGAGGTTGTAGTCGTCGGCGCCCTGGTCGTCGGTGTGCCCCACCACGGCCACCGGACCCGGCCGGCGGGTGAGCACGTCGGTGGCGGCCGTCTCCAGGACCGCCCTGGCTTCGGGGCTCAGCTCGGCCGAGTCGAGGGCGAAGAGCACGTCCGCGGCGAGCGCCACCCGCGCTCCCGCATCGCTGGTCTCGGTGCGGACGGTGCCCTGCAGGTCCTCGGCGTAGACCTCCAGCGGACGCACCGCCGCCGTCGCCGCCCCGTCCGGGTCGAGCGGTGCGGGACCGTCCTCCGCCGTGCCCGTACCCGTGCCCGTGGAGGCGTCTGGGGTGAGGTCGGGCGTCGGTCCCGGCAGCTCGCCGTCGACGACCGCCAGTGCCTCGACGAGCCCGGTGCCGGGCAGCAGCACCGCGACGTCCGGGGTTCCCGCCGGAGGAGCCGCGTAGGCGGCCTGCAGGCGCACCGTCTCGCCCGGCCGGACACCCCCCAGGCCCGAGTACCCCTCGGTCAGCACCCCGTCGCCCGCGGTGTCGAGGGCGACGGAGTGCGCCACGTCCGCCCGCAGGTCCAGCAGCCGCACGCCGCCCATGGGTGTGCGGTCACCCACCGGGTCGCGGAACAGGTCGCCCAGGGAGATCTCCCCGTCGTCCGGTGCCTCCTCCACCGTGAGGTCGAGGGTCAGCACCACCAGGTCACCGACCGCCGCCGGCCCGCCGACGCGGACCAGGGGGTGCAGCCCGAGCTGCAGGACGCCGCCGTCGAGCGGGGCGGCCCGCACGACGGCCGGTTCCCCTGCCCCGGACGAGGTCGTCTCGGCAGAGGTGGCCCCGGTGCCGGTGCCGGTGGAGGTCGGGGTGGACGGCAGTACGCCTCCACCGCCCCCGGTGCAGCCGGCGGTCACCAGCACCGCGGTGAGAGCGGCAGCGGCGGCCCGCACCGGGCCACGCAGAGCAGCCCCTGCCCGGGGACCCGACCCGGCGCGCTTCATTCCAAGACCTCCAGGGGCTGGGCACGTCCGCCCCGCTCAGGGCCTGTCCCGATCGTACGAGCAGCGGGAACACCAGTCCTGGACGCGGCCGATGCGTGAGTTCAAGCCACTGGAGGCCAGCGAGCCGTCGTCAGCAGCGACCTCCGCTCGTGGCCGAAGCTGACTGAGCCCCGTGTCCGGTCTAGTGGGGCGAGCCCTGCGCGCCCCCGTGCGCGGCTGTGCTCGCCGTGCACCCCGCTTCGCCGGGCGCGAGGAGGACACCGGCGGGCCACCACACCTCCACCGTGCCGTCGACTGCCCGGCGGCCGAGGAGGCACGCGTCGCGGCGGTGGGTCGTAGCCAGCGCGACACCCACCGCGCCGTCGCCGGTGGTGGCGTCCACGCGCAGTCCCTCCCGGGTCACGGGGCCGAGCCGGGCGAGCACGTCCTCGCGGGTGCTGGTCCCGTCGATGTCGAGGAGGACCGTCCGCAGCAGGACCTCGTTCTCCTCGTTCAGGTCGGCGCCTGCTCGCGCCCCGGGGACCGCGATCGCCGGCCGCTGGGGGCAGCCGTGCAGGCGGTGGATGCGCTTCGCGGTCGTTTCCTCGTGCGACCAGGCCGCCAGGCCGATGCGGTAGCAGTGCACCACGGTGGCGGCGGGATGGGTCCTCTCGAACAGGCGCACGGAGTTCAGGTGGGCGTCGACGTGGCCGGTGACGCGGACCTCGACGACCGCGTCACTGCCCTCGACCCGCCGGTGGTCCCCGTCGGCGCGGAGCAGGTCGACCGGCTCGTCCGGCATCCGGTAGCGGGCGCGCTCGAACGCGCTGGCCACGGCGTCGTCCACGGTCGGTGCGTCATCCTGTGCGTCGTCGAGGTACAGAGCCAAGGCCGCGGCCGTGCTGTCGGCGTCCCGTTCCGCAGCGGACTGGGCGATGCCCTCCGGGGACGTCGTCGAGCAGAGACGCACGCCTGCACCGACGACGACGACCGGGAGCAGCAGGAGGAGCAGACGTCGGCGGCGCACCCCTGCATCGTCACAGAGCGTCGTGCCGTGGGATCCGTGGCCCTGGCGGCTCCCCACGCGACCCGCGGGCGATGAGCAGACGACGATCGTCACCGGCCGATGTGGACCGCCCAGCGCTCCGACGTCCGCCCATGAACAACGACCCGGTGAGGGTTCGCCCGCAAGGACGAAGCGTTGCTGACGAAGCCTCAGTGATGTGACGTCTCAGGACATCGGCGACAGTCGATGGTCAGGACATCTGCGACGATCTTGGAGCTGAGTTGGCGGCGGCCACCTACAACAGCGCGGGATGATTGTGACGTCGGATGCGTCGAACGACCCTTCGCACCTGCCAGTGCGCGAGCATCATGCGGAGATGGACAGCACAGTCGCTGGAGCCCCGCCGAGACGACCCGTCCCCCTCGTCACAGTGCTGGGCGTCGTGCTGCTGCTCTTCGCCACCGGCATGGGCGCATGGGTGGTGTGGCAGCTCAGCGCCGGCGGGCGAGCCCCGGCGGCGTTCCGGGAACGCTCCCCCTTGCCGCAGTGCGCCTCGATCACCGTCCCCCAGGCCCAGCCCATCCCGACGGCCCTGACGGAGTGCCTGCTCAGCGCGGGTGCGCAGCGCGAAGGTGCGGAGGTCCTGGTGACGTCGCTGACCACGGAAGGCGACCCGATCGAGACGTACTACCGGGTGCGGCCCGGTGAGGGGGTGGAGGTCTTCACCGACGCCACCGCGGACTCCTTCGGCTCCGGGGAGTGGAGCCACGACCGGTGTCCTGACGTCGCGGCGCTGGAGAGTGGGCAGGGTTGCCAGCCTGAGTGATCGGCGCCCACAACGCGGGATGACCGGAAGATCCGTCACCAGCTGCCGATGCCGCCTGTGTCCAGCCCGGCAGGGCGGCTGCCCGGCCCTGGTGCGGTGATGGCGTCTCTCCGGCTGAAGCGCACTCTCTAACGTGATCGCGTGCTGAAGTTCATGGAGATGAGCCACGAGCAGGCGCTGGCCCACCGCGACGCCTACATGGCGGCGCTGCCGCGGCTGGTGCAGCGTCTCCAGGAGCAGGTGGCTGGCACCGGCGGGCCGCGCCTGGACGGCAGCGTGGACAGCCTGCGGCAGCTGGGGCCTTGGTTCGTCGCGCGGTTGGACGCCGACACCGACGACACCGACGACGGCTTCGATGAGTCGCCGCTGTGGTGGGACGTGCAGCAGCCGCTGCCCGACCGCGACCCGATCACCGACCGCCCCACCCGCTACCTGTCCCCGCGCCAGCTGCGCCTGGTCGACGAGGTCGCCGCCTACCTGGGCACCGTCCTGCAGACCGCCGTGCCGCAGGCGCGGTGGATCGTGTACCGGCAGAAGAGCCGGGGCCGGGCCCGCGACATCAACCACCACGCCACCATGCTCCAGGGGCCGTGGGCGCACGGCTCCGCGGAGGTCGACCCCGTCGGCATCGTCTACGGCCAGGCCCTGGCTCAGCACATGTACCAGCGGGGGCAGGACCCCGACCTCCTGCACGACTTCGCACTGTCCGTGGTCGGCACCGGTCCGGGAGGAGGTCCCGGTGGGCACTGAGTACGCGGTCTTCGCCGGCCGTCTGCGCCACTACGACGAGGACGCCCTGGACCGACTGGCCGTTCTCGATGAGGCGCTGCTGCGGCGGCGCTTCGACGCGCTGGGCGCGGACCTGGTCGACGGTGAGGACGAGGGGTCGTGGAGCCTGCCGACGGCGGTGTACGACATCAATCTCCTGCGTGGCGAGGACGGCCGGTGCCGGGTGGTGGTCGGTGAGCTCGGCCTCGACGCCGACGCCCGGGAGGAGGACGTCCGCACCGTCCTGACCGGCCTCCACCAGCTGGCCCGGGCGAGCGGGGCGAAGCTGTGGCACTGCTTCGGGGAAGGCGGCTACCGGGTGACCGCCCGACGTCTGGAGCGGGAGGTCCGGGCCTGAGCGTTCGACGGAAGGGCGCCAGCCCACCCACCTGGACGTCCCCAGATCGACAAGACCGCGACGTCGCCGACTGTCCATGATCGCGCACTGAGCGCGGGATGACCGTGAAGTGCCGCCCCGCTCAGGTACGGTTTGACCAGGCCTCATCCAGGACCGCCGCAGCATCCTGGTCGAGGAAGAGGCCGTGCTCGATGAGTCGGGCAGCGAGGCGGTCGGGTGCGGGGTGGCGGCCCGCTTCGACGGTGCGGCGCAGGTAGGCGCTCCAGTGGGTGCGGTTCCAGCTCAACGGGTCCGCGTCGTAGCGGGCGAGCTCGGCCTGCCACTGCTCACGCCGGCGCATGGCCAGCTCATCGCGTGCGAGGTGGCCGCCGCTGATGACGGCGGCTTCGTTCAGCGGGGCGCGGCGCAGGTCGTGCAGGAGCAGCCACGCCTGGTGCAGTGGCTCGGGTCCGCTGGAGTAGTCCAGGGCGCGGTCGGGGTCGGCGGCCCAGTCGGCGGCGGCGGTGCGGCTGAGGCGTCCGGCGGCGACGTCGTCCCAGGTGCGGCACAGGTCAGATCGGAGGTGATCCGAGGTGGGCGCTGGCACGTGACCCAGTGTGGTGCAGTGCGGGGCGTTTGGTCGTGAGCGCGGACCCGTCAACCGCCCAGGCGGCGGGATGACCGGACGTTCCCCGACGTGACGCGAGCTGTCGGGTCTGGTGCATCCTCGTGTGGTGGTCGACGACACCGAGGTGGGCCATACCGTCTACCTGACCTGGGAGTTGGAACAGCCGTGGACGTCTGAGGACCTCGACGCCCTGGCCGCTTCCTTACCGGGTGAGCCCTGCGTGCAGGACCCCACGGATGGGGGTGGACGCGTCGCCATCATCAGCCCGGCACTGACCGAGGCGGATGAAGAAGTGGCCGTCCAGGCTGCGGTTGCTGCGGTGCGCCGGGTGCTTGCACCCCGAGGCCAGCGCGGCAGGGTCGTTGAGGCTGTCAAGGCCCGGGTCTGATGGAGGGTGTGAAGCAACGCTCAGCCGCCCGTCAGGGCGGGAGTGGTGCTGAAGCGGGCCTCCTACTCCACCGGCGGAATCATCCCGAGCTCGCCGTGCAGGCGTCGGTGGTTGTACCAGTCGACGTACTCCGCCACCGCGATCTCGACGTCGTCGATGCCGCGCCAGGGACCGTCGCGGCCGGGGACGTGAGGGTTGCGGATGCACTCGGTCTTGAAGAGGGAGTTGAACGCCTCCGCCAGCGCATTATCGTAGGAATCACCGGTAGAACCGACGGAGGCGACCGCACCCTCAGCGGCCAACGCTCGCTGTAGCGAACGGCGACGTATTGGACGCCCTTGTCGCTGTGGTGCGTCAGCCCCGTCAGGTCCACGCCTTCGCGCCGGCGGGCCCAGAACGCCATCTGCAGCGCGTCCAGGGCCAGTTCGGTCCGCAGGTGGGTGGCGACCTGCCAGCCCACGACCCGCCGGGTGCAGACGTCGGTGACGAACGCAGCGTAGACCCAGCCCGAGCAGGTGCGGATGTAGGTGATGTCGGCGACCCACAAACGGTCAGGACGCTCAGCGGAGAACCTCCGCTGCACCAAGTCCGGGCGCTGATCGGGTGCGGCTGAGACCGTGGTCCGTGGTGGCTTACCGTTGCGGCGTAGCCCGTGCAGTCCGGCTGAGCGCATCAGGCGTTCGACGGTGCAGCGCGCGATGCGGGCCGGTGTCTGGCCCGGTGGGCAGCGCTGGGCGCGGCGGCGGTTGATGGCTGCGTGCAGCTTCCTGGCTCCGTAGACGCGCAGGTTCTCGGCGTGGACCTCGTTGATCTCGACCAGGGCGGCCTGGTCGCTGACCGCGCGGGCCGAGGGTGGTCGGTGGCGGGCGGCGTAGTACGTGCTGGGGGCGATCTGCAGCTCACGGCAGATCGGCTCGATTCCCAGCTCCTGCTTGTTGGTGTCGATGAACTCGACGACCCGGTCGGTGCTTGGCCAGGTGCTCAGCGAGAGGGGCGGTCGAGCTCCGCCGCGAAGAAAGCCGATGCGCGGCGCAAGATTTCGTTGGCTCGGCGAAGCTCACGGTTCTCCCGCTCGAGCTCGGCCAGGCGAGCCGCGGCGTCGGTCGTAGTACCGGGCCGGTCGCCGGCGTTGACCTCGGCCTGCAGGACCCAGTTGCGCAGGGTCTCGGCGTTGATGCCGAGCTGGCCGCCGATGCGTTTGAAGGCGTTGACCCGGGTGGTGGGGTCGCGGCGCGCGTCCAGCGCCATACGGATAGCTCGCTCACGCAGCTCGTCGGGGTACTTCCTGGGCGCAGCCATGGAGACCATCATCCTCTCGGAGGCGTCACTTGCAGGTCTCCATCAAAGCCGGGCCTCGACAGGCGGTGGTCTACATCGAGGCCGCTCCCCGGGCGGTGGACGCGGAGACGTTGAGCGAGCTGAACGGTGAGTAGTGGAGGGCTCCAAGTGACCCGATCTGCGGGATGACCGTGAAGTCGGCGCCGCTACTGCCATGCTCATGACGTGCGCCAGACGCTGAGGCTGTGGTGGACCCGCCGGCAGGAGGAGCGAGCCCGGTAGGCCTACCACGGCGATTGCTCAACCTGTGGCCATGACTGGCGAGAGCATGATCCAACCGAGGGGTGCGGGGAGTGCTCGTACGAGATGGAGCACGGAGATCCAGACGCGCCTGAGCACGTTTGCAGGGCCGAAGCTCCAGGATGGACGGCCTGACACACGAGACCAGCGGGATGACCGTGGAGTCTCGGTGGCGGGGCGCGCAGTCGCGCGGACAACAGGCACAGTGATCAGGTGATGGATCCGATGCCCGCGCTGAAGGACCTGGTCTGGCTCTTCGAGAGCGAGCCGGTGTACCCCTTCGGTGTCGAGGACGCGCCGTGGTCCTACGCCTGCGTCCGCTTCGCCCTGACTCGTGGCTCCCTCCACGTGGAGGTTGAGGTGGAGCCGGCTTCGGAGCTGGTCAAGCTGTCGCTGAGCTCGGGCGGTGATGAGCTGGTGGGTCTGGAGCTGCATCAGGTGCGGTCGCTGGTGGTGGAGAAGCGGGCGGGGCGGGAGCTGCTGGGCCTCGTCTTCGACGATCAGCTGCCTGTCGAGGGCTTGTGGTTGCAGACCAAGCCCATTTTGTCGGTGACCTGGCGCACCGGGGCGGGCGAGTAGGCGCACCCATATCGCAGGATGACCGCGCGGTTTGAGCTCGTGCAGGGTGGGGATCAGGTCTCGGGCCCTGCAGTGACGCTGCTGCCGACGTTGAAGACCGTCGGGTCTGCCCCCGCTTTGGTTGACTCCGACCTGTGAGGATCATGGTCCTCGCTGGAAGGATGAGCACCGTGCACAAGCGCTACCCCGACGAGTTCCGCCGCGACGTGATCGCCGTCGCCCGCCAAGGCGGGCAGACCCGAGCGAAGATCGCTAGCAGCTTCGGGATCTCCGAGTCCTGCCTGGGTCGCTGGCTGAGGATCGCTGACCGCGAGGACGGCAAGACGGCGTCCAACAGCACGCCTGCCGTGGGCGTGGACCTCGAGGCGGAGAACCGGGAGCTGCGTAAGCGGGCCAAGCAGCTGGAGCAGGAGAACGAGATCCTGCGGCGGGCGACGGCGTACTTCGCCCGTGACACGTTGCCAAAATGATCTACCCGCTGGTCCGTGACCTTGCCGGCGACGGGATCCCCGTCGCGGTGACCTGTCGGGTGCTGGGCTTCTCCAAGCAGGCTTACTTCAAGTGGCGCGCCGCTCCGGTCACCGACCGGGACTGGAACGACGCTCACCTCCTCAACGCCGCCGTCGACATCCACCACGACGACCCCGAGTTCGGCTACCGCTTCATCGCCGACGAGCTGCAGCAGCAGGGCGTCAGGACCTCGCGCAACCGCGTCCAGCGCTTGTGCAGCCTGCAGAAGCTGTTCTCAGCCCACGCCCGCAGACGCGGCGCCGGGCGCCGGCCGGGACCACCCGTGCACGACGACCTCGTCCGCCGTAAGTTCACCGCTGAGAAGCCGAACGCCCTCTGGCTAACCGACATCACCGAACATCCCACCGCCGAAGGCAAGCTCTACCTCTGCGCGGTCAAGGACGCCTGCTCCAACCGCATCGTCGGCTACTCCATCGATGCCCGCATGACTGCCGACCTCGCCGTCCAAGCCCTGTCGAACGCGCTGGCACTGCGCGGTGGGACCGATGTCCTTGAGCTCGTGGTCCACTCGGACCGCGGAGCCCAATTTCGTTCCCACCGCTACCTTCGCGCTCTTTCGGCAGGGCAAGCGCGTGGGTCGATGGGTCGGGTCGGGACCTGCGCGGACAACGCCGCCATGGAGTCGTTCTTCAGCCTGCTGCAGAAGAACGTCCTCAACCGCCGGCGCTGGGCCAGTCGGGAGGAGCTGCGCCTGGCCATCGTCTCGTGGATCGAGGGGACCTATCACCGCCGCCGTCGTCAGCAAGCGCTGGGTCGACTGACACCCATCGAGTACGAGACACTCCTGCAAGCCGCTCACGCGGCCTGACCGCCCCTACTGACGAGGGTCAACTGAAGTAGGGGCAGACCCCACGGTGTACCAGTCGTGTTCGCTGCGGTGCACCTCCTGGCGGGCGACGTCCTGGGCGGCCAGTGCGGTGTCCGTGAGGTCGATGCTCACGTGCCAGCCGGGGTTGTCCAAAGTGCTGATGGAGATGCCGCAGCCGTGCTCCCACTCTCCATCGCACTGCAGGGTGTACCAAGCCTGCAGCCATTGCAGCGTGCCGGGGGCGTCCTCGTCATCGGGGATGTCGGCTGCTGTTGGCGTGGGCTGCCGCTTGAAGATCATGTCAGCAAGCTAGTGAGTCGGGGTGCTCGGCGCATGTATGACGAAGCCGAGGGGGTGACCCGACGGCAACGGCCTGGCCATGACCGTGACGTCTCGGTCGCCGGTGGCAGCGCGCACCACGCGGGATGACCGGAAAGTCGGTGTGTTGGTGCCTCATCCCGGCGAAGCGCCCCGCTGGGCCGTGCTGTCGCTACCAGGTCGAGGTCGCCGGGGATTCTCCTGCTCCTCCTCACCGGGCGGCAACGCGACGCTGGCACCCTGCCCCTTCCCCTTCGAGGCAAGGCGAAGCAGGTCCGAGAGCTGCTCCACGGAAGACTTCGGGCACCCCACCCGCATCCAGTACTCGGCTCGAGACAGCGCCAACGTCGCCTCGGTGAGTGCTGCAGAGAGCCGCGCAGCTTCCTCTAGCCCCATGGACAGGATGATCGTGGACTCGTGACGTTCCAGGTGGACCATCGACGCCTACCTCTCCACTTGCGGTGATGACCGGCGAGTCGACGACGACCGCACTACAGCTTCTCATCCGGCTTCCTGAGCTCTCGGTGATCTCCTGGTCATCGTCATGACCGCGACGTTGCCATGACCGCGACGTTGCCGGCGGCTGGGCCGCGCACCATCCGCGGGATGACCGCGCGCACGGGTGCCTGCGGCAGACTGCGGAGACGGGTCTGATCGTGGATGTGGGTCGCCCACTCGCGTGACTTCCACATCGCCGCCGGGCCTTCGAGCGCTGAACCTGCTGCATCGACCCCTGCCGATCCCGAGGAGCATCCGTGCACGCCGTCCCCAGCGGTGAGGAACGCCGCCAGCTGCTGGCCGCGGTCGCCCTGCCCCCCGAGACCGCGACCCCCGCCCAGCTCGCCCTGCTGCTCACCGACGCCCTGCGCAACGCCCTCGCCCCGCACCTGCACCCCACCGTGACCGACTGGACGGAGTACCACCTGCGCACCAGCGACGATCTCGCAGGTCGCCGCCCACCCGCCCGCGGCGAGTACGACACCGACCTCGAGACCGCACTGAGCGCCCTGGAACGCGCCACCGCGGGAGAAGAGCTGCTGGGCCCCACGGCAGACCTGCGAGCAGACCGCCTCGAGGACGTCGCCGTCTCCGCGCAACGCCCGGGCCGTTCCACCGATCCTGAAACCTTCTGGAATGACAGGCTCCAGGCCTGCCTCGACCTGCGTGGGGCGACGCTCTCGATCTCGGTCCCCCAGGCGTTGCTGCGCGAGCACGACGCCACCGCACCCGCCCACGCCCTGGCCGAGTGGATCTGCCGCGCCGGCGTCGAGCACCACGTTCTGACCGGTTACCTCACCCTCGACGAGCACGTCAGCGCCAGCAACACCAGCAGCGCCTGGGAGATCGCCGTGGGCGCTCCGTGGTGGGAACGTGACCTGCGCAGGACCCTGTGGGGGTACGGCTGGGGTGTCCTGCTGCGCCCTGCTCACCTGGAGGTCATCGGTGGGCTCCCCGCCCTGCGCGCGTTGCTGAGCGTCCTGCCCGCGGGTGGGCGGGTGCGGGAGAACCGCGACGGGTCCGTCTGGCTGCAGTTGAGTGCTGACATCCGCACGATGACCTGGCAAGACGTCGCCACCACGCGGGGGTTGCTGCTGCCGGTGCTGCCGAGGGGTGAGCAGTCCGTGGAGGAGTACTACGCCTCCGCGCAGTTGCCGTTCCACGGGGCCGTGCCCTACTGGCTCTAGCCGACCGGGGCTCGGAACTCGTCGTCACAGCCCCGATGGCTACGCCTTGAGGCCACTCGCTCTTCGTCATGAGTCTGACCAGTGAGCAGTAAGTCGAAGGTGCCTCGCCGGCAGGCATGGACGCCCTCACCCACTGATCAGGAGCCCGGGAAGTGCACCATCGAGACCGGCAGCAGTGTCACTTCTGTCCTGATGCGGAACTGTCACCGCTGTCCTGCGAGGTGGCAGACGGGCGCCGGTAGTCGACGACCCACAGACCGGGCAGAACCTCCCGATCACCGACGCGGGTGAACAGGAGCTGTTCGTAGAGGGCTCGGGCCGGGCCGTTGTCGCGTCCCGTCGACACGGTCGCGGAACGTCCTCCCGCCTGCAGCAGGACCTCACGGACCAGTCGGGTGCCCGCCCCTCGTCGGTGGGCGTGCACCGCCACCACCAGCCGGTCTATGTCGACGCCGGTGTCGTCCTCCGTCCAGCCCAGGGCGCCCAGCAGCTCGTCCCCGTCGAAGGCCGCGAACCAACGCAGCGAGGTCGCACGCAGCGCCTCCAGGTCCTCGTGCAGCGGTGGGATGCGGTCGTCACCGATCAGTGCCGCCTCGACCGCGTAGGCGTCGTGCTGCAGCCGCAGGAGCCTGGCGGCCACCGCCGCGTCCGCGGCCGGCTGCACCGCTCGAAGGATCACGACCTCATCCTCCATCCGCCCGACGCCATCGCCGCGCTCCCCCGCGCCAGCGCGCGGTGGTCCTGCTGCGCTGCGTCGAGGACCTCACCATCGGCGAGGTCACCGCCGCCCTGAGCATCACTGAAGGCACCGTCAAGAGCCACGTCCACCACGCCCGCAGCGTCCTGCAGGCCCACCTCGGACCCGGTGACCGCGACGACCGCACCGGCCTCGACCGCCGCGGTCCGGAGCCTCGCACCAGCCCCCCTCGTCCCTCCGGTAAGCGCACCAAGACCGGAGGCCGGCCATGACCCACCCGTCCGACACCGGCGCGGACGAACCCCGGCGGGGCCGGCGACCCCGTCGCGCGCCGTCGCCGGTGCGCGGTGGACCTCGGACGACCCGTCGACGTCCACCGCTCCGGCCCCGACCGCCAGCGCACCGTCTCCCGGCCCGGCGTCCACCCCGTCCGCGACGGCGACCCCCGGCCCGCAGGCAACCGCCACCGCCGTCTTCCGTGACGCCCTCCTCGGCGTCGACCCCGACCTGGACCGCGCCGTCCACGTCGGGCCGGTCAGCGACCACGACACCGGGCAGCCGCTGGGCTGGACGATGAGCTACGAGGACCGGCGCAGCACCCCTGAGGCGATCCTCACCGTCGAGGTCGGCAGCCTGTCCAGCCGGTCCTTCTCGACCGGGCCCCGCGGTGCGGCCCGGCGGAGCGGAGGACCCCACCGGCTCCAACCGCGATACCCCACCCGGGAACCCGGGGAAACTCAGGCCCCCGGGTCCCCGTACGACGGTCAGGGGTGAGCCCCGTCCGGTGGGGGCTCCGATCAGCGGAGGGTCAGGAAGGTGGACCGGATGTCGGCGACGAGGAGTTCGGGCTGCTCCAGGAGGGCGAAGTGCCCTCCGTCGGCCACCTCGCTGAAGTGGACGAGGTCGGTGTAGCGGCGTTCGGCCCACCGGCGGGAACGCCGGACGTACTCCCCGGGCATGACGCTCAGACCGGTCGGCACGGTCAGGGGTTCCTCGAGGGTGCCGGCGTTGGCCCAGCCGACCTGGTTCATCTCCCAGTACATGCGGGCCGCGGAGGCGGCGGCGTTGGGCAGCCAGTAGAGCATGACGTCGTCGAGCACCTCGTCGAGGGAGAACAGCGCCTCGACGTCGCCGTGCGCGTCGTGGGAACCGCCGACGTCCTGGAACATGGCGTAGATCCACGACGCGAGTCCCACCGGGGAATCGGTGAGGGAGTAGCCGATGGTCTGCGGTCGCGTGGACATCTGCTGGGAGTACGCGGAGAGCGTCTGCCAGTAGTAGCCGCCCTCCCGCAGCATCGCCTGCTCGGCGGGGTCGGCGGCAGCCGCTTCGTCGTCGGTCGGGCTGAACAGCGCCATGTTGAGGTGGATCCCGGCGAGCCCGATGTCGTTGCGCTGGTGCAGGGCGGCGAGCTCGGCGGTGACCGAGGCGCCGAGGTCGCCACCCTGGGCGAACCAGCGGGTGTAGCCCAGGCGCCGCATCAGGACGGACCACGCCCGAGCGGTGCGCTGGAGGTTCCAGCCGGGAGCGGTGGGGTGTCCCGAGAAACCGAACCCGGGCAGGCTGGGGATCACGACGTCGAAGGCGTCGGCGGGGTCGCCGCCGTGCGCCTCCGGGTCGGTGAGCGGCCCGACCGCGTGGCGGAACTCCAGGACGGATCCGGGCCAGCCGTGGGTCAGGAGCAGCGGACGCGCGCCGGGGACGCGGGACCGGACGTGGACGAAGTGGACGTCGAGACCGTCGATGCGGGTGGTGAACTGCCCCCAGCCGTTCAGCAGCGCTTCGGCGCGACGCCAGTCGTAGGCGCCGCTCCAGTGCGCGACGAGTCGCTGGACCCGCTCGAGCTGCGGGCCCTGGGTGGTGTCGGCGACGGTCTCCCGGTCGGGCCAGCGGGTGCGCAGCAGCCGGTGCCGCAGGTCGTCGAGGTCGGCCTGGGGCACGTCCAGGACGAAGGGGCGGACGGCGTCCGCGGCCTCACCGCTCCCGGGGTTCGTGCGGTCTTCGCGGGTGCCGGTTCCGGTGGTCATGGTGGTTCCTCGCTGTCGGAGCAGGTGGGACGGGACGAGACGGGTCGGGCCGGGGCGGACCGCCCGGACGTGGCCGTCCGAACGCCGCGGGAACGTCGCGGCTCGGGTGCGGTGGGCGTCGACCCCGTACCGCGTCTCGTGGGGACACCATGGCACAGATCTTCTGAGTTTGAGACGATTTGTTGCTGAGAAGGTATGAGCGGGATACGGTGGCGCCATGACCGACAGCGCACCCGGAGGCCCAGCGGCGGAGGCCGCGATCGACTGGGACGCCGGCGGGATCGAGACCGAACTGGGCTGGTCCCTCCAGGCCGTCTACCAGGGCTTCGCCCGGACCGCCGTCACCGCCGTCGACGCCGTCCCCGGAGGCCCCCGCGGCTACCAGGTCCTGGTCGCCGTCACCACCGAACCGGCGACCTCGCAGCTCCTCCTGGCCCAGCGCCTGGGCATCGACAAGACCGCCATGACGTACGTGGTCGACGCCCTCGAGAACGCGGGCCTGGTCCAGCGGCGCGCGAACCCCCGCGACCGCCGGGTGCGCGAGGTGCTCCCCACCGACAGCGGACGAGCCCTGCTCGCCCGGGCCCGCGTCGCGCTGCGCGAGGTGGAGGAGACGCTGATGCACGCCCTCGACGCCGGCGAACGCACCCAGCTCCGGCACCTGCTGGCTCGTGTCGCCCTGAGCGCCGGTGCGGTCGAGGCGTGCTCACCCCTCTCGTCCGGGACCCCCGCCGAACAACCCCTGGCCGCACCCCACCGGTCGACCCGTCGAACCCCGCGCCCCTCCACCGGAAGCTGAGCACCCACCCGTGACCACCTCGATCCTCGTCGCCGGCGCCACCGGCGACCTCGGACGCCGCATCACCCGCGAGCTCCTCACCCGCGACACCCGTGTCCGCGTCCTCACCCGCCCCGGCAGCGGCGCCGCGGGGTCCCTCTTCGCCGACGACCCGCGCGTCGACGTCGTCGAGACCACCTACGCGGACCCGCAGGCGCTGGCCGGTTCCCTCACCGGGATCGACACCGTCGTCTCCGCGCTCAGCGGCACCCGCCCGGTGATCGTCGACGCCCAGCGGGTCCTGCTGGACGCGGCGGCGCGAGCCGGCGTCGCCCGGTTCATCCCCTCCGACTACTCCGCGGACTACCGCCGGATCGCGCTGGGCAGCAACCGCAACCTCGAACTGCGCCGCGAGTTCGCCGCCGACGTCGACGCCGCTCCCCTGCGCTCGACGTCGGTGCTCAACGGCGCCTTCGCCGACATGCTCACCGGGCAGGCGCCGATGATCTCCTTCACCCGCCGGCGCGTGCTGTTCTGGTCCTCCGCGGACCAGGTGCTCGACTTCACCACCAAGGACGACGTCGCCGCGATCGTCGCCGCGGTCGCCCTCGACCCCGACGCCCCTCGCGTGGTGGAGGTCGCCGGGGACCGGGTCAGCGCACGGGACGTGGCCCGGACGATGAGCGAACTGACGGGGCAGCGCTTCACGCTCCAGTGGGCGGGCACCGCGGGATCGCTCTCGGCGGTGAGCAAGGTGGCCCGGCGCTTCGCCGGGAACCCCGACGAGACGTTCCCGGCCTGGCAGGGCATGCAGTACTTCGTCAGCATGTTCAGCGGCCAGGGCCAACTGCGCCACGTCGACAACGACCGCTACGGCCACCGGGAGTGGACCACCGTGCGCGACGTCCTCGCCTCCCACCTCGCCGCGACCGCGGGCGACCGGACCCCTGACCCGGGCACCGCGACCGGGGTCCGGTCGCGATCCCGCGAACCGCAGGACCGGCCCTAGGCGGTGCTCGACGCGTCCACGGCGGGACCGGCGGCCGTGGTGCGCCGGAACTCGCTCGGGCTGAGGCCCCGGACCCGCTTGAACGCGGCGCTGAAACCGAACGGCTCCGCGTAGCCCACGCTGCGGGCGACCCCGGCGACGGTCAGTTCCGGCCGGTCCAGCAGCAGGTCCGCGGCCAGGGTCATGCGCCAGCGGGTCAGGTACGTCAGCGGAGGTTCGCCGACGAGGTCGCTGAAGCGCTTGGCGAGCGTCGCCCGGGACACCCCGACCCGCCCGGCCAGCGCCGCGACCGTCCACGGCGCCGCCGGTTCGGCGTGCAGCAGCTGAAGCGC
This sequence comes from Kineococcus radiotolerans SRS30216 = ATCC BAA-149, assembly GCF_000017305.1. Taxonomy (GTDB): domain Bacteria; phylum Actinomycetota; class Actinomycetes; order Actinomycetales; family Kineococcaceae; genus Kineococcus; species Kineococcus radiotolerans. Next base: position 4,151,822 of record NC_009664.2, on the reverse strand, counting down.
CCTGCCCGCCACGGGGTCGCGCTGGGCCGTCCACCAGGCCGGCGCGCGCCCGCCGGGACGGTCGAAGTGGGTGCGCAACGTGCAGACCAGCATCCAGTCCAGCAGCCGGTCCAGGACGACCTGCTGACCGGGGGCGTCGACGGCGACCTCGGCGGCGAGGTGCTCCAGCACGGGGTCGGCGCGACCGCCGGCCTCGACCCGCAGCACCACGGGCAGCGCCTCCAGCAGTCGGCGGCTGATCTCGCCCCGCGCCGGGTAGGCGCCGACGAGGAGGGTCGTGGTCCCGTTCCCGTCGTCGTCCGGCGCGCCGGGGTCGTGCCAGCCCAGCCGGTGCCGGGTGCCGCCCTGCTCGGGCGTCGCGCAGTCCACCCCGCAGACGACCGGCACCGCCGTGGTCCCGACCTCGTCGACGAAGGTGAAGGTCCCCGGCCCGCGCACGAGCACCGTGTCGTAGGCACCGACCCGCACCGCCGCCTCGTGCTCCGGCACGATCCAGCCCGCTCCCCCCAGGACGGTGCACAGCGTCAGCGGTGCCCCGTCGACGAAGTGCAGCGACCACGGCGCCGTCAGGGTGGAACTGGCGAACAGCGAGCCGTGGGCCCGCACACCCCGCATCAGGTCGCTGAACGCATCCACCCCGCCACGGTAGACGATCGCGCAGGGGCTCCGGCGTCTCACCCATGGATCCGTCCAGACCACGCGGGTTGACTGGCCGCCATGGACAACCGCACCACCGGCGGCCCCACCCCGCCGCTCGAGAGGTGAACCCGTGACCACCACACCCCCGCCGACGCCGGGCACCGCCCTGTGGGTCCACGCCCACCCCCGCCGCTCCTCCCTCAACGGCCACCTCTTCCGGGAGGGGGTGCGAGCCCTGTCCGCGGACCGGGAGGTGGCGACCTCGGACCTGCACGCCCAGGGCTTCGACCCCGTCCTCGGTCCCCGCGACTTCGCCGGCCACGACCTCGCCGGCCACGACCTCGCGGACCGCGCCGGGGAACCCGGCGGCATCGCCGAGCTCCTCGGTGAGGCGCACCGCCGCGGGCAGCTCCCCCCCGACGTCACCGCCGAGCAGGCCAAGCTCGCCCGGGCCGAACTGCTCGTGCTGCAGTTCCCCCTGTGGTGGTACGGGCCGCCGGCGATCCTCAAGGGCTGGTTCGACCGGGTCCTCACCGCCGGGTTCGCCTTCGGCGACACCGATCCCGACCTCGGGGTGCCGCGCCGCTACGGCGACGGCGGACTGGCCGGGCGCAGGGCCCTGGTCGTCGTGACCGCGGGCGAGGACGCGCGCTCCATCGGCCCGCGCGGCGTCAGCGGTGACCTGGACTCCCTGCTGTTCCCGCTCACCCACGGCGTGCTCTGGTACGTCGGCATCGAGACCCTCGCCCTGCACGTCGTCCACGACGCCGACGCGCTGGGAACCGCGGGCCTGGACCGGGAGGTGGACCGCCTGCGGGAGAGGTTGCGCACCCTCGACGCCGAACCGGCCCGCCCGTACCGGCGCCTGCGCGACGGGGACTACGCCGGGACCCGCGCCCTGCGCGCGGACCTCCTGCCCGGTCGCACCGACCTCGGCATCCACTGCGCCGCAGACGATCCGCCCGGCGCCCGCGTGAACGGAGGACCCGCCCGCCCCCGCTGAGCCGGGGGGCGGACGGGTGGTTCAGTGCGCGTGCTCGCCCGGTGCGTGCTCGTGGGGCAGGGTCGTCACCGGCCTGCCGTCCGCCGGGACGTCGCCCACGGGGACCCAGCCCGTCGCCGGACCCTCGCTGCCGTCGGCGCCGACGGCCCCGACCGAGACCAGCAGCTGCGAGGAGGTCAGGAGCAGCCCCGCGTCGCGCTCGGTGGCCTGCCGCTGCGGGGAGGACGTGCCGGCGGCAGCGGTGACCCGCAGCGAGGTCCCCGCGGTGGTCTCGTCCGCCGCGGCCCCGGCGGGGATCCCCTCCGCGCTCGCGTAGCGCACGGCGTACGAGGCCGCGTCCGGCACCGCCGCCCACCGCAGCTCCCAGTCCACGCTCCACCGCACCACCGGCGTCCCGCCCGGGCCGACGCCGTCCTCGCGGGTCTCCACGGTGGCGACCCGCAGGTCACCGGGAGCCGACGCCGGGACCGGCGGCGGGGCGGGCGACGCGGTGGGGGCGGACGACGAGGGGACGGGTGGGACCGACTCGGCGGCCGTGCACCCGGCCGTCCCCCCGACGCCCAGCACGGCCACCAGCAGCACCGCCCCGGCCCTGCTCACCGCCGGCTCACCACTCGACCGGGCCGAAGACCTCGTCGTTGGCGTAGACGGTGCGGTCCGGCACGACCTGCCCGACCGCCAGTTCGCTGCCCACGACGACGCTGCGCTCCCCCACGACCGCGTCGTTGCGCACCAGGGAGCGGAAGACCACCGACCCGTCGCCCAGGTGGACGTCGTTGCCGATCGTCGTGGGCGCGGCGACCCCCGTCGTCGGGTCGACCGCCGGGCGCCCCCCGCCGTGGACGACGACCCGCTCGCCGTAGGTGACACGGTTGCCGATGGAGAGGTCCGAGCCCTCCAGGGCGTGGAAGATCGTGCCGTTGCCCATGCTGCGCACGGTGCCCACGGAGAACGGCCCGCCCTCGTCGGCGCGCAGGGAGATGCGCGAACCCATCCGCTGCGACAGCGTCCTCAGGTCGTCCTCGAAGCAGACGTCGCCGATGACCCGGTTGCGGAAGCGGGGCTCACGCACCTCCGGGCCCGTGCACAGCGCGGACTCCACCGTGGGCGCGTCGCGCGAGACGTCGAAGACGTTGCCGCCGGGGTCGACGTTGATGCCGTGCACCGCGTCCGGCTCCTCCGCCGCCAGGCGGGTGTACTCGCGGGCCAGGCCGACGTTGACCTCCACGACGGCGGCGTTGAACAACCGGTCGGCCTCGACGAGGGGGCGGACCTTGCCCAGCGCCGGGTCGTCGGCCTCGGCCTGCGTGCGCACGTCCTTGCCCGGCAGGACGAGGGTGCCGCTGCGCAGGACCACGCCGGGCCCCACCCGGCTGAGGGCGGACAGACCCGTGTCGCGCTCCAGGACGGCCCCGTCGACGAGCGCGCCGAAGCTGATGAAGACCCCGGAGTCCGCCGGGTCGGCCTCCCCCGCACCGAGGCGCGCCGGGCCCCGCACGGCCGACCCGTGGGCGAGGATGACCCGCTCGCCGGTCCGCACCCCGTCCCGCGGGCGCAGCCCCGCCGCGGCCAGCGCGCGCTCCTCGCCGCTGCGGCGCGGCACCCACGCCTCCACGCGCACGGAGTCCTGGACGTTGGACTCCGCGCCGATGGCGATGCCCGCGCGCAGACCGGGGACCAGTTGCGCGAAGGGGCCCACGTAGACCCGCTCCCCCAGCTCCACCAATCCCGGGCGGCGCACCTGCGCCGTCGGGTCGACGAAGGATGCCTCCTCCAGCGCCACCTCACCGGGGGTCCCGCCCGGGGCCCGCTCGACCGCCCGCTCCGCTGCCCCGGCGGGCGCCGTCACGACCGTCGCCGTCAGGCACGCCACCAGCACCGATCCGCCCAGCAGCCGCTGGGGCCGTCCTCGCACCGCCACGTCGTTCCCCGTCCTCGCCGAGGTGCGGTGCCCCGGACCCGCCACCGCACTGTGGAACTCCTGTGTAGCAGTCGGCGACCGGCGGGGGGACCCGGTGCGTGTCCCCGTACCGGGCGACCGGGCCGCGCGCGGTGGCCCCACCACCGGCGGTCACCGGGTCCCGGGAGGAGACCCGGGTCGGGCGCCCCTACCCTCGCGGCATGGCCATCAACCGCAAAGCGCTCGACGACCTGCGCGAGACGGTCGCCCGCCTCGGGGACCAGCTCGGGCGCTCCGGTCTGCGCGGGGTGGACGAACTGGTGGGCGACCGCTTCGGGGACCGCTCCGCGAACCGCCCCGGGCCGGCCCGCCCGCTCCCGGTCCTGCAGGCCGAGCTCGACGCGCTCGTCGGCCTGAGCACGGTGAAGGAGCAGGTGCGGGCGCTCGTCGCCTTCCTGCAGGTGCAGGCCCGCCGCAAGGCGCACGGCCTGCCCGAGGCGGCCACGTCCCAGCACCTCGTGTTCCTCGGCAACCCGGGCACGGGCAAGACCACGGTGGCGCGGCTGCTGGCCGAGATGTACCGGGCGCTCGGCCTGCTGCAGAAGGGTCACCTGGTGGAGGTCGACCGGGCCGCCCTGGTCGGGCAGTACGTCGGGGAGACGGCGATCAAGACCGACCGGGTCATCCGCCGGGCCCTCGACGGCGTCCTCTTCATCGACGAGGCCTACTCGCTGGCGCCCGAGGGCGACGGCCGGCTCGACTTCGGCACCGAGGCCGTCGAGGTCCTGCTCAAGCGCATGGAGGACCACCGCCACCGCCTGGTGGTGATCGTGGCCGGCTACCCCCGGCTGATGGAGTCGTTCCTGCTCTCCAACCCCGGTCTGCGCTCCCGCTTCGCCCGCGAGGTCGACTTCCCCGACTACTCCACCGACGAGCTCCAGGAGATCTTCGCGATCATCGCCGCCCAGCACGAGTACGACCTGGCGCCGGGTGCGGAGGAGACGCTCCGCCACATCCTCGGCGGCCTGCACCCGGGCGAGGAGTCCGGCAACGCGCGCTTCGCCCGCACGTTGTTCGAGCAGGCCCTCAACCGCCAGGCGCTGCGGCTGACGCGCGACGCGGGCCGCAGCGCGGAGGACCTCGACCGCGCCGAGGTCATGACGCTCACCTCCGAGGACGTCGCCGAGGCCGCCCGCGCCCTCGGTGAGGAACCGGCCCCCGCACCCGACCCGTCGGGGTGGCGGCGCTGGTGGGGGTGACGGCGGCGGGTGGCCGCCACCGGCGCAGGGCGGGGGTGGTGGCCGCGATGACGCCGACGACCACGACGCAGGCGAGCCCACCGGTGAGGGCCGACGTCGTGGCCGAGGTCAGGCCGGCGACCGCTCCGGCGCGGGCGTTGCCCAGCCCGGGCCCGGCGACCCCGACGACGTTCTCCGCGGCGCTGACGCGGCCCAGGTAGGCGTCGGGGGTGGAGACCTGCACGAGGGTGCCGCGGCAGACGACGGCCACGGTGTCCGCGGCACCGGCCGCCGCCAGGCAGAGCAGCGTGGCGGGCAGGGAGTCCACCAGCGCGAACGCCGCCAGCGCCGAACCCCAGGTCGCGGAGGCGACCAGCAGGAGGCGGCCCGCCCGGGGCACCCGGGTGATCGTCCCGGAGGCCGCCCCGGCCAGCAGCCCGCCGGCGGCGACGGCGGAGGCGAGCAACCCGAAGGTGTGCTCCCCTCCCCCGAACCGTTCGTCGTTGACGGCGGGGAACAGGGCGACGGGCATGGCCAGGCCGGTGGCGGCCAGGTCGGCGGCCAGGCAGCCGCGCAGTTCCGGCCGGCTCAGCAGGTAGCGCCAGCCCTCCCCCGTCGCCCGCAGCCCCGCCGGTGTCCTGCGTGCGGGGTGCCGGGGCGGGGACGCGGTCCCCGGGGCGGGGAGGCGCAGCACGCCGTGCAGGGAGACGGTGAGGCCGAGCACGTCGGCGAGGTAGGCGGCGCGCAGGCCACCGGTGGCCAGGAGGACGCCGGCCAGGGCGGGGCCGGCGAGCACGGCGACCTGGAAGCCGACGTGGTTCAGCGCCACCCCGGCGGGGACGAGGTCGGTCGGCAGGAGGCGGGTGGTGAACGTTCGCCGGGCCGGCGCGCCGAGCGCGGTCGCGGTGGTCTGGAGCACGACCAGGGCCAGGACCAGGAGCACGGACCCGGTGCCGGGCCCCGCCTGGGCGGCGAGCCCGGCGGCGGCGACGGTGGCGGTAGTGGTGACCAGGACGAGGCGGCGGCGGTCGACCGCGTCGGCCAGGGTGCCCCCGACGAGACCCCCGACGACGGTGGGCACGGCGGTGGCCAGGCCGATGGTCCCGGTCCACCACGGGCTGCCGGTCAGTTCCCAGACCTGGTGGAGCACGGCGGTGGCGGCGAGCTGGCCGCTGAGACCGGCTGCGGTGCTGCCGATCCACAGCCGCCGGAAGGCCGGGGAGACCCGCAGGGGCCGGGTGTCGACGAAGCGGCCCGGCCGCATCACCGCCCGCCGGGGGGCGGGCCGGCGCTCCGCCCGGTGGCGGGAGCCGCACCGGCCGCCGGGGTGCCCGGTCCCGGGTTGCCGAGGTGGTCGTCGACGCGGTCGGCGAAGGACCGGCGGGTCAGGGCCCGGCGCAGGTCGTCGACGACCCGGGTCAGGGCGTAGGGCACCTCGGCGTCCAGCTCGGCCCAGGCGGCCTCGGTGGCCCGCCACTCCGCTTCCAGGAACGGGACGAGCGCCCGCCCGGCCCCGGTCAGGGTCACGGTGCGGGTGCGGGCGTCCTCACCGGGGGCGCTGTCGAGGAGCCCGTCGCGGCGCATGGCGGTGACGGTCTGGCTCATGGCGGAGTGGGTCACGCCGAGGTGGCCGGCGAGGGCCTTGATCGTCAGGGGGCCGTGGCGGTGCAGGCGGATGAGGGCCTTGCTGAACCGGGGCCGCACCCCGGCCACGCCGTGCCGGGCGTAGACGGCGGCGATCTGGTCGTCCATGGCGTCGAGCAGGTCGTGCAGCGGACGGAGGACGTCGCGCGCCGTCGGGTCGGGTCCGGGAGTGCCCAGCGATGTCACAGCAGCTCACACGATCGGCCGGGTGCCGCCCCGTCGTCGAGGAGGGCCTCGCGCGGCTCGCGGTGGCGGGGCGAGGAGCGAGTGGTTGGCTGGAGGCATGCGCATCTTCTTCACCGGCGGCAGCGGCAAGGCCGGTCACCACGTCGCCCCGTACCTGGCCTCCCGGGGCCACCAGGTCACCAACGCCGACCTCACCCCGCTGCGCCACCCCGACGTCACCGACCTCCGGGTCGACCTGACCGACGCCGGCCAGGTCTACTCCGCGCTGGCGGGCACGCCCACGACGGCCGACCTCGACGGACCGGCCCCCGGCAGGAGCGGCGGGTCGGCCTACGACGCCGTCGTCCACTTCGCCGCGATCCCCTCCATGCTGATCGCCCCGGACGCCACGACGTTCGCGACGAACATCTCGGCGCACTACAACGTGCTGGAGGCCGCGACCCGGCTCGGCGTCCGCAAGGTGGTCTTCGCCTCCTCGGAGACGACCTACGGCATCTGCTTCGCGCAGGGCGAGCGCAAACCGCTCTACGTGCCCGTCGACGAGGAGCACCCCGTGGTGCCGGAGGACTCCTACGCCATGTCGAAGGTGGCCGGGGAGGTCGTCGCGCGCTCCTTCCACGCCCGCACCGGAGCGGACGTCTACGGCCTGCGGATCAACAACGTCATCGAACCCCACGAGTACGCCGAGAAGTTCCCGCCCTTCCTGGCGGACCCGTCGCTGCGACGGCGCAACTTCTTCGCCTACATCGACACCCGGGACCTGGGCCAGCTGACCCTGCGCGCGCTGGAGACCGACGGGCTCGGTTTCGAGATCTTCAACGTCGCCAACGCCGACCTGTCCGTCGCCGCGACCACCCGGGAGATCATCGACACCTTCTACGAGGGGGTCGAGGTGCGCCGCGAGATGGGCCGGGACGAGACCTTCTACAGCATCGACAAGGCCCGCGACCTGCTCGGCTACGCCCCCGAGCACTCGTGGCGCGACGTGCTGGCGGACCCCCGGGCCGGGGCCTGAAACCCGGCCTGGAACCCGGCCCGGAACCCGGCCGGGGCCCGGGCGCAGCCGGTCCGTGCGGACCGGTGCGTCAGGCGGCGCCCTCCAGCCGCAGCAGCGCCCTCTTGGCCTCCAGACCGCCGACGTAACCGCCGAGGCCGCCGTCGGTCCGCAGGACCCGGTGGCAGGGCACGACGATGGGGAGCGGGTTCGTGGCGCACGCGGTGCCCACGGCCCGCACCGCGTTCGGATTCCCGACGAGACCGGCCACCTCCTTGTAGGTCTGGGTCCGGCCGTACTCGATGCGCGGCAGGTGCTGCTGCACGGTCCGCCGGAACCCACCGGACAACGCCGTGTCCAGCGGGACGTCGAAGGTCCGCCGGAGCCCGGCGAAGTACTCGTCGAGCTCGCGCGCCACCCCGTCCAGACGCCGGGGCGCCTCCAGGACGCGGGGGCTGAGCCGGGCGGCCAGGGTGTGGAGCACGGCGTCGAGCCCCTCGCCGGCGTAGGCGACGCGGACGAGTCCGCGTCCGGTCGCGGCGAGCAGCAGCCGGCCCACCGGCGTGTCCAGGGTCCGGTAGGCGACGTCGACGAGGTCCTCGGCCTCCGCCCGCTCGACCAGCCGCGCCCGCAGCCGGTCCAGTTCCGCGGCGGTCACCGGGAACAGCGCCGCCGCCTCCTCGTGGTCGCCCTCGTGGTCGTGGTCCTGGTCGTGGTCGTCGTGGTTCACGGGTGTCGTCCTTCCGCTGCGGGTGTCGGGCGGTAGTTCCTGCGCAGGGCCGCGACGCCGTCCGCGGCGGCTCGCCGCACGGCCGCGCTCGTCCCCCCGATGAGTTCGGCGGTCTCGGCGTGGGGCAGGCCGCCGAAGTAGTGGTAGGCCACCGCCAGCCGCTGCCGCTCGGGCAGCGCGGCCACGAGGTCCCACAGCTCGATCCTCGCGCTGTCGGAGGCGTCGGGCCGGGCGCGGGCCTCGGGCAGCGCCTCGACCGGTGTCGGACGACGCGCCCGGGAGCGGATGACGTCCACCGCCTTCCGCTGGGCGACCCGCACGAGCCACGCCTCGACGTTGGTGCCGTCGGCCATCGTCGGCCACGCCCGGAGGGCGGCCAGGAAGGTCTCCGACCAGGCGTCGTCGGCGTCCGCGGTCGGGCCCAGCAGGGCGCGGCAGACCCGCAGCACCGTCGGCCCGTGCCGCTGCACCGCGTCTTCGAAGAGCTCTCGCGTCGTCATCACCACGCAGTCGCCCGGGACGGCCCGGGTGTGAGGTCCGCACCGCGACCGGTGGGGCGACCGGCCCGCGAGACCACCCGGGACACCCCCCGATCCTGCACCTCACACCGGCGGGCCACCGCGCGACTCCCCGGTGCGGCCGGCCGCCGGTGCGCCGGCCCGGGCGACCGCCGCCCGCCACCACCAACACCTCAGGGAAGGACGTCCCGTGTGGGGAACCGTCGCCGCGAGCGCCGGGGTCGTCGCGACGGCCCTGTTCGTCCTCAGCTCCCTGCCCATGCTGGCCAAGGCCGCCCGCAGCCGGGACCTGTCGTCGTACAGCGGCGCGAACCTGCTGATCGCCAACGTCGGCAACGTCGCGCAGGCCCTCTACCTGACGACGATCCCGGCCGGCCCCCTCTGGGTGCTGCACGGCTTCAACACCGCGGTCAGCGGGCTGATGCTCGGGTGGTGGCTCCACCGGAGGCCGCGGCCCGGCGCGGCCGCCGGCCGAAGCGGGGTCAGCCGCGGGAGGGCGGGAGGACGTCCAGCACCCAAGTCACCCCGAAGCGGTCGGTGACCATCCCGTACAGCGGGGCGTAGCCGGCCGGGGCGAGGTCCGCGCGCACCGTCCCGCCGTCGACGAGGGCGCGCCAGCAACCGGTGATCTCCTCGGCGCTGGTGCCGCGCACCGAGACGTACACCGCGTCGGTGCCCGGGTCGTGGGCTCGCCCGGGCGGGACGTCGAAGGCCATGACGGAGAACCCGCTGGGCGAGGTCACCGCCCCCCACTTGACCTGCTCCCCCACGGCGCCGTCGGCGGTGTCCCGCTCGTCGCCGCCCTGGGCGAAGGTGAAGGCGGTGACCTGCCCGCCGAACACCGAGGCGTAGAAGGCGAGGGCCTCCGCGGCGCGGCCGCGGAAGTTCAGGTGGGTGGTGGTCGTGATGCTCACGTCGGTCTCCTCGGTCCGTCCCGCCACTCCTGCGGTGGCGGTGGGAGGACCGTCCCACCGGAAGAGGACGGTTCCGGTCCTCTGCTCCGGGCACCATGAACGACGTGACCGAGAGGAACGGGACGTCGTCCCGGCTGCTCACCCTGCTGTCCCTGCTGCAGGTCCGCCGGGACTGGCCCGGCGCCACCCTGGCCGAGCGGCTGGACGTCACCCCCCGCACCGTGCGCCGCGACGTCGACCGGCTGCGCGGGCTGGGGTACCCCGTGCGGGCGCTGAAGGGGCCCGGCGGCGGCTACCGCCTGGAGGCGGGCACCGCGCTGCCGCCGCTGCTGTTCGACGACGAGCAGGCCGTCGCCCTCGCCATCGCCCTGCAGCTCGCCGCCACCAGCGGCGCCGGCATCGGGGAGGCCGCCGCCCGGGCCCTGGGCACCGTGCGCCAGGTGCTGCCCACCCGGCTGCGCCACCGGGTGGACACCGTCCACCTCACCCCCCTCCCGGCGAGCGCGGTCCCCGACGTCGACCCCGCGGTCCTCACCGCCCTCGCGGCCGCGGTCCGCGCCCGCGAGGTCCTGCGCTTCGGCTACGCCGGGGACGACCGCCGGGCCGAGCCGCACCACCTGATCACCCGGCGCGGGCGGTGGTACCTGCTCGGCTTCGACCTCGACCGGGGGGACTGGCGCGCCTACCGCGCCGACCGGCTCACCCCCCGCACCCCGACCGGACCGCGGTTCGCCCCGCGCGAGGTGCCCGGCGGGGACCCCGCCGCCTTCGTCGACCGCCGCTTCCGGGGTTCCACCGACCCCACGGGCGCCTGGCCCTGCACCGGGACCGTCGAGCTCGCCGCCCCCGCCTCCCGGGTGACCCCGTTCGCCCACGACGGCACCGTCGAGGCCCTCGGCCCCGAGCGCTGCCGGCTCACCCTGGGCGCCTGGTCCTGGGTCGGCCTCGCCGCCGCCGTCGCCCGCCACGACGCCGACGTCCTCGCCGTCAGCCCCCCGGCCCTCGCCGAGGCCTTCCGCTCCCTGTCGGAACGGCTGGCCGCCGCCGCGCTCGCCGCCCCCGCCGCGGTCCGCTGACCGGCGCGGGGTCCCGGACCCCGCCTCAGCGCAGCGCCAGGTGGACCGCGGCGGTCGTCCCGGCGCCGATCACGCCCCCGAGGAGCAGCTGACCGACGGTGTGGTGACCCAGCTCCCGGCGCGACCAGGCGGTGGCGACCAGGGCGGGGACACCCGCGAGGAGGACCGCCGGCCCGTGCGTCGCCGTGGTGAGGACGACCCCGCCGGCGAGGCAGCCGACGTGGAGGGAGAGCTTCGTCCAGGAGTGGTTCACGGCCAGGAAGGCGGGCACGGCGGCGATGGGCGCCCACACGGCGGCCGTCATCGCGTCGGGGGCGTCCAGGAGGTGCAGACCGGTCAGGCCCACCGCGCAGGAGACCAGGCCGAACAGGATCGGGACGGTGCGCTGGTGGCGCCGGCTCACCTCGCGGTCGCTCCAGTGGCCGCGCGCCGCGCCCCACCGCACGAACAGGTCCGGCAGCAGCGCCGTCGTGCCCGCCGTCCAGGCCGACAGCCCGACCGCCCGGCGCGTGGTGGTGCAGGAGTCGAAGGCGACGAGGGTCTGCACCAGGGCCATGACGCGCGGAGGGGAGGTGACCTCCGAGACCAGCCGGGCCAGGGCCTCGCGGCGGGGCCCGCCGGGGTGCCCGCCGGGGTGCGCGACCGGGCCCACCAGATCGGGTGCGACGTCGGCTCCGGAGGGGACGGGGCTGAGCTCCACGCACCGACGCTAACCGGGCGGGAACACGCCCCGCCACCGACCGGTCCTCGCCCGGCCCGCCGCGGCCGTCGCGCTCCGCGCGCGGGCGGACGGTCCTAGGCTCACCCCGTGAAGATCGTGATCCCGGGGGGAACGGGCCAGGTCGGCGGTGTGCTGCGGCGGGCGCTGGCCGCCCGCGGTGACGAGGTCGTCGTGGTGAGCCGGCGCCCGGAGGCGCTGGAGCCCGGCATCCGGCACGTGGTGTGGGACGGGCGGACGCAGGGCGCCTGGGCGGACGAGGTCGACGGCGCCGACGCCGTCGTCAACCTCGCCGGGCGCAGCGTGAGCTGCCGCTACACCGACGCCAACCTGCGCCAGATGATGGACTCCCGCGTCGACTCCACCCGTGCCGTGGGCGAGGCGATCAGCCGCGCCTCGGACCCGCCGCGGGTGTGGCTGCAGATGAGCACCGCCACCATCTACGCCGACGCCCGCAGCCGCGGTGACGACCGGCCCCACGACGAGGTGGGCGGGGTCATCGGCGGGGAGGAACCCGACGTCCCGCTGTACTGGGAGTACAGCGTGCGCATCGCCCGCCGCTGGGAACAGGCCCAGGCCGAGGCCGCCACCCCGGCCACCCGCCGGGTCGCGCTGCGCACGGCGATGGTCATGACCCCCGACCGCGGCGGGATCTTCGACTACCTGTCGTGGATGGCGCGCCTGGGCCTCGGTGGGCCGGTCGCGGGCGGGCGGCAGCACGTCTCCTGGATCCACGGGGAGGACTTCGTGCGCGCGGTGCAGTTCCTCCTCGAGCGCGACGACCTGGAGGGACCCGTCAACCTGGCCGCCCCCGGTCCCGTCCCCCAGGGGGAACTCATGCGTTCGCTGCGCCACGCCTGGGGAGGACGTCCCGGCCTGCCCGCCACGCGGCTCATGGCCGAGGTGGGGGCCCTGGTCCTGCGCACCGACACCGAACTACTGCTGAAGAGCCGCCGGGTCGTCCCCGCCCGCCTGCTGGAGGCGGGGTTCACCTTCACCCACCCCCGGTGGCGGTCGGCGGCGATCGACCTCGTGGACGGCGCGCGCCGGCGCTGAGGCGCGTCGGGGAGGTTCCGTTCAGGGTTCCAGGCTCGCGGGGTCGGGGTGGGGAAGGCCCATGATGCTGCTGAACCGGCCGAGCACGCTCAGCACCCAGTCCTTCGGCGCCTCCAACGCGGTGGCCAGGGGCGTGAACTCCTCGGGTTCGTCGTGGACCTGGAGCGAGGGGACGACGGCGAACGTGGGACGCAGCACGACCTCGGTCGAGTCGTCGGGGCGGCGCAGGACGAGCTGGAGGAGGACGTCGCCGTCGCGCACCGGTCCCGCCGTGCGCCACTGCGACAGCACCTGCACGGGCGGTTCGGCGGTGACGTCCGCGGGCCCCAGGGGCGTCGACATCATCTCCACCACGGGCGCGAGGCGGTGCCGGTCCACGTCGGAGAGCCACCGCAACCGTTCCAGCGGGTGGGCGGTGGCGTCCTCGCCGAGCTGGAAGGGCTGCACCTTCTCCACGAGCTGCCACACCTCCGCGCGGACGAGCCGCTGCAGCTCCTGGGCGTGGGCCCGGAAGGCGCGCTCTGAGGTGTCGATCGGGAACTGCACCCGGTTCGGCTTCACCGGTCGCCCGCTGTGGGCCCGCACCGCGGCCCACAGCGCGTGGTCCAGCGCCCCGCGCAGGTTCGTCAGCACGTCGCCGACGAGCACCGGCAACCGCGGGGGGACGGGGTGCTCGACCCGGAGCCACCACTCCACCTGCAGGCGGCGCTCGTAGAACGGGCTCAGCGCCTCGCGGCGCTCGTAGCGGTGGGGGCCCGACGCCTGCCACTGGCGGGTGGCCCGGGCGAGGGCGTCGGCGTGCTCCACCGCGCGCGCCCACTTCAGCCAGGCCGAAGCCAACGGCGACTGCGCGTCCTCGGGCGTCATCCGCCGACCTCCTCCTCCGACCGCCACGGGTCATCATGGCGCAGCTCCCGATCACGACCTCCCCGCGCACGTCGCCCGCCGACGTCGCCGGGAGTTCACCCGCGTCCCGCTGACGACGGCCCCCCGCCTGCGCCACCCTGGCGGGGTGGAGCCCTCCCACCGCGTCGCGCTGCTCACCGCCCTGGCCGTGCTGGGGGCCGGTGGGGCCTGGGCGGCCGCGCCGGCCGGGGCACCCGCACCGGTGAGCGCACCCGCGACCGTGCCCGCGCAACTGCCCGGCTACAGCTACCTCACCCGCTCGATGGGCGCCGCGCCGCCGGGGCGGGTCCTGGCCCTCTACCAGCAGGGTCTGGGCGTGGAGTTCATGGACGTCCCCCAGGCCCTCACCGTCGGCGCCGACGGGGCCAGCGCCCGCCGCGCGCGCACCGCGCTGGACCGCGGCGCCCCCGACACCCAGGGCGACGCGGCACCGATGGCGCTGTCGGGCGACGGGTCCACCATCGCGGTCGGGGACTGGGACACCAGCACCCCCGGCGCCTCCGCCGGTGGGCCCGGGCGCGCGGACGTGGCCCTGGTCGACGCCGCCACCGGGGACGTCCGCACCCTCGCCCTGCCCGACGCGCGCGCCGTCCTGCCCCTGGCGTGGTCGCCGGACGCCCGGCGCCTGGCGTACCTGTCCCCCACCGAGGCCGCCGATCCCTTCGCCTCCCCCACCGACCCCGCCGGGGACCTGCTCGTGCTCGACGTGGGCAGCGGGCGGGCCCGCCCCGTACCCGGCGTGGACGACGCGGTCTCGGCGGCCTTCTCCCCCGACGGGCGGCTGCTCGCCGTGCAGCGCAGCGGTGGGGCGGTCGAGGTGCGGGCGGGCGACGGCACCCTCCGGCGCACCCTCGTCCCGCCGCGGGCCGGCGACGTCCTCGCCGCGGGCGCGGCCTTCTCCCCCGACGGGCGCCTGCTGGGGCTCCAGCGAGGGGGCGAGGTGGTCTTCCTGCCCGTGGCGGACGACCCGGCGGTGGCGGTGCCGGCCCCGGTGGCGGGGGACGCGCTGCTGGCGTGGCGCTCGCCCGGGGAGGTGCTGGTGCAGGACCGCGGGGCCAGCAGCAGCGCCACCTCCACCGACTTCACCGTCTCCTCCGTGGAACTGGCCACCGGCTCCGCGCGGGCGTTCACCCGCGTCCCCACCGCCGGCGGGAACTACGCCGTGACCCGCTTCGAGCTGGCGACGGGTCTGGTGCAGGGGGCGCGGTGGACCGCCGCGGTCCCGCGCCCGGACCGGGGCCGGCCGGCCGCGGTGCTGCGCGCGGGCGGGGTCCTGCTGGCCGCCGCGGCCGCGGCCCTGGTCGCGCAGCGCCTGACCCGGCGCCGGAGCGCGCGCCGCGTCCCGGCGCCCGCGGCGCGCCCCGCTCCCCGCCCCGTCCCCGGCTGAGGCGGGCGTCGCGACGAGGTGCCCGCGGCGGGTCCCGCGCTGGGTCAGGCCCGGCCGTGTTCCCCGAGCAGCCAGGTCACCTCGCGCCGCAGCAGGTCCCGGCGCGAGGCGCTCTCGTACGAGCGGACGTCGTGGCCGAGGCCGTCGTACAGGACGCGCCCGGGGCCGCCGGCCTGCCACCCGACCGGGTGCCGGACGCCGTCGTGCTCCGTGGTGAGCAGGATCCGCGCGTCCGGCTCGGGCTGCAGCCGGCAGTACCGCTCGTCGAAGGCCTCCACCGCGGCGAGACCGGCCACGACCGGGTGGTCCTCCCCCGCGACGGGGTGGAAGGCGGCCGGGCCGATCGGCGGGTGCGTGGACACCTCCGGCACCCACCGCCCGCCGATCAGCGCGGACCAGCGCGGCGCGTCGGTGAACGTGCCGGCGGCCTGGTGCAGGGCCAGGAGGGCGAGGTCGCCCCCGGTCACCAGCGCGGTCAGCCGGTCGTGGAAGGGCGCCCAGGCGGCGTCGGGGCCGTCCCAGTCGGCGTCGGCGCGGCCCGTCCCGGCGACGACGACGAGCAGGGAGAACCCCTCGCCGTCGTCGAGGGCGGTCGGGGCGGTCCCCCGCACCTGCGTCCGCAGGCCCAGGTCCGACAGCGCGCCCGCGACGACGTGCCCGGTCGCCGCGTCGTCGTGCCAACGGTCCTGGTAGCGGCCGCGCCCCACCAGCACCAGCGCTCGTGCGTCCACTGCACCGCCTCGGGTCGGTCAGCCCCGGGCCGGTCACCCGCGGGGCGGAGCCAGTAGAGCACAGGGGGCCCGTCCCGCACGGGGGTCGCGGGGACGTCCGCCGTCCCCGCCCGCGTCGTCGGCGCGGGGGGCTCAGGGCAGCGCGCGGAGGAAGTCGCGGAAGGTGCTGAGGACCCCGGGCGCCAGCAGCGCCCGCGGCCAGAGGACGGCGGTGAGCAGGCCGACGGCGTCGGAGTCCTCCACGACGGGGCGGGCCATCGAGTGCGCGGCGTCGAAGCGGGCCACGATGACGTCCTCGCCGAGGATCCGCCGGTAGGTGGCCTCGGTCTCGGCGACGTCGACGTTGCGGTCCCGCGTCCCCAGGGCCAGCAGGACGGGGACGTGCCGGGCGGCCGAGGCCTGCAGGTCCGCCGTCGCGTCGGCGCGGAAGTTGCGCAGGACGAAGCCCCAGCGGTCGGCGCCCACCGGGTCCGCCCCGGGGGGCGTCGCCGCGAGGTGGCGGGCGTGGTCGGCGCCGGCGTCCAGCAGGGCGCGGGTGCGGTCGCTGGCCGCGATCGCCTCCCGCCGGGTGGTGGCGTCGGCGCCCTCGTGGTCGAGTTCGGCGAGGAGGTTGAACCGGCCCTGCCGCAGCCAGTTCACCGCCGGGCTGACCGCCACGACGGCGTCGACGTCGGCGCGGGAGCGCACGACCTTCGGCAGCACCCACCCGGCCTGGCTGGCTCCCCACAGGACGACGGTGCCCGTGGGGAGGTCCGGCCGGGTCGCGGCCCAGTCGAGGACGTGCCCCACCTCGGCGGCGCGGTCGTCCATGGTCTGGTCCAGCCAGTCGCCGCTGGAGCGGCCCACGCCGGGTTTGCTCCAGGACAGCGACGCGAACCCGGCGTCGGCGGCGGCTTCGAACCACGGCCGGTACAGGCCCTCGTGCGTGGCCTCGACGGGGCCGTCGCCGTGCACGAACACCACCAGGCCCCGCGCGGTGCCCGGCGGACGGGCCAGGGCCGCGTCCAGCGTCCCTCCCGGCACGGGGACGCTCACCCGTTCCTCCGCGAAGCGGTGGTCGTGGCCGACCAGCAGCAGCAGGCCCAGGGCGAGGACGAGGACGGTCGAGGCGGCGAGGACCCAAACTATCGTCTTCTTCACGTTCGTAGAATATGCGATAGTCGGGGCGTGGAGATCGGACGGGGTTTCAGCAGCGCGGAGCGGGCGCGGGTCGGGGCGCTGTACTGGGAGGCGTTCGCGGCCGAGCTCTCGCCCGCCTTCGGCGACGAGGCCACCGGTCGCGCCGAGATCACCGCGAGCCTGAGCGCCGACCGCTTCCTCGTCGCCCGCCGCGGGACCGAGGTGCTGGGCGTCTGCGGGTTCCGCACCGCCGACGGCGGTGCGGTGGACCAGACGTGGCGGGCGACGCGGTCGAGGCTGGGGTGGACCGCGGCGCTCCGGGCCACCGCGGTCCTCGCCCCCCTGCACCGCGGGCCCGTCCCCGGCGTCCTCGTCCTGGACGGGCTGTGCGTCGCGGCGGACCGGCGCGGGGCCGGGACGGGCTCGGCGCTGCTGACCGCCGCCGCCGACCTCGCGGCCCGGCGCGGCGAGCGGGCCGTGCAGCTCAGCGTCGTCGACACCAACCCCCGCGCCGAGGCGCTGTACCGGCGCCGGGGTTTCACCGTCGTCGGCGGAGGCGACCTGGGACCGCTCGCGGGGATCTACGGCTTCCGCCGCTACCGCACCCTGCAGCGGGCCGTGCACCCCGCGGGGGGACGCCCGTGAGCGCGGCACCGGTCCCCGCCCCCCGCACGGTGGTCGAGGCGTTCCTGCCCCTGGACGGCGAGGTCGGGCTCGACCTGGTCTACGGCACCGCCAACGCCGCCGGGCTGGCGGACCAGCCGGTCCGGCTGGCGATCCGCCGCCTCGTCGCCGCCGGCGACGTCGAGCAGCGGGGCCGCGGCCGCGCCGGGACCCTGCGGCTGACCGGAGCCGGCCGGGCGCAGCTCGACCGCGACCGGCTCGCGCTGCGCCTGGCCCGCGCCCAGGACACCGGCCGAGCCCCCTGGGACGGGTCCTGGCACCTGCTCGCGGTGAGCGTCGAGGAGTCGGCCCGCGCCGTGCGGGACGCGTGGCGGCGCGAGCTCTCCGCCGTCGGCGCGGCCCCCGTGTCCACGGGGCTGCACGTCAGCGCGCACGACCTGTCCGCGCTGCTGGCGACCGCCGACCGCCGTCACCTCGTCCTGGCGACCACGGACCGCCTGGAGGTCCACGGCACCAGCGACCCCCTCGCCCTGGCCGAACGGCTGTGGCCCGCGGCCCCGGTGGACCGGGCCTACGACGCCCTCGCCGACGCCCTGGCCCGCCCCCCGGCGCCGGACCCCCTCGTGCAGCAGCTCCGCCTCGCCGATGCTCTCGAACGAGCCGTCCGCGACGACCCGCTGCTGCCGCCCGAGCTGCGCCCGCAGCCGTGGCGGCCGGCGCGGCTGCGGCGGCGGTGGTACGCGGCGTGGACGGCGCTGGCGGAGCAGCTCGGGACGCGCACGCTCTACCGCGGCTGGTGGGACGCCTGACGGCGCGGGTCGCCGGACGGACGGCGCTCGGGTTGGTCACCCGACGGACGCCGACCGGTACGGACGGCGACACCGGGTCGTCGCCCGCGGGTTCCAGAGTTCCCCCACCGGCTCGCCCGCGAGCGCTCGACCCGACCTCTGGAGCACCGTGCCGTTCACGCCTCACGTCCCGACCGCCCCCCGCGCCCGACGCGGTCGTGGTCCCGCCGTCACCGCCGGGGTCCTGGCCCTGACCCTGCTGCCGCTGACGGGGGCGGCCGCCACCGGGCCGGACGTCCGGTGGGCCACGACGACCGCCACCGCGCAGACCCCGCAGGTCTTCGACGACGAGGCGGGCGGCGACGCGGACGCCGACGACCCCGCCCTGTGGGTCTCCCCCACCGCCCCGGCGGACTCGGTCCTGCTGGGCACCCTCAAGAACGGCGGTCTGGACGTCTACGGCCTCGACGGGTCCCGGCTGCAGCACCTCGACGTCGCGCCCACCCCGGACGGGGCGGAGGAGGGCAGCCGCTACAACAACGTCGACGTCGTCCGCGGCGCCCGCCTCGGGGGGCGCGTGGTGGACCTGGCCGTGGTCAGCGACCGCGGCCGCGACCGCCTGCGCCTGTTCGAGATCGACCCCCGGGGCGCCGCCGCCGGCGCGGAGGTCCTGCGCGACGTCACCGCCGCCGACGCCGCCCCGGTGTTCAACACCCCCGAGACCGCCGTGGACGAGCAGCGCAACGCCTACGGCCTCGCCGCCGGCCTCGCCCCCGACGGCGGCGTGCAGGTGCTGACCACCCGCCGGAACACGACGGAGTTCGCCGTCCTGGAACTCGTCCCCGCCGCCGACGGCACCGTCGGCTACCGGCAGGTCAGCCGCCAGGCCCTCCCCGCCGCCTTCACCCTGCCCGGGGGTTCGACGTGGGCCCCCTGCGAGGAGCCCGGGGAGGGCCCGCAGGCGGAGGGGGTCGTGCACGACGCCGTCGGCGGCGCGTGGTTCGTCGCCCAGGAGGACGTGGGGATCTGGCGGATCACCGTGGACGGCGACCGGGCCACCTCGCGGCAGCTGGTCGACACCGTCCGCGGGTTCGGCGTCCCCGCCACCTACGACGAGGACACCGAGACCTGCCGGGTCACCGGCGCGGACCCCGGGGTGGGCGGCACGCACCTGAGCGCGGACGCCGAGGGCCTCACCCTCCTGCGGGGAGGTGACGGTGCCGGGTACCTGCTGGCCTCCAGCCAGGGCGACAGCACCTTCGCCGCCTACGCGCTGGAACCGGGGCCGGACGCCCCGCCGCGCTACGTCGGCGGGTTCTCCGTCGTCGACGGCGCCCCGGCGGCCGAGGGCGGTCCCGCCGTCGACGGGGTCCAGCACAGCGACGGCGCCACCCTCACCACCGCCGACCTCGGGCCGGCGTTCCCGCACGGGGTCTTCGTCAGCCACGACGGGGAGGCCATGCCCACCGCGACGGGTGAGGACGGCTCGGACCGCGTCGCCACCAACTTCAAGCTGGTCCCGCTGGAGCGCATCACGGCACCGCTGGGCCTGACCCGCTGATCCCGGCCCCGGAACCCGCCCACCCGGGTCCGGGCGGGCGGGTGGGGCGCAGCGCGTCGCGTCAGCCGACCCGGCGCGCCGGCCCGGCCTGCTCGTAGGCGCCGACGTCGAGGGCGCCGACCACCGGGCGGGGGGCGGCGGAGGCGGGGTGCCGGTACTGCGCGACGGGCGTCAGCGCGACGCCACCGGCCGTGGTGCCGGAGGCCGTGCCGGCGTCGACCAACCCGGACCCGGGCGCCGGCGTCAGGTCGTAGCGCGCCCGGTCCACGAACGCCGCGGCGCCGGCGCGCTGGTTGCTGCGCTGGACGGCGCCGGCCTGGGTCACGACGGTCCCCACCCCGGCGAAGACGTTGTTCTGCAAGCGCACCGGGGTCGTGACGCCGGACCCGACGAGGACGAACGTCCCGCGCACGCCGTCGTCGTTGAGGAAGGTGTTGTTGACGACGTACAGGTCCTGACCGGGGTTGCTGGCGCCCTCGGTGCCGTAGCTGAGCATGCCGGGGTTGGAACTGCCGGCGGGTTGCTGGACGACGTTGCCGAGGACCACCGACGTGCCGGCGTTGGGCAGGTCGATCTCGTAGCTGGGGCGGCCGCTGCCGGCCTGGCCCGCGGGCAGGCTGGAGAAGCGGTTGTAGGCGATGGTGTTGGTGCGGGCCCGGGACTTCAGGTCGTGGCCGACGTTGGCGTCGTGGGAGAAGTTGTACCGGAACGTCAGGCTGCGGACGTGGCCGATGTACAGGTTGTGGGAGTAGCCGTCCCCGTACCCGTTCCGGGCGAACTCCGAGTTCTCGACCACGATGTCGCTCGACGCGTCGGCGCCGCTGAGGATGCCGTTCTCGTTGTCGTGCAGGTAGCTGCGGCGCAGGGTGAAACCGGTGCCCTCCAGCCGCAGCGCCGCGCCGTTGCGGTCGGCGACGCGCGCGCCGTGCATCTCGACGTTGTCGACGACGACGCCGTCGCCCACCACCACCCAGGTGCCCTTGCCCGACGCGTTGCGGCCGCCGGCGTCGATGCGGGGCCGGCCGTTGACGCCGCGGACGGTCAGCCGGTCGCGCTGGACGGTGCACACGTCGCCGGTGTAGGCGACGGACCCGTCGATCTCCACGACGTCGCCGTCGGCGGCGCGGGCGAACGCGGCGCACGGGGTCGCGAAGGTCTTGCCGGGCCCGACGGACAGCACGGCGCCCGCCGCGGTGGCCGAGGGCGCCGCGGTGACCGTGACGGCGCCGGCCAGCAACGGGGCCGCGACCCAGCGCGCGGTCCGGCGGAGCCGACGACGGGTCGGGGGGGCGGGTGTCACGGGAACCTCCGGGGAGCGGGCGGGGCCTGGCGGTCCTCGCCGACGACGATTCAGCTACCGTCAGTGATCAACAAACACTCAGCGTAGTAGCAGGGTGGCGGCCTCGCCACCGGCGCGGCGACGCCGGCCGCCACCCCGCCCCGTCGCGGACGGTCAGGCCCCCGCGGAGTCGCGGTACCGGACCCACGCGGCGAACGCCCGCACCTCGTCCGCCTGCGCCGGCGTCAGCGGGGGGTCGCCGACGTCGTCGGGCCCGAGGTCGGGGTCCGGCAGCCGGTAGGGGCGCGGGGGGAGCCCCAGCGCCGCGCGCACCGCGCCGTCCACCCGCTGGAGCGCGGGCCGCGCCTCCTCGAGGACGGGGTCGGCGCCGTCGTGGACGCGTTCCAGGGCCCGGGCCAGCGCGGGCAGGGCGGCGCGGTACACCTGCCGGCCCTGGTCGGTCAGCTCCACGAACGTGCTGCGCCGGTCCGCGGCGTTGGGGGTGCGGGTGAGTTCCCCGCGGGCCTGGCAGCGGCGCAAGATCGCCGAGAGCGTGGTCGCGGACATCCCCGTCCACTGCGCGAGCTGGGTGGCCGTCACCGGCCCCAGGTCGCTGACGAGGCCGTAGAGGGCGAACTCGTCGACGGACAGCGAGCCGCCGGCCAGTTCCTCCGCCACCAGCGCGGTGGAGACGGACGAGAGCAGCCAGACGTCGACGAGGACGTTCTTCGGACCGGGCACGGGGGCACCCTAACCAACCGGTATTGCATTCTCGTACTTGTTGCTGCGAGAGTGCAGCGTCTGCTGGTCCACCCCACCGCCCCGGAGGTCCCCGTGCCCACCGCCACCACCACCGCGCCCACCCCGCTCGCCCCACCGGTCCCCCTGCAGCGGGCCGCCGGCCTCGTCGGGCTCCTCGCCGCCGCCGTGCTGGCCCTCAACGCCGCCAAGCGCGCGGGACTGGTCCCGGCCACACCCCTCACCCAGCTGCTCGCCCCCCTGGCCGAGGTGTTCGCCCTGGCCCTGGTCACCGCCCTCTTCCTGGTCTGCGCTCCGCGGATCGGCGTCCTCGGCCGCATCGCCTTCGGGGTGAACCACCTCGCCCTGGGCGCCCTCGTGGGGGTGGAGTTCGTCATCAACCTCGTGTTCGCCGAACTCGGCCCAGAGCAGATCGCCGACCTGCGCGCCGGTCCGCTCGGCGCCGCGCTCACCGCGAGCTCCCTCCTCTTCCTCCTCGGCTCGCTGGGGTTCACGGCCTCCCTGACGCGCACGGCCCTGCCCCCGCGCGGGGCCCTGGCGCTGTACGCGGCCGGTGCGGTACCCGTGGCGCTGCGCGCCTTCGTCCCCGAGCTCGTCCTCGACCTCGGGCTGCTCGCGCTGGCCACCGGGGTCGCGTGGCTGGCGACGTGGCTCCTGCGCACGGCCCCCGCCGGGCGGCGGTGACGGCCGCCGGGGCCGGCCGCCCCCGGGCGGGGCGTGGACCTCAGCCGTCCCCGCCCCGGCCGGGGGCGCCCGGCCCCGGGACCGCGTCGGTCAGCCGGCGCAGCCGCAGCGCCAGCTGCACCTCCAGCGCCCGCGACGGGGAGGACCAGTCCTCACCGAGCAGCCGGCCGACGCGCTCCAGCCGCTGGGTGACGGTGTTGACGTGGACCCCCAGGGTCTCGGCCGCGCGGGCGGGGGAACCGCCCGCGCCGAAGTAGGCCTCCAGCGTGGCCACCAGACCGGTCCGGCGGCGCTGGTCGTACTCCAGCACCGGGGCCAGCGTCGCGGACACGAACCCGCGCACGTCGCGGCCCTCACCGAGGAGGAGGCCGAAGAAACCCAGCTCGTCCGCCCCGGCCGAGCTGCCGGCCCGCCCCAGCGCGGTCAGGGTCGCCGCGCAGCGGGCCGCCTCAGCGTGCGCGGACGCGATCCCGGCGGGCTCGCGGACCAGGGTCGGGACGGAGGTCGCCGAGAGGAAACCCACGGCGGAGTTCGAGGAGCGCACCTACCTGCTCGAACGCGAGATCGTCGCCGACGTCGGTCCCGTGCACGCCCGCAGCGCCGACGGGTACGGGAACCTCCACTACCGCCGGACCGGCGGAACTCCAACCCGCTGATCGCGATGGCCTTGAGCTCCACCGTCGCCGAGGCCGAGACCGAGCGGCGCAGCCTCTTCGAGCAGCGCAACACCCGGCCGCGCCCCGCGGCCTCCTGAGACGACCCGCGAGCACCGGAGGAACCCGTGGCCTGGACCCGTGACGAGATGGCGGCGATCGCCGCGCAGGAACTGCACGACGGCGACCACGTGAACCTGGGCATCGGCATCCCCACCCTGGTGGCCAACCACCTCCCCCCGGGGGTGCGCATCACCCTGCACAGCGAGAACGGGCTCCTCGGGATGGGTCCCTTCCCCTTCGAGGGGGACGAGGACGCCGACCTCGTCAACGCCGGCAAGCAGACCGTGACCGCCCTGCCCGGTGCGGCGTTCTTCGACTCCGCCACCTCCTTCGCGATGATCCGCGGTGGGCACGTCGCGGTGGCGGTGCTGGGCGCCCTGCAGGTCTCGGCCCGGGGGGACCTGGCGAACTGGCAGGTCCCGGGGAAGATGGTCAAGGGCATGGGCGGGGCGATGGACCTCGTCGCCGGGACCCCCCGGGTCGTCGTCGTCATGGACCACACCGCCAAGGACGGCACCCCGAAGCTCGTCGAGGAGTGCACCCTCCCCCTGACCGGGGCGGGTGTCGTCGACCGCGTCATCACCGACCTCGCCGTCTTCGACTGCGGCCCGGGGGGTCTCGTGCTGCGCGCCACGGCCCCCGGGGTCCGCGCCGAGGACCTGCGCCCGTGCACGGCCGCGTTCAGCGACGCGAGCGCGACGACGACGGGACCCCGGGGAGCGTCACCGGTCAGCGCTCGGCCCCGCCCCCGTCCGCGCACCGGTGGGCGCCCGTGATCGGGGAGCGGGACTCCCACCCCAGGGTCGTGTAGAGGGCGCGCCCCTGGGCGCTGGCCACCAGGACACCGCGGCGGGCGCCGCCGTCGCGGGCCACCGCGGCCAGGTGGGTCATGACGAAGGACCCCAGGCCGCGGCGCTGGTGCCCGGGTTCGGTGACGATCCGGTCGAACGTCGCGAAGTCCTCCACCCCGGCGGTGTACCCGCGCGCGGCGAGGGTGCCGTCGTCGGCGGTCACCGTGACCACGCTCGTCCGGGAGGACGTGCCGGTCTCGACGCGGTACCCCGCCGGCACCGCAGGCGCGGGCGCCGCGGTCAGGGCGGTGGTCATCAACCAGGTCGGCGGTTCCGGCCGCCAGCCCGGCCCCAGCTCGGGCAGCCACGCGGCGGGGTCCCCGGCGGTCTTGACGTGGTCGGTCTCGGCGGTGGCCTCGGCCACCGCCGCGCGCACCGCGGCGCGCGAGGCGGTGGTGAGGACCCACCGGGAACGTTCCGTCGCGGTGCCGGTCGGAACCCGCCACCAGTGCGGGGTCCGGACCGCGCCGCTCGCACCGCGGGCGAGGACCCAGCACCGGACCCACTCGTCGAGGTGGGCACCGACGTCGCCGGTGGCCGCGGGACCGCACACCCCGCGAGGGTATTCGACGGGAACCACCGGCGGCACGGGTTTCCCGGGCGGACGGGCCGGTCGCGGCACCGGGCCACCCGTGGTGGATCAGCCCTTGGCCCGCGCGGTCCCCGCGGGGCAGGATCCTGCGGTGGCCCACCCCCGAACCGATCCCACCGCCGTCGCGACCGACCCGCGGGTCCCCGCCGACGCCGTGCCCCGCACCGCCCCGGTCCCGCCGGAACTCCCGGCCGGGGTCCACGGCGAGGCGGCGGTCGAGGTCCTGCGGATGTCCGCCTTCGCCGCGCGTCCGCACGGCGGGAACCCCGCGGGCGTCGTGCTCGACGCGGCGGCCTGGTCCGAGGAGCGGATGCAGGCGGTCGCGGTCGAGGTGGGGTACGCGGAGACCGCGTTCGTCGTCGACGCCGCGGTCGGGGGGGACCCGCGCCACGTGCGGGTCAGGTACTTCTCCCCCGCGGCCGAGGTGCCGTTCTGCGGGCACGCGACGATCGCGACGGCCGTGGCGCTGGCCGCGCGCCGCGGGGTCGGCCCCTTCACCGTCGACACCGCCGTCGGGCCCGTCGCCATCGAGACGGCGCTCGACGACGGGGGCCGGGTGGCGGCGTCCTTCACCAGCGTGGAGCCGGCCGTGCGCGACCTCGACGACGCGGTGGCCACCCGCCTGCTGGGACTGCTGGGGCTGCGGCGCGCCGACCTGGACGCCCGCTGGCCCCTGCGCGAAGCCTTCGCGGGCAACTGGCACCCGGTCGTCGCCGTCCGCGAGCGGGGCGTCTTCGACGGGTTCACGTTCGCCCCCGCTGCGGTGCGCGCGCTGATGGACGAGCAGGGGTGGGCGGGCACCGTCACCGTCGTCCACGCGCCGGGGGACGGTTCGCCCGCGCCCGGCGTCACCCTCGTCGAGGCCCGCAACCTCTTCCCCGTCGGCGACATCACCGAGGACCCCGCCACCGGGGCGGCGGCCGCGGCGCTGGGGGCGTACCTGCGCGCGGAGGAGCTGATCGCGGTCCCCGCCCGGGTCGTGGTCCACCAGGGCCACCACGTGGGGCGGCCCAGCGTGCTCGCCGTCGACGTCCCGGTGGCGGGAGGGATCACGGTGAGCGGGACGGCCGTCCCGCTGCCCTGAGCCGGACCCGGTGGGCGCGCCCCCGACGGCGGTCCAGGGGCCGGGCCGGTCCCGGCGGTGGGCCGTGCGCTGGCGCTCCCCCGGCCGGCGGGTCATCCTGGCCCGGTGCCCAGCGGGACGGTGGCGGTGGGGTCGCGCACGGTCCCACGACCACCCGCTGACGAACGACACCGAGGAGACGACACCATGGTCCCGGCCCATCGCACCCACCGCGGTCTCGAGGCCCACCGCCCCGCCGGGGGCCACCACCGGGCCCGCCGGCGTGGCCGCGCGGTGAGCGCGGGGTTCCTCCTCGCCCCGCTCCTGCTGGCCGGCTGCACCGGCCAGGACCCGCAGGACACCGCCGCGCCCGGGATCGTCGGCGGTGCGGCCGCCACCGCGTCGGCCTCCGCGTCGGCCTCCGCGTCCTCCTCGGGGGCGGCGGGATCGGCCCAGAGCCTGCAGGACGCCTACCAGCAGGTCATCACCGGCGTCCTGCCGTCGGTGGTGGAGATCCGCACCGGGAGCGGTCTGGGCAGCGGCGTCGTCCTCGACGAGGAGGGCAACATCGTCACCAACGCCCACGTCGTGGGGACCGCGACGGAGTTCCAGGTGCAGTTCGCCAACTCGGCGACCTCCTACCCCGCGACCCTGGTGGGGACCTACCCGACCAACGACCTCGCCGTCATCCACGTCGAGGGCGCACCGGAACTGCACCCGGCGACCTTCGGGGACTCCAGCGCCGTCGAGGTCGGCACGATCGTGCTGGCGATGGGCAACCCGCTGGGGCTGTCCAGCAGCGTGAGCAACGGGATCGTCTCCGCCGTGGGCCGCACGGTGAGCGAACCCGCCGGCGAGTCCTCCCCGGGCGCCACGCTGCCGGGGACCATCCAGACCTCGGCGGCGATCAACCCCGGGAACAGCGGCGGCGCGCTCGTCGACCTGGACGGGGAGGTCATCGGCATCCCGACCCTGGCCGCCCTCAGCCCGAGCCAGGGCGGTGCCGCCCCCGGCATCGGGTTCGCCATCCCCTCGAACACGGCCAAGGACATCGCCGGGCAGCTCATCGCCAACGACGGCCGGGTCGTCGACTCCAACCGGGCCGCCCTCGAGGTGAGCGTGACCACCCTCGCCGACGCCTCCGGCCAGCCGGCCGGCGTCGGTGTCGTCGCGGTGGACCCCGGCGGCGCGGCCGCCGCGGCGGGGGTGCGGGAGGGCGACGTCATCGTCTCCGTCGCCGGGCAGGACGTGACCAGCACCGGGCAGCTCTCGACGGTCCTCGCCGAACGCAGCGTCGGGGACGTCGTCGACGTGGTCGTCGTGCGCGACGGGCGGCGCGAGACCCTCCAGGTGACCCTGGGGGAACTGGCGAGCACGAGCTGACCGCCGGCGGGCCGGGTCCGCGGCGGGTGCGCGGCGGATCCGGCGACGGGCGCTGAGGCACGCGCCCGGCGCGGGGCGTCGCGGCGCCCCGCCGGTGCAGGACGGTGGGACCCTCGGCTCCTGGGGTTCCCGGGACGGCTCGCGCCGCGCCGGTCCCCGGGCCCACCACCGAGCACGAGGGATCAGAGGCCGCGCGTGTCCGCGAACACCACCCCACCCGGCGCCCTGGCGCACCGCGACCTGCAGCGGAGGGTCGTGCGCGTCCTGGTCGCCGGCCAGGTCCTGGGCGGCCTGGGCGCGGGCGCCACCCTCAGCCTGGGGGCGTTGCTGATCACCCGCGTGTCCGGTTCACCGGCCTGGTCGGGGATGGCCGCGACGATGGCCACCCTCGGCGCGGCCGCGCTGGCCGTGCCGCTGGCCCGCCTCGCGCAGGCCCGGGGCCGGCGCACCTCGCTGAGCACCGGCGCCCTCCTCGCCGTCGCGGGCGCGGGGACGGTCGTGACCGCGGCGGTCCTGGTGCACCTGTGGCTGCTGCTGGCCGGCGTCCTGCTGCTGGGGTCCGGTCAGGCGCTGAACCTGCAGGCCCGCTTCGCCGCCACCGACCTCGCCGCGGCGTCCCGCCGCGGGCGGGACCTGTCCCTGGTGGTGTGGTCCACCACCGTGGGGGCGGTGGCCGGGCCGAACCTCTTCGAACCCGGCGAGGCCGTCGGCCGGGCCCTCGACCTCCCGTCCCTGACCGGCGGGTTCGTCATCTCCGCCGTCGCCCAGGCCCTCGGGGCCCTCGTCTACCTGGTGGGCCTGCGCCCGGACCCCCTGCTCACGGCGACGGCCGCGGCGCGGGCCGGAGCCGGCGTCGCGGCGACGAGCACGGCGGCGGGTGAGCGGCGCACCGGCGGCCTGAGCGTGCTGCGCTCCTCCCCCGCCGCCCGGCGCGCGGTGCTGACCGTCGCCCTCAGCCACGCGGTCATGGTGGCGCTGATGTCGATGACGCCGGTGCACCTGAGCTCCCACGGCGCCTCGCTCGGCCTGGTGGGACTGACGATCAGCCTGCACGTGGCGGGGATGTACGCCCTCTCCCCGCTCTTCGGCCACCTCACCGACCGCCTGGGCGCGCGCACGACGGTCCTCCTCGGGCAGGCGCTGCTCCTGCTCGCTCTGCTGCTGGCGGTGCTCGGCCCGGAGGACACCGTCGTGGTGACCGCCGGGCTGGTCCTGCTGGGCCTG
The DNA here is from genome assembly GCF_000017305.1 of Kineococcus radiotolerans SRS30216 = ATCC BAA-149. GTDB lineage: Bacteria > Actinomycetota > Actinomycetes > Actinomycetales > Kineococcaceae > Kineococcus > Kineococcus radiotolerans. The sequence continues at coordinate 4,123,539 of NC_009664.2, read as the reverse complement.
GGGTGGTCGGCCTCCACCGTGGCCGGGGCCGCCCTGGTCAGCGCCGCGGTCAGCCCGGTCCAGCGCCCCCGCCTGCAGGGGGTGTCCGACGCGTTGATGAGCCTGGCCGGTGCCGTCGGCGGTGCCGCCGCCGGGCCCGTCCTCGCGCGCGCCGGCTTCGACGGGCTCGCCGCGGTCCTGCTCGTGCTCGTCGCCGCGACCGTCCTCGCGCAGCGGGAGCGGCGCTCCGCCGCGGCGGGCTGACCCCGCCGCCCGGGGCGTCGCCCTCCCGGGGACGCAGCGCCCGTCCGTGCCGCTCCTCGGGGCGGCCGGCGCGGGCGCCGGCCGTGGGGCGATCAGCTCCGCGGTCGCAGGCTCAGCACGTCGCCGGGTTGGCACCGCAGGACGTCGCACACCGCGGTCAGGGTGCTGAAGCGCACGGCCCGGGCCCGGTCGTTCTTGAGCACCGACAGGTTCACCACGGTCACCCCGGCCCGTTCGGCCAGTTCGACCAGGGTCATCCCCCGCTCCCGCAGCAGGTCGTCCAGGTGGCAGGTGATCCGGTGCGGGTCTCCGGGCCCACCGCCCTCACCTCCCGCGCCGTCCCGGTCGGGGACGCTCGCCCCGCGCGGGCTCACACCAGCCCCTCCACCTCGTGGTCCAGGCGCTCGGCCTGGCGGAACGCCTCCGCCAGCAGCAGCAGCGCGGCCACCACCGCCGCGACGGGCAGCAGGTGCAGTTGGAGGTCCGGGACCGCCAGGGAGGCGGGGTGCCCCAGACGCTCCAGCACCATCCCGCTGGCCAGGGAAGGCAGCAGCGGGTGCAGCACGGCGGCGAGCAGCACCGTGACCGCCATGGCTGCGAAGCGGCGGGCGTTGCGCCGGGCGAAGGGCCGAGGACCGGCCAGCGAGGTCAGGACCGGTTGCAGGAGGAAGGAGACGACGGCCGCTGCGAGGCCCAGGACGGCGCCGTCGCCGCGGGAGAGGAACTGCTCGAGACGGGTGGAACCCCACGACGAGAGGGTGAAGGTCGCCGCGTCGTCGCGGGCGGTGACCCAGTTGCCCTCGCCGGGGAGGACGACGTCGTCCAGCCGCTGGTTCCGGTCGGTGGTGGCGAACCCACCGGCCTCGGCGCCGGGCGTGGCGACGGTGACCACCACCGGCACCCGCACCGTGGCCGGCGCCTGGGTCGCTGCACCGATGGCGTAGGCGGAACCGGCGACCAGGAGGTAGAGGCCCACGACGTGCACGGCCCAGCCGAGGAGGCGGATGGTGCGGGGGCGGACGTGGGCCCGGTCCGGGGGCGTCGACGCGGGCGTGGACGCCGGCGTGGGCAACGACATGGAGGCTCCTGGTGCGGCTCGTGCCGCCGCGGGCGCTGACGACCGTCCCAGCATGACGTATCGACTGTCGATGCGTCCGGGATTCCGCGGACCGGTTTCCCCGACCACCCGGCGCGGTGGCCGGCGGCACCCGGGGACGGTCAGGGAGCGCCCGGTGCACCGCCGTCGTCGTCCGGGGTGCTCAGCCGGTCCAGGTGCCCCGGCGGCCAGACCACGGCGACGGCGCGACCGGTGACCAGGTCGAGGGGTACGAAGCCGCCGCGCGGCTCGTCCGCGTGGCAGCGGGAGTCGCAGGAGCGCGGGCGGTTGTCGCCCATGACCCACAGCTCACCCGGGGGCACGGTGACGTCGAACGGCTGCTCGCTGGGCGCGGCGCCGGCGGCGAGGTGGGCGGACTCGTCGAGGGGGGCGCCGTCGACGGTGAGCCGCCCCTGCCCGTCGCAGCAGGCGACGTGGTCGCCGGGGAGGCCGACGACGCGCTTGACGAGGTGCTCGTCGGCGTCGTCGGGCAGGAGACCGACGAACGTGAGCGCACCGGTGACGGCGGTGCCGACCGGGCCGCGGCGGGTCGGCGCCGCCGGCGGGAGCCAGCCGCCGGGGTCGGCGAAGACGACGACGTCGCCGCGCTGCAGCGGGAACGGGCCGGGGGTCAGCTTGCTGACGACGACGCGGTCGCCGACGGCGAGGGTCGGCTCCATCGACTCCGAGGGGATGAAGAAGGCCTGCAGCAGGAAGGTCTTGACCACCATCGAGACCACGAGCGCCACCGCCACGACCAGCGCGGTCTCCCGCGCGGTGGCGACGAGCCCTCGGGCCCCGGCCCGTCCCGCCGGCCCGCGCCGCGGGGGGCCGGGCGGCTCGTCGTCGCGGTCGGGGCCCGTCACGCCTCCGATCATGGCTCACGCGGCAGCCGACCGTCGGCGGGGCGGGTCGTCAGCCGGGTACGCCGGTGGGTGCCGCTCCCCCGGAGGTCTCCGGGACGGCGGGCACCTCGGGGAAACCCCGGCGGACGAGGTGGACCGCGAGGCTGAGCTCCCGGGCGAGGACCGGGAGGGCGAGGACGAAGGTGACGGGCGAGTACATCTCGACGACACCGAGGACGAGCAGCGCGTCCGAGGCCGTGACCAGGGACCCGCCGACGAGGCCGAGCAGCGCGATGGAGCGGGGGACCAGGCGCGCGCGGAGCACGAGGTGGGCGAGGAGGAGGCTGTTGAGGCCCAGGACCAGGTTGGGGCCGACCTGGAACGCCCAGTCGTGCACGGCGGTGAGCGTCTCGGCCGCGACGCGGTGCCCTTCGCCCGCCCCCGTCGCCTCGGCGCCCTCGCGCAGCGACGTGATCGCCAGGACGCTGGTGAGCCCGATGACGATGGCGACGGCCTCCAGGAGGCGCCCGGCCACGTACCCGAGCGCGAGGGCGGACTGCCCGCGCCGGAGGACGGGGTGGAGGACGACAGCGGTCTCGATGCAGGCCAGCGCCAGGACGAGTTCGAGCAGCGATCCGGCGCGGACGGTGCCGGTGGCGCCCGGGTCGAGGTAGCCGGGGTCGAGCGCCGGCCGCTGCAGCAGCTTGCCGCCGACGGCGGCGACCTCGGTGACGAGGAACAGCGTCCCGGCGGTGGTGGCGGTCCTGCGCAGTGCGTCCACGTGCCCTCCCGACCCTGAGGTGTACGTCGTACACCTTCGAGGAGCGACGAAGGTGCACGGTGTACGCCTGTCAACGGGGTACCGGTCGTCACCCCACGAGGAGGTGCCGCGTGGTGCGGTCCAGCACGGGCGCCGCCCGACGGGCGCCGCTCAACCGCGGACGGGTGCTCCGCAGCGCCGTCGCGCTCTCGGACGCCGAGGGCATCGACGAGCTCAGCATGCGCCGGCTCGCGCAGGAACTGGGCGTCGTCCCCATGGCCCTCTACAAGCACGTCGCCCACAAGGAGGAACTGCTCGACGGCATGGTCGACGTCGTCGTCGGCGAGATCGATCGACCGGACGAGGACGAGTGGAGACCCGCGGTGCGCGAACGGATCCTCGCCGCGCGCCGCGCGCCGCGCGCTGCTGCGGCACCCGTGGGCCCGGCGCGTGCTCGAGACCCGGACGGCGCCGACACCGACGGTCCTCGCCCACACCGACGCGATGATCGCGGCCTTCCGCCGCGGTGGGCTCTCCGTCGACCTGACCCACCACGTGATGCACGCCCTGGGCAGCCGCGTGCTCGGCTTCAGCCAGGAACTGTTCGTCGACGACCACGCCGCCGCGCCGGACCCGGCCGCCCGGGCCGCGCTGCTCCAGCGACTGGGGGAGACCTACCCGCACGTCGCCGAGATCGCCCGGCGCGCGACGCACGACGAGCCGTCGACCCTCGGACCGGGCTGCGACGACCAGTTCGAGTTCGAGTTCTCCCTCGACCTGCTCCTCGACGGGGTCGAGCGCCTGCACCGGAACCGCTGGACCCCCGGGCGGGCGGCCCCCGGCCGGTGACCGGCGTGCCGAGTTTCCCGGCCCGGTCGCGGAACGGCACCGGCGGCGCGGGCGAGGTCAGGCGCGCGCGAGGTGGAACCCGATGCGGTCGCCGAGACCCTGGCCGTAGCCGAGCTGGACGAGGAGCTCGACGGCGGGTTCGAGGTAGCGGGCGTTGGTGAGGGGCCCCGCGTCGACGGCGTCGAAACCCAGTCGCGTCCCGAGGTCGATCACGACCTGCTTGGCCGCGGGGTCGTCGCCGGCCACGGGCAGCAACTGACGGACGCCGCCGAGGACGGGGGTCGCCAGGGTCGCCGCCATGACCGTGTTGAACGCCTTGACCACGCGGGAGCGCGGGAGGCGGGCCGCGACCTGCTCCCCGGCGGAGGTCGTGTGCCCGATCGTCAGCGACATGAAGTCCGCGGCCAGGGGGTTGGTGACGTCGACCACGACGGTGCCGTCCAGACCGGCCCGGACCTCGTCGGTGAGCGTGGCGTCCAGGGCGGTGAAGGGGACGGCCAGGAACGCCACCTCCGCCGCGCGCACGGCGTCCGCCGCGGCGGCGGAGTCGGCACCGGCGGTCTCCGCGGCGCGCAGCAGGCGCGGGGAGTCGGGGCGGCTGCCGGCGAGGGTCACGTGGTGCCCCAGGGCGACGAGGCGCGCGGCGAGGGCGGATCCGACGTTGCCCGCTCCGATGACGGCGATCTCCATGGTTCCTCCAGGTCGTGCCCGGCGGTGGCCGGGGCGCTGCGGGACCGCAGCGCTGTCGTTTGAATTCGAATTAGCACGAGGAACAGTAGGGGTCGTTCGGATTGGAATCAAGTGGGTTAACCTGCTGACCGTGGAACCCCGATGGTTGGACGAGACCGAGATGCGCGCCTGGGTCGCGTTCCTCGACACCAGCAACCTGCTGCTGCGCCGCATCGACCAGCAGTTGCGCGAGGACGGCGGGCTCACCCAGCCGCAGTACGAACTGCTGACCCGGCTGGCCGAGGCTCCGCAGCGGCGGCTGCGGATGGCGGAACTGGCGGACCTCCTCGTCACCTCCCGCAGCGGGCTCACCTACCAGGTCACCCAGCTGGAGAAGCTCGGGCTCGTGCACCGCCAGGCGTTCCAGGACGACGACCGCGGCGTCCTGGCGACCCTGACCGAGGACGGTCTCGACGCCCTGCGGCGGGCCGCCCCCGGTCACGTCCGCGTCGTGCGCGAGAACCTCGTCGACCTCCTCAGCCACGAGCAGCTCCTCGCCCTCGGCGACGCGCTCGACGTCGCCCGGGCCCACCTGCGCACCACCCAGCGCCGGGACTGAGACGCACCGTCGACGGGAACGGGCCGTCGGGAGCGCGGCCGCCGCGCAGGACCTCGGCGGCGGGGTCCTCACCTACGATGCCTCCGGTGAGCAGCAGCAGGAGAGCCACCCGCGGTGAGCGCGAGGTGCGGGCCGTGCAGCGGGCCGCCCGCGTCCTGGACCGCCCCACCACCACCGCCACCCTGCGCCAGCGCCTCGACGACCTCGCCGTCGCCGCGGGCGGGGTCGACCTCGACTCCTCCGTCGACGTCTACGGCGACGGCGTCGTCACCGACCTCGAACGGCGCGTCGCGGACCTCCTCGGCACCGAGGACGCGGCGTTCTTCCCCTCCGGGACCACGGCCCAGCAGGTCGCCCTCCGCTGCTGGGCCGCCCGCGACGGGCGCGGCGGCGGAACCGGCGGCGGACCCGGCGATGGACCCGGCGACGGGCGGGGCACGGTCGCCCTGCACGCCCTCTCCCACCTCCTGGTCCACGAGTCCGACGCCCTCCCCCGCCTCGCCGGCCTGCGCACCGTCCCCGTCACCACCGCGCCGCGCCCCACCACCGCCGACGACGTGCGCGGCGTCGCGGAGCCGTTCGGCACCCTCGTGCTCGAACTCCCCCTGCGCGACGCCGGGTACCTGCTCCCCACCTGGGAGGAACTCGTCGACGTCACCGCCGCGGCCCGCGACCGCGGCGCCGCCGTCCACGTCGACGGCGCCCGCCTCTGGGAGACCACCGACCACTTCGGGCGCCCCCTCGACCAGATCGCCGCCCTCGCCGACAGCGTCTACGTCTCCTTCTACAAGTCCTTGCGGGGCCTCTCCGGCGCGGCCCTGGCCGGCCCCGCCGCGTTCGTCGAGCACGCCCGCCTGGAACGGCACCGCTACGGCGGCAACATCTTTCAGCAGTTCCCCGCCGCCCTCACCGCCCTCCACGGCCTGGACCAGGAACTCCCGCGGCTGCCCGCCCAGGTGGCCCGGGCCCGCGTGGTCGCGCACGCCCTCGCCGGTGAACTCACCGCCGCGGGCGTCCCCTGGTTCGCCGTCCACCCCGCCACCCCGCACACCCACCAGTTCCAGCTCTGGCTGCCCCACCCCGCCGACGTCCTCACCGAGGCCGCCACCCGCCAGGCCGAGCGCACCGGCACCGCCCTCCTCACCCACCCCTGGCGCGAACCCGGCCTGCCCCCCGGCCTCTCCCGCACCGAGATCACCGTCGGCCGCGCCGGGCTCGAGTGGGACGCCGACGACGTGCGCGCCGCGGTCCGGGAGTTTCTCACCGACCTCGCCGCCGTCCTCGCCGAACGCCGCGGCGGGGGCGCCGCGGAGGCCTGAGGGCGTCAGGTGGACCCCAGCGGGGCGGGACCGCCCCCGGGGCGGGCAGGGCGCGGGTCAGGTGACGATGACCTCGCGCTCGCGGTCCCAGCTCCACCTCACGTCCCCGGCCAGGGCGGGCACCACGCACAGGCCCTCGTGGCCCGGCGGGAGCGGGCACTGGACGCGGAACCCGTCTACCCCGGCCCGGACCTCCCCCCGCAGCCACGCCGCCTGGGTGGCGGCGGCCGCGGATCCGGGGACCACGTCGCTCTGGATGCTCATCTGCGGCAGGGCGTCGAAGGCCCGCAGGGTCCGCAGCGCGGCCACCAGCTCCGAGGTCGCGTCCCCGGGCACTTCGGCCACCCAGCGGGTGGCCGCGCACGTCGCCTCGGCGACCTCACCGGTGCGGGGGCGGGCGAGCAGCACGGGGTGGCGGTCGGGGGCCAGGTGGGTCGCGGTCACCGTCGTCCCGGTCGCCCAGCCGCCGCGGGCCGAGCGCACGATCTCCTCGAAGGTGCCCGCGGAGTCCAGCAGCCGTCCGTGACGCACCTTGGCGTAGAAGCGGGGGTAGGCCTCGAAGCCGGCGACGTCCGCGGTGGAGGGGACGGGGGGCCCCGCCGCGACGATCCGCCGCTGCTGGCGGGTTCCCTGCTCCTGGAGCGGATCCCACCGGCGCACCGTCCCAGCATGACCCACCCCGACCGGCGCCACCTCCCGGTGCCGCACCCGGGGCCGGGCGTCAGCCCCCGGACCCGGTCTCGACCCCGGGCTCGCGGTCGTCCGCCTCCGGCGCCGCGACCGGAGCGGGGACCGGCTCGGCGTCCGGCGGGGTGACCAGCTCCACGGCCGCAGCGGCAGGAGCCTGGGAGAAGTCCGGGACGGAGACCATGGGTCCACCCTGGCAGGGGGAGCAGCCGCGGGCGAGGCGAACGCGACCCGGGCCGCCCCCGGCGGGCTACACCGCGCGCGCGGAGAACCGGCCGTCGCGGTGCTCGACGTCGAGGGCCAGGCCGAAGGTCCCCGACAGCGCCGACGAGGTGAGGACCTCCTCGACGGGGCCGGCCGCCACCCGCGCGCCCTCGCGCAGCAGCAGCGCGTGCGTGGTGCCGACGGGGATCTCCTCGACGTGGTGGGTGACCAGCACGGTGGTGGGGGCGGCCGGGTCGGCCGCCAGCGCGGTGAGGCGGCGCAGCAGGTCCTCGCGCCCGCCGAGGTCCAGGCCACCGGCGGGTTCGTCCAGCAGCAGCAGCTCGGGGTCGGTCATGAGGGCCCGCGCGATCTGGGTGCGCTTGCGTTCTCCGTCGGAGAGGGTCCCGAAGGCGCGCCCGGCGAGGTGGGCCACCCCGAGCAGGCTCAGCAGGTGCTCCGCGCGCGCCTCGTCGTGGGGGTCGTACTCCTCCCGCCAGCGGCCGGTGACGCCGTAGGCGGCGGTCACCACGACGTCGCGGACGCGCTCCTGCCCGGGCACGGCGTTGCCCAGGGCGGTGCTGGCCAGGCCGATGCGCGGGCGCAGCTCGAAGACGTCCACGCGGCCGAGGGTCTCGCCCAGGATCCCCACCGTGCCGGAGGTGGGGAAGAGCCGCCCGGCGGCCAGGGACAGCAGGGTGGACTTCCCGGCGCCGTTGGGACCGAGGACGACCCAGCGCTCGCCCTCCTCGACGGCCAGGTCCACGGCGTCCAGCAGCACGCTGGTCCCCCGCCGGACGGTGACCGCGGACAGGTCCAGCACCGACGCCGGCGCTCGGTGCGGGGAGGTGGTCATGCCGGCGACCCTAACGACCCCGCCGCGACCCGGCCGCTCCGGCCCGGGCGGCGCGGGTCGTAGGCTTCGGGCCGTGCTGGACCTGCCCCGCTCCGCGCGGTTGGCCGCCTGGGGAACCGGTGTGCTGAGCGCGGACGTCCCCCTGGAGCCCGCGGTGGCCGCCGTGCTGCGCGACGACGAGCCGCACGCGGTGAGCTTCGAGGAGGGCGCGAGCGCCCTGCCGGGTCTGCCCGGCACCCCCGACGACGTGCGCACTCTGCTGGCGGCGCTGGCCGAGTGCGCCCACACCGCCGGCGGGGGGCGGCTGCTGCTGGCGCTGCCGGTGCCCGGGGACCCGCGGGGGCTGCCGGGGCCCGCGGCGGTCAACGTCGCCGCCCTGGAGGCCGGGGAGTGCGTGGTCGCGGAGCTGGACGGGTGCGCGCAGCGCTGGGCCCTGGTCCCGGAGGTCACCGAGTTCGGGTCGGTGTGGGAACCGGGGGCGCTGGTGACGTGGCGGGTGCTGGGCGCCGCGCCGCGCCGGGCCCCGGAGAGCTCCAGCGTCGCGGAGTCCGAGCGGGAGCTGCGGGTGGCCCTGAGCACCGCCACCCAGGCCCTGGCGACGCTGGACGTGGCGCGCTGGCGCGAGGACGCCGCGGACCGGATCGCGGCGGTGCGCGACGGGGGCCTGGCCCGCGACGCCGTCCCCGCGGGCACGTCGCCGCGGGTCACGCGCGTGCTGCAGACCGCCGCGCGCGTGCTGGCCATCGTGGACCTGGCCACCGAGGACGACGGGGCCGCCATCACCAGCCTGGAGGCGACCTCGCGGGCGCGGGCGCTGCGCGAGGTCGCCGGGGTGGCCCGGCGGGCGCTGGTGGCCGCGGTCAACGCCCACGCCGAGCCGGCCCGCCCCTAGGGGTGCCGGGGCCGGCGGTCCGCGCGGTCGGTCCTCAACCGGCGGTGACGTCCAGCGGCTCCCCGTGCTCGTCGAGGTGCAGGTTGAGCCGGTCGGGGCGGAAGTCCATGGTCACCACCGAGCCCGGGTGCAGGACCCGCAGCGGCCGCCCCTCGTCCCGGGCCCGCCGCCGGACCTGCTCGGGGCTCAGCCCCCGGTAGGCGGCCAGCCAGCCCCGGTCCTCCCGCGCGCGCTCGTCCACCCCGGCGAACCTACCCGGCCCGCCGGGGGCGCGGACCCGCCCGGCGGCGGGCGGGGGCCCGCTCACAGGAGCGAGCGGTACACCTCCAGGGTGCGGGCGGCGATGGCGTCCCAGGAGAAGTGCTCGACGGCCCGGGCGCGCCCGGCGGCCCCGCGGGCGCGGGCGACGTCGGGGTCGGCGACGGCCTCGGCCAGGGTGGCGGCGAGGTCGGCGACGAAGCGGTCGGGGTCCACCGGGGCACCGGTGCCGTCGGTGACCTGCTCGATGGGCACCAGCCACCCGGTGACGCCGTCCTCGACGACCTCGGGGATGCCGCCGGTGGCGGTGCCCACGACGGCGGCGCCGCAGGCCATGGCCTCGAGGTTGACGATGCCCAGGGGCTCGTACACCGAGGGGCAGACGAAGACGGTGGCCTGGGAGAGGTGCTCGAGCAGCTCCGGGCGCGAGAGGTGGCGGTCCAGCCAGACCACGCCCTCGCGCGTCCGCTGCAGGTCGGCGACGAGGCCGGCGACCTCGGCGGCGATCTCGGGGGTGTCCGGGGCGCCGGCGCACAGGACGAGCTGGACCTCCGGCGGCAGCTGCGCGCAGGCGCGCAGCAGGTGCGGCAGGCCCTTCTGCCGGGTGATGCGCCCGACGAAGACGACGCTGGGGCGGTCGGGGTCGACCCCGTTGGCGCGCACCAGGTCCCGGCCCTCGACGGGCGTCCACTCGGTGGCGTCGATGCCGTTGTGGACGACGTGGACGCGGGCGGGGTCCAGGGCGGGGTAGCTGCGCAGGATGTCCGCGCGCATGCCGGCGCTGACGGCGACGACGCCCGCGGCGGCCTCGAAGGCGGTCTTCTCCGCCCAGGAGGAGACGCGGTAGCCCCCGCCGAGCTGCTCGGCCTTCCAGGGCCGCAGCGGTTCGAGGCTGTGGGCGGTGACCACGTGGGGGATCCCGTGCAGCAGGGAGGCCAGGTGCCCGGCGGTGTTGGCGTACCAGGTGTGGGAGTGGACGAGGTCGGCGCCCTCGACGGCGGCGGCCATCGGCAGGTCCACCCCCAGGGTGCGCAGGGCCGCGTTGGCCCCGGCGAGGTCGGCCGGCTCGGGGTAGGCGGTGGCGCCGGGCTCGGTGCGCGGGGCCCCGAAGCAGCGCACCTGCACCTCCGGGCCACCGGGCACGGCGCGCAGCGCGCGGACCAGTTCCTCGACGTGGACCCCCGCTCCGCCGTAGATCTCCGGCGGGTACTCCTTGGTCAGCAGGTCGACACGCATGGGACTTCCTTCCCTCACTGGTGGGCACGTCACGGTAGCGGGGCCTATCGTGCCCCTCGTGGCCACACCGAACGTCCTCGCGATCGTCCTCGCCGGTGGGGAGGGCAAGCGGCTCATGCCGCTCACCGCCGACCGGGCCAAACCCGCCGTCCCGTTCGGGGGGACCTACCGCCTCATCGACTTCGCCCTGTCGAACCTCGTGAACGCGGGCTACCGCAAGGTCGTGGTCCTCACCCAGTACAAGTCGCACTCGCTGGACCGCCACATCTCCCAGGGCTGGCGGATGTCGAACCTCTTCGGCTCCTACATCGCCTCCGTGCCCGCCCAGCAGCGCGTGGGCCAGCGCTGGTACCTCGGCTCGGCCGACGCCATCTACCAGTCGCTCAACCTCGTCTCCGACGAGCGGCCCGACATCGTCGTCGTGGTCGGCGCCGACCACGTGTACCGCATGGACTTCTCGCAGATGGTCGACGCCCACATCGCCTCCGGCTCGCCCTGCTCGGTCGCCGCGATCCGCCAGCCCATCTCGCTGGCCGACCAGTTCGGCGTCATCCAGACCGCCCCGGGCTCGAACCGGATCGCGGAGTTCCTGGAGAAGCCGAAGGACCCCCAGGGCCTGGAGGACTCCCCCCACGAGGTGCTGGCCTCGATGGGCAACTACGTCTTCGACGCCGACGCGCTCGTCGACGCGGTGACCCGCGACTCCGAGAACGAGGGCTCCAAGCACGACATGGGCGGGGACATCGTCCCCGACTTCGTCTCCCGCGGGCAGGCCTCCGTCTACGACTTCAAGGACAACGAGGTCCCCGGCGCCACCGACCGCGACCGCGCCTACTGGCGCGACGTGGGGACGCTGGACTCCTACTTCGAGGCCCAGATGGACCTCATCTCGGTGCTGCCGGTGTTCAACCTCTACAACTACGAGTGGCCCATCATCACCGCCCAGGACTACTACCCGCCGGCGAAGTTCGTCCACGGCTGGCAGGGCACCTACGGGCACGCGGTGAACTCCATCGTCTCCCAGGGCACCGTCGTGTCCGGGGCGCTGGTGGAGAAGTCGGTGGTCTCCCCCAACGTCCGGCTCGACTCCTGGGCCCACGTCAGCGAGTCCGTCCTCATGGACGGGGTGCAGGTCGGGCGCCACGCCGTGGTGCAGCGGGCCATCGTCGACAAGTTCGTCACCGTGCCCGACGACGCGCGCATCGGGGTGGACCCGGAGGAGGACCGGGCCCGGGGTTTCCACGTCACCGACTCCGGCATCACCGTGGTCGGCAAGGGGCAGACGATCCCCACCTAGTCGTGCGGCCGGGCGCGATCTAGGGTCGGGGCATGACCGCAGATCCGCGCCCGGTGCGCATCGGCATCCAGATCCAGCCCCAGCACGCGCAGTACCCGGCGATCCGGGCCGCGGCCGCGCGCGCGGAGGAGATGGGCGCCGACATCGCCTTCAACTGGGACCACTTCTACCCCCTCTACGGCGACCCCGAGGGCCTGCACTTCGAGGCGTGGACGATGCTGGCGGCCTGGGCCGAGGCGACGTCGCGGATCGAGATCGGCGCCCTGGTGTCCTGCAACTCCTACCGCAACCCCGAGCTGCTGGCCGACATGGCCCGCACCGTGGACCACGTCTCGGCCCACGACACCGGCACCGGGCGGCTGGTCCTGGGCATCGGCTCGGGCTGGTTCGAGAAGGACTACGACGAGTACGGCTACGAGTTCGGCACCGCGGGCGGGCGGTTGAACAAGCTGCGCGACGACCTGCCGCGCATCGAGAGCCGGCTGGCGAAGCTCAACCCCGCACCCACCCGCCACATCCCGGTCCTCATCGGCGGCGGCGGGGAGCAGAAGACCCTGCGCATCGTGGCCAAGCACGCCGACATCTGGCACTCCTTCGGCGACGTGGAGACCTTCACCCGCAAGAGCGGGATCCTCGACGAGCGCTGCGCCGAGATCGGCCGCGACCCCCTGGAGATCGAGCGCTCGGTCGGCATCGAGCCGAAGGACGGGACGGAGACCGCCGACGCCCTGCACGCGGCCGGGGGCCGGCTGTTCACCGTCGGCGTCGGCGGACCCGACTACGACATGGGCTTCCTCGCCGACGTCATCGCCTGGCGCGACGCCAAGAACGCCTGACCGGGCGCGACGGGCACGCCCGGTAGGGTTCCGGGCGTGCCCGCCAGCGTGCTCGTGACCGTCACCGGACCCGACCGGCCCGGGGTGACGTCGGCGCTGTTCGCCGCCCTCGCCGCGACGGAGGGCCACGTCCTCGACGTGGAGCAGGTCGTGGTCGGCGGCATCCTCACGCTGTCGGCGCTGGTGACCGACCCGGTGCCCGGGGCGGTGGCGGCCGCCGTCGCCCCGGGCACGGTCGCGGGGTTGCAGGGCCTGGAGACCACCTGCACCGCACCCGAACCCGTGGTGAGCGCGGCGCGTCCCCGGCGGCTGCACGTCACCCTGCTGGGGGCTCCGCTGGTCCCCGCGGCCATCGCGCGCATCACCACCGTGCTGGCCCAGGCCGGCGCCAACGTCGACCGGATCCGGCGGATGTCGGCGCAGCCGGTGACCAGCGTCGAGCTCGACGTCTCCGCCCACGGCGGTCCCTCCGAGCTGACCGCGCTGCGCCGCACCCTGGCGGTGGAGGCCGGTCGCCACGGCCTGGACGCGGCGGTCTCCCCCGCGGGTCTGGCTCGGATGGGACGGCGCCTGGTGGTGATGGACGTGGACTCCACCCTCATCCAGCAGGAGGTCATCGAGCTCCTCGCCGCCCACGCCGGGCGCGAGGCCGAGGTGGCCGCCGTCACCGAGCGGGCGATGCGCGGGGAGATCGACTTCGCCGCGTCGCTGCGCCAGCGGGTGGCCTGCCTGGAGGGCCTGGACGTCTCCGTCGTCCAGGCCGTGCGCGAGGCGGTCGTCCTCACCCCCGGCGCCCGGACCCTGTGCCGGACCCTGCACCGGCTCGGGTTCACCCTGGCCCTGGTCTCGGGCGGGTTCCTGGAGGTCGTGGGCCCGCTGGCCGCCGAGCTGGGCATCGCCCACGTGCGGGCCAACCGGCTGCAGGTCGTGCACGGCACGTTCACCGGCCGGCTGCTGGGCCCCGTCGTGGACCGCGCCGCGAAGGCGGCGGCGCTGCGGGAGTTCGCCGCCGCGGAGGGGCTCCCGATGCACCGGACCGTCGCGATCGGCGACGGCGCCAACGACCTCGACATGATCGCCGCCGCCGGGCTGGGCATCGCCTTCAACGCCAAGCCCGTGGTGCGCGAGCAGGCCGACGCGGCGCTGAACGTCCCCTACCTCGACGCGGTGCTGCCCCTGCTGGGCATCACCCGCGACGACGTCGAGGAGGCCGACCTGCTGGACCAGGACCTGGGGGAACCCCCCGCGGGGGACCTCAGCCGCGGTTGAGCGCCCATGTCGAGACCGCGGCCAGGCCGAGGATGACCACGACCATCACCAGCCCGTAGAGGGCCAGCCGCCATCCCCCCGAGGGCGTGGGGTCGCCCACCTCAGTGCCCCATCCCGAGGCCACCGTCGACGGGCAGCACGGCGCCGTTGACGTACCCGGCGTCGGCGAGGAACAGCGCGGCCTGGGCGATGTCGGCGACCTCGCCGAAGCGCCCGGCGGGGATGCGGCCCTTGTAGTCGGCCGCGGTGGCCTCGGGCAGCTCGCGGGTCATGTCGGTGTCGATGAACCCCGGTGCGATGACGTTGGCGGTGATGCCGCGGCTGCCCAGCTCGCGGGCGATGGACCGGGCCAGGCCGATCATCCCCGCCTTGGAGGCGGCGTAGTTCGTCTGCCCGGGGGAGCCGTAGAGCCCGACGACGCTGGACATGAAGATGATGCGGCCCCGCTTGGCGCGGACCATGCCCCGCACCGCCCGGCGCGCCACCCGCCAGGCCCCGGCGAGGTTGGCGTCCAGGACGCTGTCGAACTCCTCGTCGCTCATCCGCATGAGCAGCTGGTCGCGGGTGGTGCCGGCGTTGGCGACGAGCACCTCGACCGGGCCCTGCTCGGCCTCCACCGCGGCGAAGGCGGCGTCGAGGGAGGCGGGGTCGGTGACGTCGGCGCGGACCCCGAAGAACCCCGCGGGCGGTTCCCCGGAGCGGTGGGTCACCGCGACCCGGTCACCGGCGTCGGCGAAGGCCCGGGCGACGGCGAGGCCGATGCCGCGGTTGCCGCCGGTCACCAGGACGCTGCGGGGGGTTCGTTCACTGACGGGGGCGTTCGGCTGGGACACGAGTGGCGAAGCTAACGCATCCGGGGGTGCCCTGCGACGGGTGGGGGCCCGGCATCGGACGTAGCGTGGATGCGTGCAGGACCAGGAACCCAACTACCGGATCACCGACGCTCCCACCTCCCTGACCGACGACCTCGGCGTGCGCTACCGCAAGTACGTCGTCTCCATGCTCGTCCGCACCGCCTGCTTCCTGTGCTTCGCCTTCATCGACCACTGGACGCGGTGGCTGTTCATCGGCGGGGCGATCTTCCTGCCCTACATCGCCGTCGTCCTGGCCAACGCCGGGCGGGAGTCGCGCGGACCGGCCCCGGACTCCTTCGTCGTGGCCCCGCAGGTGCCGCGTCCCCCCGTGCAGCTGCCGGCCATCGAGGCCAAGATCACCTCCGTGCACTCCCCGCGCGACGAGGCCCGCTGACCCCGCCCGCGGTCCGGGCGGCGGGTCCACCGCGGGTTGGTCCCCCGCTCGCGCGGTGCGAGACTGCGCGGGTGGAACCTGGTGAGTCCGGTACGCCGCCCCGCAGCACCGACCCCGCTCCCCCGCCGTCGCCGTCGCTGCACGAGCCCCCCTCCGACCTCGTCTGCAGCGCCCGCGGCTGCACCGGCGCCGCCGACTTCGGCCTGCAGTGGAACAACCCGAGCCTGCACACCCCGGAGCGCCGCAAGACGTGGCTCGCGTGCGCCGGGCACCGCGAGCACCTCTCGCAGTTCCTGGCGACCCGGGGCTTCCTGCGCGAGGTCGTCGAGGTGGGCCGGTCGCGCGCGTGAACGTCCTCCGCCTGCTGCGGGAGCCGCGGTGGGTCCGCGGGCTGACCCTCGCCCTGCTCGTGGCCCTGGTGTGCTGCGTGCTGGGCCGGTGGCAGTGGCACCGCCGCCAGGAGCGGCTGGCCGCCAACGCCCCGCTGACGCAGAACTACCACGCCGACGCCGTGGACCTGACCGAGGTGCTGCCCCGCGGCGCCGAGCTGGACGAGGACCGGGTGTGGACGCCGGTGCGCGTCGAGGGCACCTACGACGACGACGCGACGGTCCTGGTCCGCAACCGCCCCCGCGACGAGACCGCCGGTTACGACGTGCTGGTCCCCCTCGTGCTCGCCGACGGCACCGCGCTGCTGGTCGACCGCGGCTGGGTCCCGGCCGGCGGCAGCAGCGAACGGCCCGACGCGGTGCCAGCCGCGCCGGAGGGTCAGGTCACCGTGACCGCGCGCCTGCGCCGGTGGGAGGCCGACCGGCGGGGCACCGCCCCGGAGGGGCAGGTCGCCTCGATCGCCCGCGACGCGGTGACGGCGGCGGTGGCGGCGTCCTCCCCCGGGCCGGCGCCGGAGCTGCGCGACGGCTACGCCGTGCTGGCCGCGGAGGACCCCTCCCCGGCGAGCGCGCCCGCGCTGGCGGTGGAGCCGGCGGTGGACGAGGGCCCGCACCTGGCCTACACCGTGCAGTGGTTCGGGTTCGCGCTGACGGCGCTGGTGGTGTGGGTGGTGGCGGGGCGGCGCGAGCTGGAGGCGCGTCGCCAGGAGGAGGCCGGCGACCACGCCGGGGACCCCGCCGGGGACGCGACCCCCGCGGGGTCGCCCGGACCGGAGCTGGCGGTGACGCCTGGGCCCGTCCCGCACCCGCCCTCGGCGGTGCGGCCCGCTCGGGGCCGGTCGCGGCGAGCGGCCCGGTCGGGGGTCGACGAGGCGGCCGAGGACGCGGAGATGGACGCGGTGGACCACCGATCCTGAGGGCGGGACGGGATCGGACGGCGCCGCGGTGAGCCCGTTCGGGTCGCTGCGATCATGCTGTGTGTCTCAGCGGCCACTCTGCGCAACAATGAGCGCATGGACCTGGGCCTGAGTGACCGCGTGTACATCGTCTCCGGGGCCTCCACGGGCCTGGGGCTGGCGTGCGCGAGGGTGCTCGCCGACGAGGGCGCGCTCCTGGTTCTGCACGCCGGGGACGAGGACGAGCTCGCCGCGGTGATGCCGAGCATCGGTGACCGCAGCCGCCTGCTGCCCGTGCCTGGGGACATCTCCGCCCCCGGCACCGAGACCCGCCTGGTGGCCGCCGCCCACGCCCGCTTCGGCCGCCTCGACGGCGCGGTCGTCTCCTGCGGGACCCCGCCCTCCTCCACGGTCCTGGAGGCCGACGACGGCACCTGGCGCGAGGCCTTCGAGTCCAGCCTCCTCGGCCCGCTGCGCCTGGCCCGCTCGGTCGGCAAGGCGGCCACCGGGGAGGGGGCCTCGCTGGTCCTGCTGCTCTCCAGCACCGTGCGCAGCCCCGTGATGGACGCCGGCGTCGCCAACGGGCTGCGCCCCGGCCTGGCGATGGCGGCCAAGGCGCTGGCCGACGAGCTGGGGCCCCGGGGGGTGCGGATCAACAACCTGCTCGCCGGCCACGTCGACGCCAGTTCCCCGCTGGAGTTCGAGGACACCGACGACCTGGCCCCCGACGTGCTGGAGGACATCCCGCTGCGCCGGGCGGGACTGCCCGACGAGTTCGCCCGCGCGGCGGTGTTCCTGCTCTCCCCCGCGGCGTCCTACGTCACTGGCGCCTCGCTGACCGTGGACGGAGGCACCGACCGCTCGCTGTGAGCGGTCGGTGCCCCCGGCCGCGGACCCTCAGCCCTGCCGGGCCTTGCCCCGCGTGGCCCCGCCACGACTGCGCAGGGTCACGTCGTTCTCGCTGAGCAGGCGGTGCACGAAGCCGTAGGAACGTCCTGTCTCCTCGGCCAGTGCCCGGATGCTCTTGCCCTCCGCGTAGCCCTTCGACAGCTCGTCGGCGAGCTGTTCACGCTCCGCACCGCTCAACCGGGTTCCCCGCTTGATGGTCTCGGTCACCCCGACCTCCTCCACGTCGTCGTCGACCTCAGACCCCACCATGGTCACCACCCGGGGCCGTTGTGGCCAGTCGAACGGGGAGATCGTCGCCCGTCCACGGTCCCCGGGACCCGGTGCCGGGCGGGGAGCACGCGCGCCGACCCTCCCGTCCGGGCCCCGCGCGGGGCGGGGACGAGGGGTCGGCGTCCGGTCAGGCGAGGGAGACGAGCTCCTGGTAGCCGGCGTTCCAGAGGTCCTCGACCCCGTCGGGCAGCAGGACGACCCGCTCGGGCCCGAGCGCCTCGACGGCCCCCTCGTCGTGGGTGACCAGCACGACCGCGCCCTCGTAGTGCTTCAGGGCGTCCAGGATCTCCGCGCGCGAGGCCGGGTCGAGGTTGTTCGTCGGCTCGTCCAGGAGCAGCACGTTGGCGCTGGAGACGACCAGCGTCGCCAGCGCCAGCCGGGTCTTCTCCCCCCCGGAGAGGACCCCGGCGGGCTTGTCGACGTCGTCGCCGGAGAAGAGGAAGGAGCCCAGCACCGTGCGCACGCGGGTGTCGTCGAGGTCCGGGGAGGCCGAGCGCATGTTCTCCAGGACCGAGCGGTCGTGGTCGAGGGTCTCGTGCTCCTGGGCGTAGTAGCCGATCTTGACGCCGTGCCCGCCGATGATCTCGCCGGTGTCGGGCTGCTCGACCCCGCCCAGCATCCGCAGCAGGGTCGTCTTGCCCGCCCCGTTGAGACCGAGGATGACCACGCGGCTGCCGCGGTCGATGGCGAGGTCGACGGAGGTGAAGATCTCCAGCGAGCCGTAGGACTTCGACAGCCCCCGCGCAATCAGCGGGGTCTTGCCGCAGGGCGCGGGCTTGGGGAAGCGCAGCTTGGCGACCTTGTCCTGGACGCGGACGTCCTCCAGCTCGCCCAGGAGCCGCTCGGCGCGCTTGGCCATGTTCTGCGCGGCGACGGCCTTGGTGGCCTTGGCGCCCATCTTGGCGGCCTGGGCCAGCAGCGTGCCGGCCTTCTTCTCGGCGTTGGAGCGCTCGCGCACCCGGCGCTTCTCGTCGGTCTCGCGCTGCTTGAGGTAGTTCTTCCAGCCGACGTTGTAGAGGTCGATGGTCGCCCGGTTCGCGTCGAGGTGGAAGACGCGGTTGACGACGACCTCGAGCAGCTCCACGTCGTGGCTGATGACGATGAGCCCGCCGGCGTAGTTCTTCAGGTGCTCGCGCAGCCAGCTGATGGAGTCGGCGTCGAGGTGGTTGGTCGGCTCGTCCAGCAGCAGGGTCTCGCTGGCCGAGAACAGGATGCGGGCCAGCTCCACGCGGCGGCGCTGACCACCCGAGAGCGTCTTGAGCTGCTGGTCGAGGATGCGGTCGGGCAGGTTGAGGTTGGCGCAGATCCGGGCGGCCTCGCTCTCGGCGGTGTAGCCGCCGAGCGCGACGAAGCGCGCGTCGAGCTTGGTGTAGCGGTCCATGGCGCGGTCGCGGACCTTCTCGTCCTCGCTGGCCATGTCGACCTCGGCCTTGCGCAGCTTGGCGATGATCTCGTCCAGGCCGCGGGCGGCGAGGATCCGGTCGCGGGACAGCATCTCCGGGTCCCCGGCCCGGGGGTCCTGGGGCAGGTACCCGATCTCGCCCGAGCGGGTCACGGTGCCCGAGGCGGGCTGCCCCTCCCCGGCGAGGACCTTGGTCAGGGTGGTCTTCCCGGCGCCGTTGCGGCCCACCAGCCCGATGCGGTCCCCGGCGGCGACGCGGAAGTTCACGCCCTCCATGAGCAGGCGGGCTCCCGCACGCAGTTCGAGGTCGGACGCGACGATCACGGGGGCAGCTCTCAAGGGTCGGACGGGCGGGGGTCGTGCTGATTCTACGGCCCCCGGTACCGCGACCCCGTCCGCTAGGTTCTCGCGGGTGACCCCGTCCACCCGCCGCCGCCCGACGCCGCCGGCCGCCGGCCTGCGCCGCCCCGTCGAGCGCTCCGGCGACCTCGCCCTGGTCGCCGTCTTCGCCGCCCTGGTCTGCGCCCTGGCCCTCACCCCGGGGATCCCGATCGGGCTGCTGGCCATCCCCATCACCCTGCAGACGCTGGGGATCATGCTCTGCGGCGCGGTGCTCGGTCCCTGGCGCGGGGCCGCGGCCGCCGCCCTGTACCTCCTCGTGGGCCTGGCGGGGGTCCCCGTCTTCGCCGGCGGGGCCGCCGGGCTGGGGGTCCTGGCCGGACCCAGCGCGGGCTTCCTGCTGTCCTACCCGTTCGCGGCCCTCGTCGTCGGGTTCCTCGCGCGCGCCGGGGTCCGCCGCGGCCGGGGCGTGGCGGGGCTGGTCGCGGGGACGCTGCTCGGCGGGATCGGCGTCGTCTACGCCTTCGGCGTGCCGGGCATGGCCTGGGGCGGGGACCTGGACCTGGCCACCGCGGCGAAGCTCTGCCTGGGTTACCTGCCCGGCGACCTGGTCAAGGTCGTCCTCGCCGTGCTCGTCGCGGCCCCGGTGCACCGCGCGTTCCCGCGCCTGACCGCCCGCTGAGACCCGCCCGTCCGTGATCCGGCTCGAAGGGGTGCGCGTGCACGCGGGCCCGCGCCCGGTGCTGCACCGCCTCGACTTGGAGCTGGACCCGGCGACGGCCCCCCTCACCGCGCTCATCGGGCCCAACGGCTCGGGCAAGTCCACGCTGCTGCGGCTGCTGGACGGCCTGGTGCTGCCCGACGCCGGCCGGGTCACCGTCGACGGCCTCGACCCCGAGCGGCAGCTGAAGCAGCTGCGCCGCCACGTCGGCTTCGTCTTCACCGACCCCGACGCGCAGCTGGTGATGCCCACGGCCGTGGAGGACGTGGCCCTGTCGCTGCGCCGCAGCGACCTGCCCCGCCGCCGGCACGACGAGCGGGCCCGGGAGCTGCTGGCCGAGGCCGGGCTCGGCGAGCTGGCCGACCGCTCGGTGCGGGAGGCCTCCAGCGGGCAGCGTCAGCTCCTGGCGCTGACCTCTGTGCTGGCCACCGGGCCGCGGGTGCTGCTGTGCGACGAGCCCACCACCCTGCTGGACCTGCGCACGGCCCGCCGGGTGGGCGCGGTGCTGCGCGACCCGCCCGCGCCGGTGGGTCAGGTCCTCGTCGCCACCCACGACCTGGACCTCGCCGCCCGCGCCGACCGGGTGCTGTGGATCCAGGGAGGCCGGGTCCACGCCGACGGCGCGCCCGGGGACGTCATCGCCGCCTACCGGGCCCAGGCGTGAGACCGGGCGCGCGGCGCGGGCTGGGCGGGCCCCCACCCCTGCTGGGCATCGCCGAGCCCGGGACCTCCTGGCTGCACCGGACCCGGGCCGGGACGAAGCTCGCGGCCCTGGCCGCGCTGGGCACCCTCGTGGGGGTGCTGCGCCTGGGGGTCGCCGACGCCCCCGCGGCGGTCGCGCTGCTCGCCCTGGCCGCGCTGGTGGCGCTGCTGGCCCGCCTCGCCCGCCTCAGCCGCGGCCTGCTGGCCGCGCAGGTGCGCCGGGCGGGGTGGCTGCTCCTCGCCCTGGCGGTGGTCCAGGTGTGGACCGCCGGGCCGGTGCGCGCGCTCGGCAGCGTGACCGGGCTGCTCGTGTGCCTGTGGGCGGCGACGCTGGTCAGCGCCACCACCCCCGTCCCGGCGGTCCTGGCGGCCGTGGTCGTCGCCGCCCGGCCGCTGCGCCGGGTCGGGATCGACCCCGACCGGCTCGCTCTGGGGCTGACCCTGACGCTGACGAGCATCCCCGTCGTGGGGCGCCTGCTGGCGGAGTCGCGGGAGGCGGCCGCGGCGCGGGGTCTGGGCGGGGACCCTCGGGCCCTGCTGGTCCCCACCGTGGTGCGCACCGTGGCCCACGCCGAGGCCCTCGGGGAGGCCCTGGCCGCGCGGGGGCTGGACTGACCCGCCGGCGACGGGGGCCCGGTCGCCGGCGGCCCCGGGAAGCACGCGACCCCCCGGACCGGCTGGTCCAGGGGGTCGCGCGGTGGAGCTGCGGCTCAGACGTTGAACCCGAGCGCCCGCAACTGGTCGCGGCCGTCGTCGGTGATCTTCTCCGGGCCCCACGGCGGCATCCACACCCAGTTGATGCGGTGGTCGGCCACCACGTCGGTGAGGGCCTGAGCGGTCTGGTCCTCGATGACGTCGGTCAGCGGGCAGGCCGCGCTGGTCAGCGTCATGTCGATCGTCGCGACGTTGTCGTCGGAGACGGTCAACCCGTAGATGAGGCCCAGGTCGACGACGTTGATCCCGAGCTCGGGGTCGACGACGTCGCGCAGCGCCTCCTCGACGTCGGCGAGGGCCGCCGGCGTCGGGCCGCTCGCGGGAGCGGCGGGGGTCTCGGTCTCGCTCACCAGTGCCTCCTCAAGTCGGTCGGGTCTCGGGTCAGGCGGGGGCGAGGAAGCGGTCGTAACCGGATTCCTCGAGGGCGTCGGCCAGCTCGGGGCCACCCTGCTCGGCCACCCGGCCGTTGACGAACACGTGCACGAAGTCCGGCTTGATGTAGCGCAGGATCCGCGTGTAGTGGGTGATGAGCAGGACGCCGGGGTTGGCCGTCGACAGCGAGCGGTTGACGCCCTCGGAAACGATCTTGAGGGCGTCGACGTCGAGGCCGGAGTCGGTCTCGTCGAGGATCGCGATCTTGGGCTTGAGCAGCTCCATCTGGAGGATCTCGTGCCGCTTCTTCTCCCCGCCGGAGAAGTGCTCGTTGACGTTGCGCTCGGCGAAGGAGGAGTCCATCTTCAGGTCGTCCATCGCCTGCTTGACGTCCTTGACCCAGGTGCGCAGCTTCGGCGCCTCGCC
Source organism: Kineococcus radiotolerans SRS30216 = ATCC BAA-149 (assembly GCF_000017305.1). Lineage (GTDB taxonomy): Bacteria > Actinomycetota > Actinomycetes > Actinomycetales > Kineococcaceae > Kineococcus > Kineococcus radiotolerans. The sequence continues at coordinate 4,101,219 of NC_009664.2, read as the reverse complement.
GTCGATGGCGGTCTTGGCGGTGCGCAGGAAGTTCGACACCGTGACCCCGGGGACCTCCACGGGGTACTGCATGGCCAGGAACATCCCCGCGCGGGCGCGCTCGTCGACGCTCATCGCCAGGACGTCCTCACCGTCGAGGGTGACGGTGCCGCCGGTGACGGTGTACTTGGGGTGGCCGGCGATGGAGTAGGCCAGCGTCGACTTGCCGGAACCGTTGGGGCCCATGACGGCGTGGACCTCACCGGAGCGGATCGTGAGGTCGACCCCGCGCAGGATCTCCTTCACGGAGCCGTCGGCTTCGTCGACCGTCACGTGCAGGTCGCGGATCTCCAGGGTGGACATTCAGTTCTCCTCGGCAGGCGGGGTCTGGGCGAGCTGGGTCTCGATGGTCGTCATGAGTCGCTGGGAGATCTCGGGGATCCCGATCTTGTCGACGATGCTGGCGAAGAAGCCGCGCACCACCAGCCGGCGCGCCTCGTCCTCGGTGATGCCGCGCGACTGCAGGTAGAACAGCTGCTCGTCGTCGAAGCGGCCGGTGGCCGAGGCGTGACCGGCGCCGACGATCTCGCCGGTCTCGATCTCGAGGTTGGGCACGGAGTCCGCGCGCGCCCCGTCGGTGAGGACGAGGTTGCGGTTCAGCTCGTAGGTCTCGGTGCCCTCGGCGGTGGCGCGGATGAGCACGTCGCCGATCCACACCGCGTGCGCGCCCTCGCCCTGCAGCGCGCCCTTGTACTCGACGTAGCTCTTGCAGCTGACGGCCTCGTGGTCGACGAACTGGCGGTGCTCGCTGTGCTGGCCGGCTCCGGCGAAGTAGACGCCGAGCGCGGTCGCGCTGCCGCCGGGGGCGGCGTAGCCGATGTTCACCGAGACGCGGACGGCCTTGCCGCCCAGGGTGACGCCGATGTGGCGGACCTGGGCGTCGCGCCCGACCCGCACGTCGTGCTGGCCGACGTGGACGGCGTCGGCGTCCCACTCCTGCAGGGTGACGACCGTGAGGTCGGACCCGTCGCCGGCGCGCACCTCGACGTTGCCGCGGTGGGCGCCGCCGCCGACGTGGGACAGCACGACGAGGGCCTTGGCGTGGTGGCCGGTCTCGACGACGAGGTGGCCGGAGGTGGTGCGCCCGGCCTCCCCGCGGACCGTCACCAGCACGGGGGCCTCGAGCTCGGCCTCGGCGGGCACGCGGACCAGGTGCGCGACCCCGGTGGAGCTCCAGCCGGCGGCGGCGACCCGGTCGCCGGGCACGAACGCGGTGCCCGCGCCGACCTCGGCGAGGGTGCCGGTGCGGTGCTCGACGACGTCGGGCCCGCTGACCTCGACGACGGGCGAGTTGCCGGCCCCGGCCTCGGCGACCTCGAAGAGGGGGGCGAACTCGCGCAGCGGCGAGAACTTCCACTCCTCCTCCCGGCCGGTGGGCACCGCGAAGTCGGCGACGTCGAAGGACGTCAGCCGCTCGGCGCGGCTGGCCTCCGGGACGATCCCGGCGCCGTGGCTGTGGGCCCGGGCCGTGTTCGCCGGCGTCGTGGTCGTCGGGTCGGTGCCCGGGTCGGTGGTCGTCTCGTCGACGGCGGTCATCAGCCGACGGCCCCTTCCATCTGCAGCTCGATCAGGCGGTTCAGTTCCAGCGCGTACTCCATGGGCAGCTCCCGCGCGACGGGCTCGATGAACCCGCGCACGATCATCGCCATGGCCTCGTCCTCGGCCATGCCGCGGCTCATGAGGTAGAAGAGCTGGTCGTCGGAGACCTTCGAGACCGTGGCCTCGTGCCCCATGACGACGTCGTCCTCGCGGATGTCGTTGTAGGGGTAGGTGTCCGAGCGGGAGATGGTGTCGACCAGCAGCGCGTCGCAGCGCACCGTCGAGGCCGAGTGGTGGGCCCCCTCGAGCACCTGGATGAGGCCGCGGTAGGAGGTGCGGCCACCACCGCGGGCGATCGACTTGGAGACGATGGAGCTCGCGGTGTGCGGGGCGGCGTGGACCATCTTCGCGCCCGCGTCCTGGTGCTGGCCCTCGCCGGCCATGGCGATGGACAGCGTCTCGCCCTTGGCGTGCTCACCCATGAGGTAGATCGCCGGGTACTTCATCGTGACCTTGGAGCCGATGTTGCCGTCGACCCACTCCATCGTCGCGCCCTCGGCGGCCGTGGCGCGCTTGGTGACGAGGTTGTACACGTTGTTCGACCAGTTCTGGATGGTCGTGTAGCGCACGCGGGCGTTCTTCTTCACGACGATCTCCACGACCGCGGAGTGCAGCGAGTCGCTCTGGTAGATCGGCGCGGTGCAGCCCTCGACGTAGTGCACGTAGGAGCCCTCGTCGGCGATGATCAGCGTCCGCTCGAACTGGCCCATGTTCTCGGTGTTGATCCGGAAGTAGGCCTGCAGCGGGATGTCCACGTGGACGCCCTTGGGCACGTAGATGAACGAGCCGCCGGACCACACCGCGGTGTTGAGGGAGGCGAACTTGTTGTCGCCGACCGGGATGACGGTGCCGAAGTACTCCTTGAAGAGCTCCTCGTGCTCGCGCAGACCGGTGTCGGTGTCGACGAAGATGACGCCCTTCTCCTCCAGGTCCTCGCGGATCTGGTGGTAGACGACCTCGGACTCGTACTGGGCGGCGACCCCGGCGATGAGGCGCTGCTTCTCGGCCTCGGGGATGCCCAGGCGGTCGTAGGTCGCCTTGATGTCCTCGGGCAGCTCGTCCCAGCTCGTGGCTTGCTTCTCCGTGGAGCGCACGAAGTACTTGATGTTGTCGAAGTCGATGCCGCTGAGGTCCGAGCCCCAGTTCGGCATGGGCTTGCGCCCGAAGAGGCGCAGCGCCTTCAGGCGCAGGGCGAGCATCCACTCGGGCTCGTCCTTCAGCGCCGAGATGTTGCGCACGACCTCCTCGGACAGGCCGCGGCGGGCGGTGGAGCCGGCGAGGTCGGAGTCCGCCCAGCCGTACTGGTACTTGCCCATGCCCTCGAGCTCGGGCGGGCCCGCGGTGGTCTGGGTGTCGGAGACGGTGTCGGTCACAGTCGTCGTCCTTCCGTCGGCGTGTGGTCCCCCGTGGCGGGGGCCACGGTGCGGTCGTGCGGGTGGGGCTGGTCATCGGGGTGGTGCGGGGCGAGCTGGTCGAGCGGGATGAACGAGGTGCAGACGTGGTCGCCGTGGGCGAGGGTCGCCAGGCGCTGGACCCGGGTGCCGAGGACGCGCTCGAAGGTGCGCCGCTCGGCCTCGCACAGCTGGGGGAAGGCCTCGGCCACCCGTTGCACGGGGCAGTGCCCCTGGCACAACTGGAGCCCCTCCATCGCTGTTCCCCGGCCCGCGGGCCGGGCGCTGGCGGAGTACCCCTGCGCCGCGAGGGCCGCCACCAGGGCCTGCACCCGCTCGGCCGGGGACCCCTGCAGCCCCGCGAGGGACTGCTCCAGGGCGGCGAAGCGCCGCTGGGCGAAGTCCTCGACGGCCGCGGGGCCCTGCACCTCGGCCAGGTAGGCCAGGGCGGAGAGCGCGAGGTCGTCGTAGCCGGCCGGCAGGGCGTCGTGGCCGGCGGAGCCGACCACGTACTCCTTGGCGGGGCGGCCGCGGCCGCGGCGCTGCCCGGGGCTCGGTTCGCGCAGCTCGAGCACCCCCTCGGCGACCATGGCGTCGAGGTGGCGGCGGACCGCGGCGACGGTGAGGCCGAGCAGCCCGGCGATGCGGGTGGCGTGGACGGGACCGAACTCGGCGACGGCGGAACGCACCCGCGTCCGGGTGCGCGCGTCGTCCGCGCCACCACCCGGCGGGCTGCTCGTCGGGCCCCCGACTAAGGGTGGCCTCACCATTTCCACAACATCCATGTTACCTAATTGCCGCTCGCGTTCCCACCCGCCCCCGACGTGATCCCGCCCACCCGGTCCCGTCCCCCCGCCGCGGGGCGGGCGCGTGGTGCCGGGGCTACTACCCGGGCTCGTAGACTCGACCCTCGTGGCGATCGGCTCCCCCTCACCCGCGGCCCTGCCCGGCGTCCGCACCGACGCGGCCGTCGAGGTGACGGACCTGCGCAAGGCCTACGGCGGCGGTCCCACCGTGCTCGACGGGTTGTCCTTCCGGGCCGAGCGCGGGCGGGTGACCGCGCTGCTGGGCCCCAACGGAGCCGGCAAGACCACGACCGTCGGGATCTGCGAGGGGCTGCGGCGCCCGGACTCCGGCACCGTGCGCGTGCTGGGCCTGGACCCCGTGGCCGACGCGGCCCGGCTGCGGCCCCGGGTCGGGGTGATGCTGCAGGACGGCGGCCTGCCCAGCGGGGTCGGCGCGCTGGAGGCGCTGCGCCACCTCGCCGGCCTGCACACCCACCCCCTCAACGTCGACGCGCTGGCCGAGCGCCTCGGGCTGACCTCCTTCGCCCGCACCCGGGTCCGCCGCCTCTCCGGTGGCCAGCGCCAGCGCCTGGCCACGGCCTGCGCGCTGGTCGGGCGCCCGGAGCTGGTGTTCCTCGACGAGCCCAGCGCCGGGCTGGACCCGCAGGCGCGGCTGGCGGTGTGGGACGTCGTGCGCGAGGTCCGCGCCGCCGGGGTCGCCGTCGTCCTCACGACCCACCTCATGGAGGAGGCCGAGCGCCTCGCCGACGAGGTCGTCGTCGTCGACCACGGCCGCGTCGTGGCCACCGGCTCCCCCGACGCGCTCACCCGCGGCCCGGCGTCGCTGACCTTCCGCTCCCGCCCGGCCCTGGACACGCGGTCCCTGGCCCGGGCGCTGCCGGTGGGCGCCGAGGTCGCCGAGGCCGAACCCGGGCGCTACCTGGTCAGCGGCATCGAGGTGGACCCGCGCGTGGTGGCCACCGTCACCAACTGGTGCGCCTCCCACGACGTCCTCGCCGAGGGCGTCGGGCCGGTGCGCCGCACGCTCGAGGACGTCTTCCTCGACCTGACCGGGAGGACCCTGCGATGACGAGCACACCCCCCGCCCCGAGCCCGGCGGGGACCCCGCGCGCGCTGGACTTCACCCCCGCCGGCACCGCGACGCCCTGGGCGCGGCGGGTGCTGCGCCAGGCCGGCTTCGAGACGCGGGTGGCCCTGCGCAACGGCGAGCAGCTGCTGCTGACCGTGCTGCTGCCCGCCCTGGTGCTCGTCGGGGTCACCCGCGTGACCTCCCTGGACCTGGGTCCCGGGAACCGCCCCGCGCTCGCCCTGGGCGGGGTCGTGGCCCTGGCCGTGGTCTCCACCGCCTTCACCGGGCAGGCCATCGGCACCGGGTTCGACCGCCGCAACGGCGTCCTGCGCCTGCTGGCCACCAGCCCGCTGGCCCGCTCGGGCCTGCTCGTGGGCAAGGTCCTCTCGGTGCTGGCCGTCGTCGTCGTGCAGGTCGTCCTGCTCGGGGCGATCGCGCTGTTCCTGGGCTGGTCCCCCGACGCCGCGACCCTGCTGGCGGCGCTGCCCGCCGTCCTGCTGGGCGTGGCGGCGTTCACGTCCCTGGGCCTGCTGCTGGCCGGCACCGTGCGCGCCGAGGGCACCCTCGCCGTGGCCAACTTCGTCTGGGTCCTGCTGCTCGCCGGCGGCGGGCTCGTGCTGCCCTCCCCCCTGGGCGTCGTCGCCGACGTCCTGCCCTCCGGAGCGCTGGGGACCGCCGTGCGCGAGGCCCTGGCCACCGGCACCGTCGCCGTCGTCCCGCTGCTCGTGCTCGCCGCCTGGGCCGTGGCCGCGGGCCTGGCCTGCGCCCGCTGGTTCCGCTGGGACTGAGCCACCCCGGTCCTCACCGCGTCGAGGACGCGGGGTGAGGTCGGGGGCGGGCCCGGGAGGGCGTCGTCGGACGTCCCCGGAGCCCGTGGCCGACGCACCCGGGCCGGGAACGCGGGAAGCCGCCGCGGACGCAGTGTCCGACGACGGCTTCCCGCAACCGCCCGGGCGTGAACCCGGGCGGAGCTCAGAACGGCCAGCCCACCCGCACGAACGGGTCCACCGCCACGGCGGCGGACAGCAGCGTCAGGTACGTGATGGAGCCGTGGAAGACCCCCATGGGGGAGATCCGCTTGAGCTGCTCCAGCGTCCCGGCGTCGCGCCCGCCGGTCTCGACCTCGAAGCGCGTGGCCCGGCGGTGCAACCCGATCGTCTGCACCAGGAACCCGATCCCGAGGACCAGCGCCGCGGCGCCGTAGACCACCCCGGCGCCGCCGAGGGGGACCAGCAGCAGCGAGCAGAGGACCATCGCGATCGTGTAGAGGACGATCTGGCGCGACACCGTCGTGGGCTTGGCCACGACGGGGAGCATCGGCACCCCCGCGTTGGCGTAGTCCTCGCGGTAGCGCACCGACAGCGGCCAGTAGTGCGGCGGGGTCCAGAGGAAGATCACCCCGAAGAGCACGAACGGCGCCCAGTCCAGCGAGTCGCGCACGGCGGTCCAGCCGATGAGGACCTGCATGCAGCCGGCCACCCCGCCCCAGACGATGTTCTGGGACGTCCGCCGCTTGAGCAGCAGCGTGTAGCCCACGACGTAGAGCAGGATCGCGCCGAGGGCCAGGGCCGCCGAGAGGACGTTGACGAACGCCACGAAGATCGCCGTGGAGGCGATCCCCAGGACGGTCGCGAAGACCAGCGCCTGGCGCGGGGAGACCTCCCCGGTGACCAGCGGGCGGTTCTCGGTGCGCTTCATCAGCGCGTCGATGTCGCGGTCGAAGTAGCAGTTCAAGGTGTTGGCGCAGCCCGCGGCCAGCGCCCCCCCGACGAAGGTCGTGAGGATGAGCCACCCGGAGGGCAGCCCGCCGGCGGCGAAGAGCATGACCGGGATGGTGGTGATGAGCAGCAGCTCGACGATGCGCGGCTTGGTGAGCGCGACGTAGGCGGCCGCCCGGGGGAAGCGCGGAGGACGCCCTCCGCGTCGTCGGCCCAGCAGGCTGGTCCGGGAGTGCGCGGGGGCGTCGGTCAGACGCGGGTCGGCGACGGTCACAGTGTCCTCAGGGCGAGGTGACGACGGGCAGGTACGAGCTTACGCCGCTGCTACGCAGTGTCGTACGCGGGCGCGCGCCACCCTCAGGAACTGCGGCTCCGCACCCTGCGAGTAGGCTCGACCGCAGTGATCCGTCACACACCGCGTCACGCGGTGGGCTCGGCGGCGGATCCGACGACGACGAGACGCCTCGGGACGTCGGGCCGCATGGCGGTCACGACGCACGACGGAGACAGAGAGCGGACCACGGCCGGTCCCCCACCGCCACCCCGGCGCTGGTCGGTCAGCTGGTTCGCACGGGAGGAGACACGTGAGCCAGCCCAGCCTCGAGTGGAGCGACTTGGACCAGAGGACGGTCGACACCGCCCGCGTCCTCGCGATGGACGCGGTGCAGCGCGCCGGCAACGGTCACCCGGGTACGGCCATGAGCCTCGCCCCGGTGGCCACCCTGCTGTTCCAGAAGGTCCTGCGGCACGACCCCGCCGACCCGGACTGGGTCGGTCGCGACCGGTTCGTGCTGTCCTGCGGGCACTCCAGCCTGACGCTGTACAACCAGCTCTACCTGTCCGGCTACGGCCTGGAGCTCGACGACCTCAAGGCGCTGCGCAAGTGGGGTTCGAAGACCCCCGGCCACCCCGAGCACGGGCACACCGCCGGCGTCGAGATGACCACCGGCCCACTGGGCCAGGGGCTGTCCTCCGCGGTCGGCATGGCCATGGCCGCCCGCCGCGAGCGCGGTCTGTTCGACCCCGAGGCCGCCCCGGGCACCAGCCCGTTCGACCACCACGTCTACGTGCTGTGCTCCGACGGCGACATCGAGGAGGGCGTGACCTCCGAGGCCTCCGCCATCGCCGGGGTCCAGGAGCTGGGCAACCTGGTCGTCATCTACGACCAGAACCACATCTCCATCGAGGACGACACCGCGATCGCCCTGGGCGAGGACACCGGCAAGCGCTACGAGTCCTACGGCTGGCACGTCCAGACCATCGACTGGACCAACGGCGGCGAGGGCCCCTACACCGAGGACCTCGCCGGCCTGCACGCCGCGATCGAGGCGGCCAAGGCCGAGACGGGCAAGCCCTCGATCATCGTGCTGCGCACGATCATCGCCTACCCCGCGCCGAACCTGCAGAACACCGGCAAGTCGCACGGCTCCGCCCTGGGCGAGGCCGAGGTCAAGGCCACCAAGGAGGTCCTCGGCTTCGACCCCGAGAAGACCTTCGAGGTCTCCGACGAGGTCATCGGCTTCGCCCGCCAGGTCCGCGAGCGCGGCAAGACGGCCCACGAGGCCTGGCAGCGCGAGTTCGACGCCTGGCGCGAGGGCGCCGGCGAGCGCGCGGAGCTCTTCGACCGCATGCGCACCCGCACCCTGCCCGCCGGCTGGGAGCAGTCGCTGCCGGTCTTCGAGCCCGGCAAGGCCATGGCCTCGCGCAAGGCCTCCGGTCAGGTCCTCAACGCCATCGCCTCCTCCCTGCCGGAGCTGTGGGGCGGTTCGGCCGACCTGGCCGAGTCCAACCTCACCTCGCTGAAGGGCGAGCCGTCCTTCCTGCCGCCGAGCCGCACCACGAAGACCTGGGACGGCAACGTCTACGGCCGCGTGCTGCACTTCGGCATCCGCGAGCACGCGATGGGCTCGATCCTCAACGGCATCGCGCTGCACGGCGGGACCCGCCCCTACGGCGGCACGTTCCTCGTCTTCAGCGACTACATGCGTCCCGCGGTGCGCCTGGCCTCGATCATGCGGCTGCCGGTGACCTACGTGTGGACCCACGACTCCATCGGCCTGGGCGAGGACGGCCCGACCCACCAGCCGATCGAGCACCTCGCCTCGCTGCGCGCCATCCCCGGCTTCGACGTGGTGCGCCCCGGCGACGCCAACGAGACCGCGTGGGCGTGGAAGACGATCCTGGAGACGACCGACCGGCCCGCCGGCCTGGCCCTCTCCCGCCAGGACCTGCCGACCTTCGACCGCTCCCAGCCGGGCTGGGGCGCGGCCGACGGCGTCGCCAAGGGCGCCTACGTCCTCGTCGAGGCCTCCACCGCCAACCCGGAGGTCATCCTCATCGGCACCGGGTCCGAGGTGCAGATCGCCGTGGCCGCCCGCGAGAAGCTCGAGGCCGAGGGCATCCCCACCCGCGTCGTCTCCATGCCGTGCCGCGAGTGGTTCGACGCCCAGCCGCAGTCCTACCGCGACACCGTCCTCATCCCCGGGGTGAAGGCGCGCGTGGCCGTCGAGGCCGGCATCGCCCAGGGCTGGCACGACCTGACCGGCGACGCCGGGCGCGTCGTGGGCATCGAGCACTTCGGCGCCTCGGCCGACTACCAGGACCTCTACCGCGAGTTCGGCATGACCGACACCGCGGTCGTCACCGCGGCCAAGGAATCCCTCGCCGGTCTGCAGTGACCTCGTCCCGGGGGCCGCGACCAGCGGCCCCCGGGGTTCTGCGGGCGCCGTCCCGGCGCCCACCCATCCCGTGGACGAAGGAACGGAGCACCTCATGAGCAACAACCTCGAGACCCTGCACCAGCACGGCGTGTCGGTCTGGCTGGACGACCTCTCCCGCGAGCTGACCGACGGCGGGGAGCTCCAGCGCCTGGTGGACGCCGGCGTGCTCGGCGTCACCTCCAACCCGACGATCTTCGCGACCGCCCTCAGCAAGGGCGACCGCTACACCGACCAGGTGAAGGAGCTCGTCGGCAAGGGCGTGGACACCGAGGAAGCGGTGTTCCACATCACCACCGAGGACGTCCGCCGCGCCTGCGACGTCCTCAAGCCCGTCTTCGACCGCACCGACGGCATCGACGGCCGCGTCTCCCTCGAGGTCGACCCGCGCCAGGCCCGCGACACCGCGGCGACCGAGGCGTCGGCGCGCCGGCTGTGGGAGGCCGTCGGCCGGGAGAACCTGCACATCAAGATCCCCGCGACGGTCGAGGGCCTGCCGGCCATCACGACCGCGCTGAGCGAGGGCATCAGCGTCAACGTCACGCTGATCTTCTCCCTGGACCGCTACCGGGCCGTCATGCAGGCCTTCCTCACCGGTCTGGAGCAGGCCAAGCAGAACGGCCACGACATCTCCAAGATCCACTCCGTGGCGTCCTTCTTCGTCTCCCGCGTGGACACCGAGGTCGACCGCCGCCTCGGGGAGATCGGCACCGACGAGGCGAACGCGCTGCGCTCGAAGGCCGGGCTGGCCAACGCGCGCCTGGCCTACCAGGCCTACGAGGAGGTCTTCTCGACCCCGCGCTGGCAGGTCCTCAAGGAGGCCGGCGCCCACGCGCAGCGTCCGCTGTGGGCCTCCACCGGCGTCAAGGACCCGAACCTGCCCGACACCCTCTACGTCACCGGCCTCGTCGCGGAGAACACCGTGAACACGATGCCCGGCAAGACCCTGGACGCCACGATCGACCACGGCGAGGTCACCGGGGACACCATCCGCGGCTCCTACGGCGAGTCCCAGAGCGTCCTGGACGACCTCGAGCGCCTCGGCATCTCCTACACCGAGGTCGTCGAGCTGCTCGAGACCGAGGGCCTGGACAAATTCGAGAAGAGCTGGACCGAGCTCCTGCAGACCGTCACCGACGAGCTGGAGCGTGTGAAGACGCAGGTCGAGGCGCAGTGAGCCCCGCGCGGGTCACCCCGGCCGAGAACCCGCTGCGCGATCCGCGGGACCGGCGGCTCCCGCGGATCGCCGGGCCGTGCGGCATGGTGATGTTCGGCGTGACCGGGGACCTGGCGCGCAAGAAGCTCATGCCGGCCATCTACGACCTGGCCAACCGCGGGCTGCTCCCCCCGGGCTTCGCCCTGACGGGCTTCGCCCGCCGGGACTGGGTGGACCAGGACTTCGGCAAGATCGTCTACGACTCCGTGCGCCAGCACGCCCGCACCCCGTTCCGGGAGTCGGTCTGGGCCCAGCTGGCCGAGGGCTTCCGGTTCGTCCCCGGTGAGTTCGACGACGACGAGGCGTTCGACCAGCTCGCCGCCACCGTCGCCGACCTCGACCGGGTCCGCGGCACCGGCGGCAACCACGCGTTCTACATGTCGATCCCGCCGAAGTTCTTCCCCGTGGTGGCCAAGCAGCTCGCGCGCAGCGGGCTCAGCGCCCAGCACGGGGACCAGTGGCGCCGCGTCGTCATCGAGAAGCCCTTCGGCCGGGACCTGAAGTCGGCGCGCGAGCTCAACGCCGTCGTCGAGGACGTGTTCCCCCCGGACTCGGTGTTCCGCATCGACCACTACCTGGGCAAGGAGACGGTCCAGAACATCCTGGCGCTGCGCTTCGCCAACCAGATGTTCGAGCCGCTGTGGAACGCCAACCACGTGGACCACGTGCAGATCACCATGGCCGAGGACATCGGCATCGGTGGCCGCGCCGGCTACTACGACGGCATCGGCGCGGCGCGCGACGTCATCCAGAACCACCTGCTGCAGCTGCTGGCCCTGACCGCGATGGAGGAACCGGTCTCCTTCGAGGCCGCGGACCTGCGCGCGGAGAAGGCCAAGGTCCTCTCCGCGGTGCGGCCGCTGAAGGACCTCGCCCGGTCCACCGCCCGCGGGCAGTACGCCTCCGGGTGGCAGGGGTCCGAGCAGGTCAAGGGCTACCTCGACGAGGACGGCATCCCCGCCTCGTCGACGACCGAGACGTTCGCGGCCATCGAGCTGGAGATCGACACCCGCCGCTGGGCGGGGGTCCCGTTCTACCTGCGCGCCGGCAAGCGCCTGGGGCGGCGGGTCACCGAGATCGCCGTCGTGTTCAAGCGGGCCCCGCACCTGCCCTTCGAGCTGACCGCCACGGAGGAGCTGGGGCAGAACGCCCTGGTCATCCGCGTCCAGCCCGACGAGGGCATCACCATGCGGTTCGGTTCCAAGGTCCCCGGCACCGCGATGGAGGTGCGCGACGTGACCATGGACTTCGGCTACGGCCACGCCTTCACCGAGTCCAGCCCGGAGGCCTACGAGCGGCTGATCCTGGACGTCCTGCTGGGCGACCCGCCGCTGTTCCCCCGCCACGAGGAGGTGGAGCTGTCGTGGAAGATCCTCGACCCCATCACCGCCTTCTGGGCCAAGAACGGCAAGCCGGAGCCCTACGCGTCGGGCACCTGGGGTCCCCCGTCCGCGCACGCGATGCTCGAACGGACCGGCCGGCAGTGGCGGCGACCGTGAGCCTGATCCACCGGGAGCAGATGTGATCATCGACCTGCCCAGCACGTCCACCAGCGCCATCAACAAGGCGCTGGTCGACCTGCGCGAGACCGGCGGGGCCGTGGCGCTCGGCCGCGTCCTCACCCTCGTCGTCATCACCGACGACGCCCACGCCGAGGACGCCATCTCCGCGGCCAACGAGGCCAGCCGCGAGCACCCCTGCCGGGTGCTCGTCCTGGCCCGGGGGAACAAGCGCGGCGCGGCGCGCCTCGACGCGCAGATCCGCGTCGGCGGTGACGCCGGGGCCAGCGAGGTCGTGGTGCTGCGCGCCTACGGCCCCCTCGTCGAGCACGCCGAGACGACCATCGTCTCCCTGCTGCTGCCCGACGCCCCGATCGTGGCGTACTGGCCAGGGGTCGCCCCGGACGACCTGCGCACCGACCCCGTCGGGGCCATCGCGCAGCGCCGCATCACCGACTCCGCCGAGGCCCGCGACCCGGCGAAGACGTTGGAGATCCGGCGGGCGACGTACCGCGCCGGCGACACCGACCTGGCCTGGACCCGCCTGACGAACTGGCGGGCCCTGCTGGCGGCGGCCCTGGACCAGCCCCCCTACGAACCGGTCACCTCCATCACCGTGGGCGGGGCCCCGGACAGCCCCAGCACCGAGCTGCTCGCGGCGTGGCTCGCGGCCAAGCTCAAGGCACCGGTCGTGCGGGCCCGGACCAAGCGCGGGACGGGTGTCCACAGCGTCCGGCTGGAGCGGAAGTCGGGTGCGGTGGAGCTCATCCGCCCCGACCAGAACGTCGCGACGCTGACCCAGCCGGGTCAGCCGGACCGGCGCCTGACCCTGGCCCGCCGGCCCACCAAGGACTGCCTGTCCGAGGAGCTGCGCCGGCTCGACCCCGACGAGGTCTACGGCGAGGTCCTCGCCGAGGGCCTGCCGCAGGTCAACAAGAAGGTCATGTCCGTGCGCGACGCGCAGAGCGCGGGGAAGCTGTCCGCACCGGCGGCGGCGGCCGAGCGGCAGGCCGCGGCCGAGCAGCGGTCGGCCCGCGTCTCGCGCAGCATGAAGGGCGCCCCGCCCGAGCCCGAGCGCAGCGGGGGCATGACCCTCGCCGCACCCGTGAGCCCCGGCCCGACCGGGACCGACGAGGTCGAGGCCGCGGCGGCGAAGACCCCCGCCAGGAAGGCGGCGACCCGGAAGTCGACGGCCAAGAAGGCGTCTCCGCGCAAGCGGGCGGCCGAGGGGACGACGGCGTGACGCGCTCCGGGGTCCTCGTCGTCCGGCACACCTCCCCGGAGGTGCTCGCCGCGGCGACGGCCGGACGGCTGCTGAGCGCCGTCGCCGACGCGCAGGCCGCCCGGGGGATCGCCCACGTCTCCCTGACCGGGGGGACCATCGGCGGGAAGACCCTCGCCGCGGTCGCCTCCTCTCCCGCCCGGGACGCGGTGGACTGGACGCGGGTCCACCTGTGGTGGTCCGACGAGCGGTTCCTGCCCGCCGGTGACCCCGAGCGCAACGCGACCCAGGCCGCGGACGCGCTGCTCGACGCCCTGCCGCTGGACCCGTCGACGGTGCACCTGCCGCCGGCCAGCGACGGCGCCGACGGCGACGACCTCGACGCCGCCGCGGCCCGCTACGCCGCGGAACTGCTGGCCTTCGGGGAGGGCGCGGAAGTGCCCGCCTTCGACGTCCTGCTGCTGGGCATGGGGCCCGACGGCCACGTCGCGTCGCTGTTCCCCCACCACCCGGGGCTGGCCCGCGACGACTCCAGCGTCGTGGGGGTGCGGGAGTCCCCGAAGCCGCCGCCGCTGCGGGTGTCCTTCACCTTCGGCGCCATCGCCCGCGCCCGCCAGGTGTGGCTGGTGGCCTCGGGGGCCGAGAAGGCCGCCGCGGTCGCTCGCGGGGTCGCCGCCGGCGACGTGGCGGAGACCCCGGCGGCCGGGGTGTTCGGCACCGAGCGCACCTTGTGGCTGGTCGACGAGGCGGCGGCGGCCGACCTCTGACCCGCACGACGAAGGCCCCCGGCGATCCGCCGGGGGCCTTCGTCGTGCACGGTCGTGCTCAGGGGTTCAGCGGATGAGCCCGCGCGCCCGCAGGGAGTCCAGGGCCTCGTTGAGGATGGCCTCGCCGTCGGCGTCGGAACGACGTTCCTTCACGTAGGCCAGGTGCGTCTTGTAGGGCTCGTTCTTCGGCGGGGCCGGCGGGTTGGCCCGGTCGGTGCCAGCGGGGAAGCCGCACCGGGGGCAGTCCCACGTCTCGGGGGGCTCGACCCCGGACTCCTCGGCGAAGCTGGGCTTCGTCTCGTGCCCGTTGGCGCACCAGTAGGAGATGCGGATGCGGGGTGCGGTGTCCCCCCGTTCCGCCTCGCCCATGGGGCCTGCGCCGACCCTGCTTCCCCGGATGGCGTTGCCACCTGCCACGTCGGTCCTCTTCCTGCTTCAGTCTCGGTGGATGGGCGGATCAGAACTCGTTGGTGAACCGCTCGACGAGCCCGAGCAGGACGACCGTGGCGAACCAGATCAGTCCCAGGCCCACGGTGAAGCGGTTGAGGTTCCGCTCGGCCATGCTCGAACCCGACAGGCTCGTGGTCACCCCGCCGCCGAACATGTCCGAGAGCCCACCACCCTTGCCCTTGTGCAGGAGGATCAACAGCGTCAGGAGGAGGCTGGAGATCCCCAGGATCACCTGCAGCACGATGCGGAGCACGCTCACGTCGGTCAGCCTAAGCCATCACGGGGGGTGGTCAGGCAGGATGGTCGCGGAAGCGGACGATCGCGGCGAAGTCGCCGGCGTCCGTGCTGGCGCCGCCGACGAGGGCCCCGTCGACGTCGGGCTGGCGCATGATGGCGGCGATGCTGGCCGGTTTCACGCTGCCGCCGTAGAGGACGCGGACCGCGTCGGCGGTCGCCCGGTCGAACAGCTCGGCCACGGCCTCGCGCAGCGCGGCGCAGACCTCCTGGGCGTCCTCGGGGGTCGCGACCTCGCCGGTGCCGATGGCCCAGACCGGCTCGTAGGCCAGCACCAGGCCGGCGGCCTGCTCCGCGGTGAGACCGGTGAGGGCCTGGGTGACCTGCCCGACCGTGAACTCCACGTGCTGCTCGGCCTTGCGGATCTCCAGCGCCTCGCCGACGCAGACGATGGGGGTCAGCCCCGCGGCCAGCGCCTTGGCCGCCTTCGCGCGCACCGTCGCGTCCGTCTCGCCGTGGTACTGACGGCGCTCGGAGTGCCCCACGGCGACGTAGGTGACGCCCAGCTTGGCCAGCATCGCCGCCGACACCTCGCCGGTGTAGGCGCCGGAGTCGTGCTCGGAGACGTCCTGCGCGCCGAGCGCGATCGACAGCTTGTCGCCCTCGATGAGGGTCTGCACCGTGCGCAGGCTGGTGTGCGAGGGCAGCACCGCGACCTCGACGGCGGAGTAGTCGTGCTTGGCGTCCTTCAGGGTCCAGTCCAGCTTCTGCACCAGCAGGGTGCCCTGCTGGTGGTCCAGGACCATCTTCCAGTTCCCGGCGATCAGCGGGGTGCGGGACATCGTCGAACCTTCTCTCGTCGCGTGGTCGGTGCGGGGTCTGGTCAGCTCAGGACGTCGAGGCCGGGGAGGTGCTTGCCCTCCAGGTACTCCAGGCTCGCCCCGCCCCCGGTGGAGAT
This sequence comes from Kineococcus radiotolerans SRS30216 = ATCC BAA-149, assembly GCF_000017305.1. GTDB lineage: Bacteria > Actinomycetota > Actinomycetes > Actinomycetales > Kineococcaceae > Kineococcus > Kineococcus radiotolerans. Next base: position 4,085,534 of record NC_009664.2, on the reverse strand, counting down.
GTGCCCGAACCGCTCGTCGGCGAAGCCGAGGGTGCGCACCGCGGCGGCGGAGTCCCCGCCGCCGACCACGCTGAAGGCGCCCCCGTCCACCAGGGCCTGGGCGACGGCCCGGGTGCCGTGGGAGTAGGGCTCCATCTCGAACACGCCCATCGGCCCGTTCCAGAACACCGTGCGGGCGTCGGCGAGGCGGGCGGCGAAGGCGGCCCCGGAGTCCGGCCCGATGTCCAGGCCGAGGCGGTCGGCGGGGATCGCGTCCACGGCGACGACGTCGTGCTCGGCGTCGGCGGCGAAGGCGGTGGCCGCGACGACGTCGGTGGGCAGGACGAGCTCGACGCCCTTCTCCCGGGCGGTGCGCACGTAGCCGGCGACGCGGTCCAGCTGGTCGGTCTCCAGCAGCGACTTCCCGACCTCGTACCCCTGGGCCTTGAGGAAGGTGAACACCATCCCGCCGCCCACGAGGAGGCGGTCCCCCTCGCCCAGCAGCGAACCGAGGAGGTTGTCGATGACCCCGAGCTTGTCCGAGACCTTCGACCCGCCCAGGACGACCGCGTAGGGGCGCTCCGGGTGCGCCGTCAGCCGCTGCAGGACCTCGACCTCGGTCGCCACCAGGCCCCCCGCGGCGTGCGGCAGGCGGAGCGCGACGTCGTAGACGCTGGCGTGCTTGCGGTGCACGGCGCCGAACCCGTCGGAGACGAAGGCGTCGGCGAGGGCGGCGAGCTCGTCGGCGAAGGCCTCGCGCTCCTCGTCGTCCTTGCTGGTCTCCCCCGCGTTGAACCGGATGTTCTCCAGCAGCAGCAGCTCACCGTCGGCCAGGGCGTCGACCGCGGCCGTGGCCTGCGCCCCCACCGTGACCGGGCAGAAGCCGACCTCGACGCCCGGCAGCAGCTCCGCGAGGCGGGCGTGCACCGGCGCCAGGGAGTACTTCGCCTCCGGGGCGCCCTTCGGGCGGCCCAGGTGCGCGGTCACCACGACCCGGGCGCCGGCGTCGAGCAGGCGGCGCAGGGTGGGGACGGAGGCGCGCAGGCGGCCGTCGTCGGTGATGACGGGCTGCCCGGCCCCGTCGCGCCGGTCGTGGTCGAGGGGGACGTTCAGGTCGCTGCGGACCAGGACGCGCCGGCCGGCGAAGCCGCCGAGCTGGGTCTCGAGGTCGTCGAGGGTCTTCACAGGTGAGCCTTTCCGCGGGGGCTGTCCGGGGCCGGACGGACGACGGCCCGGGCCCTCGACGGTGCGAGGGCCCGGGCCGGATCCTGTCAGACGCTCAGACGGTCAGAGGGACGCGCCGACGAGGGTGACGAGGTCGACGAGGCGGTTGGAGTAGCCCCACTCGTTGTCGTACCAGCCGACGACCTTGACCTGGTTGCCGATGACCTTGGTCAGGCCCGAGTCGTAGATGCACGACGAGGGGTCGGTGACGATGTCGGAGGAGACCAGCGGCTCGTCCGAGTACGTCAGGTAGCCCTTGAGGGGGCCGTCGGCGGCGGCGCGGTAGGCGGCGTTGACCTCGTCCACGGTGACCTCGCGGCCCACGGTGACGGTGAGGTCGGTGGCCGAGCCCGTCGGGACCGGGACGCGCAGCGCGTAGCCGTCGAGCTTGCCCTTCAGCTGCGGCAGGACCAGGCCGATGGCCTTCGCCGCGCCGGTGGAGGTCGGCACGATGTTCAGGGCCGCGGCGCGGGCGCGACGCAGGTCCTTGTGCGGGCCGTCCTGGAGGTTCTGGTCGGCGGTGTAGGCGTGCACGGTGGTCATGAGGCCGCGCTCGATGCCGAAGGCGTCGTCGAGGACCTTGGCCAGCGGGGCCAGGCAGTTCGTGGTGCACGACGCGTTGGAGATGATCGCGTGCTTCGAGCCGTCGTAGTCGGAGTCGTTGACGCCCATGACGACGGTGACGTCGTCGTTGGTGGCCGGGGCGGAGACGACGACCTTCTTGGCGCCGGCGGTGAGGTGGGCCTTGGCCTTCTCCCCGTCGGTGAAGAACCCGGTGGACTCCACGACGACGTCGACGCCCAGGTCGCCCCAGCCGAGGTTGGCGGGGTCGCGGTCGGCGAGGACCTTGATGGTCCTCGAGCCGACGACGATGGAGTCGCCCTCGACCCGCACGTCCTCGGCGAGCTTGCCGAGGATGGAGTCGTGCTTGAGCAGGTGGGCCAGGGCCTTCGCGTCGGTGAGGTCGTTGACCGCGACGATCTCGAAGTCCGCGTTCTGCGCGAGTGCCGCGCGGAAGAAGTTGCGGCCGATGCGACCGAATCCGTTGATGCCGACCCGTGTGGTCATGCGCTCTCCTCCTTGACGCACCGTCGACCGGACGGGCCTGGTGCGTCTCGTGCTTGCGGTACCGGTCCTGTGGCTGGCCGTTCGAGCCGTCCGGGCGACGAGCACCCGGGCGGCTGTCGCGCCCCGTACCCGCCGCGGCCCCGCGGCGTCGTCGCGAGCCTATGGCCTGCGTCACGTCCGGCGTGAACCGGGGGGAGGCGCCCGGCGCCGCCGGGGCGTCGGCTCAGGCGTCGAGCATGTCCGCGGTCAGGCCGGACTCGGTGCCGGGGATGCCCAGCTCGATGGCCTTCTTGTCCGCCATCCCCAGCAGCCGCCGGATCCGTCCCGCGATGGCGTCCTTGGTCATGGGCGGGTCGGCCAGCTGCCCCAGCTCCTCGAGGCTGGCCTGCTTGTGCTCCAGCCGCAGCCGCCCGGCCTGCAGCAGGTGGTCGGGGATGTCGTCGCCGAGCAGCTCCAGGGCCCGCTCCACGCGGGCCCCGGCGGCCACCGCGGCCCGCGCGGAGCGGCGCAGGTTGGCGTCGTCGAAGTTCGCGAGGCGGTTGGCGGTGGCGCGGACCTCGCGCCGCATGCGGCGCTCCTCCCACGTCATCATCGCGTCGTGGGCGCCCAGGCGGGTGAGCAGCGCGCTGATGGCGTCGCCGTCGCGCAGCACGACCCGGTCCACCCCCCGCACCTCGCGCGCCTTGGCCGACAGCTCCAGGCGGCGCGCGGCGCCCACCAGGGCGAGCGCGGCCTCCGGGCCGGGGCAGGTGACCTCCAGGGCGGCGGAGCGGCCCGGTTCGGTGAGCGAGCCGCGGGCCAGGAACGCCCCGCGCCAGGCGGCCTCGGCGATCTGGGCGGAGCTGGAGACGATGTGGGAGGGCAGGCCCCGCACCGGGCGCCCGCGGCCGTCGAGCAGACCCGTCTGGCGGGCCAGCGACTCCCCGTCGCGCGCCACCCGCAGGACGTAGCGGGTGGCGCGGCGCAGGCCCCCGGCCTGGACGACGAGCAGGTCGCTGGGGTGGCCGAACACGTCGGCGATGTCGCGCCGCAGCCGGCGCGCGATGGAGGCGGAGTCCAGCTCCGCCTCGATGACGATCCGCCCCGAGACGATGTGCAGCCCGCCGGCGAAGCGCAGCATGACCGACACCTCGGCCTTGCGCGCCGCCGTCGTCGTCACCGGCAACCGGCTCAGCTCGTCCTTGACCGCTGCCGTCATCGCCATGCCTGGTCCTCCCCCGACCCCGTCGCCACGTGTGAGTCTCCTCGATCCTGTCCCGCTCGCACCTGCACCACCGACCTCACCCGCCCCCGCGCCCGGCGCCGTGCCCGGCGGGGGCGGAGAACACGTCACGGTAGGCCGCGGCCAGCCGCAGCGCGTCGTGGCGGGGGGTCCCGTCGCCCACCGACACCGTCCGCAGCAGCACCTGCGCGCCCAGCGACTCGGCCACCCGGACCAGCGCGTCGACGTCGCCGACGGCCACCGGGTCGGCCACCACGGCGTCGACCACCAGCCCCGGGGCGTGCGCGGCGAGGACCTCCAGGTGCGCCTCGGCGCTGAACCCGTCGGTCTCCCCCGGCTGCACGGCGAGGTTGAGGGTGACGCAGGTGCGGGCGCGGGTGCTGGTCAGCGCCCGGAGCAGGCCGGGGACCATGAGGTGCGGCAGCACGCTGGTGAACCACGACCCCGGCCCGAGCACGACCCAGTCGGCCTCGGCGATGGCGGTCACGACCTCCGGGCGCACCGGCGGGTCCTCGGGGACCAGGCGGACGGCGGCGACCTGGCCGGGGGTGGAGGCGACCGCGACCTGACCCCGCACGGACGTGGTGGCGCCGGGGTCGCCGGGGACGAGGCCGAGCACGTCGGCCTCGATGTCCAGCGGGACCGCGGCCATGGGCAGCACCCGACCGCGCGCGCCGAGCAGCCGGCCCACCCAGTCCAGGCCGGCGACCTCGTCGCCGAGCAGCTCCCAGAGGGTGGCGATGAGCAGGTTGCCGGTGGCGTGCTGGTGCAGGGACCCCTCGCTGGTGAAGCGGTGCTGCAGCACGTCGCGCCAGGTGCGGCCCCACTCGGAGTCGTCGCACAGCGCCGACAGCGCCATCCGCAGGTCCCCGGGGGGCAGCCCGCCGAGCTCCCGGCGCAGGCGGCCCGAGGAGCCCCCGTCGTCGGCGACGGTGACGACGGCGGTGAGCCGGTCGGTGAGGTGGCGCAGGGCGGACAGCGAGGCGGACAGCCCGTGGCCCCCGCCCAGGGCGACGACGGCCGGAGC